>UCCS01000054.1 GCA_900470965.1 Hyphomicrobiales bacterium
TGGTCTGCGTCCATCCTCTCGGCCAACAGCGCCGAGGTTGCTCGATCATCGCAAATCCTGCGAAACCACATGCAGGCCGACATGATGCATGACGCACTACGCGCGGACGTGCTTGCATCGTTGCTGGCGTCCAATCCGGCAGCAGGCATAGACGTGGCCGCGGTGAAGGCGGATCTGGTGGAGCACGAGTCGTCGTTCCGCGAGATGATTGATGCCAATAAGGGCCTGGCCACAGACGACAAGACCAAAGCAATCCTTGCCGGAGTCGAAGCTCCCCTCATCGTTTACATCGAAAGCGCAACGAAACTGGTCGACCTTGCCGATAAGGATCCGTCTGCAGCATTGAAGGCGCTGCCAGAATTCATGCAGCAATTCTCGACGCTGGAAACAGCCATGGAACAGACCGGGGATCAGATTACAGCTGCGTCGGACGATATTTCCAAGCACAGCTCTGAGATAAAAGCTTCGGTCGATATCGCTCTGAAAGCACTTCTGGGCTTGGCCGCGCTGTTCGCGCTCGGCCTCTATTTCCTGACTCGGAAGACTGTGACCAAGCCTGTTCTTTCGCTTTCCAACGACATGCAAAGGCTCGCCGGTGGTGATACAGCCATTGCCTGCACCGGGATCGGCCGCACCGACGAAATCGGAACGATGGCATCGGCCGTCGAAGTCTTTCGCCAAGCAGCCATTGCCAACAGGCAGCTTGAGCAGGACGCCGAGGCAGCCCGACTACAGGGCGAAGCCGAGCGGGTCATGGCTCGCAAGCAGGCCGAAGAAGATGCCGCCGAACGGCTGCGGGTGGCGACATCGGGCCTCGCCGCAGGCTTGAAGCGGCTTGCATCCGGCGATCTCGCCTTCCAGATCGACGAGCCGTTCGCGCCCGATTTTGAGAACCTCCGGCATGATTTCAACATGTCGATCAGGCAGCTCGATCAGACGCTCGGCGCGATCGCGACCGCCATCGCCGCGATCGACGAAGGCACAAGGGAAATCGCCTCCGGGGCCGGCGACCTGTCGAAACGAACCGAACAGCAGGCGGCCTCTCTCGAAGAAACCGCCGCAGCGCTCGATCAGATCACCACCAATGTCTCGAACTCGAGCAAGCGGACCGATGAGGCGCGCACTGAAGCGACGGAAGCCAACCTCAACGCAACCAGGTCGTCGGAGGTCGTGTCGCATGCCGAAGAGGCTATGCGCCGCATCGAGGCATCTTCGCAGCAGATCTCCAGCATCATCGGCGTGATCGACGAAATTGCCTTCCAGACCAATCTGCTCGCACTGAACGCCGGCGTCGAAGCGGCACGCGCCGGAGAGGCCGGCAAGGGTTTTGCGGTCGTCGCCCAGGAAGTGCGCGAGCTTGCCCAGAGATCGGCTCAGGCGGCAAAGGAAATCAAAGGCCACATCCAGAAATCCTCGGTGGAAGTGGAAAGCGGCGTCAAGCTGGTTCTCGACACCAGCCAGGTTCTGAAGGCGATCAGCGAACGGATTGCCCGCATCAATCAGCACATGGATGCAATCGCCGTATCGGCACGCGAGCAGTCGACCGGCCTTGCCGAAGTCAACACCGCCGTCAATTCCATGGACCAGGTGACCCAGCAGAACGCGGCGATGGTGGAGCAATCCACCGCGGCATCCGGCCAGCTTGCCGAGGAAGCCGCCAAGCTGCGCGAACTGGTTTCCCGGTTCAGGCTTGGGGCGACAACCTCGACGCAATCCGCAGGTGGACGCCTGAGCGTTCGGCTGGCCGCCTGAGGTTCAAACACTGCTTTCGTACCTTTGCCCTGTTCCAGAAGCTTGGTTCCGCTGCACTGATCGAGATCGTTCGGGCGTTGCGGCCGCGCATTGTCCCCGCAGGTGCCGTGATCTGCCGCAAGGGCGATGTTGGCGATCAGATGTTCTTCATTGTCGAGGGGCGGGTCACCGTGGCGACACCCGACCATCCAGTGGAACTCGGTGCCGGAAACTTCTTTGGCGAGATGGCGCTGATCAGCGGCGAACCGCGCTCAGCGACGGTCAGCGCAGCAACCGAGGTATCGCTGCTGTCGCTCTACGTCGTGGATTTCCAGATGTTGTCGAGCAGTAGTCCTGACATCGCGGAGACCATCCGCAAGACGGCGCTGGAGCGGCGGGGCGGGCCGCCGAAGGAGTAATCCAAGCCTGATGGGTGCAGCATCCCGCCTCCTGAGCGTCAGGCATTCTTGCGCGAGTGCTTCTTCCCAAAGCTATGGTCTTGAGCTAAACGGGAACGCTTGTCGGAATACGACGGTGCGACCATCGGGTAGTCTTCAGATAGGCCCCATTTTGCGCGGTATTCATCGGGGGTCATATTGTACTTCCTGCCGAGGTGGCTTTTCATCGACTTAAACCGTTCTCCATCCTCTAGGCAAATGATGAACTCGTCCGTGACTGACTTTTGGATGGAGACCGAAGGCTTTTGTTTTTTACGGGGCATCGCCACAACTGCAGTGCTCGAAGCTTGGGTATCATCTAGGGCTCCGTGCACATCGGCAATCAGGCTTGCCAGTTCAGCGGTTGGCACAAAGTGCCTTTGCAGATAGGCCGCAACAATACCAGTGGTCAGCTCGACAAGTTGACGGCTGAGCTGCACTTTCTCAAGAGTGGAAACATGGAGCCCAAAATCGAAAGGCGAAAGCCTGCGGACCGAACGGTTCTTAAAGAGGCTGACATTTTGGCCGATCATCGTGCTCTCCAGGGGCGGAAGCCAAATACTCTTCCGAGCGCCAGGGCCCTTGCATGGCTGGCGAAGTATATGAAGATACGCTTAATAATTGCAGCGAGCAAACAATTTCCGTGCGAGTTCGAAAAAATCTCCAATCAGGAGTTGTCGCGGATGATCGCTAGGATGGGTTGACACATGCCACCCACCGTCATCGCACCGACTGTAGCTGCGAGGGGTCAACTTAACGGCAACGAGGGCAGACCATGGCGCCCTATTTCGCCGATCATGTCTGCTGATGCAATTCCCGGCCATCTATCGCGCGTCGAAATCCAGGTTTGGAAGAACACCAATGCGCAGGCGCCAGACAGGGTGTCGGCCCGGGTCTAGCGTCAGTAGGTTAAGTTCGGTGAGATGACATTGACTTCGTCCCGATAGTGGCCGACCTCCTATCCTGGGCCTTCGTTGGAGTGCCATAATGACCGACCTCATCGTAATCGGAGATCAAGCATGTTCACCCACGTCATGATTGGCAGTAACGACTTGGAGAAGGCCAGGGCGTTTTACGACGCGACGTTCGTTGCTCTTGGTGGGCAGCGCGGCGAGATGGATGCCCGAGGCAGGCTGATTTATGTCCATGAGGGTGGCAGGTTGATGATCACGAAGCCGATTGACGGCAAGCCGGCGACTGCGGCGAACGGTGGGACAATAGGAATTGCCGCCGCAAGTCCCAACCATGTTCTGGCGTGGCATGTCGCCGGCACCGCCAACGGCGGCACGTCCATCGAAACCCCGCCTGTGGAGCGTCCGAACGGGGCGTTTGTCGCCTATCTTCGCGATCCGGACGGCAACAAACTCACGGCACGGTCTTCACCAACGAAATGAACAGGAGCAAGAACTCCTTTGAGCTAACGAGCGCTTATCGGAAGCACCCCGAACGAGAACTCAGGAGCCCGCACCGGAGGCCGTCATCCAACCGCGGAGATTACCTCGTAATCCCCACAGGTTTTGCCGCTGGGTGAAAAGGCAGCCAGTCAGCTCGCCCGATGGAGCATCTGAAGTCCCTTCCGCGTAGCCACTACTCTCGCCGATCCAGTAAAAACGAATAACGACGAAAGGAAGCTGATTTGAGTATCCACACTGTCGCCCGAATGTCCTTCGCGGTTGCTTTCTCGTTATACGTCACACCGCTCCTTGCGCAGAGCAGTTCAGTGCCGAGCGACTATCGGCTTGTCTGGTCGGACGAGTTCAATGGGAACGGCCTGCCCGACCCGCAAAAATGGGTGTACGACACAGAAGCCAACAAAACAGGCTGGTACAACAACGAAAAGCAATATTATGCCGTCAAGCGGGTCGAAACCACCAAGGTGGAAAACGGTAAGCTCGTCATTACCGCTCGCAAGGAAAGGCTGACGACGGCGTCAGATTACGGCGGACAGGCCTATACATCTGCGCGTCTGATCACACGCGGCAAGGCTAGCTGGACCTACGGCTACTACGAAATCCGCGCCCGCCTGCCCTGCGGTGCCGGTACCTGGCCAGCCTTCTGGATGCTCGGTCCCGACGAGATCCCCTGGCCCGACAATGGCGAAATCGACATCATGGAGCAGGTTGGCAACGCCCCGAGCAAAATCACCGGTACCATCCATACCAAGGCCACCGAGGGAACATTCGGCGTTGGCGGTGAAACCACCATCCGCGATGTCTGCGGCAAATTCCACACATACAATTTGACCTGGACGCCGAAGGAGATTTCGATCGGCGTCGATGAGCGCCGCTACTTTGGTTACCAAAATCCTGGCAAAGGTACGAAAAGCTGGCCGTTCGATACGCCGCATTATCTGCTCATCAACCTGGCAATCGGTGGCGACATGGCGGGCAAGATCAACGACAAGATCTTCCCCGTCAGCATGGATATCGACTACGTCAGGGTGTATCAGAAAGCCGACTGAACCCTTGATGCGGATGCCGGCCGTTCCGCTGATGGCGTAGCTGTCGCCCAGGTTCTTCAGCGAAGATCTGCCCTTGCGCTATTACGAGCATGCGAGCGTTATAATTTTTTTGCAAGAACATTATAACCACTGCGACTTGTCGCGAATCGTAGACAACAACAGGTCAACCCTCGGTTTGCCGGGCTTTTATAATCCATTGACAAGGGCGAGGAGAGTTATAATGTTTTTGCCAGAACATTATAACGGGCAGATGCCGATGAGTAACTAGGGCTACTTCATCGAGAAGCGGGAGGCAGAGACGGCTCTGGCGGCGACGAAAGAAGAACTCGCGGCACCCCAGAAAGGACGGGGCTTATGAAGCAGATCGACATCACTTACCGCACCATGTTCGCGGAACTGGCGCAGCGCTCTCTCGATGCGCAGTTTCAGGCGGACTTTCCCCTCGAAGGCCGTTTCGTGACGGTTCCCGTGAAGGGCAAGGATTACTGGTATTTCGATCTCCCTACTCCTGACGGCGACAAGCGCCGCTATGTCGGCCCACACAGCGACAAGGAGATCACGGCTCGCGTCAATGCCCACAAGGAAATCAAGGACGACATCAAGGAGCGCCGCCGCCTCGTCGGCACGCTGAAGCGCGGCGGTGGACTGGCTGGTCCCGATCCGTTTGCAGGCGACGTCACCAAGGCGCTTGCCGAAGCTGGCCTGTTCCGCCTGCGGGCGGTCCTGATCGGCTCGGTTGCCTTCAGCTGCTATCCCGGCCTCCTTGGCGTGCGGATGCCTTCGACGGTGATGCAGACGGGCGACGCGGACTACGCGCAAGATTTCGCGATCTCCTCGGAGGTCGGGGATAGCCTGCCTCCGGTGCTGGAAGTCCTCCAGTCGGTCGATCCCGGATTCCGCGCCGTCCCGCACCAGGCGGACAAGGCCAAAGTCGCGGCCTTCCAGAATGGCAAGGGCTACCGGGTAGAATTCCTCACGGGGAACCGTGGATCGGACGAATACACGGGAAAGCCTTCGCCCATGCCCGCCCTCGGCGGCGCGTCGGCGGAAAACCTGCGGTTTCTCGATTACCTGATCTACGAGCCTGTCAGGACCGTGCTGCTGCACAAGGAAGGCGTCAGCGTTATTGTCCCCGCTCCCGAGCGATATGCCGTCCATAAGCTTATCGTGGCGTCCAGGCGGCTCGCAGACGCGCTCGGACGCGCAAAGCGGGACAAGGATGCATACCAATCCTCCTTGCTCGCACAGGCACTCGTGGAGATACGCCAAGGCGACGTTTTGGCCGATGCCTACCAAGAGGCATGGGATCGGGGAAAATCCTGGCAGGAGGGCATCGCCGCGGGACTGGAGGGCTTGCCCGACCCCGGCCGCAAAGCGTTCGCGACCGCGCTCGGCATTGCGGTGGAAGAATTAGGGAAGGTCAAAGTGTAAGCCCCGACAGACAAGCGCTTTCTGACCGCGAACATATCCGAGGGTTCAAAGCGGGGCTAAATGATGGAAAAGATGTCGGCCGAGGCCGATCTGAAGATAAGGCTCGATGCCATCCGGAATGTCGAGGCAAACAGCCAGGCATCGATCGACGCCACCATTGCCCGCAACATCCTCCACGAAGACCTTGGCTATTTCACGAACGTCCGGACGGCCTATACCGTTCGCGCAGCCACTTTCTCGAGGACACGTTGAACGGCCCAAGGAATGACCAAATCGGCGCCGTCAGGCTATCGGAAACACTCGATGGCGAACCAACGTCCTCCTGGAGCACGTCTGCCGCCTCGGCCTGGAAGGCATCGTCGGCAAGCACCTCGATCGCCCCTATCGTTCCGGCCGAACCGGAGGTTGGGTGCTTCGCCGCTCATCGGGTCAATCACGATACTCCGGCTTGCCTCTTCAGCACCCGACGGACGCTTGCGCCGGCCGCAACTTTACCCGCAGCGCACATATGAGGCAGTTGTCTGCCGAATATGGGGCGGATTTGCCTCGGGCTTTGCCAGGACCGCAGTCCGGATGGCGTGGCAGGCGACCATCAGTGTCGATCCGCTGACGGCAAGGCCCTGTTGGCGTCAAGTGCGGGATGCGAGCAGTTCCTGTAATCTGCTTTTATCGGTCACGCCGATCTGAAACCATTTGAGCAGTTCGCGCGCGACATCCCGCCCCTCCTCGCTGTCCAGTGCGATCTCCTTCGTCAAGCAGTAGTCCTTGACCAGGTTTTGCATCACGGAAACGTCGTCTGGCCCAAGGGACGGCGGTCCAATTCCGAATGCGCTGAACATAGCGTCCTCCATCCTTCGACATGAAGCGATCCTACCCAAATCCAGTACCTTTTCAATTGAGGGGATGATCTTCGCGCGCGTTTGGCGTTAGAAGGCTTCATATCCTGCGTCACGTATCGAGCCCGTCATGCCAAGCCGTCATCGCTATTCCAAGCTCCTTCGCCGTTCCCGCGTGATCTGGGGTTCGTTTTCGCTATGGAAGCCGAGGATGGTGTTCTGGTGTGGAGCCCTGGCGATCGGCCTGATTAGCGTCGGTTTTGCCAAGCTTGCCGATCTGGCGCAGAAGGCATTCGGATCACTCACCTATTCCAGCGAATGGGCATTCCTGCTGCCCTTGATCCTGACGCCGGCCGGATTCGTGCTCTCGGCCTATCTGGCGGTGACGCTGTTTCCGAATTCGGGAGGCAGCGGCATTCCGCAGGCAATTGCCGCTCGGCATCTGCACGACACCCAGGATCGGACGCGGCTACTGTCGCTCAAGATCGCCTTCGGCAAGATCGTGCTGACGGTGCTCGGGCTGTTTTGCGGCGCCTCGATCGGCCGCGAGGGGCCGACGGTGCAGGTCGGCGCGTCGATCATGCTTGCCGTCGCCCGCTTTGGCGGCATGGCGCAGGCACGCGGGTTGATCCTTGCAGGGTCGGCGGCGGGTATCGCTGCCGCTTTCAACACGCCGCTTGCCGGTATCGTCTTTGCGATCGAGGAAATGAGCCGCACCTATGAATCGCGCGCCAACGGGCTGGTGCTGACAGCCGTGATCCTCTCGGGCCTGGCGGCGCTCGGGCTTTCCGGCAGCTATAATTATTTCGGCATGGCGTCTGCTGCCCCGACCGAGCTTCGCGACTGGGGACTGGTTCTGATCTGCGGCATCGGCGGCGGCGCTCTGGGTGCCGCCTTCAGCGGCTTTGCCCTGCAGTTCGGCCAGAAGATCCGGCGCTGGGCGCAACCGCAACCACTCAAACGCATGCTGGCGCTTGCGGGCGTGTGCGGGCTGGCAATCGCGGTCATCGGGGTCGCATCCGGCGGCACGACCTTCGGCACCGGTTACGAGCAGGCGCGCGGCGCCGTCGAAGGCAACGCCCTGCCCCTGCTGTTCTTCCTCGAGAAGCTCGCAGCCAGCTTCCTGTCGATGCTCTCAGGTATTCCTGGCGGCATCTTCGCGCCGTCGCTCGCCGTCGGCGCCGGTTTCGGCAGCACGGTCGGCTCTCTGCTCGGCACCAGCATCGCGCTGGCAGCGATCCTTGGCATGGCTGGCTATTTCGCGGGCGTCGTACAGGCACCGATGACGGCATTCGTCATCATCCTGGAAATGACCGGCGACCATCAGGCCGTCATCCCGATCATGGCGGTGTCGATGATCGGCTACGTAACCTCGCGCATCCTTTCACGCGAGCCGCTCTATCACGGCCTGTCGCGCGTCTTCATCGCGGCGGCGATCCGGGCGCGCCGCGCGGCGGAGAAGGAACCCGAGTCAACTCGAACTTGACCAAGACCGCCGACGACAATGGGCGATTATCTTACTGACCGGTATTCACCGCTATTATTCTCAACGGAAATTATGCGACTAACCGGCCCAGTTGTGCGTGGAAACCAGCAGATCAGAATCGCGAGGTCGATAGCAGCGCTGGAGCAGTTGCTCACATTGGCGCGATAACCCTGTTGGACGGCATAACGGGCAGCGTTGGCTTCAATCAGTTTGGCTTCTTCAAGATGAAGCTGTCGATTGAAGCTCTCTGCGTCGAGCGCAGTGGCAGTTCCTTGCTTGCCGCCGACTATGCCGACAACGCCAAAAAGTCCCGGCGGCAAGCAGCAAAAAGCCCCGCATCACCTGCGAGGCTTTCTGACGGTTTTTCGCTGAGGCGAATTACAGACGATTCACGCGATACCGCTCGCGCTCGGCAGCGATCTGTTCGGCCGTGTACGGATCCGCCGTCTCGTCGAAACGGGTCCATCCCTCCTCGGCATAACGCGCCCGACGCTCGGCGACGTTGACGCGCGGCGAGCTGTTGAGGATCGTCTCCGCCGATGCGGCTCGGCTCTCGTCGACACGAGCGGTCACGACCGATCCGCCGCGACGGATACCTTCGGCGTAGAAGTTGGCATCCTCTTCCGGCACGCCGGATTCGACCATTGAACCGACGATACCGCCGACCGCGCCGCCGGCAACTGCGCCGGCCACAGCACCAGCCGCTGTCGCGACAAGCCAGCCAGCAGCAACGACCGGGCCGACGCCCGGAATCGCAAGCATGCCGAGCCCGGCCAGCAGCCCGCCAGCGCCGCCTGCGACAGCACCAATGCCTGCACCGGTTCCGGCGCCTTCACCGGCGCGGTTGCCTTGTCCTTCGACATCGACACCGTTTTCCTTGTTGGTGACGATGCTGATGTCGTCAGAGGGAACGCCCGCATCCTCAAGTGCCGTTACGGCCGCCCTGGCGTCGTCGTAGCTATCGTAGAGTCCTGTAATGGTTCTCATGGGAATCCTCCTTGCTTATTTTACTTGGCGAGCGTGATGTTGCCCTGGAAGTCCAGCGCTACGTCGCCCGGCTTGCCATCCTTGGAAGCGGTCGCGCGCCAGACACCCTGGTCGTCGAGCTTAAGCCCGGTCACGTCCGTGTAGCCGGCATCTTCGAGACGAGACTTCGCCTGGGCTTCGGTAAAGCTGTTCTTGCCCGCGATCGGCGCGCCGGGGTTCTGTTCGGTGTTGACCGCAGGCGTGGTCTGCGAGGTAGTCGGCGTTTCGCTCTGGGCGAAGGCACCGGATGCGGCGAGGAGCATTCCCGCGCAGAGAATGGCGATTTTCTTCATTGGTATTTCCTCCTATTTGGATGAAGTGGAAACACCCGGAAAACGCATAGGTTCCAATGATTTATTTGTGACGGTTGCTGTTGCAACCCACCGTTTCCGCACTATGACTTAGTCGCGTCGTACTCGAGCAGTTTGAAATCTTCGGCGCCAGAAGCGAGCGCCAAGATACGGCTGCCAGCTCTAATTAATGCCTGTCGTCAGTCAGCGACTCGACACGCGCATCGCTCCCAGATCTCCAAAGATTCGGTTGACCGCAGGTATTTGCTTGGCCGCGATGTCAACGGAAACCTCGATATCGCCAACAAGCGGAGCGTCGTCACGCGACGCGCCCTGATGGGAAGCGTCGCCGCCGGAGGCCCTCGATCCCGAGGTGTTCTCCGCCGCGGCCGATCGAACGAAGACGTCCGGCCTGGAAATGCCAAGCTGCTGCACGAGGTGCTCGACCGCGAGGTCTGGAGCTTCACGCGTTTCGAAGTTTGCGCGGATGGTGACTGTCCTCTCGTCTGCCATGATTGATCTCCCAGTGTTTCGATCAATGCGAAACTCTCAGAGCGCGCCGTTGTTGCGTATTTTTATGCTTTCCCACAGGTGCCCGGTCTGATGATCTCTTCAATCCCCGCTGTGACGTGGCAGCGTATGCAGGTCTTGCGCCCACGAAAGGTCCGACGCACACCAGAACTGAGCGCTCGGCTTGAGTTCCTGACGCTGGTTTATCGTTCCCAGTCGAATGCCGACCTGTTCGGCGTCTTCAAGCTCTCCAGTCGTGTAGATAGGCGACCCGCAGTTTGAGCAGAAATACTGCATTCGTCGACGGCCGTTGTCGGCAATCTTCACATACTCCTTCGGGTCGCCAGAGATGATATGGAAGTTCTCGCGCGGCACACTCACAGTCACGCGATAGGCGGTACCCGTCAGCCTTTGGCAGTCCGCGCAGTGGCAGATCGTCACCTCGCCAGGATCGACATCCGCTTCGTATCGTACCAGTCCGCAGTGGCACGAGCCGTCGATGTGCATACAAGTACTCCTGTATAGATCGTTGGCGACATAGAGGTCGACGGTCAATTGTCGATATGCCCGACTTGATCATCCTTCGTTCGACCGGGATGCATCGCTTTTACCTGTCTGCTGGTCGCTCATAGAATGGTAACGGACCTGCGACTCTTCGGTTTCCATTTCACGCGAAGGTCCTCTGAAGAAAAGCGAGTGCCTTCTGAGGCACCAGGACGCGGATGGTCGTTATTGTCCGCATAAGCAGGTTTTGGATCTCGGGATTCGAGAGGTGATCGACGTCGTTGGCGGCCTGCATGAGTTCGGAAACAAAGGATGGAACACCGCAAGGAAACTGATTTAGCCAGAGAGTTCAACCCTTAGCATGGACGTTGGGCAGTCTCGACTGGGAGGGATCATTCCGGCAGAAGGAGCCGCCTCATCAGCGGCTCCCAACGCAATCAGTTGATCGACGACCACTGACGGCGGACGTCGTCCGCGCTCTTGCTCAGATGAACGTGTTCATCGATGTGATCCACCCAATCCAAAGGAATTAGATGATGCTGACCATCGTCGGCATCCGACTTTGTGAGCTTAATCCGAGACGAGCCGTCCATATGGTCGACCGTGCCAACGTGGGTGCCGTCTGCGCCGATTACTTCCATATGTTCGCGAACCTGTTCTGCAGAAATCATTGGAAATTCTCCTTTGCTAGAATGCGAGAAGGCAACGTCCGCGTTGCCGACTTGGTTCCCGGCCACCATGATTAGGGTGCTGTTGTTGAAGCCTGCGAGGGCGCTCGCTTCTGGAGCCACCTGAGAACACGAATTTCATCGTCGTCCATCCACCTTAGCAGACGCTCGCTCTTTGATTTGAGCTTGAAAATGTCTCGCAGCACCCCGGCTTCGAAATCCTCGAAAACTGCCGGATGTATGTATGACGAACGGCAGACGGAACGCGTGTTGACCAGCTTGGCGGCCACCTGGTCGATTGCCGCGTTGAGCTGGCGGGCCAGCGCCCGCTGCGTGTGGGCGACTTCGATCGGCGCCAGCGCTTCCACCGCCATGCATGTCGCGCCCCAGGTCCGGAACTGCCGAGAGCTGAAATCCTGCCCAGTAATCTCCTTGATGTACGCATTCACATCGTTCGACGAGATCTGACGGCAGCCGCCTTCGTCGCAGACGTACTGAAAGAGGTGCTGGCCGGGAAGCTCCTGCAGCTTCCTCACCACGTTCGCGATCCTGCGATCGCTGTGCGCGAGATTCCATTCCTTTCCGGACTTTCCCTTGAAACGGAATTTCAGGCTGCCACCCTCGACCCTAACGTGGCGGTTGCGGAGGGTCGTCAGGCCGAAAGATTTGTTCGTTTCGGCATACGCGGAGTTGCCGATGCGAATGTAGAGATTGTCCAGCATCCAGACGACCGTCGCAAGCGCCTTGTCCATGTTGAGGCCGCGCGAACGAAGATCGGCATCGACCCTCTCGCGCAAATCCGGCAGTCGATCTGCGAAATTGCCGAGCCGTTCGAACTTCGCTTTTCCGCGCTCGGCGTGCCAGTCCGGATGGTAACGATACTGGCGCCGTCCTCGGGCGTCGGTTCCTATCGCCTGCAAGTGTGAAAACGGGTTCGTCGAGATAACAACATCGGTGTAGGCGGGAGGGATGGCAAGCGCGTTTAGCCGCGCTATCTCGGAAGCCTCGGTAATCCGACGACCGTCGGGTCTGTAGTAGAGGAAGCCCTTCGCACCCAGTTTGCGGGTGATGCCCGTCTCTAGTCCGGGGACGTAGACGAGGCCTGACGTGAGCTTGGCCTCGGCTGCGATTGTATCGATCTCGGTGATGATCTGGTTCATTTCGCTGAAACTCAAACGATCGCTTTCGGTTCCACCAGCCGCTTTTAGGCGGTGGTGACCCCGGCGGACAGGTTGGGCGCTCGGCTGCCGTTTGCCGGCCATGACGAGAAACTGGAAAAATCATCATGTTCACCATCCCTGTCGTGCCCAGTTGGCGCGCTCGCGGTCTCAGGAAGTGAACGATAGAGACCCGTAGTTCTTCCCCCGCAACGCCGCATCGTACGCTACAACACGGATCTGGATGCCGCCACGCTGCGCTCCACGCTGTCCGTGTCCCAGGCCGTTGCTTCGCTGCACTATCGGAAACATCGCCCTAAAACGTAACCTTGCTCGATGGAATGAACATCATAGACGGACCGGTCGGGCTGCTGTCTAATTCATCACCTTCTTCAAGAACGTCAGAGCCCGTTGCGCGCCTAAAGACGAAATCGTGTGCCCTACCCCCGGCTCGATTTTGAGTTCGACCTCAAAGCCTGCCGTGCCAAACTGTGCAGCCGCGAAGGTCGATGCCATGGACGGGATCCGATTGTCGGCTGCTCCGTGGACGAGCAGAATGCGTGTGTGCTTACTCTTCGAAGAGATCGGCTGCGGCGCGAGCAAGCCTGCGAAAGAGACCACAGCACCGACCTGGCAACGTCCGGACGCGACCGCATCCAACGCCATGATGGCGCCTTGGGAAACGCCGACGAACGCAGTCCGCTCGAGAGCATTGCTGAAACCCTCCTGCTCGATGACCTCTATCACGAGCTTGTCGAAGCCCTCGCGGGCAGCCCCTATCCTTCTTGGATCCAGCGGATTTCCGTCCACCCGGAACCGCTGGCGTCCATACGGGTGGTGAAACGGGGCGTCGGGTGCGACGAAGCGACTGTTCGGCAGCTCAGTCTTCCAGGAGTTCGCTAATGGCGTGAGTTGGGCGCCCGCACCGATGCCATGCAGAAAGACGATTAGGCGGTCGTGTGACGGCATCAAGACTCGCTGGAAATTGAAGAATTGGTCGAGGGCGCCCCGGTGAAGCGCCCTCTTCATCCAACGCACGCGAAGACGCAACCTCGCGGTTACGACGTTCGTTTGTTAGGATGATGCAGTTCGAATAGAGCGACGTCGATTTTTTAGCGGCATTGCGACGGTTGCAATGAGCTCTCCCAAAAGCCAGAGCTAGCGCCCAGGGTCACAGGCTACTCGCGGTTGTCTCCATCCAGGCGCGATGGCGCTCTTCGTCCCGATGAGCCTTCATGAAGAAGGCCTTCGATGCCGGGATCGCGTCCTCCTGACGGATAGCCCTCTCATAGGCGGTGACAGTGTCGTCTTCGTTCGTCTTCATCGCCTTCAATATAGCCGCGTCGCCGAAGATGTCAGCGAGTGCAATCTTTCCGGTTGTGAGCATCTTCTTCATGTCGCCTTCGCTAGGAGCTTCGATTCCAAGTTCCCGCGCCATCTCGTTGAGCAGGTGGAGATGCTGAAGGTGATCGCCTTTGAAGATCGCAATCTGTGCGCTGAGGGCCTTGTTGTCGAGGCGCTCGATGCAATCTGGGGACCAATGAAATGGCGCAGACGTTTGCGTTGTTCCGGCACGGCGCCTCTGTTTGTTCGGAAACGTACGGGGCTACTTGTTCTCAGAAGCGAGTTCGCCCGGCTTGAAGCTTCCCGGCTGACCGCTGCCCGAAGGGACCGCATCAGACGTTGTCTGACCATTGCCTTCCGGAACGTTTACTCCGCTATGATGGGCAGGCGAGGACGTCTGCGGGAGTTGACCGCCGCCGACTTCCTTTTCTGCTTCGGTCCAGTGGCGCTCGTGCTCGCCCTCAGGACGCCCCTCCGCTTCCCACTTCTCATATGCGCGGCGTCTGATTTCATCGTTGTTCATGAGTTCCTCCTTGGCTGTGAGCACAACTACGACAGCGCGTTGCAGTTCCTGACCAATTTTGGTGATTGCTGTAGCAGCATGGTCATGTTCATCGCAGCCGCTCTTCCCTGTACGAGATGCCTCGCCGCCCCGCCGCCTGCGAAGGGTGCCACGCAGGTAACCATCGAGTGCGCCACGCAGGTGGGGCCGATTAGGGTTTCTTGTATCGAATGGAACGATTTTCAGACGGCCGCATTTCTAGGGCGCATCCACCAAGGGCCTTTTAAATGAGCACACATTTTCATCCATCGACACTTGTAACTGATCGACTGAGGAAGGTTCTCAGCGTCAGGGATTTCGCCCGCCAAAAAAACCTGGATGAAAAACAGGCGCGCGACCTGATGACACTATTCGGCTCCTATGCGACGCGGCAGGAACTCCTGTCAAATTGCACCTTGCCTCGCCGCGCCCGGTAGAAGTCCAAGCGACGCACCCTTTGCGAGGTGCAGTCGTATCAACCGATGTCAACAAGAGCTAGAACGAGCAATCGTACCCTCTTCCAATTCTTTCATTCGTATACACCCGGCGACGGCGAATTGTGGAGCGAAGTGGCTCAGAGGGCATCGGCCTCGCGTCGAGTGGGGTCACCGACGTGGGCTGCCTCTTTGGACGTATGCTTTAACAGCTCATCGTAAAGTCGACGTCGGAATGTATCTTGGACCAATTACGGCGTTGGCGGTCTGATATGATCAGGAATAGGGCAGTGATAGGCGTTACTGTCGGTCTTCTCGGCCCATTCCACCTTTACAACTGCAAGCCGGTCCGGGGATGCAATCAGAGAAAGCCCCGTCGCGGCCAGCGTCTTTGCGGCGTGTGCCATCACCTTGTGTGCGGCCGGGCTCTTGCCCTGTGCAACGACCTGCCAGGTGTGCGGATTGGTGCCGATCGCCCAGGCCGGCGTCCAACATTGCGCCGTCGGCACGACCGAGCTGACATCGCCGAACAAGCGGCCTCGACGCGCGGTTCTTCTCCGTGTGGGAACTGCCGAGAGCCTACAAGAGTGCTGCGAACGCGCGGTCGCAGATCGAGCACTATGGCTTGGCCGAAGTGGTCGACGAGGTGATCCCCTACGAGAGCATCATGGCCGGCGACTGGCAGAAGAACGCGCCCTGGCGCAAAAGGCGCCAGTAAAGATCGGGGAAGGCAGCTAGGCTTGCCTTCCCTCACCTGCCCGGCCGCGCGAGCGATCGTGCGATATCGATGATGTCGTCACGCGAGGCCGTCGGATCCTCCCGGTTCCAGGCAACACCGAGCCCGATCTTGAAATCGATCCCCCGCACCTTCTTCAGTTCAAACCCGCGGTTCGGCAGATCCTGCGTCCATTCCGGCACGAAGCCGATGCCAAGCCCGGCAGAAACCAGCGACACCAGCGAGAACGTGTCGTCACACGTGTAGGCGACATTGTCGGTCAGATCGTGCTCCTCGCTGCATCCACGTAGAAAATCAACTCTGGTTTCACAGCGTAAAGATAACCGCCCAAACTGGCAGCGATCCCCGCCCCAATATTGATAGCGACGACATAGACCGCATACGCTCTTGAGCGCTCGTCTTCGGGACATAACCCAACGACACAGGCATCATAGGCCGGCCGAAAAGCCCCGTTGGCAAAGGCAAGGACGATCAATATTCCCCCGATAATCAGTGTGCTGGAGATTGCCGGGATGACCGCCATTGCGCCACCGCTGATCAGGAAACTCAGTACCAGAACGTTGTGCGCGCCGATCCGATCGCTCAATCTTCCGCCTGACCAAGTGCCGGCGATACCGCCAAAGCCAAAACATGTCAGCAGGACCCCCGCGCTCTCGATCGAGAAATTGGCCACTTCTGTCAGGTATAGGACCAGAAAGGGCGTGACCATATAGCCTAAGAAATTCACGAAGGCCGCAGCTGCGAGCAGCCAGAGCTGTGCGGGGAGCTGCGGTACGAATGCAATCCAGTCTGTACGCTGTTCACTCATGAGGGCTGATGGCCTCTCGGCACGGTCGGCCAGTTCGTTACCATTCGGAACCATTGAGCAAGCAGAAGCAGGCGCGCGAGCATAGTCATCGGGCCCGCGAACGTCAGCCCCATTGGCAAGCCTTCCACGAAGAACCCATTCGGAACGGTGACCGCTGCCACGTCACTCAGCAGTACCGGCATGATGGTCTCAAAGGGATCGGGATCGAATCTTCCCCGTGCGAGCGGCCAATCAGCAATCAGCGGAGCCGCCATCCCACTCGTTGGAAGTAGAAAGATGCCGTCCGTCACCGGAAGCTGATACGTTCCACGGAGATCCTGGAGTTTCTGCTGTCCTTCAATGCCAAGCGGATTTTGTGACACGAGCGATGCCGCCGTTCTGCACTCGTCGGTAATGAACCCCTCGACGGGAACGATCCCAATGCCTGCCTTCTCCAATTCGCGCATTGCCAGGGCGTAATTGGTGCGCGCATCGAAATGCACAATGTCCCAGAACCTGCCTTTGGCAAGATAAACGCGAGGTATGATTGAAGAGATGGGGGATAGACGATCAAATCCGTCATCAGCTTCGGCTGCTTGGCGTTGAGCCCTAGCAGCGGGTATCTGCCAAGATTCCCGCTGCTAGGAAGGCTATTCGGCTGCGACCGCTCTAGGTGCGGCAAGGATGGCTGGTGCAATCACGTTTTCGATGAACCTATCGATCGATTGCGGCAGGAGGCGAGATCCTGGCCGCCCACTTTCGCGAACCAGTCCGTGGCTGAACGTCTCCCATGCTTCGTTCATCAAGATCGAGAAGTCTCGACCAATTCCAGCTTCCATCATTCTTGCCACATCGTCCTCACCGGACGACGGTGCGACCGGAAAGGGACGACCAATAGCGCCAGAAATGATGTCTGCGATCTTGGTGGTAGTGAGACCTGGCTGACCGTGAATTTCCACTACTTGCTTGCCTTCAAAATCGAGCGCCACAAGCCGCTCTACCGCTACATCGGCGACGTCGGCCGTGCCGCCCATATCAATCAAAGAGTCCGGTGCGATAGGCCACGTGAGCGCCCCAACTGTCGTCATTGTTGGCAGAAAATAGAAGAGGTCTTCAAAAAACATTGGCGAGCGCAAATTAAGGAGGTTGAGGCCAGGCACGGTGTTCAGCCGCTGCTCGACATCTCCGTGAATTAGAACGAGGCCTCGATAACGGTCGTCATGCGCACCGAGTGAACTGACAAAAACAGCAGATCTTAGTCCGGTCTCGCCGGCGGCGATCGCGTAATTTTCCCCCGCAAGGAAAAAGTCTCGCCGGTAGTCTCGAGCGTTCATGCTACCTTTGCAAATGAGCAGAGCGGCATCGATATCTTGGAAGGCCGCCCTCACCGCTCCCAGATCATGCATGTCGCCGACAACTGCTGTAGCGCCAATATCGATCAAGGCTTGCAGGCGGTCCCGGTTCCTGGCGAAGACCCTCACATCATGGCCTCGTTTCAAGAGCTCGCCGACAGCTCGGCGTCCGACATTGCCAGTCGCACAGGTAACTAAATAGTGGCGCTTTAGGTTCGTCATTGGAATTCTCCATTAGTAGCGAAGACGCCTTCGCGGCTGTGTTGCGGCGTGCTTATGCCGTACGCTGACTATGACGTTGCGGACCTCACAAAGGATCCGGTTCCTCAATCGCTTTTCATGCCGGGCCCGGCCGTGCTTTACACAGCGGCGCACACGATAGCAGGCGGGCGACAGGCGGTAGCTCACCAACCTCGCTGTCATCAGGACCAGCGGCTCGCTATCGCGCTGAGTTGACACGCCAACGCGGACCCTGCCATCTCGGCACAATCTGAAAGTGCAGCGAATCCTTTCGCTGACGCGGATCGTCTTAATTGAAGGAGCAGACGCAACGACTGCAGCCAGCGGTGCAGGGTCATGTGACCGGTCCGCTGCCATAGGAGAGCGATATGAAGCCGATGCACGTCACGTACAGCACAAAACCGGAGTATACCCACGAAAACACCCGGCTGATCCGCGCCGTATTCGAAGAATTGCGGATAAAGGCGCCGAGTGGACTTCGCTACATGGTCCTGCGCCACGGAGAAGGACGTTTCGTCCACATCGTTGAACAAAATGAGGGCGGGCCAAGCCTCTCAGACCTTCAGGCATTTCGCGCGTTTCAAAAGGATGCCGGTGAGCGAATTCAGGGCGGCCGTCAGCCAATGAAGTCGAGGTTGTGGGCACCTACGGCTTTGGATTCGATATGGCCCAAAACCGGACTTGAAGATGACATCAACCATCCCTGAAGACACTCAAGACCGCCATTTATTCGCGAAACGCTTGGGCGATCTACGCCCCAAGGTTCATCGCTACTGCGCTCGGATGGTAGGATCTGCAATCGATGGCGAAGACATCGTTCAAGAAGTCCTCGTTAAAGCCATTGAGGCCCGGGCGGAGAAGCGAATCCTCGATCTTGAGAGCTGGCTTTTTCGGGTGGCGCACAATGCTTCTGTTGATTTTATACGTCGCAGGCAGAGGCAGGATGTCCTGCGGTCTGAGGAAGACCCAAACATGGCTATCGACGATCGCGAGTTGGCAGATGCACGAGTTATCGCCTCGGCGGGGCTCAAAGCGTTCATGTACCTGCCAATTTCGCATCGCGGCTGCGTCATACTGATGGACGTGCTGGGCTACTCCCTGCGGGAAGTTTCCGAGATTACAGGATTGAGCATTCCAGCAGTAAAGGCAGCACTGCATCGCGGTCGGATCCGCATTCGCGAAGTCGGCAATGTGAACGCTGGGACATCGCCGCCGGTCTTAAGTCAGGGTGATTTGAGGCGACTTGCGAAGTATGTCGATCGCTTCAACGCCAGAGACTTTGACGCAGTGCGAGACATGCTTGCGGACGATGTTCGGCTTGAACTCGTGTCGCGAGTCCGAATGGAGGGGCGCCAGGAGGTCTCGCGCTACTTCAAAAACTATTCGGGCATATACGATTGGCATCTCGTTCCTGGTCTGGTGGATCGTCGGCCAGCAATTCTGGTGTTCAACCCGAACAGCGTAGGCGACGCGCCGACACACTTCGTGCTCCTCGACTGGAACGGTGACAACGTCGCTTCCATCCGCGATTTTAGGCATGCCCGTTATGTCGCCGAGTCAGCCGAAATGATTCCGTTCGGCTCGCCATCAGGATCTTCGTGATCGGCCATCTTGCTGAGGAGGCAGAGGCCGATCTGATGGCCGAAGCTCGGCAGGCGGGGCCTCGCGGCCATTTGCGCCTAACGGCCCGGTGGTTTTCGGATCGAAAAGTCTCCTTCCCGGACTGGCCTCCTACCCTGAACGTCACCCGAACGTGAATTTCGGCGTCGATCTCGCGGGCACGACGGTCGATATCGATTTTGCCGGTTTCGATGCCGCCGCCGGACTTCGCAGACCAACGATTGAGGACTTTATCGCAGGGCCACTTAAGTCCTACGGGTTGATGATCCGTGGAGCACCGTCTTATCCGAAAGGAGCTCCGCCCCGGTATCTTTTGCGGAAACAGTCTTTCGCCGCATGAGGATAAAATGAACGAAGTCGTCACTTTGGACCGGCCGTGGAATCTCTTGGAACCCGCTATCGAAGAGGTTCAGCAGGCAAGAGAACGCATCAGCAAGGACCTTAGGCCAACACCATTGCTTGAGAATGAGCGCGTGAACGATTTGCTGGGGCGCAAGACTTCTGGTGAAAGCAGAAGGGTTGCAGCCGACCGGCAGTTTTAAGGTCCGCGGCGCCTTGAACATGATCTCGCTTCTGGCCCAGGACAACGCCCTCGGAAAGGGCGGTCTGCTGACATTCTCCTCAGGAAACCATGGGCAGGGCGGTTGCGTGGGCAGCTCGAAAACTGGGTGTCCCAGCCGTCGTTTTGATGACACATGCCGCGCCCGAAACGAAAATTCGAATTACCAGGGCATGGGGCGCGGAGGTCATTCTCTACAATCGCCCCGGTGACGACCGCGAACTGATCGGACGGACCTTAGCGAGCGAACGGGACCTGACGATCATCCCACCATTAAGGCCGAATGCGCCGCATGAAACCGGATTGTATATCCTTGGCGAGATTTGCGTCCCACTCTGCTCATGGAAGAAAAAGCTCCATGGGCAGACCGCTTTCATGTGAGTTGCCTGAACTGAAGGGCCAAACACCCAAAACCAAGACGTCGCGAGGCTGGATGGCACCGGAACCGAACCGAGCCCGTCAAATGACAGGCGAAGCTCAGCGGGAGGCGCCGGGGATCAGCCTATCCGACTGCCTTCGGCGGAGAAGAGGTGGATTTTCTCGGATTTGGGCGCGAGGTGGATTTGCTGGTCGGGCTTTAAATCCACCCGCCGGTGCAGCACGATGGTTGCCGTCTGCGTGCCGACACGCACCGAAAGGTGGGTCTCCGCACCGGTTGGTTCGACAGTCAGCACGGTGGCGGGAATGCCCGTCTCCGCAATGTCGAGGTCTTCCGGGCGGATGCCGTAGGTGCACGCCGCGCTCTCGCTCAATTGCGGCGGAAGCGGCAGGCAAACACCGCCTTCGATACGGAAGCCGCCGTCGCTGACGCCACCCTCGAAGAGGTTCATCGACGGCGAGCCGATGAAGGCGGCGACGAAGGTGTTATCTGGGCGGTCGTAGAGATCAAGCGGCTTGCCGATCTGCTCGATGCGGCCGGCGCGCATGACGACGATCTTGTCGGCCATGGTCATCGCCTCGATCTGGTCGTGGGTGACGTAAACGATGGTAGTGCCAAGGCGCTGATGCAGCTCCTTGATCTCGCTGCGCATGGTCACCCGCAGCTTGGCGTCGAGGTTGGACAGCGGCTCGTCGAAGAGGAACACTTTCGGATGGCGTACGATGGCGCGGCCCATGGCGACGCGCTGGCGCTGACCGCCGGAGAGCTGTTTCGGCAGGCGCTCCAGCAGGGGTTCAAGTGCGAGAATGCCGGCGGCTTCACGCACCAGCTTGTCGATTGTCGCCTTATCGCGCCCCTGCAGCTTCAGTGCAAAGCCCATATTTTCGCGCACCGTCATGTGCGGATAGAGCGCGTAGGACTGGAACACCATGGCGATGTCGCGCTCCTTCGGCGCGACGTCGTTGACGACGCGGCCGTCGATACGGATTTCACCGCCGCTGATATCCTCTAGCCCCGCCAGCATACGCAGAAGCGTGGACTTGCCGCAGCCGGACGGCCCGACGAGCGTGACGAACTCACCGTCCTCGATATTGGCGGAAACCCCATGGATAACAGAGGCTGCGCCGTATTGCTTCAGAACCCGGTCGATTGCTACCGATGCCATTGTCTGTCCTCCCTCACAGTTTCAATTGCCAGATGCCGGCCTTGGCGACGGCGCCGGTGAGCGTTGCCGAATGTGCGGCGGCAAAGCCCGGAATGCGTTTGGATCCCGTCCAGCGGCCGTTGTCAGCAAAGACCTCGATGGAGCCGGCATCGAGGAAGACGCGCAGGCTCGACGGTTTCGCGCCGGTGGCGATGTAACGTGGCGGCGTCTTATCGATACGCGCGTCGAAGACAATCGCCAGACCATGGGCATCGAGTTTCACGCCCAGATCGACATCCGGATGATCCAAGGTGAGATCGAAGGCGGCGCCCGGCTCGGTGAGATCAAGTGTGATCTCGACGGCGCCGGTGCCGAGCGGCACGGTCTTGCCGGCGGCGAGCGCGCTGTCGTCCAGCAACTGATGGCGCAGGCTGTCGACGGCTGCGACCGGCGGGGTCAGCACGGTGTCGCCGTCGAGTAGCACGCGGCGCGGCAGGGTCATGGCCGTCGGGAAATCGTCCTTCTTGGAAAAATCCGTCCAGTTGGCGAGCCAGGCGATACCGACCGGCTCGTCGTCATCAACGAAGGCCTGGAAGGCATAGGCATCCGAACCGAAATCCAGCTCCTGTTCGAACTCCGCCGTGAAGGTGCGGCCATCGAAACCGCCGACGATGACAGAGGTGAGGTTGCGGCGGCCGGTGGCCGGGTCGCGGCTGGTGAGCAGACCGAAGATCAGCGCCCAGCGGGTTTGTCCGTCTTTGCCGGAAAGCGGCACCATGCAGGGGCATTCCGCCGCCGTCATGCCGAAACCGTCCTCGCGATGGATGATGCCGAGGAAGGTCCAGCCATCGGCACCTTGCACGTCTGCGGTTTCATAGAGCAGTACGACGCCGCCCTGCCTGTCGCGGCTGCCGAGCAGCATCTTCCAGCGGCCGTCCGGGCCTCTGAAGATATAGGGGTCGCGGAAATCGGTGGTGAGGTTCAAGCCTTCCGGCCGCAGCGGCAATATGGTTTCCGGCGGGCGGGCGACGATGCCGTCGCGGCTGACGGCAGAAAGCTGGATTTGCTCTTCCGGTTGCCGGTCACGCACATGCTCGGTGTAGAAGACACGGATTTCCTCGCCTTCCGGGCCGGTGCCGGGGATCGCTGAGCCGGAGAAGGCGCCGCCACGGCCATCGTCCTTTTCCGATAGATGCGCCGCCGGGAAGAGGAAGATGGGCAGATGCGTCCAGCGGACGAAATCCTTCGAGACGGCATGACCCCAGTGCATGGTGTTCCAGCGCGGCTCATGCGGATAATGCTGGTAGAAGAGGTGGGCGTTTCCGCCGAACCGTCCAAAACCGTTCGGATCGTTCATCCAGCCAAAGGGCGGGCGGAAGTGGTAACTGTCGGGCACGTTGGGGGCGGCGGTGCGGGCATCGCTGTGGAGGACGCTGATGCCCTCCTTCATCACGGTTTCCGGCCGGAAGGCATAAGCGACGGAGAGCGCTGTGGTCGCCGCATCATAGGACAGCGTAGCCCAACCGCCCCTCGCGAGCGTCACAGCGAAGAATTCAAATTCCCCCGTGCGGCGGGTCGAGGGCTCGCCGATGTCGTTGCCATCAACGGCGACGAAGAGCTTTGCCTCGCCGCCGGCATGGCGCGCCTTCAGCCAGAGATGCAGCACCGTGCCTTCGGGGAGCTCCGCTTCGATGGTTTCAGGTGCTGACGTTTCGGACTTTGCCTGCAGAGACATAATCAACCTTTCACGGCGGAGCCGACGAATGAACTGACAAACCAGCGCTGGAAAGCCAGATAGAGAATGAGGACCGGGATCATCATCAGCACCGAGGCGGCCATGGCACGGTCCCAGTAGATGCTGTCCTGTCCGAAGAAGGTGGCGATGGCGACGGCGATTGGCCGTGCATAGTCGGTCTGGGTGACCAGCGTCGGCCAGAGATACTGGTTCCAGCTTTCGATGCCCATGAGGATCGAGACCGTGGCAAGCGCCGGCAGGCTGAGCGGCATGTAGATCGACCGGTAGATGCGGAAGGCCGATGCCCCATCCATTTCCGCCGCTTCATAGAGTTCCTTCGGCAGCTGCGCGAAGAACTGGTAGAAGAGGAAGACATAGAGCGGGCTTGCCACCCAGGGCAGGATCTGCACCGCGAAGGTATCCGTCAGCCCCGCCCGCGACATCATGACGACGAGCGGCATGATGATACTTTCCTGCGGGATGACATAGAGCGCCACGACCAGCGCCAAGAGCGCCGCCTTGCCCGGCACCGAGCCCCAGGCCAGAACGAAGCCCGCCATGGAATTGATGATCAGACCCGAGACGACTGTGGCGACAAGGATCACCAGCGAATTGAAGAGATATCGGCCATAGGCCAGCTCGCCGGAGAAATGAGCGATCTCCCTGTAGTTCGACAGCGTCGGGTCGCTGACCCAGAAGGCGCGGAAGCTGCCCATGTCGGCAAGGATGCGGAAGCGGTCGTCCTTCAGGCTGGCGATCAGCAGCATGAACAGCGGCGAGATCATCACCAGCGCGATGACCAGGACGCAGAGGCTCTGCACGATGCGCAGGCTTCTCTTGCCGTTGCCCCTTGCGATTGCCAGCGGGGCCGGCTGGCTCAAAGCGATATCAGACATCGAAGCGCCTCAGGAGTTTGCGTTGCAGGAGCGCGATCAGAAGAACGATGACGAAGAGGATGACGGAAACGGCCGACGCGTAGCCGAGTTTCTGCTCCTCGAAGCCGGCGCGCACCATGTAGTGAACAACGGTTTCGGTGCTTTCCTTCGGGCCGCCCTGGGTGAGAATTGCCACCTGCGTATAGAGCTTGAAGGCCTGTATGGTGGTGATAACAAGCACGAAGACATGGGTCGGACGAAGGCCGGGCATGGTGACGTGCCAGAAGCGGCGCAGCGCGCTTGCCCCGTCGATGCGGGCGGCATCGTATAGTTCTTCGGGAATCCCCTGCAGGCCGGCGAGATAGATGATCATCTGAAAGCCATAGGCCTGCCAGGCCGAAAGCAACACGATGGAGAACATCGCCCAGTTGGGGTCGCCGAGCCAGTCGATCGGCTGGATCGTGCCGCCGGAAAGGAACCCGACGATCTGGTTGAGCGGGCCGCTCGGATACTGAAAAAGCGTGCCCCAGATGACGCAGACCACCACCATGGAGGTGATCGCCGGCAGGAAGAACAGGCCGCGCAGCAGGTTCTGCATCGGCAGTTTCTGATGCAAGAGCAGCGCGGTCAGGAAGGCGAGGCCGCACTGCACCGGCAGCACCCAGATGGTGAAGCGCGTAACGTTCCACAGCGCGGTCCAGAACAGCGGATCGGTGAAGACGCGCTCGAAATTCAGGAGGCCGACGAAGCGCACCGGCGTCGGGCGCGGCACGAGCGGCTGGTTGGTCATCGCCGTCCAGAAGGACAAGAGGAACGGCGTGATCAGGAATATCGTCAGAAGCAGAACGGCAGGCGCGATCATCGCCATTTCCTGCCAGAGCCGCTGCTTGTCGCGGCGTCTGGCCGGACGCCGCAAAGCGGGCGTGGAGGTCTGTTGCAAAGTCATTGTTTCCTCCTCATCGGTATCGTCCGGAGATTGCCCAGGGCCGGCCCGAGAACCGGCCCCGTCAAAACCTCTTACTGCTCGTCGAAGGGCGGGTAGCCGGCGTTGTCCTCGATATCCTCGTCGATCTTCTTGGCAGCGGCCGTCAGCGCCTCCTGCGCGTCACCACCGTTGAAGATCTTGTCGACGGCCTGCATGAAGGCCGAGGTGATCGTCGGATAGGCCGGGTGCGGCGGACGGGCGATCGCGGTCTTGGAAGCCTGCTCAAAAGCGATGGCGAGCGGACCGCCTTCCGCATAGAGCGGGGATGCGGCGGCGAAGCTCTTCAGGCCCGGATAGGCGGACTGGGTTTTGGCGTACTCCCGGTACTCCTTGTCCTTCAGCAGGAAGCTCAGGAACTTGCCGGCGATCTCAGGGTTTTTCGAGGTTGCAGAAATGCCCCAGATCCAGGTTCCGTTCGGGCTCACGCCCTTGTCGCCGATCTTCGGCAGCNNTGCTCGAAAGTGCCGGCTGTCCCTCGGCGTAGAACTGGTTGGTGCCCGACGACGTCGGTACGACCCAGCCCTTCTTCACCCAGTCCTGCATCATCGTCAGCGCCTTGACGCAGGCCTGGCCATCGAGCGTGCCGCTGGCCTTCCAGGTCTTGCGGTCGATCAGGTCGCAGCCGGCACTTTCGAGCAGGGGGCCGTAGGCATAGGTGATCCACTCCGTCTTGATGCCGTAACCTCGGAAGGTGTCGATCGGCCACTTCACGCCTTCGAGCTTGGAAAGCTTCTCGAGATAGCCTTCGAATTCCTCGCGGGTCCAGGCATCGTCGACCGATTTCGGAATGCGGGCACCAATGGCTTCTAGATATTTCTTGTTGCCGTAGAGCACGACCGAGGAGTCGGTGAGGCCGAGCGCATAGAGGTCCTTGTCGATCGGATAGGTGCCCTGGGCGATATTCGAATCCGTCATGTCATCGAGCAGATCCTTGTCAATGAGCGGCTTGACGGGCTGCAGATAGCCGGACCAGACATAGTTGGCGAGGAACGGAGCATCGAGCTCCATGATATCGGGCAGCTGTTTGGCCATGACGGCGGCGCTGAACTTTTCGTTATAGGCATCGTGCGGCGCGTAGATCATCTCGATGTCGACATCGGGATTGGCGGCCTCGAAGCGGGCGGCAACGTCGCCATAGGCCTTCACCCAGCCGGGATCGCCTTGGTGCATAACGTGGATGACGGTCTTCGCCTCGGCAAAACCGGCGGTTGCGAAGAGCGCGGCGGACGCGAAGAGCGCGGAAAGTAAACGATTACCCATCGAAGTCTTCATTGATATTCTCCTCCAGTTAGACACTATTCGATATTCAGACGGATGCCCGTTCGACCAGATGGAACGGTAGTTTCCGCAGATGCGGCGGTTCGGGCTGCTCGGCCAGGAGGATCTCCATGGCAAGGCGGCCCATGGCGCGGTGCGGCAGGGCCATCGTCGTCAACGGCGGGTCCAGCCTCGAGGCAAGCTCGACCTGGTTGTCGAAGCTTGCCACCGCGATATCATCCGGAATGCGAAGGCCGGCGCGGGCGAGCGCCGCATAGACTTCCATCGCCACGCGGTCATTGCCGCACAGGATGGCGTCAGGCCGCTGACCGGATTTCAGAAGCGCCTCCACATGAGAGGCAACAAGGCTTGGCGCGCGGTCGCTGTAGACGCTCCGGCGCACTGCCGGCAACACGCTGACGGGGTCGATGCCCCCCTCCTCAAGGGCCGCACGAAACCCCATCTCGCGTAACGTGCCGGCGAGAATGCCCGGCAGGTTGATGAAGGCGATGCGACGGCGACCGGCGACGAGGAGGTAACGCACGATCTCCCGCGCGCCGCCCTCTTCGTCCGGCACCAGCGCGGTGACGCGGCCGGCAGCCTCGCGGCAGTTGATCATGACGCCGACGGCGCCCGCCAACCTGTCCGGCAGGGCGACATCCTTGTGGTACATGGCGGCATAAGCAACGGCGCGCGGCCGGAATTGCTGCACCTCGTCGAGCACCGAGCCGATAGACTGGCCGCTGCGGTGGTTGACCGCAAAGACCGCCATGCCGGCACCGCGGGCAGCCCCATCAAGGCCACGTACGATCTCGGTGGCGAATGGCGAAGTGATGAGGCCGTCGGAGACGACGCCGACCAGCGGCAGCCAGCCCTGACGCACGCCGCGCGCCGCAAGGTTGGTCACGTAGCCGAGTTCTTCCGCAATGGCCTTGACCTTCTGACGCGTATCGTCCGACATGCGGGCGGAGCCGCCGTGTAATGCGCCGGAAACCGTCTTTACTGAGACGCCCGCACGTTCCGCGATGTCAGAAAGGGATACTGCCACGATCCTCACCATCCTCCCTGGGTGATCGATTACCCAATAGTGGCAGCGGACGCATTTTGTCAAGCGCCTTAAGTGGTCAGAACAAGATTAGTGCGTAGCAGAGAAAGTGATGTTCGAGACCGATATTCGTTTCCAAAACTGGACTCGGATGAACAATTGACAAAAGACCTGATGTGGTGGGATTCGGTCCGACAACCGGTGGCTATGCTTACTGCCATCCGCGAGATCCGGCTATGGGATTGATTATTTAAACTAGGTTGTCCAATCTTCCACTCGTAAGCCGGGCACGCGATCAAATTCCCGGCGGTTATTGGTAACCATAATCAGCCCCCGCGAGCGCGCGTGTCCTGCAATCATTTGATCATATGGACCAATCGGAGTTCCGCTACGCGCCAATTCAGCTCGCAGTTGACCGCTATGGTTTGCTGCCATTTCGTCGTACGGCAAAACCTCGAGGCGCGCTACGAAGCCCTCCACAACGGAAAGGTTCTTTTCAGGACTGGCTGACTTTTCCGCTCCGTAAATCAATTCCATTAAGCAAACCGAGCTGATGCACAGCTGATCATGGGAACGATTAAACGCGTCTCGAACCTGCTGCGGTCGATTTTTGATCGTAAAAATGCAGATATTGGTGTCGAGCATGTACTTCAGCATCAAAATGCCTCACGCTCCTGCAAAGCAGGTTGATCACGCTCGCTCATGAAGTCGGATGTCGCCTCCGCTCCTTCAAACCAGCTGTCCCAGATCTCACCAGCTGGTGCAATGATACGAGTGCGTCCCACCGCAACGATGTCGACACGCTTTACATCACCAGGGAAAGCAAGCGCCTTTGGCAAACGGATCGCTTGGCTACGATTGCTCTGGAATACTGCACCCTGCTCCATCTGCACGTCTCCGAATTGCATTGATTACGACGCAACCCAAATAGCCATCTTGATGGGATATGTCAATGGGATATACGATTTAGGTCTGCTACCCACCATGTGATCCATGCCGCACCAGACGCCTTCGCCTTGAACCAACCCGAACCGCCGCCACGCGACTCCTTTTGGAAAAGCCACTGGAGCTATTCACGATTTGCAGAATATGCGCGTGAAGCCACCACCGTGGGTGAAATCGTTAATCTGGCCACCTGAGGTGATCGAGACAAATCTTCGCTGCTAAAGCTCTCGCAAAGGCAGCTTATTGAAGCCAGCTTCAATCCGAGGCGGCAGAGTCTACAGGGCGCATGTGGTACTCCTGACTCTCCCTATATCGGCGACTCCGCTAATGCACTACGCTGAACGCACGGTACGGCTAGCATATAGGTCCTGGAGTTGTTGTTGTTTCAAGGCATCTTGTTTGGGTGCGACACCGAAGGCTCGCGAATATTCTCGACTGAACTGAGAAGCGCTCTCATATCCGACTTTGTAGGCGGCCTCGGCGACATTCGCAGCTTGGGTTGCCATGAGCCGGCGCGCCTCCAGTAGGCGAAGTTGTTTCTGAAACTGGAGAGGTGTCATAGCTGTCAGCGCCTTAAAATGTTGATGAAACGATGACGGACTCATCCGCGCAATGTCAGCCAGTTCTTCCACCCGAAGCGTTTCTGCAAAATTGGTATGCAGGACTGATACAGCTCTGACGACGCGCTCAATGTTCGACTCCGGCAAGGCCAGCTTGCAGATTTCGCCGCCATGCGGCCCGCTCAACAACCAGTAGCAGATCTCCCGGACGATCGAAGGTGCCAAAACAGGAATCGCTTTCGGTGTCGCCAGCAACCGAACGAGACGAAGGATGCAATCTTCCAAGGGCTGATCGACCTTCGCGACGAAGGCGCATGGACCTGATGCGTCCGACTGCAGAGGGAGCGCTTCTAATTGTTCGAGGAGTTCCCTTACGGCCGCCACATCAAAGTCAATCATCACACCAACGTATGGTGTCTCCTCACTCGCCTCGACGATCTGACCGGTTGCTGGTACTCCCACACTGACGACGAGGCACTCCATCGTTCCATAGCGCAGCAGCCTCTCTCCAAGCTGCAGCTCTTTGCCGCCCTCAACGACGACGCATAGCGACGGCCGATAGATGTTGCGCATGGGCATCATCGACTGAAACGAGCGGACGATATTGAAGCCTTCTATGGCCGTCGGAAACAGGCCCTGCCCGCCACCTTGGTCTTCAATGTAGGCCGTTAGGGCTGATAGCAATGGAGAATTCAAACGGGGCTCCGGCTGTTTCAGAGGCCACGGTAAGACGTGGGTCCTCGCCGGCATCATCGCCTCTCCTGCAGGAATAGGCAAGTTTCTTGAAGGTTCGGGCATTCTGGTCATTGGACACTCCATCTAGCTTAAGGGTGCAACCAAGCGAGGAGTGAACCTCAAGATGACAGAAATCGTCGCCCGGTCAATAGACCCCTTAGAGACACGAGCGCCGCCCATTGCGTCCAGCAGGGAATACGTAACAGGCCTGCGGATGGCCGCCATATGCATTGTGCTTTTGCTGATCAACGCGTTCTCCCAGATCGATCGAATATTGCCGTTCATCCTGGCGGAAAAGATCAAAGCGGATCTGGAACTGACCGACACGGAGATGGGCCTGCTCACCGGCCTTGCCTTTGCCGTCTGCTACGCACTCCTCTCATTGCCGCTCGCCCGAGCGGCAGATCGGGGCTCTCCCAGGCTCGTATTGGTGTCCTGCGTCCTGATCTGGAGTATCATGACGACACTCGGCGGTTTTGCCGCCAGTTTCATGTTCCTCGCCCTCACACGTTTCGGCGTTGCGTTCGGCGAGGCTGGCGCAGTGCCGGCAGGTCACGCTCTCATCGTCCGCAAAATTGGCCCGGAGCGACGCGGTCTGGCAATCGGCCTGTTCGCAATGGGCATCCCGTTGGGCACCATGGTGGGCTTTGCCGCCGGCGGCGCGATCGCAGATGTTTTCGGCTGGCGCGTCGTTTTGATCGGTGCTGGAGCTATTGGAATCCTGATCGGGCTGGTGACCATCGTTGTTGCCGGCCCCACCCCTCCACTTCCGACAACCGCCTCTCGCAATGAACCCTTTCTGCAAACCAGCCTTGACCTGTTATCATCCCCGGCGTTCCGCTGGTTGTTCGCGGGCACTATTTTCCTGGGCTTCGCAGGCGCGCCTTTCTATGCCTTCTCCATACCGTTTCTGATCCGCGCCCATGGTTTTACCGCGACGGAGGTCGGCGTTTCGTTCGGCATGTTGCAAGGGTTGATGGGCATCATCGGGACTTTGGGCGGCGGACGCTGGTTTGATTTCGCGGTTCGCTCAGGCACCGGCAAGGTGCTCGGCCCGCCGGCAATTCTGTTCTTGATCGCCAGCGTAACGACAACTGCCGCGCTATTTGCACCGACCGGCTGGATGGCCATTGCACTCTTCGTGCCTGGAATGCTGTCATTTTCATTCATGTTGCCCTGGGGCTTCGGCGCCGCGCATCTGATCGCCGGTCCTGGACGTCAGGCGCAGGCGACCAGCCTCGTCATGATCGGAAGCGGCCTCCTCGGGCCTGCACTTGGCCCTCTGATCGTTGGCATTGTCAGCGATGCTGCCAGCGCAGCCGATATTTCAAACGGCCTCGGCCTTGGCTTGTTGATCGTGCCTTTGTCGACCGTGCTAGCAGGCATCACTCTCCTCATCGCAAACCAAAGGGTTGGCGCCTTCCTTCGCCAACCCCGACCGCAAACCGCCGTTGCCGGCTGAACATTCGAAACTTCTTAGGAGATATTCCAATGTCCAACACAGACAATTCCCGGCGCACGTTCCTCGCCCTCGCAGCGGCCGTGCCATCCGCCATCGCCATGAGCGGCATTGCATTGGCCCAATCGTCCGATACTGGCGCTATCGCTCAACCAAGTGACAAGCGTGGCGCGATCGTCACTGGCTCTTCCCGCGGCATTGGCGCCGCGACCGCACGACGCTTGGCGCGGGACGGGTATGCTGTGACGGTGAACTATCTGACGAGCCGGGATCTTGCCGAAGCGGTCGTTCGTGACATCGAGGCGGCTGGCGGTCGCGCCATCGTTCGTCAGGGGGACGTTGCAGACCCGGCCGCGGTCAAGGCGCTATTCGACGCCAATGACGAGGCGTTCGGCGGCGTGGACGTGGTGGTCAACAATGCCGGCATCATGAATGTCGGTCCGTTCGCTGAAATGACCGACGCGGCCTTTGACCGGATGATGGCCACCAACGTCAAGGGAAGCTTCAATGTCCTGCGCGAGGCGTCGCGACGGGTCCGCGATGGTGGCCGGATCATCAGCCTGAGCTCAAGCATCATCAAAATGAGCCCTCCCGGAACGGCAGCCTATGCCGCAACCAAGGTGGCGCAGGAGATCTACTCAAACGTTCTCGCCAAGGAACTGGGCGGCCGTAACATCTCGGTCAATGCAATATCACCAGGCGCTGTCGATACCCAACTCCTGCGCCAGCACGGGGAGGAAGCGCTTCGCGGCATACCCGAAGCAACGCCGCTTCGTCGGCTGGGCCAGCCCGAAGATATCGCCAATGTCATAGGGCTCCTCTGCTCGCAGGACGGGGCGTGGATCGATGGCCAAAACGTCTTTGCAAACGGCGGTATCGCATGACGGATGACCGCTGCGGCGAACTTGCCTCGCAGCCAGCAGGATCGCACCCGAATATTCGGCGTGGATGCAGCGAACGCGTGAGGTCGCGGCAAGCCTATAACGCGATCGAATAGGCTCGGGCCCGGAACCGTCCCGGTCCGGATGCACGAAAGGTCGCCTCACCCCATGGCGGCCTCCTGTCCGCCGAAGACGCGCCCCTGAACAATGCGTCTTCGGCGGGCGATCTTGTCCCACCAGAAACAGAAGGATTTGCTGATGTCACAGCCGTGGACACTTGACGATATGCCGTCTCAAACGGGCCGGACGATCCTGATCACCGGCACCGGAGGTCTGGGCTTCGAAGACGCGCTTGCGCTGGCTCGATCCGGCGCCGACGTTATCATCGCAGGACGCAATCCGACGAAGGGTGCCGAGGCGATCCGTCGCATCAAGGAACAGGCGCCCCAAGCATCGGTCACTCTGGAGATTGTTGATCTCGGCAACCTCGCTTCGATCGAGGCGCTTGCGAAGAGGCTGAAAGAAACCCGCGACCACATCGATGTGCTCATCAACAACGCCGGCGTGATGACGCCGCCGACGCGTCAGACGACGAAGGATGGTTTCGAACTGCAATTCGGCACCAACTATCTCGGCCACTTTGCCCTGACGGGCCTCCTGCTGCCGCTGCTCAAGCTTGGACAAGCCCCACGCGTCGTCACGCTCTCCAGCGTTGCTGTTAGAAGCGCAAGCGCCGCAATCAACTTCGATGATCTGCAATGGGAGCGGCACTATAAGCCGATGCTTGCCTACGGTCAGTCGAAGCTGGCTTGCTTGATGTTTGCTTTCGAATTGCAACGGCGAAGTGAAGAGGCAGGCTGGGGTGTCACCAGTATCGCTGCCCACCCAGGCGTGTCGCGCACCGATCTGCTTCACAATGCCCCTGGGCGCCACAGTGCTCAAGGCCTTCTCAGGACGTTCTTGTGGTTTTTATTCCAGCCCGTTGCACAGGGTGCGCTGCCGACGTTGTTTGCAGCCACATCCCCAGAGGCCCGAGGCGGCGGCTATTACGGCCCCGACAGGCTCAGCGAGACCCGTGGACATCCAACGGAAGCACAAATTCCGCGCCAGGCGATGGAAAAGCATGTGGCGCACAAGCTGTTGGAAATCTCGGAAAAACTCACGGGCATTTCGTTCAATGCCCAGGCTCCCGCTCCAGAGCTCTCTGGCCCAGACGCGACAATGATCGCGCGGGAGGGGTAAGAGATGGACCCGCTCGGAAATCTTGTCGACTGGATTGCGATATACGGCATATTCGGTCTCTTCGCGATCGGTCTGGCGGAGCGTTTCTTGCCTGCCCTACCCTCCTATGGCGTTCTCGTCGCCATCGGTATCGCGGCCGACGACGAGGTCTGGTCGCTTCACACCGCCGTCATCGGGACGACGGTCGGAAGTTCCATTGGCGCGCTCGGTCTCTACCTTCTCGTACGAGCAGTCGGCCAAAAGCGGTCTAAAGCGCTTCTTTACTCGGTGAGCGGATGGATGGGTATGTCGCGGCCGCGTATCAATTGGACATTGTCCTCCCTGCGCGACCGGGAACAAGCGCTGACGATCCTGTCGCAACTCATTCCGACCGTGCGGCTGATCGCGCCGGTCGCGGCGGGGCTTCTGGGCACAAGTACGCTGCGGTTTGTCGCTGGCGTAGCAGTCGGCATAGTCTTGTGGAACGGCTTGTTCATCGCCGCAGGTTATCTCGCCGTTTTGGCCATTCCGGGTATCAATTCATCCGCGCTCGCACTGAAGATACTGATCCTGCTTGTTGTCGCAGAGGGACTTGTGGCCTTGGTATGGCGGCTTCAGCGACGATATGCGGTGCGCGTTAATCCGGGAGCCAGCGAGCGATGACGAGCAGGACTGCCGATGCCTTTTTGTTTTTTCGGGCGTGGCTTTCCGCGCCCCTTCGCGTCGCCTCGGTTACGCCATCAGGGCGCGCGTTGTCTTCACTCATGACAACCGAAATTTCTGCGGACACAGGCACAGTCATTGAGCTGGGTCCGGGAACAGGCGTTTTTACGGAAGCATTGCTGAATCGAGGTGTCGCTGAAGAAAATCTCGTGCTGGTCGAGTATGGTGCTGAGTTTGCCAACCAACTTAGCGATCGCTTCCCAACCGCAAAAACCGTCCAGATGGATGCTACACAGTTGCGCAAGTTGCCGCTTCATGCCTTTGCGCCTGTGGGTGCTGTCGTCAGCGGACTTCCTCTTCTATCGATGCCATTGCGCAAAGTGCATGCTATCCTGGAGGGGGCATTTTCGCATCTTCGCCCGGGTGGAGCATTCTACCAATTCACTTACGGGCCGAAATGCCCGATCGCCAGACCTTTGCTCGACCGTCTCGGCCTGAAGGCAACGTATGTCGGCTGCACCCTCGCCAATATTCCACCCGCCGCCGTCTATCGTATTAGCCGAAGACGACCGCGGAGGACATTCGAACCGGCGCATCAGGATTTAATGTTTGATGGCCAGAAAGCTCCATCCTAGCGAGCAGCAGCTCCACCTGCATTGCTATTCCTGTTCCGGCTGAATCCGGCGAGCACCGGACATTCCAGTACAGCCTGAAGCATTCCTTCAGCACTCAGTCAATGGGATTACGCCTTGCCCTGCATCCGGTGATCGATGGTGCCGGTGATATGGTCCCAGCCAGAAAGCGCAATTTCCGCCACAGCATGTAGTTCGTCGCGATCCGCTCCGTCGCGGGCGCGGATCGCCATCCCACTTTGCACCGTTTGCACGAATCTCGCCAGTTTGGTCGTGTCTGCCGTGGCCTTGAGGTCACCGTCGCTCTTCGCCCTGTCGAAGCGCGCCTTGAGGAGGTCGAAGCCGCCAGCGCGGGTCGCGCGCATAAGTTCGTCCAGTTCGGCATGTCCTTCGCTGCCTACGGTCGCGAGCGTCGCCATGCACCCATGGGGTAGATCGAGATCTCCACCGGTCATGGCGATCGCCGAATCCTGGAGAAAGAGCAGCGCGGCCTGCCTCGCTGTCGACGCAGCCCTGAAGCGGGTCCAGACCAACCCTTCGTACGTTGTGTAGTAATATTTGAGCGCCTCCGCATAGAGCGCATCCTTCGAGCCGAAGGCCGCATAAAGGCTCTTGGTCCCGATCCCCATTGTTTCCGTCAGGTCCGCAATCGAGGTCGCCTCATAACCCTTGATCCAGAACAGCCGTGTCGCCGCTGCAAGCGCGGCTTGGCGGTCGAATTCCCGCGGGCGCCCACGTGAGCGGCGGGTCGACTCTGAATGGCTGGGGTAGATTGAAACATCATTGTGCATCGACCACTGCATAAATCAGTTGACGACCATTTGCAATGCCGCTACCTATTTATGCATCGATCACTGCATAAAGGAAATGATGATGGAATTGCTTGGAAAGCGTGCCCTGGTGAACGGTGGTTCCCGGGGTATAGGTGCCGCAATCGCGATTGCGCTCGCCGAGAAGGGCGCAGATGTCGCGTTCACCTATCAACGCTCGGCAGACAGGGCTGCATCAGTGGCTCAGACGATCGTGGAAAAAGGCCGGCGCGGGCTTGCCATTCAGGCCGACAGCGCCGACCCGGACGCCATCCGTCGCGCCGTGAGCGAGACGGTGGACACCCTTGGAGGGCTCGATATTCTCGTCAACAGTGCCGGCATCGGAACCGCCGGCATGACCGCGGATCTGGCACTCGCCGACCTGCAGGCCATGCTTGACGTCAACGTTCGCGCGCCCGTCCTCTTCACTCAGGCGGCGATCCCACATTTGTCATCCGGAGGCCGGATCATCTCGATCGGCTCCTCTCTGGCGGAGCGCGTGCCTTTCCCGGGCGTGACGACCTATGCCATGTCGAAGTCGGCGCTACTGTCCTTCACGCGAGGCCTTTCGCGCGAACTCGGGCCTCACGGCATCACCGTCAATCTTGTTCTCCCCGGTTCAACGGACACGGACATGAACCCGGCCAATGGCGAGAATGCCGATTATCAGCGGAGCCTCACATCGCTCGGCCGGTTTGGCGAGCCCCGCGAAGTCGCCAGCGCCGTCGCGTTTCTAGCAGGTCCAGGTGCAAATCTGATTACGGGTGCAGTTCTCAGTGTAGATGCAGGCTTCAACGCCTGATCTTGGCCTCGCGTTGTCCGGACGTCGTGTCTTACGGCATCCGGCTTTCAGCTCGTATCGCAACTGAACCCTATCCTCTCCGGCGGCGGTCCTTCGTCAGGTCACGAAGTCATACCGCCCGAAGCTTCCGTCACCGGTTTGCTTGATTTCGAGGAGCAGCGCTTCGTCAAACAGCCTATCTCCCGCATTTCTGGCCTCTCCGGGAAAATAGAGTTGAGTGGTGAGGACACGCCCACCGGGGCGTTGAACCTTGAAATGGAAATGCCGCGTACGGCCGGGATAAAGCGCGGGCACGATAGTGTTGAACCACCAGCGTCCTTGGGAATCGGTGAACTGGTGTCCGCGCAGACGGAAACCCACGCTGTCATAGTCGCCGTTTTCGTCCGCGTGCCAGATTTCGACGAGACTGCCGCGGAGCGGCCGGCAGCGATTGTCGAGCACGAAACCCGCGACGGTTATTCGCTCCCCTCCGGGCGCATCCGGATAGAGATCCCGATTGACCGGTGAGTTCGGCTTGAAGAAGGGACCGGCTTCCCGTTCGAGCGTCAGCTCGTCTTCATTGTCACATGCAGGGGTGAGCGGCAGTTCGGGAGCGGCCTGCGCAAACGCGTTCATTCTCGCTACGTCAATAAGAGGGAGCGTCAGAAAGGCAGTCAGAAGCGAACGTCTGGTGGAAGGCAAGGCTGGCCTCCAAGTGATTTGTTCTGGGATGATGGCGAATTGGTCCAGGCAGCCTTACCGTAGGCGTTGCGCGGCATTCGCCTGCGCCTCACGGATCAGGCCGGAATACATATTCTCCTTGCCGGGATACCACGGCATCGTGGCGATGGAGCCGAAGCCGGGAATCGTTTCCATATGTGCGACCATGCGGGCGCGCATGCGCTCGTCAGGTAGCGGTCCCGTCATCGCCTGGACATTGTCGCTCATGTGGTCGGGGTTGGACGTGCCGCACAGCACGGTGCTGACCGCGGGATGCGCCATGACCCACTTCAGGAAGAACTGCGCCCAGCTGGTCGCCCCGAACTCCTGCGCAAAGCCGGGGAGCGGCTGCCCCTCGACCACCTTCATCAGGCGGGCCTTTTCGAGCGGCAGATTGATCAGGACGCCAACGCCCTTGTCGGCGGCGGCCGGGAGCAGGCGGCGCTCGGCATCGCGGTTGAAGATCGAGTAATTCGTCTGAATGAAGTCGACCTCGTCGCGCTGGACAATCGCCAATAACTGGTCCTGTGCCGCCGACTCGTGATGGGTCACGCCGACATGGCGGATGAGGCCCTCCTTCTTCCAGGCCTTCATCAGCGGGATGACGACTGGCGCATTGGTGATGCTATGGCATTGCATGAGATTGATCGCGGCGCGCCAAGTCCGCATGCGCGATTGCCGAAAGCTTTCGACGGCGTGGCTTTCGTCGCCGAGATATTCCCCTGTCGACCAGACCTTGTTGGCGAGGAACATCTCGTCTGATCCTTCAAACTCTCCCATAAACTGGCCGACGCTGATTTCGGCCGAGCCGTAGAGCGGCGATGTGTCGACCACGCGACCGCCTGCGGCAACGTACCGTTCGAAGACCTGCCGAAGAGCCTCGCGGCGATCGCCGGGCTTGAGGTCGAAGGTCAGGAAGGTGCCGAGGCCGAGGGCCGTGACACGCTCGCCGGTACGCGGCAAGGTGCGGGTCAGCACGTCCGGGTTTGATCCCGTGGTCGGCGACGCAACATTCGTTTCCTGGGCTTGCGCCGTGGCGTGAGCGGCGAGTGCCAGCCCTGTTGCAGCCGCCCCCATCGTGCCGAGGAAGCCGCGCCTATTGATATTCGACTGGTCCATGGGATCTCTCCTGTTTCGTTAACCGTCAGAACTGCCAGTTGGCGGGAACCCAGGCGTAGCCGCCATCGGTCTTCAGCATCCGGCCAAGACCAGGGAATGGATAGTGGAAGCCAAGCACGGGCATGCGCTCGGCAGCCGCCCTGTCGAAGATGCGCCGACGGGAGGAAAGAGCCGTCTCCTTGTCGCGGTCCGGGCCGGGAAGCCAGGGATTGTCGACATTGACGACAGGGTGATAGGCAAGGTCTGCCGTCAGCAGCAACTGGTCGCTCCCTGAATGGACGAGGAAGGTCGCCATGCCCGGCGTATGCCCGAAGGCGGCGATCGTCGTCAGACCCGGCACGATCTCGGCGCCGGCTTCATATAGCTCGACATCGTTCATGAACGGCTGGAAACTGTTCTTGATGTTCGCTGCGAAGCGCAGGCGGAATTCTTCCGGGACCGGCATGTAGGAGAGGTCCGGATCGGTTCGGACGAAGAAGTCCCAGTCTGCCTTCGGAACGAATACAGTGGCGCGGGGAAAGGCCTTGCTGCCGTCTGCGGTTCTCAGATTGCCGACATGGTCGGGATGGGTGTGGGAGATGACGATCGCGTCAACGTGCGAAGGACCGAGGCCGATCGCCGCGAGGTTATCGAAGATGCGCCCGCCATTCGGGCCCATGGTCTTGCCCGCGCCAGCCTCGATCAGAATCCGCCGGCCGCCGGTCTCGATCAGCAGCGTGTTGAGATTGAGCGTCATGTGGTCGGTCGGCAGAAATGCTTGCCGCAGGACCTCCTGAAGCTCGGCTTCCGGCGCGTTGCTTGCATAGACGCGGGGCGGGCCGCCAATCACACCATCGCTCAAGACAGTCGCGCTGATGTCGCCAACGCGGAAACGGTAGTGACCAGCATTGCTGCTCACCGAAGACGCGGCCTGCGCGTTGGCCCTGCCAGAGCCACCCAGGCTTGGGATGAGCACGCTTGATGCGCCTGCGACGGCGGACAGCATGATGGCTCGTCGGTTGAGAGTGAAGGCATTCATCGGTTTCTCCTTCTTCATTGGGTGCGCTCCGCTTCGTTTTCCTGGATCGGACATGGCCGGCAAAAGGAATTTGCCAGAACGCGAACTTAATCCGCACAACCATGACATGGGACGATTGATCTGATAACCTGCGTTAAGTTTATCAGCTTGATTAGAAATACTTCTCAATGGACCCTATTCGTCTGGACAGCTTCGATGTATTCGTGGCCATCGTCCGCTGTGGCGGGTTCCGCGCCGCAGCACTCGAGCGAGGGGTCTCGTCATCGGCCTTGAGCCAAACGATGAACGCCCTGGAAGAGGCTCTTGGTATCCGGCTCCTCAATCGAACGACGAGGAGCGTGTTCCCGACGGAGGCAGGACAGCGCCTTCTTGAGCGTCTGGCGCCTGCGTTGAGCGACATCCGGCTCGCCATAGCGGAGGTCGACGATTTACGGGACAGTCCGTCCGGGACTCTCAGGATCAACGCTCCCGCACCGGCCGTCGATCATTTTCTCTGCCCGCTCGTATTGGACTTCATGGATGCCTATCGCGAGGTGAGGATCGAGATCATTAGCGATGCGGCCGTCATCGATATCGTGGAACAGGGGTTCGACGCCGGTGTCAGGTTCGGTAAGCAGCTGGCGCAGGACATGATTGCGCTGCCGCTTGGACCCGCGCTTCGTTATGCAATCGTCGCTTCACCTGACTATATCGCGAGGTGCGGACGGCCGCAGACGCCGCATGAACTCGGCGACCACGATTGTGTACGGCGTCGTTTCCCGGGTGGCACGCTCGTCACCTGGCGGTTCAACGAGGGCGGCGAAGATATCGAAGTTACGCCGACGGGCCGCCTGACGGTCAGCTCTGCGCACAATGAACTGCAAGCGGCACTTGCGGGCAGAGGCATCGCCCATGTCTTCGACGACTACGCCAAACCGTATATCCAGAGCGGCCGGCTGGTGGAGCTTCTGTCCGACTGGAGTCCCACCTTGCCACACTGGTTCTTATACTACCCCAGCCGCCGCCTCCCGAGCGCAGCCATGCGTGCATTTCTCGACTACATGAGGAGCTACGACTGGAAGGCGAAGGACGCCCTCGCCCCGTGGTGATTTGGCCGCAGCTTGCGCAGAGACAAAATCGGAGCTTCTTCTAAATCCGGCGTTGTTCGGCCGCATCGAACTCTCTACGGGAGGCTTCGATGTCTTGCCATGTGTCGCGGATCCAGTCGGTGAATCCGGCGAGCGGCTTGAGCATCGATTTTCCGCGATCGGTCAACTCGTATTCCACTCGCGGCGGCAGTTCGGTGTAATAATGCCGCGCGACCAGCCCATCCCTCTCAAGATTGCGAAGAGTGAGCGTCAGCATACGCTGCGAGATATCGGGAATGCCACGACGAAGGGCGCCGAACCGCATGGGCGCATCGGGGGAAAGCGATAGCATCGATACGACAAGAATCGTCCATTTGTCTCCCAGGCGAGCCAGCACGCTGCCGGGGGCGCAAGGGGTCAGAACCGGCCCTTGCGGCGTTTCGATCACAGGTCGGCCGTTTATCTCGCGTGGCATTAAACCTCCGTCAGACATTTCCATTGGTTATCTTCGTGTGCCCGAGGACCAAAATTGTGCCGTCTTGCGCGCATTTTCCAATTGTTCCACATGGTAACTAAGTAAGTTACCAAGGAGAACTAACATGTCAAATACGCCGGAGTTTCTCGTGTTCGGAGCGACAGGCCAGCAAGGGGGAGCGGTGACTCGGGCACTGCTCGAAGCAGGCCGCGGAGTTCGCGCCTTCGTTCGTGACCCATACAGCGAAAAGGCCAAGTCTATTGCCGCGGACGGTGTCAGCCTAGCGGTGGGTGACTTGTTCGATCGCGCATCGATCGACCTCGCGATGAAAGGAATCCGTGGCGTTTTCAGCGTGCAGACGAGCTCCCCGTCGGGATTGCTTACGGATGAACAGGAAGTCGAGCAGGGCAAGTCTGTCGCTGACAGCGCGGTGTCCAATGGCGTTGCTCATCTTGTTTACTCCTCGACCGGAGCTGCCGGGAAGGGCCACACCGGTATGGGTCATTTCGACAGCAAGTCTCGCATCGAGGACTACGTTCGCAGCTTGCCAATCGCCACCACGATCACCCGCCCCGCCAGCTTCATGGAGATGATGATGCTCCCGGGAATGGGTTTGAACACCGGCGTTTTTACCTACTTCATGCGGCCGGATCAGTCGATGCAGATGATAGCACTCCATGACCTTGGTCGCATCAACGCGCAGATACTGTGCGAACCTGATATTTATGCCGGCCAGGTCATCGAGCTATCTGGACAAGACATCACAGGAAAGGATCTACAAGACGCATTCTCGCATGCCGCAGGACGTCCTATTCGCTACCAGCGGTTTTCCGAGGAATTGTTGAGCGAGAACGACTTTCTGAAACAGCTGACTGCTCTCGTAGACAACGGCGTGGTCGCGGGGATCGCAGACATCGCTGCCCTCGAACGCGAGTTCGGACCCATGTTGAGATTGGAACAGTGGCTTGCCGGTCCAGGAAAAACGTTGTTTGAAAACGCACTCAGCGCGGAACCGTCAAGTATCGGACTGCGATGACGCATGAAACAGCCGGAGGGATCGATCCCTCCGGCAGCGAAAGCTGCGCATGTCATGATCTGAGGCGTTGAAAGAACCAGTGCAGTTACGGCGGCCCCTGCCTTGGACATAGAATGACGATGGAAGAGCATGACATTCCTGCTCTGGATCGACTTCGCCCTCAGGCGGGTGGAAGGGCTACGCTCACAAGATCGGGACTTTGCTTGAGGCCCGGCCTCCGGTACCTCATTTGACGCGCTGCCATTCGATTCTGATTTCAGTGCCTTCCGGCCTGCGGAATTGCTCCGTCATCCGATCATCTTCAACAATCAGCCTTAGATCATTGCGTGTTCGCACGCTGCCAACCCAGTTCGGAAACGTCGCCCCTTCGACACCGTTGCCGCTGAATTCTCCCCTCTCATCAACGGTGTAGGTTCCGAAAAAACCGATACTGCGTGACATCGCCATGCGATTTTCATCATCTGTCCCCTCACCGCGAGCATTGGAAACAAACCGCGGGACGTCAGCGTCGGTAAGGACTTCGACGAAGTGCATGTCGGGAGTGAAGACGAGAAGACCGTTGGGGTTTTCTCCATAGGCGGCGATATTTTGCCCGCCGGGATCGATCGTCGCCGACATCATGCGCCAGGTGCCTACGACCTGGTTTTCTGTAGCGGTCTGCGCGAAGGCAGAGGACGAAATGATTAAGGCGAGAACCAATATAGCTGATCGAACGGACATTTTGTTTCCTTTCGTGTTCGAGGTCGGTGTCCCCGTGCCGCTGTTGCGGTTCACAGGTTCTGTCGGTCGGCGGAATTCGCCGCTTCTCGCTGTGCCTCAAGAGCATGCAAGCGCGCGGAAAGCGCCTGTGAAATAGAGGAATAAGCCGTGCTACCCAGCGCCAGCCGCAGTGGCGGTGTTTCGCTCTCGGCGGCCGACAGGATTGCGGCTACGGTTCGCGCCGCATCTCCCCTGATCTCGAAGCTGCCCTCAGCGATCGCCCGGCGAACGGCGCCGGCAAGGGTCTCATTGTAGGCATCCATCGGTGTTGCGCGGACGAGATTGGCTCCGAAATTCGTGCCGGTCGGTCCCGGCTCTGCGATAATGAAGTCGATACCGAAAGGCGCCACTTCCTGTGCCACGGCCTCGACAAAGTCCTCGATGCCCCACTTGGTTGCATGATAGAGGCTGAAGCCCGGCTAGGCGATCTGCCCTCCTTCGGACGAGACCTGGACGATCCGCCCGCCGCCTTGCCTTCGAAGAAGGGGAAGTGCGGCGCGGATCAGATGGATGGATCCAGCAAGGTTGGTGGCTATGTGCCGGTCGATCTCTTCGTTTGTGAGTTCTTCTGCAGCACCGAATAGGCCATAGCCCGCGTTGCTGACGATCACGTCTATGCGGTCATGCCGTTGGAATGCATCTTTCACGGCCGAGGCGAGGCTCTGCGGCTCGACCAGATCGAGCGGCACGATATCCAGGCGTTCACGGTATTCCTGCTCGAGTTGCGTTATCAGCGCCCCTGGACGGCGGATGGTTGCAACCACCTTCTGTCCCTGCGCGACCAACTGCTGCGTCATCTCGAAACCTAGCCCGGACGAAACGCCGGTGATGAACCATGTCTTTGGCATGTGATCTCCTCGTCTGTTCGTCTCCGAATGTAGACGTGGACGATTGGTGATATAAGATTGGCAATGCGAGATGAGATGGTGAGGATAAATCACGAATGGTGCGCCCCAGCCTGAACGATCTTGCCGCCTTCGCGGCGGTGGCCAGCCACCGGAGCTTCCGCAGAGCGGCAGACGTCATGGGCGTTTCGCGCTCGGCTCTCAGCCATGCAATCATCGGACTGGAGGCAAAACTGGACGTGCGGCTCTTCAACCGGACGACACGGAGCGTGTCGCTGACCCAGGCCGGCGCTCGCCTGCTCGCGCGCCTTGATCCGGTCCTCCGGGAACTCGATCAGGCGCTCGATACCTTGTCGGAGGAACGCGGCACCCCGAGCGGCACACTGCGGATTAATGCAAACAAGAGCGGCGCGCGCATTCTCCTCGCAGAGGTCGTGCCGCGCTTTCTGGATCTTTATCCCGACGTCGAGCTTGATCTTGTTTCGGAAGGTCGGCTCGTCGATATCGTGGAACAGGGTTTCGATGCCGGAATACGCCTGCTGGAAACTGTCCCGAAAGACATGGTGGCGGTGAAGTTCGGTGGCGACGTGCGTTTCATCGCCGTGGCAGCACCTTCCTATCTGGACGGGAAAGCAGGACCGCACACGCCCGACGATCTTTATGCGCATTGCTGCGTCCGCCAACGTTTGCCGAGCGGAAAGCGCTATCGCTGGGAGTTTTCCAAACGCGGCGCCGAAGTCGCGGTCGATGTGCCGGGCAACCTCACACTCGATGACAATGATCTTCTCGTGCAGGCGGCGGCGGAAGGGCGCGGTATTGCCTATGTCCCGGAATACTTCGCCCAGCCGTTTCTGGCGTCCGGTCAGCTGGTGACGGTACTTGATGACTGGTGCCCGCCGACGCCTGGTCTGGCCCTCTATTACCCGCGTAGCCGGCACGTCCCATCCCCGCTTCGAGCCTTCATCGACCTCTTGCGAGAGGTGGACAGAACACGATGAGGGGACGACGGTAAATGGCATCCGCCCCCTCAGATGATGTGGTAGACCCGCGGCACCCATCGCTTTTAGCCCTTTCGCATTGCGGATGCTCGCCTGGTATGTCAGGGCGTCGATGGCTTGCGCCGCAAGATCATGCCGCCATGGTGCAACGTGTTGGCATCGACGAAATCGCCGTCGGCAGTGAAGCCCGTGTCATCCCAGTACTCGATATGCGTTCCCTCGACTTCATAGCGGCCCTCATAGGCTCGCTCACGCTGACCGCGGGCCTCGACATAGCGTCCGCTTGGCAGAAGTTCATGGCGAACACGGTTGTCGTCGGTGACCCACATGCCAACGTAGGGGTGGTTCGGCTGCAAATTTGTCTCCTGTGCTTCTGCGGGTTGAAACGAAAGTGTGGCCGCTGTGATGAGTGCTGCAAATGGCTGTCGCATGGTCGGGCTCCGTTAAGCGTTACCGTTCTCAGTTTGGAGGGGATCGCGCGTGGGTGCGCGGTGTCGGTTCGGCAGACACTCAGTTCTGCCGAAACCGCAGGCGTCGGTCATTGGGAACGTGGGGCGTTGTTGTCGACGACCTGCTGATAGGCAACGAGGTCCAGGAAGGCTTCCGCATTGACAACGAGGCCATCCTTCATCTTGAAGATCCAGACAAACTGGTTGCGATAAGGTGCGCCCGACGTCGTGGTCGCCGTCCCGTCGAAGCGGATAATGATGGTGTCGCCGTCGGCAAAGATGTCGTGCACCTCGGGCACGACCGGCGACGCAAGGCGACTGGTCAGAGGGCGCGATGCCTGTTCGATAAAATCCTTCTGGTTGCGATACGTGCCGGCAACCGGTCCGGAGCCGTGGATCGTCCAGACGACGTCGGGAGCGAGAAGTTCCGCGAAGACATAGGTACCCCCGCGCCATTTTTCGAAGGCGGCTTCGACGATAGCCTTGTTCCGTTGCTCCATTGCGGCACTGTGCGGAGCCTGCACCTGCGTTGCCGCGGCGTTGGCAATGGCTGGGCCCGGCAGGGCGGGCGACAGCAATGCCAGTGTGATCAGAGCCGTTCGGCTTGCGCCGGCAATCCGGTTGTATGTCGGGAGAATGGTCATGGTATCGGTCCTTTCCTGTTGCTGAGGGCTTGATGGGGCCTGTCGACCGACACTGAAGCTGAGCACACCGTCGACAGGCCTCAACGGGGAAACTCGCAAGCCCGAGCGTCCAAGAAGTTTAGATTGATCAAGCGTCATATCGCTGTCTCCTGGTTGCGAGATCCAAGATAGACGCGCCAAGGAGAGCGAACAATTTGCCCAATGATGACCACTATGGTAACTAATTCTAACCAATGGCGATCGATCTGAATGGCATGTCTGTTTTCCTGGCAGTCGCCGAAGCGCGGAGCTTTCGCGTGGCCGCGGAGAATCTGGGCGTCACGCGGCCAGCGGTCAGCCAGACGATCCGGCGTCTCGAAGATCGGCTTGGTGTGGCGCTCGTGCAGCGCACGACACGCAGCGTCAGTCTCACGGAGGCCGGCGAACAACTGTATCAGCGAGTGGCGCCGGCCATTTCCGAAGTCGGACTGGCGCTCGACGCGACGGCGGACCGCGACAGCGCACCGAGCGGAGTGTTGAGGCTGGCGGTGTCATCCATCGCCGAGCAGTTCATCTCCGGGCCGCTGCTGGCGCGATTTGCGGACACCTTTCCCGCTGTTCAGGTCGACGTGACTGTCACGGACGAGGAATTCGACATTGTCGCGGAAGGCTATGATGCGGGTGTACGTTTGGGCGAAGTCATCGATCGGGACATGATCGCTGTTCCGGTCTCGGGCGATCAGCGTCAGGGCGCCTTCGCCGCCCCATCCTACATCGAACGCTTCGGCAAGCCTGAGCATCCTTCGGAGCTCGCCGCGCATCGTTGTATTGGCTGGCGCCCGGCGCCACAAAGCGCGCCCTATCGTTGGGAGTTCGGCCAGCATGGACGCGAGTTCGATGTGGCTGTCGATCCCCAGATCACCACCAATGACATGTGGCTTATGATCCGAACAGCATGTGCCGGCGGCGGCATTACCTTCGGCATGGAAGACACGTTCAAACCCTATGTCGACTCGGGTCAGTTGGTCCCTCTCCTTCAGGAGTATCGCCCTCCGTTTGCCGGCTTTTTTCTTTATTACCCCAGCCGGCGCAATCTCGCTCCCAAGCTTCGAGCGCTCGTCGACCATGTCAAGCGGTGGCGATAGCGCCTGCCCATGAAATCGCTGTCGTGATAGGCACTACCGGGCAGGTCGATGCGGAACGCTCCGAAGCTCATGGTTACCTTAGCGCCGTTGCGGCATCGCGGATGACGGCCTGGATTGCCCGCTTGTCCAGGAGCGCCGGCTCCCACGAACCTGTCTTCGAGAAAAAGCGTTCGCACGCCTTGAACGGAATCGAACCATGGGCCCGTTGATAGCAATCACCGCTTTGCCTCTCGACGCGAAGTCATACGCCTATGACGTTCTGCAGCAATACACTGTAGAAGGCGTGGTTTAAACGGTCCGTTTTGAGTGCCGATTGCGCCCCAAAACGGACCGAAGACATCAGAGCCCACCGAGGCTCATATATTTGATGTTGAGATAGTCCTCGATCCCATGGGAGGAGCCTTCACGACCGATACCACTGTCCTTAACCCCGCCAAATGGGGCTTCCGGTGTCGTGATCACCCCGGCATTGATGCCGATCATGCCGCTTTCGATCGCACGAGCGACGCGGAAGGTGCGTGCCAGATCGCGGGTAAAGAAGTAGGCAGCCAAACCGAACTCCGTGTCGTTGGCGGCATCTATACCATCCTGTTCGTCCTTAAATCGGAACAGCGCCGCGACAGGACCGAATGTCTCCTCGTGGGCAATGAGCATGTCGAGGGTGGCGTCGGCGATGACCGTCGGTTCGAAAAACGTCGCACCCAGCGCGTGCCGCTGGCCGCCCGTTAACACGCGCCCGCCCTTGGCCTTGGCGTCCTCGACATGCGCTTCGACTTTATTGACCGCTGCCTGATTGATCAGCGGCCCTTGCTCGACACCGGCCTCGAAGCCGTTGCCGACCTTCAACAGCTTAACGCGCTCGGTGAGCCGCCGCGCAAATTCGTCATAGATACCGTCCTGCACATAGAAACGGTTGGTGCAGACGCAGGTTTGGCCACTGTTCCGGAACTTGCCGGCGATGGCCTGTTCGATGGCAAGATCAAGATCCGCATCGTCGAAGACAATGGTCGGCGCATTGCCGCCTAATTCCATGGATAGCTTTTTCATGGTGTCTGCAGATTGCTTATAGAGCAGCTTGCCGACGCGCGTGGAACCGGTGAAGGTGATCTTGCGCACCTTTGCGTTGCTGGTGAGTTCACCGCCGACCGCTGCGCCATCGCCCGTCACGACATTGACCACACCGGCCGGCACGCCGGCCTTTTCTGCCAGGATTCCATAGAGCAAGCCGCAGAACGGCGTGAACTCGGAAGGCTTGATGACGATGGTGCAACCGGCAGCCAGCGCCGGCGCCACTTTGCGAGAAAGCATCGAGAACGGGAAATTCCACGGCGAGATCGCGCCGACGACACCAACCGGCTCCCGCGTTACCAAGATCTGACGATCCTTCCATGGCGACGGCACGATCTCGCCGTTGATGCGCCGCGCTTCTTCGGCAAACCACTGGATATAGTCCGCACCCAGCTTCATTTCCGCGCGGGCTTCGGGCAGTGGCTTCCCCTGCTCCAGAGTGAGCATGGCGGCAAACGTGTCGAGGTTGTCGTAGACGATCTGCGCCATGTGGTGCAGCCGCGCGGCGCGCTCGGCCGCCGTTGTTCTCGACCAGCTGACGAACGCGGAGTGAGCTGCGTCGATGGCTCTGCGGGTTTCGGTCGCGCCAGTCCAAGGGATATCGCCGATCCGGGCTTCCGTCGCTGGATTTACCACCGCGTATGTCTTGCCGTCGTCGGCGCCGACCCATTCACCGGCGATATAGTTGGCTTCTTTCAACCAGCCATCGGCTTTGAGTTGTTCGATTGACATTGTCATTGAATTGCCTTTCCGAAGTCTATTGGACTGATCTGCGTCGAGCATTTACGCGGGGATGTCTTTCCGGTGGCGGTCGCCCTTTTGGGCGACCGTGTCACGAAGGCGCCGTCAGTTCCAGGGTTCGCCGTTGCCGAACGACCAGTCGGAACGATCGACATAGACCATGTTGATCATGATATCGTCGGGGCGGACAGAAAGCTTCTCCTTCAATTCGTCGGCGATGAAGCGGAAGAAGGCAAGCTTGGAAGGCTTGTCGTTGCCGACGGTGCTAGTGACCTGGATGAGCAGGAAGTCCGGCGAGCGGTCGAAGCCGAGGAACTTGCGATCATAGATCAGGTTCTCTGCGGTGTGTTCACTGACGACGATGAAGCGATCGCCATCCGGAGCTTTCAGGACATCGACGATGCCCCGGTAGACGATGTCAGCGACGGCGGTGCGGTACTCAGTGGACTTTCCCTTGATGAGGTCGATACGGGCGAAGGGCATGATGGTCTCCTTTGATTGAGGTTGAAGTGCCAGGGTTGGGTTGGACGGGGTTGAGTTAAAGGTTTTCGGGGATCGGCAAATCTGGCTCTGCCGATTTTCTGTGACGACTAGCGTTCGTCGATTTCGGGCACGCCGCTATTGCGGTCGGCATAGGCGGCCTGGAAGGACGGCCGGGCCTGCCAGCGCTTCCAGTAAGCATCGATGTGCTCGAAGCGTTCATCCAGCGGTGTTGCGTTTATAGGGAACTTCGAGAAGGCGATGGCAACGGCCATCGTCATGTCCGAGAAGGTCGGCGCGTCGCCGCCCAGCATCCATTCGCGTCCGTCGGCCAGGTGCTGGTTGACCAGGCTGGCATGCGCCAGGGCTTCCTTGCGGCAATGTTCGCCCCAGGCGTGATTGGTGGTGAGTTCGAGCTTAGGGCCAAGGCCCTGATGGAGAACGTGGAAGGCGGTGACGATGCGGTAGAGGATGTGCACCCAGATGCGGTTGCCCCACATATTGTCCAGCCCCTGCTCCAGTGCCGTCTCGCCCATGATCTTACGACCCGGCATGGACTGATCGAGGTAACGGGCGATGGCGTCGGTCTCGGCGATGTAGGTGCCGTCGGCCAGCTTCAAGGTGGGCGTTTCGCCCCACGGGTTCATCTTGACATGCCGCCATTGGCGCTGCTCACCGACCGGGCTCATGTCGTAGACCTGCTCCTCGAAGTGAGAGGCGATGCCCTTCTCGTGCATGAAGAGGCGAAGGCGCTGCGGGTTTGGGAAAGCGGAGGGCGATGTGAAGAGGCGAAGTTTGTCTGACATAGTGATGTTCCCTTTTGGTTGGTTCGACTTTCTACCTGTCGTCAGGTAGTTAGTGAGCTACACCTACGCCTTGCTTTTTTCTCTGTCAACGACTATCTGTCGTCAGGTAGATAAAAATGTCAGGACGACGAAAAGGAAGCGACAGTGACTGCGGATACAAAGGATAGGATCATGGAGGCGGCAACGCTGACCTTGCAGGACCTCGGCTATGGCGGTCTTAGCTTTCGCGAGCTCGCCAAGGATGTCGGCATCAAGAGTGCCAGCATTCACTATTACTTCGCGACCAAGGGCGAGTTGGGTGCGGCTCTCGCCAATCGCTATACAGCCCATTATGGCGCTGTTCTCGACGAACTGCTAACGCAGGGTCTTGACGTCGAGACGTGCATGGCGCGCTACACCGACGTCTTCGCCGAGACGCTGCGCGCCGACAACCGCCTGTGCCTTGCCGGAATGTTGGGAGCCGAGCGCAATCAGCTGCCTGAAGAAGTCCAGGCCGAGGTTGTCAAATACGGGATAATGAACGAACGCTGGCTGGCCCGTGTGTTGGCTTTGCGCAACCCCGGCGGGGTCAAGGAGAATGAGCGTCAGGCTCGCGCCATCTATGCCGCCGTTCAGGGCGCACAGTTGATCGCCCACACCCGCAACGATGTTTCCCTTTACGAGGAGATCATCGCGACCTATCGCGCCAATGGCCTCATTCCGTAAATTCGATCACGCTTACGGTTTTTTCGCATCCAGAAGCAACCGCACTTGGCGCGAAGTTTATGTCATCAGGTATGAGAGAGTAGCTAGCGTCCGTCATCAATGCTTTTGGCAAGATGTCGGCATCGACAGAAATAGGAACCACCCATGTATGCGAGCGCAGAGGACCGGGATATCCCCTTCGTCGTAGACCTTATCAATCGGGCCTATCGCGGCGTCGGCGGGTCGCTGGATGGAGCAAACGAAGAGGCCTACCTGGAAGGCGATCGAACAACAGCGGCACTTCTGCGCGCCGACATCTCGGCCAGGCCGTCAGCCTCGCTGCTGAGATGGATTGACACGGATAGCCCGGCGCTGACGGGCTGCGTCTGGCTGGAGCCTTTCGGCGACCAGACATGGTATCTCGGATCTCTGGCCATCAAACGGCGTCTCTATCAACCGAAACCGAAAGCCGCCCCAAAGAAATGAGTTGGGTGAGGGGTCGAAGTGGAATATCTCAAAAAACCCGAGCCTACATCCATCCTGACCCGCAGCCACGGCTTCAAGCCGCGTTAGCTCCCGCTTTTCTTTCGCGCCACAGAGAAGGCGACAGGCCGGTCGCCCGCTTGAAGGCATTGCTGAACGCTCCTTGCGAGGAATAACCTATGAGGGCGGCAACCGATGCCACCGGCAAATCGTCGTCCCGCAGCGCCCTGCAAGCAATGTGAATACGCCACCGAGCAAGATAGCCGAGCGGCCCGATACCTGCCGTCGCGGCAAAGCGCGCGGCGAAGCTCGACCGCGACATCGGTTGATTTTGAAATTCATCTCGACCTTCACGGCCCCGCACGTCCGATCGGACTGGCGCGGAGCCATCGCGTCCGTGGTGCCGAAACGATCGTGTTTGAGTATGACAGTGCCTGGCTTGAGGACCCCTACCGCTTCTCCCTGGAGCCCGCTCTGGCTCTGAGCCGGGGAGCGTTCGCTCCACCCGCCGGCCTCGCAACCTTTGGCTCTGTTGGCGACTCAGCGCCCGATACCTGGGGGCGACGCCTCATGCAACGCTCGGAAAGGCGCATGGCTGAGCGCGATAGTCGGGCCGTTCGCACGCTGGCCGAAAGCGACTATCTGCTTGGCGTCGCCGACGAGACACGGCTCGGCGCGCTCCGCTTCCGCTGGCTCGGCGACGAGGAAACCTCCTGGATGCTGGCCAAGGTGGCGCGGGGCTCCCATGAGTTGCTGCGCCGAGGTCGGTCAATTGATGCAGCCTGTGCACGGTGCTGGAGATGACGATCCGAACCGATGGTTATCATACTCTCATCCGCGGATTTTCACCGCCTGACCATATTCGATGCGGGCTTGCCTCTCTCTAAGGACGGATATCTATCCCAACGTAAGTCGAGGGTTCCTTAATCTTTGGCCGTCATCTCCAGCATACTGCACAGGCAGAAACGGTCTGGTACGTCGCAGACTACGAGGCCCGGATTGGCAGGTGCCGAGAAATGCCCCGGATGAATCCGGCAAGTTCATGCGCAATGGCAGTCAGAACACGAGGCTGTGGTTTTCCGGTTTTTGATAGGTCCCGGTAGCGCTTGCACAATCGCGTCTGAGCTTTCCAGCCAATATCTTTAATCTCTTGAGGCTGATGCTGGCTGCGCTTCAAATAAGGATGACGTTCTTGAGGGGGTGCCGATACGACCAACTCGCTTCAACCATCATCGTTCGGGCCAGAGCATTACCTGTCTTGGTGATACGACCTCGTCGCACTGTACTGCCGCTGGAATGCTCACTTGGCACCAATCCCAACCAGGCCATGAGCTGGCGTGGATTTTCAAAGCGGCTAATGTCTCCGATCTCTGCGGCCAGCGTCGCGGCGATAGTCGTATTCACCCCGCGCAATGATCGTAAGGCGTCGACCAATTCACCAAAACGCCAACCTTTTACAGCATCCTCGATTGATATGCTCCCACCTGAGCGGCGACATGTGCTTCAACAGAGTATAAGGAATATCTCGACCCGCACTACGCCGTCGCGCTAGTCGACGAGTAGGCCGGTCGCGCTATGGTTTGAAATCGGGCGATGGCGCGGCTCGGCAGCCTATTTTGAGGCAGCCTACTTCATTTCTACTCCGATGTTGTAATGTTCGTCTGATATATTATACGTATGTTAGAGTCCTCGACGTGGACAATGAATTTGCAATGGGTTGAAGGATGAAGAAAAAGACGATCGTAAAACCGGTGAAAGCGCGCTCCGACGGGTCGAGACCACTTTCGGAAATGGCTTACAATCTTTTGAAAGATAAGCTGATTTCGGCTAAGTATGTACCTGGACAGTTTTTACAGGAAACACAGATTTCCGCCGATTTGAATTTGGGGAGGACGCCTGTTAATCATGCTCTTCACCGGTTGCAGCAGGAAGGCCTGGTAGAGATCATTCCCCGCAAGGGCATTATCGTTCGCGCGGAATCGCTTTCTGAAATCTATCTGGCGCTTGAGGCGCGTACCGTTGTCGAGCCTTACTGCGCGGGTTTGTGCGCGGAACGGCGATCCGACGTCGATCTTGCCGATCTGGAAACGATCAATGCAGATTACGAGCGTCTCCGCACGACAGGCGACAAGGTTCGCCTTATGGAACTCGACCGGCAGTTTCACACGAAGATTGCGGAAATTTCCGGCAACAGCCTGATCGCGGACTTCTTGCGCTCGGTGCATGAGCGTATGTCCAGGATCTGGTTTCTGCCGCTGTGGCAGTTTCACGATTTCGGCCTCACCGGCGACGAACACGCCAGCATCCTGGCCGCCATGCGCGAGCGCGACAGCAAAGCCGCGAATGACGCGATGGCACGCCATATCGAGAGCTTGCGTCAGCGGATTATGTCCGCCGTCGTCTAAGGCCGTCATTATCAGTCGAGAAGCCCGTCCGGTTTGAAAAAAACCCGACGGGCTCTCATCGGTGTGAACTTGGCTGCCGATCAGTGCGGCAGCGCCTTTTCGGGATGCAGCCCTGGATAACCGGGTGAAGGCTCGCCCTTGGCTTCACCAAGATACAACCCAATCTGTGTCCGAAAGCGTTCGACGCCAGCCCGGTCGGCCATGAACTTTCCAAAGGCTGTTGGATTGCCGTTCTTGTATTCCCAGATAGGTCGGTAGCCCTTGGGCGGCGGAACGTCGGTGCGGACGGACCACATGTACCAGATATGCGCCTGGGTGTTCTTGTCGAGGAGCCAGTTCAGGTACAGCTTGGCCGCTTCGGGGTGTTTTGCATCCTTGAAGATCGCCGCCTGCTGCGCCCAGGCAACGAAGGGGTCCTCCTTCGGGAGCACGAAGCGTGCGACTGTTCCGTCAAACGGGATCAGGCCGCCGTCGGTGCTGAAGGTCGCCACCGCCTTGCCGGCTTCAACGTCATCGGTCGGGGCCTGCGTGCCACGGACGTACATCGGCTCCTGCTTGGCGAAGTCAGCCACAAAACCCCAGCCGTATTTGTCTACAACCTGCTTGAACCAGAACAGCACGGCGTCGTCGTCCGTGGGATAGGTGACGACGAGTTTTCCCTTGAATTCAGGGCGCAGGTAATCTTTTGCTTCCGTCGGCCACTGGCCGTTCGGCAATAGCTTGCTGTTGACCAGATTGCTGAAGGCGTCGACGAAAATGCCAGTATAGGCGCCGTCCTTGTCACGGAAATCCTTGTAGATTGCGTTCCAGCCGGCTGGCTTTTAGTCCATGAGGACGCCGCCCTTCTTCCAGCGCGGAAAATCCTGCAGGGTTTGCAATTGTGCAACGTCGGGCACAAGCGTGCCTGTCGCCAGTTGGTTGTCGATACGCGCGTCATGGAACTTTGAATAATCGACGACGATGTCGAGGGTCATTCCGGGAAACCGTTCTTCGAACGCTTTTTTCATCCCGTCCTGCTGGCCAGGCGTATCGCCGCCGGCATAGACGATCAGCCGGCCGCCCTCTTTGAGGGCAACCTTGTGCAGTTCGTCAAGCGTGCGCGTTTCCACCTTCACGTCCTTCGCATAGGCCTGTTGCACAGGTAAGATCGGGCTGGCGAGAAGGACCGAACCGAGGGCAAGGCCGATCGTCCCTCTTCGAGTGATGATCATGTGGATCTTTCCTCTTTCAATATACGACGGTGAAGCGTTGCTTCACATATTTCGGGGTTTCGATTTCGTTTGATGCGCGGTTTCGCGCATCCGCAAAACGGGTGGCACATTGGCGCTACCGCTATACTTGCCGCTTGCAACCGGAAATAGTTAATAGGTTCCGTGACCAACATGGGCAATACCTTCAATCTCGATGAAGATCTTCGGATGCGCCAGATTGCTGACCTCGACCAGAGTGCATGCAGGAAAGTCGTTCTGGAAAAACTCCTTGCGTGCTTTCCATACCAGTTCGCGATGTTCGATCCGCGTCACGTAGATTGTGAGCTTGACAAAGTCGGACATCTTGCCGCCAGCGGCTTCCACCAGCGCCTTGTGCTTTTCCAGAATGACCTTGGTCTGCTCGTATTCATCGTCGCCGAGGATCGTGTTGAAGTCCTTGCCCCGGGCGGTCAGTCCCGACATATAGGCGACATCCCCGACCACCAGGCAATTCGACCAGAGACCGGGCGCGGCTTCGGTCACATGTTCACTGACAACTCTCTTGATCGGCATTCTTTGCTCCTTGGGACGTGGATGGTTTTTGAGTGCGCGTCAGCCGTCCAGCCGCGCGCGCAGGATGATCAGCCTTTCAACTGTCCGTCCAGGAAGCCGCCGATGGTTTCATCGGTATGGAAGGACGGCTTTTCGTAATAGTGAGGACCGTCATAAACTTCGACGAGTCGGCACTTGGTCAGCGCTACAGTCGGCCCATGTGGGTGATCCTTCGGGTTCATGTAGAAGGAGCCGGCTTTCAGCGTGATCTTGCTGTCGGTGTATTCGTATTCGCCGTCCAGGCAGTACATGAACTGATTGGATGCGTGCGAGTGCTTGATCGGAATGCCGCCGCCCGGCTCGTATTCCAGGAGGGCAATGCTGGCGCCCGTCTTCTCGTTTCTCCAGAGAAAATACTGGCGAAAGCCGTATTCCGGGAAGTCGAGCCAGTTTGCGGGAATGAGGTCTTCCTTGTTGATCAGGATTTCGAGTGTTTCCGGTGTCATGATTGCCTCTTCTTAACGTGTGGTCAGCGAGTTGTGTGGGATGCAAAGTTCAAGCCCGGCGGACCTCGCCACCGGGTAGCAACTTATGGTTATTTTCACCAAATCTATGTCTTAGGTTTCTACTCAAGATTGTTATTCCGGGCGCAGCTCCACGATCCGGCAAGCGGTCCACGTTCAAAGCTTCTGTTGGTCGTCAGTCGAAGAATGTCGGCGGCGGGGCCATTCCCCACTGCGTGGTTTCATCCGCGCTTCCGACAAATCGCACCGGCACATATTCGTCGTTGATGATGTCGGTGTCGGTGTAGTGCTCGATGCGGAACCCGAAGGGGTCCAGCCAGTAATCGTAGATCAGGCTTCCCAGATAATGGCGTCCGACGCCGGCATCCAGCGTCCAGCCATTGGCCACAAGATAATCGTGCCCTGCCGCCACCGCGTCCAGATCCAGCACCTCATAGGAGCTGTGGTGACAGCCGAAATGCTTGGACTGGTTGATCAGGATGCAATGATGCTCGACATACTCATTGCCGCGATCGAGGCGAAGGAAGGTGCCAACGGTGATCGGCTCCGGTTCGGCGGGGGCGCAGATATAGTCGGCAGGCACCAGTGCGAAATGCTTCATGAACCAGTCGATTTCCGACATGGCATCCGGCACCCACAGGACGAAATGGCCAATGCGCAGCGCAGGCGTTGCTTCGGCCCGCTGGCGGACTGCGGTGTTGTGGCGAAGATGTTCGGAGGCGAAGTTCATGCGATAGGAGCGCCGCACGGGTATTTCCGGAACGGTGGCCACGCCATACTCGATCCAGATCGTGTGCTCGTTCGGCGTCTTCAGCGTGACGCGAAAGCCGCCGCCCGGTTCGGTGATCTCCTCGATTGGCGAAGCGCCGGGAATTTGGGCGGCCTTTTCCAGTTCCTCGCGTGAGGCGACCTTGAAGGCCCCACCCAGGAATTTGCGCTCCGCGCCGAGACGCGTCACATGGATATGATGGTTGCTGCCGGAGCCGCGCATGTAGAGTGCCGTCTCTGTGCGGGCAGACCGCGTCATGCCGAAATCGGTCAGAAACCGCTCCATCAGATCGATATCATCGACCTGGTAGGCCGTGTAGGCGACGTCCAGAAGGTTGACGCGTTCCATATTATTCCCCTTTTGGTTCGTATCGCCAGGCCTGCGCGTGAAGGCTCCGGAGAATTGCGTCGGCCGAAAACGGCAGTGTCGTCATGCGGATGCCACCGGCGTCATAGATGGCATTCGCCATTGCAGGCGCGAGATCAGCCGATCCGGCCCGGGCCGGGTCATGCCCACCATCGGCGCCCTCGGGAAGCGGCGTTCCCGTGAAAACGTAATCCAGGTCCGGCGCATCCATGATCGTCGGTGCGCGCAAGGCGCCAGTAACTGCCGCTGTTCCAGAGCCACCAAACGGAGAATCCTCGATCAGCGCATTGCCGATGCTGCGCAAGACGCTTGCCTGCAGTTGAACCGGATCGGGAAGACCCCGAAAATCCGTGATGTCGAGCGCGCAGACATGGGACAGCAAAACCGTAAAGCCGGTTTCCGTATCGACCTCAACCTCGACGAAATCCGCCTGATGGCCGAACAGTTGACCGTCGTGATGCCGCGAAAGAATCGACAGTCCGATGCCCTGACGATAGCGGCCGCCGGCGGCGCGATCTCGCGCCCATCCGTGCCACTTGCTGAGCCAGTCGAACCGATCTACCCCAGCGCGGATGCAGGCGTCCATGCGTGCGCCCGCCTCACCTGCCACCAGATTGTTGAGACGAAATTCGAGCGGATCCATATCAAGCGTTTCGGCCAGCATATCAACGGCCTGCTGCACGATGAAACCACTGTTTACAGTGTCGGACATGGCGGCACTACCGGTCGGGGGCGTGTGGGTATAGACGGTCGAGACGGCGCCGCTGAGCGAATCGACGCGAAGGGCACCCGTCAGCGTAGCGATATCGGCATGGACGGTCTCTCCCTCGGAATAGGCACCCGCATCGACAACGACGACATGGTCGAGCGCGACAATCGCGCCCTCTTCATTGGCGGCCATCCGCACGGCGTGATGGGCTGATGCCTGTCGGGAGAACGCATCCGCCAACTCCGGTTCAACGACTTTCACCGGGCGGGCGCAGGTCTTGACCAGCAATGCAGCAACGGCCTCAAGCGACCGCTCCGCCACATGTCCATCCGCCGCGCTTATCACCGTCACGTCGCCCCCGGCATCATGGGCGGCAAATGCTGCCTGCTGGCCGAAATCGACGCGCAATGGTTGGGATGCGATACCTGCGAATGCGGCGGTTCGCGTAGCATTGGCGACGGCGGCTTTGACATCGCCATGCACGCCGGTTTCGAGAGCCTGCGCTATGTCAAGCACGGCGGGCAGCGGCTCATAATCGATCTCGATCAGGCCGAGCGCCTCCTCGGCGATCAGCCCGGCTTCGGCCGCGACGACGGCGATCCAGTCGCCGGCAAACCGCGCCTGTGAACTAAGCAGCGGGGCCGTCCGAGGCGATCCGCCGAGGGCCGGCGGTGCGAGACAATCCGCATGGGTGAGCACGGCGACGACACCCGGTAGCCCCAGTGCTTTCGATGTGTGGATGCTGCGGATCCGTGCATTCGCATGCGGGCTAACGAGGATGCGCCCGTGCAACATGCCGTCTGCAGAAAGGTCGGCCACGTTCTGCTCTGATCCTGTCACGCGCGCGGCGTTATTTTGCGGTTCCAGCCTTTTAATCCGAAATTCGGGAGCCAGGGTCATCGCGCGTTTACCTCGCGGGCCGCATGCATATGCTGGGCCGCCGTCATGACGGCGTCGATGACGTTCGAGTATCCCGTGCATCGGCAGATATTGCCGGCAAGCCCGCGACGGACGTCTTCGCGGGTCGGGCGCGGATTGCTCTCCAAGAGCGCCATGGCCGACATCAGCATCCCCGGCGTGCAATGGCCGCATTGCGAGGGGCAATGCTCGATGAACGCCCGCGGGAGCGGGTGCAGGTCGCCATCATCGCAGCGAAATCCTTCAACCGTGCGGATAGAGGCGCGATCGGCGCTAACCGCCAGCATAAGGCAAGAGAAGACCGGCCAATCATTGACGAGGACGGTGCATGCTCCGCTGCATCCGGCGAGGCCACACCGCTGCGTCCCCGTTAATCCGAACGTCTCGCGAATGGCATCGACCAACAGCAGGCGTGTATCGATGACAACATCCCGCTCGCGGCCGTTAATTTTGAATCTGACATGTCTGGCTACCATAGCGCCGCTCCTCAATAGGCCAGATGCGCATCTTCGGCGGGATCATGCCGCGAGCGCGCGCGGCTTGCCGCCTGCTCCAGCACATCCCGCGCCAGAACGCGGATCCACGCGACCATGACATCATCGAGACCGGCGATATCATCGCAGCGAGCGAGACTTTCGACTACCCGATCAGCGGCAGCGGCATAATTGTCCGTCTCGGCGGAGACGCCGCAGAGAGAGGCTTCCGCTTCATACATGCGACGCGGCATTGAGCCGAGACCGCCAATGACGAGCACCGCTTCCGTGACGGTCTCCTTTGCCGTATCGAGCGCGACATAGGCACTGGCGCTGACCTTGCCGATGTCTCCCTCGCCGCGAACAGCGCGCGAGATTTTCCGGAAGGCGCTTCCTGCATCGGCGGCAGGCGGCGGCGCGAAGATCGAGGACACCATTTCACCCGGACGCAACACCGTCTCACCCGGCGCCATATAGAACGCATCAATGGAGATGTCCTTGACGGCGCTGCCATTGTCGATGCGGATTATCGCGCGGTGCGCGGCAAGAGCGGTCGGCAAATCGTGATAGATGGAGGCAGCGCAGACATTGCCGACCACCGTGCCCATATTGACGATATGCGGTGGCTGGATCTGCTCGATCGCCTCGTGCAGGGCTGCCCAGCGCTTGCTGACCCAGATATCCGCCGCCAGACGCCGAAGCAGGACCTGCGCGCCGAATTCAAGGCCGGTCCGGGGATGGGCGCGGAATTCGTCGAGACCGGGGAGGTGCATGATGCTGATCAGACGGGCGCAGGCGAGATCGCCACGACGCATCGCATGTGCCAGCTCGCAGCCACCAGCGAATAGACGCGAGCCCGGCAGCGCTGCAAGCGCAAGCACGTCCGCAACCCCTGTCGGCTCTGCGAACTCGAATGGCTGCGTGCTGCGCCGCATGTCACGTTCCCTGTTTCCGTTTCCGACTTGCTACTGAATTATAGACATGATGCGCCTCTGGCGCACGCCGTATTCACTGCAGCAATACAGATATCCGTGTGAAATATCAAGCGTTGACTTATGAATTAATTCTGTGGTCAGGTCGCTGTCATATCCGGCGTGAAAGCTGCGGTCCCGCGCATAGAGACTGTTGCACAAGCCTGAGAAGAAACACGAAATGAACTCCAACGGAGATTGACAACAATGAAACTACTGCGTTTTGGAGAGGCGGGCAGCGAGCGCCCGGGCCTTCTCGATAAGAGCGGCACCATCCGCGATCTCACCGAGATCGTCGACGATATCGCAGGTGCTACGCTTGGCGATGCGGGGCTGGCGAAACTTGCCGCACTCGACCCGTCATCACTACCCGCCGTCAAGGGCGCGCCGCGTATCGGCGCATGCGTCGGGCGCATCGGCAAATTCATCTGCATCGGCCTCAACTACGCCGATCATGCCGCGGAGACGGGCAAGAGCGTGCCCCCGGAGCCGGTCATTTTCATGAAGGCGACATCAGCGGTCTGCGGGCCCAACGATCCGATGGAAATCCCACGCGGTTCCGACAAGTCGGATTGGGAAGTGGAACTTGGCATCGTCATCGGCACGCGCGCCAAATACGTCACGGAAGCGGATGCGCTGTCGCATGTCGCCGGCTATTGCACCATCAACGACGGTTCGGAACGCGCCTTCCAGTCGGAAATGCAGGGTCAGTGGACCAAGGGCAAGAGCCACGACACCTTCGGCCCCATCGGCCCATGGCTGGTCACCAGCGACGAGGTGGCCGATCCGCAGAACCTGAAGCTCTGGTGCGAGGTCGATGGCCATCGCTATCAGGACGGCTCGACCAAAACCATGGTGTATGGCGCTGCCTATCTCGTCTCCTATCTCAGCCGCTTCATGACGCTGGAGCCCGGCGATATCATCGCGACCGGTACCCCGCCCGGCGTCGGTCTCGGCATCAAGCCCAACCCGGTTTTCCTGAGGCCTGGACAGCGGGTACGGCTTGAAGTCGAAGGGCTGGGCGTTCAGGATCACCTGACAATCGAAGCACGCGCTTAAAGAAGGCAGATACGATCATGGCAGCTTATTTCATTGCCCACGGCACCCTGAAAAATCCCGACAAGATGCTGGAATATGTGGACCGCTCCGGTCCGATCGTCGCCCATTACGGCGGCGAGTTCATCTCCGTCGGCGAGGTCAAGGCGGTACTGACGGGCAAGCACAGGCACAAGCGCACGGCAATTTTCAAGTTCCCGGACGTCGCCTCTGCCGAAGCCTGGTACAACAGCGACGCCTACAAGGAGATCTGGCCGCTGCGCAACGAAGCCGGCGATTTCGATTTCATCGTGATGGAAGAATACTGATCTCTCGCGATCGGAAGGTGGCCCGCAAGACCGGCCATCTTCTGGTTGCTGAGACGTGTCCTCAAGACTAATTTGAGGAGAAATGCGTCTCCCATTGCTCCTTTCCCGCCTTGAGCCGGGGTCCGGTGCGATCGAGCTTGATCGCAAGAGACTCATCCGCGTCGCAGACGCGACGCTGCTGGATGCAGAGCAAGCCCGGCATGACGGATAACGTGGAGAGCATCCTTATAAACGGGCTTTGTCAGCTATAGGAGATGGCCAATCTAGCGGGCCATCTCCAAGGTTCAGACCCGGCCGAGTATCCGGTCTGCGGTGCGCAGGGCCTGCGATACCATCATGAAAGTCGGATTTCCGGCGTTGGACGTTTCGATCACGGAATTGTCCGCGACAAATAGGTTGTCGTATCCCCACACCTTGCCGTACCGATCCACGACCGAGGTTCCGTCATTTTCTGGTCCCATTCGGCAGGAGCCCATGAAATGGGTCGATCCGCCGGCGGCATAGAGGCTCGGCGTCCAGCCCGGCTCCATTTCGCCGACATCCGAAGCGATGACGAAATGCTCGGCCAATGCTTGTCCGATACGGACCCGGTCGGCTCGGGTGAAGGCATATCGCGCCGTGACATGCGGCAGGCCGAAAGGATCCTTGCGCACCGGGTCGAACACGAAGCGGTTTTCCGGCACCACGTCGATGGCGACGAAGGTGAAGATATCCGAGGTGTCGACCTCACGAATGCCGGGCGCCAGCCGCCCGCCATCCGAACTCAGGGTGAAACGGCAAAGCTGGTTCTGCCATGGCTTGCCCTCGCAGAACGGGACCCAGATCGAGTAGACCGGCTCGTCGTCACGAATGAGGTGCCGAATCTCCTCCTTCAAAGTGACGCGCGACCCGATACAGGCATGTTCGTGAATGTAGCGTCCGAGCGCCGGACCCGCCTCGATGGCGGATGCCGCCAGAATCTTCGGCGATCCCACCGTGCCGCCGGCAATCACCACCATATCGGCATGGACCTCGATGATTTCGGACCGGTTCGTGCGATCCACCGCGCGAAGGCCCGTCGCGCGGTGACCGTCCGACAGAACCTCCTGGACGATGCAATCCGGCATGACAGTGATAGTGTCGGGCACGGGCGCATCTCGAAAGAACAGATCGTCGGACGCGCAGATCTTGAGCCGGCCGTCCACACGCCGCGCGGCCACGGGCATCGGCTTGACGTCACGGCCCTGCGGCCGCGCGCCGATCGTGCGCTTGACGCGGTCGAGCAGCGTTTCGAACATCGCGCCCTGACCGCCGCCATTGAGGTCGATATGCATGAGGCTGGACGCGCGGGCAAAGTAGGGTTCCCAGTCCGCCGCATCCATCCATGCAGGCAGTTCGCCGCGATCTGGTCTCGGGCAATTGCCCATCCATAAGGCGAACATTCCGCCCGTCGCGTGGCTCACGCGCAGATCCCGGATCTGGCTGACGGGCTCCGCCTCGCCGCTCGGATAGGTCAGCATTTCTCCATAGATAACATCTCCGACGACGGACAGATCGGCCTCGGAGCTATAGACATTGCGCACATGGGTTCCAAGCGGCGAAAAGCGCTGCGGACCGGCCTCCAGCACGACCACATTGAGGCCGGCCGCCGCCAGTTCGCCGCCCACCGCGGACGCGCCGGCGCCTGAGCCGGCGATCACGACATCGGCATAAATTGTTTTGGTCACTTGCTGTTCTCCACTGATTATTGACAGGCTGATGTTGCTCTGATATTTCAGTCAAATATCATGATTGTCAATGTGGGACCTCATGATCCAGAGGGAGAAAAAAATGAAAACCTGCTTGAACGCACTCGCCGCCACCCTTGTTTGTGCCACGGCAATCTTCTCATCATTCACGTCAGCAAATGCCGCCGACAGCTGGACTTTCCCGGTTCTGGCGATGGGCAAGCTGCGAGACAGCGCAAAGCTACCCTTCGCGGCCAAGAAGGTCGATTACAAGTCGCTTGATTCGAGCGAAGTGACAAAGAAATGGAACCTTTGCTTCCTCGCGCCGCACACCACGAATGAAATTCTGCGCTCTTATCTCTACGGCACTGTCGAAGAGACCAAGCGCCTCGGAGCCAAGCTGACCGTTTTCGATGCCGGCGGCTATGGAAACCTCGACAAGCAGCTGGCCCAGTTCGACGATTGCGTGACGCTCGGCGCCAACGCCATTATGATCATGGCGGTTTCGCCGACCGCCTTCAATCAGAAGATTGCCGAAGCCCGCGCCAAAGGCATCAAGGTGGTGGATGTCAATGTCGGCATCGACGGCCCGGTCGATGGCCGAGCCGTGGTGACCTATATCGAAGTGGGCAAGATTATCGGCGAGGCTCTGGCCGCCAAGCATCCGGCGGGCTCCGGCAAGCAGACCTCTCTCGTTCTACCGGGCCCGGCCGGCGTGTCCTGGTCGGAAGATACGGCCAAGGGTTATCTTGAAGCCATCAAGGGCTCCGACGTGGCGTCCGAGAAGACAATGTATGGCGGATCGAGCCGTCTGGAGCAGCAGCCGCTGGTCGAGGACGGCCTGGTGACCTATCCCAACGTCAACTACATCGTCGGCATCGGCACAGCGATCGAAGCGGTTCTCAATTCCCTGCGGGAGCAGGGTCGCGTCGGTGAAATCGGCCTTTACGGCAGTTTCATCACCCCTGATCTGATCAAGCCCATTGAAAACGGCGAGGTTGCCGGTGTTGTCGTTGA
>UCCS01000025.1 GCA_900470965.1 Hyphomicrobiales bacterium
GCACGACGCCCAGTTCGTACTGCCGAACGACGGCAAGGTCTTCGGTGTCGGACACTCCCCAGAGGAAACTGGTGAAGTACTCAAAGCAGCAGGTGCGCCCACCGATACCGTCACGCTGAGCGTGGACGCGTTGTTGGTGAAAGCGCCAAAGCGCGTGATCCTGATCGATACTGGGGTTGGTGGGGCGCTGCAGCAGTCCCTCGCTCAGGCAGGCTCCAAGCCGGAAGAGGTTACCGACATTCTGATAACCCATTCGCATCCCGACCACATGGGCGGTCTCGTTAAGGACGGGAAGTTGGCCTTCCCCAAGGCAACGATCCGCATGTCCTCGGCGGAATGGGCATTCGCCAAGAAGAACGCCCAGCTTGCGAACATCGTCAAGGTGATCGACGGAAACGTGAAGACCTTCAAGCCGGGCGGGGTGAAAACCCTGCAGGAAGTGGCCGGGCGTTCGGCGATTGATCAATCGAGTTTGAGCCGTTTGCGCAGATCGGCATTTTCGGCGCGCAGTTTTTCAGACAGAAGCTTGCGCAATCGTTGATTCTCCTCTTCCAACTGCAAGAGATCTGCCATCTCATCGATCACCGTCATCGGCATGGCCGAGGCTGTCTGCACAGCCTTTGCGGCACGGCTCACACGTCCACGTTTGGTACTGGACGCAGCTTCGATCACCTTTGCCTTACGACCTCTCCTTTTCTCGCCACCGGCACCGGTCGGAGCAGCTGTTGGCTCTGCCGTTGCGTCAGCGGATGCCGGTTCGAGTGCCGCGGCTTTCTTGGCGCGGGGTTTGCGCTGTTTCTTCGGCGCATCGAACGTTTCGACAACGGTCAGTACGTCGGCATTTGTGATCGTATCAGTCTCGTCGCCCATGCCCATCTCCTGCGTCACTGATATAGGTGTCGACGTCCCGGAAAGCGGTGTCAACAACGACTCGGCCTGATCTCGCTCCGGTAAAGACACCTCGCGGTCGGATTTGCCACTCTGAGAGATGCCTGAGAGATATGGGATTGCCTCTCTCTCAATATCGCGAGCAACGGATTTTAGATCCATGTTGCCCCAGATCGAGTTTGACCTGGAATCGAGTTTTCGCCTGCCGGTTTTGTACTCGACCGCAAAATTGCGCTGCACTTTTTTCAATATAAAAAGCCTTGAAGAATCCACGGGATGGTTTGGTGATATGCTGTGACATTCGCAATACCGATTACCGGACTACCAGTCCATAGTCACCTCCGATGCTGCCGCACAATTCCGCAGCGGTGTGGCTGACCGAACGCGGTTAAGGTCGTAACGCTTGACGCTACGAGGTGCACGGTCTTGAAGCGATCGGAGACGGCGACGCCTTACTCAAACGAGCTAAGCGCTTGATAGGGCGAACGTCGAGACATAACGTCCATTTATGAAACCCACACGCGGTCGAGAGCTGGCGCTGGCTTCCAGGCCAGCGCCAGCCCGACCAAAAGCTTCCAATTCGTGATCACGGGAAAGACCACAGTGGCGAAGGGTTGGTGGGAATTTTGCGTCGAGGTCCCAAAAGACACTCGAATCTATTCCTTGCTTTAAAGAGCGACGGCGACATCGAAGTGAAAACTCCTGGCAGCCAAACACCTCCAGCGTCACGATGACGAGGCAGTTTATCATGCGAACACAAAATGTCCGAAACGGCGTGGTCGTCCGTACACTCGAAGCCGATCAAACTGCAGACTAAGCGTTTATGCTGATAAGGCGTTGCCGAAACAGTGTATCACGCCCTGAAGCGGTCGAAGGCGGTCAGCTTCGCTTCGCCCTGCAGGGAATCTAAGGAACAACGGACTTTGCGGTCGATCGCTTTAACGCCCGAGATTGCGCGTCCTTCTGGCCGTAGACGGCGACCCCGACATTAAGTTGCCTCGAGAATCATGTTGAGGGGCGTCTGGGCCGCCCGTCGAACATGGGTGAAACCGCCCGACCGGATCACGTCGGACAAACGTTGCTCTCCTGCCTGCGCACCAAGCGCGAGACCTGTCTCCTGAGCAAGCGAGGTCGGAACGCAGATCATCGTCGAGGCGGAGTAATAGAGTCGTCCCACTGGGTTGATATTCTCCTCCAGCGTATCCCCGGCCATGGGCTCCACGACCATCCAAGTGCCGCCGTTCTTCAGTGCACGTCGGATATGAGCCGCCGCGCCGTTCGGATCGCCCATGTCGTGCAGGCAGTCGAAGCAGGTGATAAAATCGAAATCGCGACCCTCGAAATCCTGCGCCCGGCCGACTTCGAAATGGACATTCGTCAATCCGTGCGCCTGGACATGCGCAGTCGCAGCGGCAATCGAGCCCGGATGGAAGTCGTAGCCCGTAAACCGCGAGTCTGGGAACGCCTGCGCCATCAAGATCGTCGATAGACCATGCCCGCATCCGACGTCGGCCACCTTCACCCCCTTCTTCAGTTTGTCGACGACGCCGTCGAGCGCCGGCAGCCAATCCTGCACAAGCGCATTGACGTAACCAGGGCGGAAGAGCCGCGCGACGGCACAGAACATGCAGCCAGCCTGATCGCCCCAGGCCACACCCCTACCGGTCTTGAAGGCGGCCTGTACCTTCGGCTGGTTCTCCACCATCGCAGCGGCGGTATCGAACGCGCCGATCAGATTGACCGGGCTGTCTGGTGCGGCAAACACGAGAGATTGCTCGGGCGTCAGCGAAAAGCGCCCCTGCTCGTAATACACATAGCCCGAAGCGGCCTGGGCTGCCAGCCACTCGCGCACATAGCGCGGCGCACAGCCCGCAGCCTCGGCGAGTTCGTCGGCCTTCGCTGGGCCGATCTCCCTGAGGGTCGCATATAGCCCGAGCGCATCTCCGATCCGTACCAGCGGCACGCTGACTGCGCCGCCAAGATCGCCGAGGACCCGGCCCACCAGCTCATTGAGAGCTGTTTCGTTGAGTTCCGACATCTCGCATTCCTCCTCATCCTTGGACGGCGTCTTGCCATCCGTGACGCCGAGGATGGAACAAGTCGCCTCCAGGAACATGAGGCGATCGTCCCGCAGCGGCGAACAATCCCGCTGATTGGAGGGACATACGTCCCGTCCGCCGCACAGAGAGCAGCTAGCTGTCGGGGACTAATTGGAGAGCGCGATGACGATCGCCTGCGAGCGGCTATGCACGCCGAGTTTGCCGAAGATCACCGATAGCTGATTTCGTACGGTTTTGACGCTCTTGCCGAGCCGTTCTGCGATCGCCCGGTTGTCGAGACCTTCCGCCACGAGGTCGAGAAGGGCCGCCTCGGCGGGTGTGAGATCCGCCTCACTGATGGCGCGCGGTCGTACGGGGCTGTCCTGCCCGAGAAAAGCAGCGAGTTCTGCCTGAAATACGCTCCATGCGGGCTCATCTGGCAAGAGCACGTGGTTCTTGCTTTCTAACGGCACGAAGCTGGCGCCTGGAATTGCAGCGGCAAGCTTGCAGCCCTGGTCGAACGGCACGCGCACGTCGCCACGGCTATGAGCGATCAATGTCGGTACACGAAGCATCGTCGCAAGCTGCAGCACATCGATCCCCTGCATTTGCCAAAGCAATTGCGCTGCAACCTCAGGAGTCGCAGTCAGGCGCTCCAGATCACCCCACCAGCGATGCTGTTCAGGCGTGCCGTCGGGGATGAAAAGGTTGGTGAAAAATTGACAAAAGGCTGGATTGTCTCGTCCCCAGCCGATGCGAACGAAATTGACAAGTGTTTCGGCTTCCAGCCGCTCGGCCTCAGTCTGAGCTCTCGTCCTGGCACCCTGGCCATACGCGTTTAGGAGAACCAGATGCGAGACCCGCTCTGGATACCTCAGCGCATACACGATAGCGAGTGCGCCGCCCTGTGAAAGACCGAGGAGAACGAAGCGCGGGTCCTCGATCGAAGCAGCCACGGCATCAAGGTCGGCGTGCCACGCGTCGAGCGAAAGGTCAGATACATGCCGGTCCGACAGGCCGCAGCCGCGCGGGTCGTAGCGTACAAACCGGTTCCGGGCAGACATCGCCCGGAGCCAGGGCCGCCAGACCGGGCTCTCGAGATCATAGTCGACGTGGCTGAGCCAATGCGCCGCCCGCAGGATCACCTGGCCTTGTCCACAAGACGCGACGGCGATGCGGGTGCCGTCTGCGGAGGTACAAAACCGTATGGTCTGGCTGAGTTTCATCCGCCGAGAATATCGTAGGGAACAGTCGCATAACAGACCTATCCTCTCCCCATCAATTGATGCCCCCGACGGTCAAATGCTATGCTTGGAAATCCGGTAGCGAGTTTCGATCAGGGCGTACCCAATCTTGCCCCTCGATCAACCAAATACTGGGCGAGCCTGATCAAGCGCCGGGTGTTCGGCGTGGAGAAGACGAGCGACCTTTTAAGGTTCGGGGAGCATGTCTGGCTGCTTGACTTTGCACCGGCCTCCTACGTCTACAGGATGATCGATCTCTTCGGGATATCGCTTTCCGTCGCGACCCTATATCTTGTTTTCGGGATACTGCTGGCGCTGTGGCGGCTTTTCTCCGGCATCGCGATGGCAGCTGCAAAGATTGTGTCGTAGGTGGTCGCAAGTCCTCAGCTGCGACGCCACGGTCTCAGGGCAGTTGCGAACAGTCTCTCGCTCCCAGGGAACGATCTGGCTCCCGAAGGCGGCCTGCCTGCGAGCAGGCGCGGATAGCTTTCTTGAGAAGGTTGCCGCGCCCGCGGGATCGCATGCCGAAAAAGGAGCGCCGCTGTTTCAATCTTGGACGGCCGTTCTCACCATGCAGCGCTCGATCATCGAGGCCCGCGTTCGAGAATTCGACACAATTCCGGGCCGAGCATCTAGGCACTCTCGGCGGTCCGATTGCGACCGATCCCACGTGATACCGAAGAAACATTGAGAAAGCGCGCCGAAAGTAAGTCGGAACTTTTCGCCGGATACGCTGTTAGATGTCCGGATCGCGCGGCGAACCGTCACTGTGATGGATCCCTTCAAAGCCCTGGCAGTCGTTGCGCGGTCCACCTCTGCAAATTTCCTCTTCGGATTTGGAACTTTATCGTGCAGCAAGAGCTACGGCGTCTGGATCGCGGGGCGCTTTAGTCTTGACGGGATCACATGCAGCACATGGTACGTCGCGCGATCCACCACCCGGCATTACGACTGTGGATGTCACGCCGGTGTTGCGGGTGTTGAGTTGTGATACCGTGACCAGATGCGTGTCGGGGACCGAGCATGAAGGGCTTGCATCGGTTTTGGGCTGCAAGCCCTATTTCCTAGAACGATCGACAGGTTTCCACGTCTACAAATTGGGAACGCGCGGAGGTGGCTCGCCCTCTTTCGACTCAAGGCCCTACGAGCTAGCGCGCGGCCCCACCAGACCTGCCGCTATGTTCTACTTCAGCAAAGTCTATCTCTCACCACTTCACGCGCAATCCGGCGGTGCCGCTGAGCGCATAGCTGTCGCCGAAATCTTTCAGCGAGGATTTCGCGGCGACTTCGCCATAGAACGAATAGCGCTCGTCGTTCCAGATATACGAGCCGCCAAGGGTCAAGCCTGCCCAGACCGGATCGTTCTTCGTTTCGAAACCGGTTCCGGAGACATCGACTGCCGTGCCATCCAGGAACTCGCCGTAGAGATTGGCAATGCCGTAGATTTTTGCGCGCGCTGTCTGCCCATCGGCCCGCTGCCAGCTCTCCTCGCGGTCGAGCGCCATCCCGAGCCGGCCGACCAGACTGTCGCCGTCATCAAGCGAAACCCGTGCGCCGAACCGGTCGTCGAAGCTGTCGAAGTCGACGGAGGAATAGACGAGTTGCGCCTGGGGCGTGATCGACCAGGACCCGGAGGTTGCGAAGCGCCTGCCGGCTTCGAGGCTCAGCGCATAGCCGAAGCCATTGTTGCCGTTCTCCATGGCGCCATCGACGAGATCGGATTTCAGGTCGCTGTCATACCAGGTGAGCTGGCTCTGGGCGTCGACGTAGAAACCGTTTTCGCCATACCAGGTGAGCGTCGCGCCCACCCCATAGCCTCTCGTGTCGATATCGCCATCGCCGTAGACCGAGCCAATATCGCCGGAAACCGTGCCGTAATGGACGGTCAGGCCGCCGATCAGCCGGCCGGCCTGGTCCTGGTAGAGCTCGCCATCGAGACCTCCCTCCAGCTTGAACAGAT
>UCCS01000195.1 GCA_900470965.1 Hyphomicrobiales bacterium
ACCTCTAGGGACATCATCCTGTAAACGGGCGATCGGACAAGGAACGAATTTGGTCGCCCGAAGTTGAGCTGCGAGCCAATAACGAGGTGCTACGATGGTTGAACATCAGCTGCCGAGCCGCCAAACGCAAGAACGGCCCGAAGTGCCTAAGACGCAATATGCCGAAGGGGGTCATCTCGACTACCCGCCGGTCGCCGATGCCGCAATTGCGCAACAGCGGAAGAAATTGTCACTGCCTGACTACACGCTTTTGATGAAACAATCCCTTGAGGGCCGTGCTTAAGCGCCCCGCCGGCAGTTCCTGCTAATAAGTTCGGGCTGGAACGAGAGGCGCATGTGCTGGCGGGAGGTACAGCATGAGAGAAGTGTCACCGGCGGGGCTCAGCGATTCAAAGGATATACCGAGCCTATTGTCAAATTTGATTGAGGTTGCATATTACCCGCCTTGATTGTCCCCTTACGGTCTGGTGCTGTGAAGCTCAATCCTTCGAAAGAGTTCGAGCCGATTGTTCTCGTGTTCGAAAACAAGAAGAGGCTGATCAGTACCGCGCATGAGGCGGCCGCCGTACTGATCAAAGATTGGCCTGGTGACGACGGTGACGAGTACTGCGTAGCGGTCCGAACTTGCTGGGAAGTTATCCTCGGGAAGATGGACGCCTTTGAACTACGGCGCGCGTTGTTACGTGCCGCAGAAGAGGCGGGAATTGCTGCCATCGCGGCGGTGCATTGATCGACGTCACCGCTTGCGAACGGGACGCCGCTGCCCATACATCCAGATTTGTTGGATGCCCCTGCTCTCCTGGCCGGTGCCTATCCGTTCAGGCGGCCGGTCCGGCTCCTTGGCGTAACATTGTCGTCGCTGATCAATGACAAAGAATCCAAAAACGAGGAACAATCGCAACTCGGCCTCCGTTTCCGAGCAGAAGAAACTGGAGCAAATCAAGCATTGAAAGCCGAAATGTTCCTATCCTGTATTCGCGTTATCGACCTTGAAACTGCCGGCAACGGGCCGAGCGATGTCTGCGAGATCGGATGGCAGGACGTCGTTCAGGACAAAGATGGGCGGTGGGAAGTTTCGGAGGAGCGTGGCTCGGCGCTCGTGAATCCGGGCCGGCCGATTTCGGCCGACACCATGGCGATCCATCATATTCAGGATTACGAAGTCGCGAGCGCACCGTTCTGGAAGGATATCGCGCCCAGTATCTTGCGGCCACCGCACCCGATCGCCGCGCTAGCCGCGCACCGTGCTGCCTTCGAGCAGCGTTATTGCACGCCAAGACTGGCCGGCGTTACGCCCTGGATCTGCACGTGGAAATGTGCTTTGCGTATCTGGCCGGAGCTTCCAAGGTTTTCCAACCAGATGTTACGTTATCAGCGCAGGCCCGAAGGCCTGATCCATGAGATCGGCCTGCCCGCCCATCGGGCGATGCCCGACGCCTATGTCACGGCCCATCATCTGCGTGACGAGCTAAATGCCGCTTCATTGGATGAGCTCCTGTTTTGGAGTTCTGAGCCGGGCTTGTTACCGCGGGTTCCGGCGGGTCCTGATCGCGGCAAAAGCTGGGATCGCCTATCTATGGAGACACTCACCGCCTTTACAAGGGACCGCGACGGCGACATTCGCTTCAGCGCCGAGACGGAGCTTCTGCGGCGAGGAGAGAAAGCACCCACGGTGTCGGTTCCCGCCCAGCAGACGCTTTTGTGACTGATTTGACATTACATGATGAGCCCGGACCGCCAACTTGAAGACACGCCATCCGATGATCGTGACAGCCCAAATTGCGGAGCATGATCTCATCCCTTTCGATCTGCTACGTCAAAAACATTTTCCCCAAGACCGCAATTTCCTGCGGGCTCATCTGACGATGTTTCACCGGCTGCCGGGCGAATATGTTGGAAGGATCGTCGCAAGCCTTCAATTTGTTGCGAAGGAGACGCGCACGATTTCGGCCCGCGCTAGCGGCGTCCGTCATCTCGGAGCCGGCGTGGCATTCACAATTGAAAGCACTGAGCTGAACTCGATCCGCGATGCCCTACGCAGCGATTTCGTCCACTGGTTGGGGTCACAGGACATGCAGACGTGGCGGCCGCACATCACGATCCAGAACAAGGTCTCCGTCGCCGAAGCGAACAAGCTTCATCGCGAACTCGCCGGCAATTTCCATCCCTACGACATCACGATTGTGGGTCTCGATCTATGGAGATATCTCGACGGTCCTTGGGCAAGCGAAGCCACAATGCCATTCGCTGATTAGTTCACTGATACCTTCAGAACCGTTTTATGGCTCGGATCCAATCGAAGGAAACTCGGACTGGGTACAAGTCTGGATTTGCTCCGCCTCCGGTCAAGGACCAAAGGCAAAGCGAACAAAGCCTGCCGTGGGAGGAGGGCTTAAGGAACCGACCAGCGTTCTGAGCCAAGCTGCAACATCTGCCATCGGCCCGGCGATGTTCGACGAACTTTTCAGCAGGCTTGGTAAGATCGAAGGGGCGTCCACGCAACTTCGCGGGACGTTGTCGAATACCTCGCACCCGACATAGTCCGTAAAACTATTTCCTGATGAACCGCATCCTCAAGGATGATGCGAACAAGAAGCAGGCTGAGGTGGATGTCGTAGCGATCAATGGCAATGCATCAATCACCTCTTCGAGTGCAAAGGCTACAGTCCTATGGCGAAATCCCGGACAGTGATTCAAGCGATGGTTACAGCACAACGTGCCGACGGCCTTCAGTGCCATTAAAAACCATCTCCAGGCTCGAGCGGGAAAAATGCAGCTTCGCTTCGGCTGATCAAGCCGCCTGAATGGATCCGTCTTCATATCGCTCGCCGAAATGCGGATCGGTATAGGCCCTCAGATCTTGCGGAGGATGTCCGAACATGCGCTTGAACGTCTGGCTGCAGGACGTCCGCGATCGGTATCCATTGTCTTCTGCGATCGTCGCGAAAGCGAGATCCGTCTCGATCAAGGCTCGGCGCACGCGCTGCATCCGCCACCGCGTCACATAGTCGAGAGGTGCGACACCCACGACGGACTTGAACTTCTGTGCAAATGACGACCGTGACATGCCGGCAGCCGATGCCATTGATGCGACCGACCAATCCGCGGCCACATTGTTGTGGAAGCTTCGCATGGCGCGCGCGAGCTTTGGATCAGCGAGACCAGCGAGCCAGCTTGCCTGGCCCGGGCCATTTTCGGCGAGATAGGCCCGCAGAGCCTGAACCAGAAGGATATCGGCAAGTCGATCAACGATCACATTCTCGCCGGGTGCGCCTCCACCCGCTTCAAGGCCAAGAAGCTCCAGCGTTCTCCGTAGCGGGCCGGCCCCCGGCGATGAGGCTTTGATATGAATGATCGGAGGTAGGGCGCTCCTCAGCCAGGCCGCCCCTTCTTCGTCGAAAACGAACCGTCCGCCAATCACCACCTTGTCGATCGGACCGTCGCCCAACCGGATCGTTCCATCCTCGCCTCGCGCGCCAGCAAAATAAATGTTCCCGTCGATTTCCTGGGCGTTCTCCGAGTTCGAGGTCCTGTAGGGCTGGCCGTCCGTCAGCAGATAGCAGTCCCCAGGACCAAGCTCGATCGGTATCGGGTTCCCCTTGACCCAGAGTCGGAGACTGCCGGAGAGCACAGCCCCGAACTTGATGTGGTCGTATCCCGCGAACCTGAGAGCGTAGGGGCCGGAGGACTCGAACCGGATCGTGGCAACGCGCTGGACCGTGAACATCGTCAAAATATCGGACAGGGGATCCATTTTACACCTTTGGACGATTGGATACTCATTGCGGACTGTAGAAGACGTAGCGTCCATCGCGCAAGTTTCTTGATGGTGTTATCTGTCACTTCAACCGCAGGAGAGACAGATGCAATACAGTCAACTCGGCACGACTGGCACGTTCGTTTCCCGGCTTTGCCTTGGAACAATGACGTTCGGCGGGACGGCCAATCCCATCGGCAATCTCTCGTTGGAGGAGGCCGACCGGATTGTCGGCAGGGTGATCGATGCCGGCATCAATTTCATTGACACGGCGGATGTCTACACGGGCGGCGGTTCGGAAACCGTGCTTGGAGACGCGCTGACCGGTCGTCGCGCAAATCTGGTTCTGGCCACCAAGGTCAGCAGCCGCGTCGGACCCGGACCGAACGATGTCGGCCAGTCCCGGATCCATATCATGGCCGGGCTCGAAGCAAGCCTGCGCCGGCTGAAGACCGATTACATCGACCTCTACCAGCTCCACAACTTTGACCGCTTCACACCTTTGGAAGAGACGCTTGGCGCTCTTGACGATGCCGTCCGGCAGGGAAAGGTTCGCTACATCGGTTGCTCGAATTACATGGCTTGGCAGGTCATGAAGGGCTTGGGCATCTCAGATCTCAATCGATCTGCCCGTTTCGTCTCCGTGCAGTCCTACTATTCTCTGGCTGGACGCGACATCGAGCGTGAACTCGTTCCTGCGGTGACTGATCAGGGGCTTGGATTGCTATGCTGGAGCCCGCTGGCAGGCGGGTTGCTCTCGGGTAAATTCGACCGAAGCGGCACTGAGGACAAGGACTCGCGCCGCGCCAAGCTTCAGTTCCCACCTGTAGACACCAAGCGGGCGTTTGAAATCGTCGATGTTCTTCGCGACCTTGGTCCCAAGCATGCCGCGACGCCGGCGCAGATCGCGCTGGCTTGGCTCTTGTCCCGTAAAGCCGTGACAAGCGTCATCGTCGGCGTCAAGCGCCTTGACCAGCTCGAAGACAATCTCGGAGCGACTGGCGTCTCTCTCGACGCCGACGATCTGCAACGGCTCGACGCGGCCAGCCGACTGACGCCGTCCTATCCGGGATGGATACAGACCTACCGTGCAAATTCGCGCGTCCCGCAAGGCCATCCGTTTGCCGGCCCGAGCTGGGGACCGGGCGACGAGCCTGTCTGATTTCTCAACAATACGAACACATCAAGGAGATGATCATGAAAGCCTGGCAGATCGACGGGTTCGGGACCCCGTTTCAACTTCGCGAAGTCCCCATGCCGGAACTTCGGCCGGGCAGCGTCCTCGTCAAGATCGAGACATCCTCGTTGATGTCCTACCTGAAGGAATATGTCGAGGGCAAGCTGCCCACCTACCGGCCGCCCCACGGCGCATTCACGCCCGGCGGAAATGGATTCGGCACTATCGAGGCCGTCGGTCGTGACGTCTGGCACCTGAAGCCCGGCCAGCGGGTTGTGCTTTCCTCTCACCTCGTTACCAGCGAGAATGTGGCTGACAAAACGCAGATCCTGATCGGTGTGACCAACTTCGGCGGCGCTGGCGAAGCCCAGATGGCTGACTGGCCTGACGGCACCCTAGCAGAATATGCGCTGTGGCCTGTCTCGGCCGTGACGCCTGTAGACGGCCTTGATCACATTCCAGCAGAAGAATTCTCGATCTTCAGCCGTTGCGTGGTTCCCTACGGCGGGCTCATTCGCGGCCGCTTGGCTGCAGGTGAGACAGTCATCATCAACGGCATCACCGGCGCTTACGGTACCGCCGCCGCACTTGTTGCGCTTGCCATGGGCGCGGGTAAGGTCATCGGCGCCGGACGCAACAAATCGAAGCTCGATGCAATCGCGAAGGCAACCGGTGGACGGGTAGCAACGGTGGCGATGAGCGGTGATGTCAAAGCTGATGGCGAAGCTCTCCGGGCCGCTTCCGGCGGTGGCGCAGAACTCGCTTTTGATATGGTTGGCCAGGCAAGCGATCCCAGCACGACCCTCTCGGCGTTGGGGAGCCTCCGGCGAAACGGTCGGCTTATCCTCATGGGCAGCATGACGGTGCCGGTACCAGTTAACTACATGCAGATGATGGGCAACAACCTGGAGATCATCGGTCACTTCATGTACGAGGCTGACGCACACCTGAAGCTCCTCAACCTTCTGAGGATCGGCCGTCTCGACATGAGCCCGATCAAGGCGAATGTCTATCCGATGACTGACCTGCCTAACGCAATGGAAGTCGCCCGATCGGCCGACAGCCTCGAATGTGTGGTCGTTCGAAACGATCTTGGCTGATCTCGGCCGGGAACAGTATCAATTACTCAAAATCGGAAAGGAGAACGCGATGAAGGTCGCTGATATGGTATTCCGTCTTTACGTGGAGACGGACAAGTTTGAAAGCACGATCGCATTCTACGAGACGGCCCAGGCAATCGCCTGCGAGCTGAAATTCGATAATACCGAAAAGCGCATCAAGGGCGCCAAGATCGGCAAGGTTCTGATCCTCGCCGGCGCCAAGGAGGATCTCGCAGCCGTCAACGATATCTCTGCGATTTTCTATGTCGACTCGCTCGACGCGTTCATTCCCTGGCTAAAGGATAATGGGGCGGTGATCTTGCATGATCCGGTGACCATCCCCTTCGGCCGGAACATGACTGTCCGCAATCCCGATGGCCTTGTCGTCGAATATTTCGAGCCAAAAGCTGCGCCGTGATCAAGCCGTCCTTCTCTGGCGCTCAACGGAACTGAAGCGTCAGATTTTATTTGACTGATCGTTCAAGAATTCATAACGTTCCGGTATGGCAAGACCAAAAGTTTTTGATCCCGACGTTGCCCTCGATGTAGCGATCGAGATTTTGTCTCAACATGGATATGAGGGAACCTCTGCAGCGGCGCTGACAGCAGGGATGGGCGTCGGTCGGCAGAGCCTCTATGATACATTTGGCGACAAATGGCAGCTCTATCTCATGGCGTTGCGCCGATACGTCGACAGAAGTGTTGCGAAACAGGTCAAGGAGCTCCGGGCAGCACCCAATGCTCTTGATGGTATCGCAGCCCACTTTTCTGTTCTTATCGATGAAGCCTGCGCATCGATCCGGCCGGCGTGCTTGGGCGTGGGCGCGATTTGCGAATTCGGCCGCGAGAAGCCGGAGGTCACGGAAATCACCGACGCGTCGAACCGGGTTCTGACACGGGCGCTTACAGCACGCATCATGGAGGCCCAGGCGGCAGGCGAGATTGACGCTGAGTTGGATCCAGAAAGCGCGGCAGCGTTCCTGGCCGCTAACCTTGTTGCGATCAAAATGGCGGCCAGGGCAGGGGCTGGACGTCAGAAACTTCAGTCAATTGCAGCGATGGCTGTTCGAAGTCTGCGGTAATTTTTTTGGCTTATTCTGGAATGATCGTTCAATTACGTCGGATGGTCCGCTGCCTAGAAGGAGAATGAATGTGATGAAGGCAATTGTGTTAAGACAGCGCGGAGCTGCCGAAACGCTCGTCCTGGAAGACATCGAAGCACCGGTTGCTCGCGCCAACGAAGCGGTGGTCGACGTCTTTGCGTCCGGCGTCAATTTCATGGATATCGGGGTTCGCAATGGACTACTCTGGAAGGACAAGGCTCTTCCGCTTGTTCCCGGGGTAGAGGGGGCGGGTACCGTCGCCGCAGTCGGCTCTGGCGTCACTGATCTTCGACCCGGGCAAAGAGTTGCCTGGCCCGGTAGCTATTCTAAGCAGATCGCACTTCCGGCCGCATCCCTCGTTCCTCTGCCTGACGACATTACGGATGAGACGGCGGCTGCCCTGATGATGCAAGGGATCACGGCAAGCCACTTCGCAACACGGTTCTACGAGACAAAGCCGGGTGACGTGGCGCTTGTGCATGCGGCAGCGGGCGGCGTCGGTTCCCTTGTCAGTCAGATCGTCAAGCTTAGGGGAGGAACCGTGATCGGCCGCGTCTCAAGCGAGGAAAAGATCGGTGCCGCCCGCGCAGCGGGCGCTGACCACATGATCGTCGATAGGGAGGGGAAATTCGCGCAGCAGGTTTTGGATCTGACTGACGGGAGAGGAGCCGATGTCGTCTTCGATGGTTCCGGTGCATCAACGTTTCAGGATTCAATGGGATCTCTGGCGAGACACGGCGTTCTCGCCTACTACGGCCCAGTACTCGGTGCTCCTCCACCGATCAACGTCGCCACATTGCCGCGTAGCATAAAGATCGGCTTCCCAACCTTTGCCGACCATATTCCTGATCGTGATGCGTTGCTCGAGCAAACCGCGATTTTGTTTGAATGGATCCGAAGTGGCGAGCTCAAGATCGAGGTCGGAAGCCGTTACGCGCTGTCGGACGCGGCTCTGGCTCACGCCGATTTGGAATCGCGCCGCACGACGGGTAAGCTCCTGCTAATTCCCTAATGTCGTCGACCTCTCCCGTAACTGTTTGAAGAAATTCACTTTCACGGGTCGGTGGTTCCAGTCCCTTCAACCCAGCCAGTTGCCAGACCGAACAGTCAGGCGGCGGCAATGGCCCTTGAATATCTAATCATTTGAGTTATATTAATGCTCAAAGGAGCACGGCAAGCGATGTCGTGATATTCATATGGAACCTGCAACAGCAAGAGTTACATCGAAGCGCGAAGTCAAGTCTGATCTCGATCCGATGACCCCGGAGGAAAAGCTTCTGCGGGCGATTTTCGGCGAGCCATCGGAACCCGCGCGTCGCGGTAAGCGGAAGAAGACTGTTTCTGTTTCCGACTTCGAGGAAATCTTTCGAGCACCGGCTTGGCAGCGGATTGAGATGATTCGAGAAGGGATTAGCGCACGAGATGTGAAGCATCTGCAGGAGCGGCTTGGCATACCTCAGAGTGTGCTTCTAGAAAGCCTCAGGATGTCAATCGCCACGTTGAATCGAAAGGTGAGTAGGCAGGAAAACCTATCCCCGGAGGATAGCGAGCGTGTGTTGGGCGTTTCCAAGCTCGTGGGCCAAGTTACCGAAATGGTAAAGCAGTCTGGCGATACAAAAGGATTTGACGCTGCAAGCTGGCTGGCCGGCTGGCTACAGCAATCCGTGCCGGCTCTTGGCGGTGCCCGTCCACTCGATTTCATTGATACGCTCGAAGGGCAGGCAATGGTGTCGCAATTACTCGCCCGGATGCAAAGCGGGGCCTACTCCTGATGCCCGCAGCGTGGCGGATCGCGGCGGACACTCCAGATTACGAAGCGGATGACCTCACAGGAACGGGTGCGAAAGTTACCGGAGGGCGATGGAATGCGCCGGGCTTCGCTTTGCTTTACTGCGCGGAAAACATCTCCCTCGCGGCGATGGAGACGCTCGTGCATTTTGCTGCATCTAGCTTACCTTTAAACCGCTACCTCGTCAGAATCGACATCCCTCAAGCCCTATGGGAGGCAAGCGAGCGGCTGGATGCCAAAACGGCGCCGGTAGGATGGGATGCGCTACCAGCGGGGCGCGCCAGCTTGGCCTATGGCTCGACCTGGCTGGCTGAACGTCGGTCTGCCTGTTTGTTCGTTCCTTCGGTCATTGTACCCGACGAGTTGAATGTGCTCGTCAACCCGCTGCACCCAGACGCTGGTAAAATTTCAGCCATGAAGGTCCGCAGGTGGCTTTACGATTCGCGCCTGAAGTCGAAGGCCTAAATCACCTGCAGCCAACCAAGATCAGGCTTCGCCCCGGCGAGCCAGCACCGCACGGCTTCGCGCCGATGAGGCGCGCTCGCGCCCATCGCCGCGTTGACCGTGCGGCTTACGCTCGGAACCGCAAGAATGGCTTGTAGAACCTGACGTCGGACCCTTTGGTCGAAGTACGCAGTTGCGGATCGCAATGAGACCAGACCTCCGCTTGCATGTCGACGATCGCCAGCATGCCGGCGACATTTTCGCCGAGGTTTGCCAGATGCTCCAGTCGCGCGGCGGGATTCACGAACTCTTCGTACACGACTGTTTCGGTCTCTTTGTCATCGAAAAGATGTCGTAGCGGATCGTGCCCGTGTCTTTTTCGCATGCCAGCCTGATGCTGTCTGCAGCGATGCGCTTGAATTCCTCCAGGCTGCCGACTGGGACGCTTCGAAGGCTGGAGCCATTACGGAAACTGCGCTCCAGCAGAACCCCGATCTCTGTGGCATCATCGACGTCCGGGATGGACAGGGCATCGGAACCGGTGCTGCGATCAAGCGGGCCGGCAAGCAGGATCAGATTCATCACCTCGGGGGCGGCGCGCAGAGCAGGTGTGATGGTCTGTTGTACGGCACCTATTCGATGGTCATCAACTGCGACGTCCCGGGCATGGGCCGCGACGCCTCGTGACGGCAATGTCGCGCTCGGACGCCGCGCCGTCACTCACGGCTCAACGCCGAGCCGATCAGCGATGTGATCTTCTCCGTATCCGCTGGAGTCGCCGGATTGTAGACACACATGCTGAGATCCGTCCGGCCGTCGACCGAGAAGGTCGAATATTCAAAGGCGAGCGGGCCTCGCGAACATCGTTGTTACGCCACATAGCCCTGAACTCGGGACTGAGTCGGCAGAGCTCATCGACGAGAGGCTCGACCTCCGCCGCGGCCCCGGCACGCGCGGCCTCAACACGGAATGCACCCACGATGTGGCGTGCCACGCTCTCCCAGTCATACTGCAAGGCGCGGGAACGCGGATCGAGGAACACTATGCGCAGCACATTGCGCTGGTGCGGCGGCAGCGAGCCATAGTCGCCCAGCATGACGGTGGCCGCCCGGTTCCAGGCGAGCACGTTCCAGATCGCCGTCCCGGCTCAGTTTAGCAAGGCAATGAGTTCCTGCATGGATGCCATGTCGCTACAACAAGACGGCGACAAAGCTCGCGGAGCTTTCGTTGATGCTGCCCACACCGCGGGATCCGGGTTTTACCCGATTGATTTCGTGGGCCTGGTTTGTCTCTGCGCTCCAACACCACCGCTCAACCATGGACATCTCCTGCAGCTCAGTTGGCGACCGTTGCATCTGCGCTATCTCCAATTGGAAACATGGGAGTCGACAGATGAAGGTCCAAAAATTCAGTGTATCTGACGCAAAGCTAGTCAAGTCGCCTGGACAGAATGCCAATATCTATGTCGGAAATCTGATCGACGAGAAAAACGGCGGCCCTGTCACTATCGGTTACGGCAAATACGCTCCTGGTCAGACGCTCACCGAAAAAATGGCCGTCGATGACACGATGATAGTCTTGGAAGGCCGGCTATCCGTTTCCACGCGCGATGGCACCGTCACGGCAGGTCCAGGCGACATCGTCTACATGCCCAAAGGGGAGGCGGTGACTATCTCGACGGAGGGGGAGGGCGCGCTCACTGCTTTCGTTACATATCCACACTGGGCGGAAGCCCATAAGGGATGAGACGTCATAGTTACCCAGCTTGGCATTGCCCAAGCATCCGTCCGTCTGGAGTCTCCAGGAGACGCGCTTGCTAAAAATTTACCGCGATACCGATGGCACCGTCATGTCGGGCGGGGCCGATGAAGATTTGCCGGGCCATGTGATCTGGATGGACCTACTCAATCCCGATGAAGAGGAGATCGACTTCGTCAGACGCCGGGCGAAGGTGAGAGTGCCGACGCGCGAGGCTCTGAGCGAGATCGAGGCGTCAAGCAGGCTGTCGAAGGAGGGTAATCGGATTTATCTCAGCGCGCCGGTCGTCGCACACGCGACGCTCGAGCACGCAGAGCTTTCCCCGGCAGGTTTTATCGTCGGCCCCGATTTTCTTATAACGGTTCGTTACGAGAGCCAGCCCGCTTTCGATGCTGTTGCTGAAAGGCTGGCGCAGGACGAAACCCTGGCCAGCGGCATGGGGGTCTTCGTGGCGCTGCTCGAGGCGATCGTGGACCGCGGTGCAGACGTTCTGGAACATTTGGCGACTGCCGTCGACGAGGTGTCCAAGACGGTCTTTAAGGGAGACCTCAGGGGCTCGGCATCTCCTCGCAGCGCCAATTTCACACTCCGTCGAGCGTTGTCCAAGGTAGGCGCTCTCGGAGACCGATCCTCAAAGGCCCGAGATGTGCTCCTTGGCGTCGGTAGAATGGCCTCGTTCACGCTGGATGTATGTCACGACATGCTGTCGGATGAATTCCGAGATCAACTCCACGCGGTGGCGAAGGATGTTGCTTCGCTGAGCGACTACGAGACACACCTTTCCGATAAGACGCAGTTCCTCCTGGACGCCGTCCTGGGCTTCATCACCATCGAACAGAACGACATCTTCAAGGTGCTGACAATCGCGTCTGTCGTTGGCGTGCCGCCCACTTTGATGGCCGGAATATGGGGAATGAACTTCAAGTTCATGCCAGAGCTGAATTGGCCTTGGGGATATCCCTTCGCGTGGGCCATCATCATCCTAAGCGCCGTCGCACCACTGCTTTGGTTCTGGCGCAAAGGGTGGTTTTGAGATTGCAGAAATTCGAAAGCCCACGGAGATTGGCTCCACCAGGCACTCTCGGATCCCGGCCTTGATCTGTTGAGACGTCATCCGCTGGAGAGATTTCTACGTCGGGCGTCAGAGGAAACCGATCGGATCAAACTTACAGTGCCTTCCTTCCGAACGGCCGTGCTCGTCACGTGCGCGAGGTCGCCCGAGGGAAGGGGGCGTCGGGAACTCTCGAGCTTGGGATTGACTGCTTCCGCGCCCTTGAAGAAGTCGTCCATTGATTGACAGCGCTTGTGCGATCTCGAACAGAACGCTGGCACTAACGCGGTTGGTGCCCTTTTCGTATTTCTGAACTCGCTGAAACGTCTCGTCACGGTTTTCCAACGGAGGCTATCCGCACGTGCGAAGAGGAAAGACTATTGGGTCGCCAGGTCCGGATATTCGGCAACAGCGGCCACCACGAAGTCCATGACCGCGCGGACCGCAGGAGTTTTGTGAAGGTCACGGTGAACCAAGAGCCATATGTCGCGTGCGAAGTGTGGTACACGCTCGTTGATCCGAACTAGATCGCGATCGCGGTCGCCAATAAAGCAAGGCAAACCTGCCACGCCCACTCCTGCCCGCACGGCGATTAGGTGTTCGCTTGAGTAAGTCAGTTCACAGACGATCGGACGTCGGCCGGCTATGCCGACCAGCCACGATTGTGCCGGCGTATCGGCAAAAGTCTGGTCCCACCCTATGAACTCCCAGCGGTCGGGGGCGGCCAGATGAGCATAGGAACGGTGTGCATAGAGCCCAAAGGCCATTGTCCCGATCTTCCGTGTCACGCTGCTGATCTCCTCCGGCCTGATGAACCGTACAGCGACATCAGCCTCTCGACGGCTCAGCGAAACCCGCTGCGGTTGCGAGGAGAGCGATAGCCGGATGTCGGGATGCTTCTCCCTGAAACGCGTCAACTGGTCGGTTAGAAGATGCGTTACGAGCACGGGTGGAGCGCTCAGCGTGATCCGGCCAAAAAGCGGGGCGTGAGCGGCTCTCGCCAGACGAGCGATGCCATCAGCCGCAGTCTCCATTTCCACGGCCCGGTCGAAAACCTGCCTGCCCACGCTGGTGAGACGGCAGGACCGCGGCAGGCGATCCACCAGTTTCACGTCAAGGTCGGCCTCCAGGGCGGCAAGCCGCCTGCTTACAGTCGCGTGATCCACCTTGAGGCTGCGGGCAGCGCCAGACAGCGTGCCGCTCTGAGCAGCTGCGAGGAAATGCCGAACGTCTTCCCAGTCAATCATCTGTGCAGAATCTCCAGGTTTACCGGCACATATACCGAATTTTCGCAGGGATGCCATTCATGTACTTTGGGCGTCAGAATTTATCATACGGAAGGCGAACATCATGACCGGACAACGCTTCAAGATCGGCATCGTTGGCGTGCAGCCAGGAAGGAGCTGGGCCGCGCGCGCCCATATTCCGGCTTTGCGCTCTCTCTCCGGCACCTTCGAGATCGTCGGGATTGCCAACACCACCCAGGTCAGTGCCCAAGCCGCCGCAGCCGAAACGGGGATATCAAAAGCCTTCGCCGGCGTTGCCGAGTTGATCACATCCCCTGAGGTCGACATTGTCACTGTCGCGGTGAAGGTACCCCCACATTTCGAAATCGTGAAGGCCGCGATCGAAGCGGGCAAACATGTCTATTGCGAATGGCCGCTCGGAAATGGATTGGCGGAAGCCAGCGAGATGGCTGCGCTGGCCAAGGCACGAGGCGTCCTTGGCGTGGTGGGAACCCAAGCGCGTTTCGCGCCGGAGATCGAGTACCTGAGAAATTTGATCCTCGACGGCTTTATCGGCGAGGTGCTGTCGACGACCTTGGTAGCGCGAGGCGGGACTGCACTCGGGGGCGGCACTATTCCTGACGCGAAGACCTACGGATATTTGCTGGACCGCGCCAATGGTGCAAATATGCTGACGATCCCAGTGGGGCATACGCTGGCGGCGCTGAGGCATGTGTTAGGCGACATCGTGGAAGTTTCTGCTGTAGTAACGACACGGAGACCCATGGTGACAGCAATCGATACCGGTGAAACGTTACCTGTATCGGCACCCGACCAGGTGCTTGTGAGCGGGGTTTTGACCAGCGGCGCACCCATTTCTATCCATTACCGCGGCGGCGCGCCGCGGGACGGCGATGGGTTGTTTTGGGAGATTCATGGGAGCGAGGGCGACATCCGGGTTTCTGGTTTGTCGGGCCACGTGCAAATGGTGCCTCTTTCACTGACGGGTGCCCGCGGCAGGGAGACAGCATTCCGTGCCCTTGAAATTCCCGCCACGTACCGGGCTGGTTGGCCGGAGGATGTCGAGCCAGGGAATGTCGCACGCCTCTATGCAAACATGGCCCAGGATTTACGGGAAGGCACTCATACTGCGCCGAGCTTCGAGGACGCAGTCGCAGTGCATCGAGTGATTGACGCGATAGAGAGAGCGGCCGAAAGCGGACATCGCGTTGTGCTATCGTGAGGGATTACGTTTTATGCCGTGTGGCTAACACCGAACGTCTACCGCTTCGTCGGCGCTGCCCGCTTGCCATGAAGCTGGCGCTGGAGATCGCACGTATCTTCTGTGTCATCAACCGGAGCCGACCACCAGAAACGCAGGATCAGCTTCCGTGTTGGTTTTGGCCGCACTGTTCAAGACGGCGGACGTTCAATCCGGACGCGGCTACGAAAATCAAAACGGAAGCCCGCGTTGCGGCACGGAGACGGTGTCGCCTCGGAAGACATTAAAATCGGCATCGCCATTGCGCCGCTCATGGCTGCCAAGCCTATGAGCACGAACTTCAAAAAGCCGCTCATGACAGCTCCTCCAATCGAACTTCAACCTCAAGCGCTGGGCTTTGTTCCTTTCTCCAATCGGATCGTACGCGGGTATGATGTCCCTATACCCGCGACTGATTTCAGCCACACAACTCGGACGGCATAGTCCCGCCAATCGAAGCGGTGCCAATTATTAGTGCTTAATGGAGGGAATTATGGTTCAAGATCACTTGCCGCTCGCCGGAAAGGTCGCCTTGGTCACGGGTGGTTCGCGCTGCATGGGAGCGGCGATCGTCAGACGGTTGACCAGGGATAGCGCGCACGTTGCCTGCAGTTACTCGTCGTCCAAGGACAGCGCTCTTGCGGCTCGATGGCGTTGCTGACGGCGTCGATGCGCCCAAACCTAGTGAAATAGATCGGGGAGCTCAGACATTGCAATTCTTCGCAATCTCTCGGCTTCCGAAGCATCGATCGATCGGTAGGGAAACCGCAGACGAGTTGCCACGGGTCCCCAATTGCCGATCGCACTCAGCAATTTGTCGAGGGCAGCGTTCGAAAAACCCATGTTTTGGCGGAAAGGGACGATATGATTGTCCATGAATGCGCAGATGCGTCGCTCGAGATCGAGTGCGGCATCGATATTGCTGCGCATCGACGCCGTCCACTTTTGCGCGCCGCGGGGACTGAGGCAGGCGACATTGGAAAACGAGCCTGCCGCCACACCCTCCTTCGTGCCGGTTGCAAGATGGTGGCCGGGAACGAAGAGAGACTGGCCTGCAAGATGACGACGAGCCTCTGCATACCAGGAGCTGTCGCCGTCGGCGAGCTTGATGCCGCTCACGCCAGGCACTGACGCGCAGACCACACCCAGTTCCTTGGGCGTGAGGACGCGCTTTGCATGTGGCGGATTGTAAAGGATGAGCGGAATTCCATCAGCCGTTTGCGCAGCACGGTTCAGGAAGTCGATCGCTTCGGCATCGGTGAGCGGCCACCAGTCTGGGAGTATCACCTGAATGGCGGCGGGACGTAGTGCGCTGGCCCGACGGACGCGATTGAGCATGATCAGCGGGTCGGGCTGGCAGGCGCCAATCACAAAGGGCATCGAGGCTGCGCTGCAGCGCTCGGCCAGCAACGCCTGGATCCTGTCGAACTCCTCCTCAGTCTGATTGTGGAATTCACCGGCGGTGCCGTTCGAATAAATGCCATCGACCTTGGCGTCTATGAGGATGTCGATCTCCTCGCCGAGCTTGTCGAATTCGATGCTATCGTCGGGCGCAATCGGCAAAAGCAGGCTAGCCCAGTTTCCGCGGAGGGTTGGTTGCGACGTCTTCGCATTCATCACTTGTTTCCCTGTGGCGTCAGTTCAGTTGAGATCGTCGCGGATGCAGGCCTTGTATTGGCCCGGCGCGACCTCCCGCAGTTGAGGAACTGTGGCGGCGCAAACATCGAGCGCGCTCGGACAGCGCGTGCGAAAGACACAACCGCTCGGCGGATTGGCCGGGCTTGGAATATCGCCTTTGAGGATCTGCCGGTCACGCCGGGCATCCGGATCGGGTGACGGAATGGCGGAGAGCAGCGCGCGCGTATAGGGATGCTGAGGCCTCGCATAAAGGTCGGCGCTCGGTGCGATCTCCATGATGCGGCCGAGATAGAGCACGATGACCCGGTCGCAGATATATTCGACGACAGCAAGATCATGCGAGATGAACAGCATGGTAAGGCCGAGTCGTTGCTGCAATTCGCGCAGAAGGTTGATCACCTGCGCCTGGATCGAGACATCCAGCGCGGAGACAGGTTCGTCGGCGACGATGAATTCGGGCGACAGGGTCAGGGCGCGGGCGATGCCGATGCGCTGGCGCTGCCCGCCGGAAA
>UCCS01000027.1 GCA_900470965.1 Hyphomicrobiales bacterium
GGGAGATGACGGGGCGGGGGAGGTTTCGGGCGTGGGGGATTCTGTAGTTTGATGACCTTGCAGTGTTGCGCGCGAGGCTTTCAGCCTCAACAATCTTGACGACTTTGCGGTCTTATTTTCAGATGGGCAATCAAGAACGATTGAAGTGAATAGGCGACATGGGGCTAGAACACTGGGATTCTGAACGAAAGCGATACGTCCTTTATCGAAATCAGAACGACCATACACAGGACGCACGGCGCTTTCCGTTTGAGAATATTCCAAAACACATCTTTCTGGACACGAATGTCATCAACCTACTGGTCAAGTATCCGACTGAGATATTTGAGCAGCAACCGATTTCCGCATTGGTTCAAGCTTCGCTTGCCGAAGATATCGAAGCACTGATGCACATTTTCTACATTGGCATGCGCGCAAATTGGTCGATTTGCGCCTCGCAGAAGACACTCGCCGAACTTTCGCGCACCAAGAACGATGTGCTGCGCAGGGATCTATTGAATTATGCATTGGAGATCATAAACGGCGGCATGAGCGACGAAGACCGGAAATTCGCGAACGGATTTGGCCAGCGACTGGTTGACACGCACTTCGTCGACGCTCTGCCTGATCGAGCAGACAGAGAGTTGGTCGGTAACGCGATCGGATACGAATGCGATGTCTTCTGCACCTGCGACAGAGCCACGATCGTGAATTTGAGAGACAAGCTTCCGCAACTGCCGCTGCGTATCCTGACGCCGGCTGAATGGTGGGCTCACATCAGGCCGTGGGCTGGGCTATGGTGTTAGGTGGTGACGATCAGCTATTGAACTCAAATACATATGGGACTTTCGTATGAAACCGCGCGGCAATCTGGTTACCGAACGCGCCGGCATCAATTTCGCGCGTACAGCGGTTGAAGGCGCTGGAAGTCTTTTTAAAGAGATAAACCTTCAGCACGACTATGGGCATGACGCAACGATCATGCTGGTAACGGATGGCCAGGTCCGACCTCGCGAGATCGCCCTCCAAGTTAAGTCAGGGGCAAGTTATGTATCGCCGCTAAAGTGCACCATCCCAGCCAGCGCAGACCACCTCTTCTTTTGGGCAGAGCATGATCTCGACACCATCGGTGTCGTCTACGATCCAGTTGAGCAGAAGGCTTGGTGGGTCGACTTGCGAAATGCGGCACGCGACTTCCGGCGCTTGAACGGCCGAACAGGGACAACCATCGCGTTCAACAAGAGCGTGTGGAATGAATTTAACAAGAACGATTTCGCCTCAATCTTGATTCCGACGCTGCTCGGAGAGGCTCCGCGCGTTCCCGTTGAGCGGTTATGCACATGGGTGACGTCTGACGATGAGGAGACGCACGACCTCGGTGTCCGCGCGATTAGAGCGCGCCATCGCTGCCGGTCTGAGACCTGGAACTGTTTGATCGAAACCTTTCTGGCCAGGTCGGCCGAACAGCTGTCAATAGAGGTCCCAATCTCGCTAGCAATGTTGCTGGGTCATGACGACATTGGCTATATGAGCAACGAAATCCCGCCTGGGGTTCGCGGCCCAGCTATTCAGCGGGTCTTAAACTTCGGGCCCGCCGAAACAGCAAAGATTCTCATGATGCTGCCTGACCGAGACTTCGAGCGACCAAGTCTCGGTTACAGCCTACTGCCACTTTTTGGAAAAGGGGCCAACACGCCGGCAATTTTCGCGATGATCCGCGAGAGTGAGGTGTATCCGGGCGAGATACGAGAATTGGCTAGTGACCTTTTGAACTGGTATCGAAGCGATCCACATTTCTGGCGTTTCTGGCGACGTGACTGATCACGGAAAGCGCACTTCGAGATCGTGGATACCGCGACACCGACGACATCCAAGCTCGTTCAACGCCTCTACATACGAAATCGGCCGAACACTCATCGCCACCATCGTCTTTGCCTTCCGCTCTCGTGCTCATCCTACCGCTCCAATCGATTTCACCGGCACAACTGAAGAAAGTCACTGATGCAAGGAAAAGTGGTGATTGTTTAAGTACTTTTGTATCAAAATCGGATTGCACACAAAACTTGTCGACGAGAACCAAAACTTCGATTGAGACGTCAGCCTAAGTAAAAGCCTGGAGGGGGCATTGACCAAGCGCCGGAGAGACGACTGGAAGGATCAGAGCTGGAACGGTCGTATCGCGGATGCGAGGAAAACACGCGACGAACGCGTGGCACGCATCCTTCAGTCTTCGCGCGCAGCCGCACAGGTCTCAGACAAAATTCTGCAGCGCCCTGGAATTAGCACGCCAACCTCTACACGATATACGACAACCGCTAACCCTGAGGCATGGTCAATTCTCTCAGCGGGTAAGCCTGCAATCGACGCGCTTCTGCTTTCGGTCGCCGACGGTCGTGATCGAGCAATCCTCGGATGGCCTGAACGGCCTGGAAACGGCTTCACGCTCGCGGCACTCGCATTACGCGAGGCCCGGGCAAGGGGAAAGCTAGGCTCTGCAACGTTTGGATTATGGCCGTGGCGGCCGGGACTTATGCGCGCAGCACGCTCTGTCCTGGTTCATCCGATGGATATTGCCTCTGCCGCGCGCAGTGCGGTCAATGATCGCGAAAAAGGAGAAGCTTGGTCGCAAGATGGCCTCGCCCATCGCTCGCTCGACATGATTGAGCTCAGGCTCAATGATCTTGCGCTTCAAAATGCGCCGGCGCGCGTCTTGCGCGGGCGGCGACGCCTCGACATGCTTGTCCGCAGCCCCACACTCGTCGAGACAACAGCAGTATTTGCTCCAACAGAAAACGGCTTCGTCTCCGACGCCGAGCAGATTCTTCGCCGTGTGTGTGATCACACGCATCTTGGCGACGCCGGTGGCGGTCTTCTCAAGGATCGTGCGGCTGTTGGGGCTCCCGGCACCACACCTTTTGCTCTGCTTGGCCTTCCGGCTGTAAGAACGCCGCGCGGTTTCGAACGCTTGCTGCGACACGACCGCATCGTAACGCGGGGCATCGACGCGATCGTGGTCGATCTCACGCGCCAGTCGAAACAGGAACTGGGCGAGCAATGGGAGAAACGACTGGCTGTCTTGTTGGAGGCCCTCGATACAGTGCCTGGCCGCCGGCCGCCAGTCTTAGCGGTCTGTGAGGATCCTTTTGCTTTAAAATCCGCACTCCGGACGATGCGATCGCATTCGGCCCGGATGAAACCCCGCAGACAGCCGCCCGTTGAGATCGGGGTCTACCTGACTGAACCGGGTTTGCTTGGCCAGACACCGGCTCTTCCAGAGACGCTGCCGCCGATCGATTTCACCGCCGATATCAAAGATGCTGCCCTTGTCGGCCTTAGAGATAAACTCGTCAACCTCAGTCGGCGTCTTCGTGACGCAAGCGACATCGCAGGCGCGCGTGGGGTCTCGCAGGCCTTGGCATTTCTACGTCGCGTTGGAAGTCTGCCACTGGGAATCGATGAAGCGCGCCACACGGCCGACATCCTGTTTGACGCGAATGACGACGTCGACGCCAGCATTCGTGCCATGTTCAGGTCGCGGATGGCACTTGCTCCGCTTGCCACTATCAGTGTTTCCTCGCCCGACGGCGCAACCGCGAAAGAAGTTGTCGGGCTGATTGACGCCCGCGTTTCGGCCTGGAAAATCGAAACTCCTGTATCGGCTAAACTGCAAGAGCTCCTCGCGCGCCCGGGCTGGAATTCGCCGCAAACCTTGCTGGCTGTTCCCGACAGACGAATAGCACAAATCCTCATGGCCTCCGACCGCAGCGTCATGTGGCGCTGCGGCATTGTCGATCATTCTGCTTTGGCGGCAAGCTTCAACAGAGGAGAGTTGAAACGAGTGGTCGTGATTGGTCCGAGCGCGACCGCGATCCGTGCTCTGCTAACCAGCCCTGCTACGCCGGCAAAGGTTGTGCTTGTTGGTGATGCCTCTGGCTCTGCCCTGCTCGCAGGCGAACTTGCACCGCTTGCGAGGCTTGCTGGGTTTGCCTCCATTGCGGATCGTGCAACGGCAATGCAAGTCGCTCTCAAGCGTGGCGGCCTTGACGAGCGGCTCAGTGACGGGGAGAGCGAATTTAGGATCGTGCCGATCGCTCAACCCCGAGAGATCGACCTTACGCAAGAAGGGGGCTCCTATACCGGCGAGAAGATTGTCTTATCTACTGCGCTTCATCAAATCTCATACAGGCCCTCGAGCGACGTGCTCGTGTTCACTTCAGGGGAAGCTCGACCGTTCGAGCGTGTTGCGGCGCGCGATGTCGAACGGGGAGATCAAATCCTCGTGCTTGATGAGTTGACGCGCGATAAAATCAGGCACGCGCTTGCAACGTCGCGAACCAGTCTCAAGCAATTGACCGCCTATCACGACCATGTCGCCCGCCTGAGGGAAAGTCTTCCTGGCTCGGGAACTGCACAGAAGGCGAGGGATGTGCTGAAACGCATGCAGCTGATCGACCCCATGCTCCCCGACAGCGAGATACACAATATCCAACGCTGGCTGTCTGCGGATCTCGCGATAGCCGCAAGTGACGGCGCCAAGCAGCCGAGGGCGGCACGCGACTGGCCTCGCTTTAAGCTGTTCATGCAGGCAAACGGCGTCAGCCGGATCCTTGCGGAAACATACTGGCGCCTGGCTATCGTGCCGACCCGCTCATACCGCGTGCAGGAGGGGTACCAGTTCAATCAACGCGTCGTGCAATTCGTCCTTGATCCCGACAGTTTCACAGGGGGCGAACGGGTCGGCTCCAATCTGAGGGGGTTGTGGTTGTCGCTGCTTGACGCTGTCGATGACGTGGCGAAAAAAGAGATCGTAAGGGGAGGAAAATCCGATGAGTGAACCACGGCCACTTCGAGACATGGATCCTGACGAAAGGCAGCTTTTAAAAGAGGCTGTCTGCGACGCCATTCTGGAAAGGACGCGCCGAATGGTGTCGGGAGACGGGGAGGCTGGCAGAACGATCCTGGGCGGAAGACCATCGCGGGTGCTCAGCAGCGGGTTCATTCTTCCTCGCATCAATGAAAACGGCGACGACGAGGCGAATGATATCCGGCTCGCTGCCCACGGTCTCGACCTGAGAGTTAGGCCTGCCATGGGCACGTTACGCATGTCGCCGACGCTTGCAGTTTATGTCAGGACTTTTCCGAGCGCGGACGATCTTTTTGCGCGTGGCGGACGTCTTGTTCCTCGCGCAGATCTTTCGAAGCAGGCAGGTGACCAGGCAAAAGACCAGATCCGTCAACGCATGGAGCAACAGGGTGCTGGTATCAGCGGTCGCGCCCGCCGGGAGCTGCGGGCGAATATCGCAGCCCAGGTTTATCGTGACATGGGTGTGGTAGTGCCAGACGGCGCGGTCATTGCTGGCCCGGCCGAAACGGATCCCGAATTGTCACAGACTGCGCAAACCAATGCTGGCAGACAAAGGCTTTGCATCCCGAATCAAATCTCCCGGCGATATGATGTGCCGCTCAAATGGCGCAGGATCGATGTTCCCGTACCGAGGCTTGAGCTGTCACTTCCCGTTGATGACAACGTTTGGCAGGCGGCAGCCTCGGACTACAATTCAAGGCTGCATGCAGCTATCCGCGAGGCATGCCAAGCATATATCGACTCCAGCGAGGGCGGTGATTGGGCTTGGCGGCGTCACCGGCCCGAATCTGAAGATTTCTGGACGCCGGCCGCGTGGGAGTCGTTCCTTCAACGCGCCCGACAGGATCGACCTACGGCTGCCGATGTCATTCCTCAGATCCAGCTGCAATTCCTGGTGCAAGCCATTCCGGATCCGAGCGCGGTCGGCTGCCATTCTGTCCGCGTGGCACTGGAGAACATCCGCGAAATCGACTCCGATCTGGAATGTGGGCTGTTTAACGTCTCGATCGCCCTGGAGCTTCCGGAGGAGGCGCTCGCTCCGATGCGATTGGAAAGGGTCAAACGCAGCTACCACCTTTCGGGCTTCATGACCATGCCGGCAATTGGCGTGAATGGAGGGGTCGAAGACGCGGGTGTCCGCGACGGATACCGCATGCTGCGGACAACCTGGATGCCGCGATATGTCCTTCCACGAATGTCTGCCCGTCGCATCGAGATGTTGCCGACGGCGTATTCTCGTCTGTCCGATCAGCGAGAAGACATCGAGGCTCTCGGTGTTCTTGTCGATGCGATGGACGCCTGGAGGCACGACATTTCCCAATCGACAAGTCTGACGTTGAGCGCTGAAGAAGGCGACGCACACGACGAGCAAAGACAACGCGCGCAATTTCAGGCTGACGTTAATGCCTGGGGATATGAAAGGAGCCGCGTTTGCTTGGGTATTGATGTGCTGCGCCGGTCGAAGTCCGAATGGGAACACGATAACTTTGCGAGCGGTGCTATCCCTTACCGCGCATGGGTATTGATGAATTCAGCCTTCCACCGGGCGAACCCACCACGCGAAGGCGAACCTCTCCCCGCCTGGCGGCTTTTCCAGCTCGCTTTCATTCTTGCCCACATTCCAACTCTCGTTTCCAGGCTGCCCGAGTTCGCGGAAGATTTCCGGGCCGACTTTGATGAGGATGCAGCGAGCCTTCTTTATATGTCGACAGGTGGCGGCAAGACCGAGGCTTTTTTCGGCACAGTCGTCTTCAGTCTTTTCCTCGATCGATTGCGTGGGAAACACCGTGGCGTTACTGCGATGATGCATTATCCGCTGCGGCTTCTGACAGTGCAGCAGGCCCAACGTCTGGCGCGAATTCTTGCGCACGCCGAGATGGTCCGTCGAGGCAACAATATCGCCGGGGCTCCCTTCGAGATCGGGTTTTGGGTGGGCAGTGGGAATACGCCAAACCGAACCGAGAGACGCGGCGTCGTCCTCGACGAACTTTTGATGATTCCCAGTTGGAATGACGCCCGGGCTCGCGACGAGCTTGCACTGCTTAGTGGCAGCGCAGTCAGCGAGCGCGGCTATGGGGCTGCACATGCTGCCTGGAATAAATTGCCGACCTGTCCTTTTTGTCGGTCCGAGACGCAGACCGCGCTGCGTCTCTTCCCGGACGAGCACAATCGGCTAGGCATCGTGTGTCTCAATTCGTCGTGCGATTGGAACGAGGCGCATCGCGGTCTGCGAAGGGTTGTTCCGCTACCTTTTCTGCTGGCCGACTCCGATATCTATCGCAGAGCTCCTTCGGTGCTGCTTGGGACGATCGACAAGTTGGCGCTCATTGGCCAGAACACGCACACGATCGATGATATCGCCGGCATGTTTGGAATGGCTCGTGCGGTGGAGCATGACGAATCGGGACTGCTTGCCAATCCAACTGGGCAAGACATCGCGACGATTGGCGATGGTCACCTCAAGCGTGTTGCGCCAGCGTTCACTGATGGAATTGAGGTCTTCCACGACCCATTTCCGAGCCTGATAATCCAAGATGAGATGCACCTTCTCGAAGAAAGCCTTGGCACCTTTGGCGGGATCTTCGAAACCGGGCTGTTTGCTTGGCTGCGAAGGTTAGCGCCACTACTCGGGCGAAGAGCCGCCCACGTTCCCGGAGCGACCGACCGCCCACGCTTGCCACACATCATCGGTGCAACGGCGACCGTGTCGGATGCGGCAAAACATGCGCGAGCTCTGTATCAGCTGCGGGTAAGGCAATTTCCGCATCCAGGGCCCACACTTCACTCCACGTTCTACAGCGATCTGGCTGGATTTTCTGCTTCCGGATTTGCTGGCGAGCGGGCGACGTTGCTCGCGGCCGCCGCAACGACGCCGCGTGATCGTGAGCGCGCAGCACCTTGGGGGCGTGTTTATGCCAGCATTATGACAAATGGACGGTTGCACACCGTCACCACGATCTCAGTTTTGGCAGCCCATGCCGCGACAATAACGCGATGGCAGCGCGATCTAACATCGACCGATCCTTCGCGCCGTCAACGCGCCGCGCAAGAAATAGAAGACTGCGTCTCCGATGCGCCATACGCAACGGGTCGGCGTGAAGCTGTCTCGCGTGCCCGTGCTCACGCAGTCGATCGACTTGCGGCGCTGATAGACCTTCACCGCATCGAACTTACCTACGTTACGAACAAGAAAGGCGGCGACCAGATCCTTGCCGCACTCGCTCCCGAGGCTTTCGAAGCGCACATGGCGATGGGTGAACCGTACCAAATTGGCGAGTTCAAAACCGAGCTGATTTCCGGTGGGATCGATATTGGCGGCATTCAAGCTGTTATTCGAGCCGCGGAGACGCCGTTCGACCCATTGATCGACGATATCTCGAACGCCCTACGCGTGATTGTCGCCACGAGTGCAATTTCGCACGGCGTCGATGTCGAGGTCTTCAATTCGATGGCGTTTGCCGGCATGCCGTCTGATATTGCCGAGTACATCCAGGCTTCCTCGCGTGTAGGCCGTACCCATGTCGGGTTCTCACTTCTCATTCCAACGCCGCAGACGCGAAGGGACCGCTTCGTTGTCGAAGTGCACGAATCTTTTCACCGGCTGCTCGAGCGAATGATCGCGCCTCCTGCGATTGAGCGCTGGGCCGATCGGGCGATCGCTCGGACTGTTCCGTCACTTCTTCAGACCTGGCTTGCCGGTGTCTTATTCCAACGGCAGATGGTTGCGGCCGCGGCTGCTATGAAGCCCGGTGTGGCTCTTCCTGCCACCGTCGAGCAGCTTAGTCGGGTCCTTTCCAGTCCAGCAAACCTGAGTGACTGCGCTGCATTTATACGAGAGGCAGTCGGTATCTATGGGACAGAAGGTGCACCGACAAACCCGGATTACTACACAGACCTGATTACTCAAGAGGTCCGCCGGATTGAAGTTGCCGCCTCGTCCGATCAATTCACGGGGCGGTTGGGTGACTTCTTCAGCAACCCGCTTAGTGGGTTGCAGCGGCCAATGATGAGCCTTCGGGACGTCGATGCGGCGGGAAGAATTCAGGCCTCTCGCGTTGATACACAGAGCCGACGGGTCGACGGCGAGGCTGTTGAAGCCGCCATGGCCTTCCTGCGAGCGCGTGGGACCCGACAGACCGCAGCAAGTGAACTCGACCAGGAGGGATGAAGGTGAGTACCGCAAAACCGCCAAGCATGCAGCGATCGAGAAGCCAGATCGCGACCGCGTATGCTCCCCATAGCTTGTTCACCTTTGAGGGCGGTCGCGGTGCTTGCATGGCTCTCCCGTCTAGCAGTAACCGAGCGATCGATTTACCGCATGTGACGAAGCGAACAATCGGTGAGCAGATACAAGAGTATTTTGCCGCCTGGGCTGAGCGGGCCCAGCGTGGGAATAACCTGCCACATCCAGTTCCACCTGAACTTGCCGTTGATCGCCGGGCACTCGTCGACGGAGCCGTACGCGTGCGAACGGGCGAATTCGCCTTCCAGATCCCGGACTATGCCAATTATCTCCCTTTCCCGCTTGCATTTGCGTGTGGTCGGTGTGGTCTTTATCGCGCCGGAAAGACTATCGACGCATTCGATCGCGATTCAGAACGTTTCCGGGCGGCCTGCCCGACGGGCGCGGCAACCTGCGCAGATGACTGGGAGCAGCTCGACGTCGTGCTCGCACACTGGTCTGGAGAAGTTGAGGCTATCACCCCGTCGCGCCGACACTGGGTGTCCGAGCGCCAAGATATCAGAGATCTTGACCGCTGCAGCCATTGCGACACGGACCGTTTCATCCTGCGCAGACCGCCAGGTTCACTGGGTGCCTGGCATTTTGAGTGTGTTGAATGCAAGACGCCTCGCGAAATCCTGCAACGAGATAGGACCACGCTTCGTGCGCTCGGGCCTCTGCTCGATGCTGGAACGGCCACGTTTGCAGAAATTAACATGGAACCGGTCTCCTATCGTGCGTCCGCGGCTTACTATGTTCACGGAGACCGACTGCTCGTCTTTCAGGATGATCGACATCTCTCGCTGCTCGGCGAGGCGCATGTGCCAGCACTGGAACAGCTGATATCAGCGAGGTACGGCTACCCGCCTGCTGCACTTTCGGATCAGGAGAAGGAACGGCTGCTGCGAGCGGCCGGCCGAGGATCCGAGTGGGAAAATCATGTCCAACTTATCAACATCCTGCAGATGCTCGAGGCGCAGCCCGGCATTCCTGATGCGGCTTTGGCAGCACAGCGGTCGGCAATTTCAAGCAACGAGGCCGATTGGGGAGCCTCGGTATTTCAAGCGCACGCGCAGGCCGCGCCAGGGATCTCGGGCGCATGCCGTGGCCGGACCGATTATGTCCGCAAGCATGATCCGTTGCGTATGGCTATGGAGCATCTGACACTCGAAGAAGAGAAGCTTCGCGGTGGCCAGATGGCCGATGGCAAGGACGTTTCCGTCGATGTCACGATTTTGGACGCTTTCCTTCGCCCTGATGGGTTCAGCGAAGCAGATCTCGGGCGTCAAGCGGCAGCCTCAAGGCTACGATTGAACCAGCTCGGTATCGATGAGATGCGACTGATCAGAGATGTAAAAATCTGTGAATACAGCTTCGCGTACACGCGCACATCCTCGTCACCAACTGTCCAACGCGACAAGTCCGGCGCTGCGGAGCTCCCCGTGAGGCTTAGGCTATTCGAGAAAGTCGAGATCGCGGATACGGCCCGCCACCCGATACTCTGCACCGTTCAAGCCAACGAGGGTTTCTACATACGACTCAACGAAGGACTGGTGCGCGAATGGCTCGCCGCCAATCAGATCGCGCTTCCCGTGGCCGATGCGAATGTGCGTCTTGGAGGGCAGTTGATCGAGGACTACGAGAGCCTGCAGCGCGATCCTGATACACAGTTCACCCGTTTTCTCGACGAGTACCGCAAGGAAGCTGCTTTAACGCGTCGAGCTTACCCCTTCGTATACACGCTGCTTCACACTCTGGCCCATCATCTCATCGGGACCTGTTCGATGATGTCTGGATTGGATCTTGGGTCATTCGGCGAGCATCTGTTCGTGCCGGATCTCGCCTTTCTGGTCTATCGACGGGGCATGACGATGGATTTGGGGAACCTCTCGTCCATGTGGCGGGACAGAGGCGATGTGGATGTGGGAAACCAAGTCCTCGAACACATGTTGAATCCGTCCAGCCTCAGGTGTGGGTCTGAAAGCGTGTGCAACCGCCGTGGCGGAGCTTGTCCGGATTGTGTACTTATTCCGGAAAACGCTTGCCTGACTCGAAACGAGCTTCTCTCCCGCTCAGTGCTCGTCGGGCGAGGTCGTCCGCGATGGGACGCGTCTCTCACGAACATGACTGGATTCTTCGAGATCGCTGCGCGTGGATCGATATGAACGGCAAGCAAACGATTGGGGCGGCCCTTGGTGGCTCGCTTGTGCAAGCGCTAGGAAGTGATTGCGCCACGGCGTCCGTTCTCGCAGCGCACTTTGAGGCCGGGATACATTCGCTCGCACGCGGCGTTTCGCTGGACGGGCTGAATGCCGCTGCAATAGACAGGGCAGCGCGTGACTTTGCACAACGCGGCTGGATAATCGCTGATGATGCAGGTTGGCGACGGACGCAGGCTGAGCTTCCAGCCGGCCTTACCGCGTTCCTGGCGGGAGCGGCGGCCATGCGCGCTTCTATTCTTTCAGAAGCCCAGGCTGAAGCCGTGGTCACCTTGCCGATTGCACCGAGCGCGATTGCACGGGTGCTTCCGGCGGAGGGTCCCATTCATGCAAGCCTGGTCAAAACCGACGAGGCGATCGAAAAGATCGCCAACACAGCGCTGCGGTCACTCACCATCATGAGCCCTTTTGTAAACCGGGAGGGTATCGACCTTGCCATGAAACTATTTCAGGGGACTGCAGCCAGCCAACGCATTCTGATCACGCGTCGGACTGGCAGTACGAAGCGCTACCTTGACCAGATGCTATCTGAGATAGTTGCACGCGGGGTCACCGTGCTTGACTATTGTCTCGAAGCTGATGAGGGATATGAGACGTTCCATGCGAAGGTCGTGATTGCCGACGGGGATGTTGCATATGTGGGAAGTGCCAACATGACCCTTTATGCTCGCCATTCGATGGAGCTCGGGATAATCGTCAAGGGAAAGTCCGCTCGGGCTGTCGCGGCGCTCGTGCGCGCGGTCGAAAAAATTTCGCGCCCAGTGATCCCGCGTTGAGAGTAGGTCGCCAACGGCCGTGGAAACGAACCCTTGCTGCAACAAGTGGAACCCGAAGTCCGAGTGAAAGGTAAATGTCGCCCACTCAGACGCTCGGCGCAATCCAGGGCAAGCTCTTGATAGCTCCGGTGGTCAGATGGCGGCAGCGCATCAAATCATTCAGACGTTCGTTGATCTCAGGCAAACGAAGCATTTCGATCAGACTCTGGCATGCTGACAAGCTCGCGTCATTCGGAATAGCGACTAATAGATGGTTTTCGACTGCGACAGGCTCCTTGCCCGTCACAACGGTCGCAACCGCGCGCATCTTGTCGCTCGGGCTCGACGTGCGACGTATGACGACGAAGGGCGGCGAGAATACGCGGCCTTGATAGAGACGCCGTCCGCTTGGCTCAAACGCGGGTTCCCAAGCGGGGGTGGTCTTGGCGCATATATAAAGTCGCGATGCGCCGCTTTCGGGATCTCTGTGCGGGACAACGGTGCCGACCCGGATCTCGTAACGATCAGCCAACTGCGTCGATTGATCCGCGGTGGCGCTGCGCCAAAGTGGCTCATCCGCTGTCGAACGTGTTAGTAGTGTCGTGAAGACGTCAACGTCGGTCCACGGATCAAAGCGGCCGCGCAGAGTGAAGGTACCGGAATAGTTTCGCTGCGATAACATTGACCTGAAGCGTGCATAACGTGCACCGCACCGCAAGACTTCAGGCAAGACAGCGGCAATCGGCGCCATCGGCTTGAGGACGCTCGTCAAGCGGTCAAGGAAAATTGCGGCTGCATTGATCTCGCCGGACGCCCAGCCGAGTTTTTCCGGCCATCTTGTCTTGCCGAAAGGCGGATTGAACAGAACCGCATCCGCCCGACTGAGAAGCTCTTCACTTTCAGGGGCAAACATGTCCCGGCCCAAGATTTGCGGAAACGTCCGCAACGGGTCGATCTCGTCGTTGAAGTTACCGCGGGCTCGCGCCAGCATGCAGAGGCGAACCTTGCAAAGCTGAACAAGATCGTCACGGCTGTCGAAGCCCGCCAACCTTTCTCCCCAGGATGTCAACGTTGATGCCAGGGTGTCGTGCAGTGGCAGCGTAGCGGCGCGCGCAAGAAGAAGATTTCCGATGCCACAAGTCGGGTCGAGCACTAGCGCATCGTCGTCGATCCGACCTTCCAGTTGAGAAACGAGTTCCATCGCCATGGCGTCGCTGGAGAAGAACGCGCCGATTTCGCGGCGGGTTTCTATGCTAACTTCGCGGCGGAAAACAGAGTACGGCACGCCGTTCAGGAGAGGATGGGCAAGTGTCACGGCCGGCTCGCCGATCTCGATTATGCGCGCCGTTTGGATAGCGCTCTCTACAAAGTTTTCAAATGTCATGCCTGGCACCAAATAAGAGGCGGAGGTTAAATCGCTTGTTGATGGCGTGATATCTCATTGGTCCAGCACTGCCCAGTCGCGCTTCACCTCAGAAAGGTCGCTCATGATCCTGTCCCAGATTGCGTCCCGTGGGGTTGTGACGTTGATCTGTCCAACCACGCCTTGGGCTCGATAGAGCAACTGACGGCCGGCATCGCTACCGCCGGCTGCCATCCAATCTTCTAATGCCTGCTTGAGTGCTTCGGACCGCTGAGCCGAAGGGCTTGCTCGCGTGGAAGCCTCATCGAGGACGTCGGCCACCTGGCGATGCACCAATGAAAGCGAACGCTTGGTCGGCAAGCCTACGGTGGCGATGTATCGCAATGCCAGTTCAGTACGTCTTTCAATGACGTCCTTGCCACGCTCCATCCGACTTATGCTCTCGCGCGACATGCCAATAGCGGCTGCCAGCTCCGCCTGTGAGAGCCCAGTTTTCACCCGCAGTGCCTTTAGTTCATCGCTTGTCATGATTCCCTCGTCTCAGTCGAGTTTGAGACATCATGCCGCTTTTTTCAAGACTCAGAGCGGAATGAGATACCGGTTCGACCGGGTACGAGAGATCGCAACGTTCAGCGAATGTGCTTCTTGTTGCAGGCGGCGGGAAAATCCCCGTCAGCGATGCGAAGGAATGGGATACTGTCGAAGGTCAGGCATGCGCACGAAGCTCATAATCCTCGATAGCCTCATTCAACGCTCGGTAGCGCTTCAACAATTTGTGGTGGTCCGAACCTTCATCCTCCCCGCGCGACTCCAGAAGCGCAAGAAGTTGTTCGACATCGCGACGCAGTCGTCGAGCCCGCCGCGCCTGCCATAGTAACTCATGCCGGATCAGATTTAGTTTCAGTCGTTTTACGACATATTTTCCAAGCTCAGTCGCGCCAACAATTGCACCTGATTCCTTGCGGACAAGGTGCTGTTCATAAGCGTCGCTGCACGGATCAACAAACCCTCGCGTTCCATCGTGCGACACGGCGGCATCGTTGCCAATCCAATGGTCGGACTTGCTAACATTGCAGTAGCGACACGCATAAACAAGATTTTCGTAAGCGGTTTCGAGCGTAGGAAACTTTGTTTTCGGAGCGAAATGATCGATGTGGTAGACGACAGAATCTACTCGTTCGTCTTCGTCGCCACAGTATCCGCAGGCATTGAAGAAGTCCCTGCGGAGGTCGGCGCGATAGGCTTGGTATGTGTCGCGTGCCGCAACCGCAGTTCGCACAGGCATCTGGTTCCGAACAAGACGCGCCTCAGTCATTTAGCGCCTTTCGAATATCCGCCACCAACCGTTCAGTCTCTTCGATAAGTGCCCGCCGGCCTTCGAAGAGGCGTTCTTCAAGAACGGCACGCTTTGACGTCCTGGAAAGCGCGGCGTCAGTTCCGAGGCTTGTCTCGAGTTTCGTGTCCAAATCCAAGATCCGATCCACGATATCAGCTGATAACGTTGCTCGGTCCAGATTCAGAAGGGCTTCCAGTTCCTCATTCCACGATTCAACGAGCCTGCGATGTCGGAGTACCTGCAGGCGAACCCGATCCAGCAATGGTCGGATCTCCTGAGCCGATCCGTCTTCTTTTGAGTAGATCGTATTGACGTCGTCGGCGGCATGGAGAGCCTCCTGCTCGTAAGACGTGCGAATGAAGCAAGGAAACCCGATTCTGATCGCTCCGAAATGTTCGACAAGTTGTGCTCCGTCATAGTCGACAGGCGCCGCATCCGCGAGCCTGAAGTCAGACACGAGTGCTTCGAACTTCAGTCCTTGAAGGGTCTCGAGCATAGTCTCGAGGTGCGGCTGAGGCTTGAGCAATATGATTTGAGCAAATAGCTTGGATTTTTTTGCGTCAAGATAGAAATCTTCAAGTGCATCCTCATTTTCGTCGATGTACACGATCGTCGGCAGATCGTCGCTGCTCACTTCAGTCAATTTCCTCCACTCCTATTCGTCCGCGTTGGGAGCTGGCAGACGTATTGTTATTGCAAATCCCGGCTTCCCCAGCTCACTTTTCAACGATGCTGTCCCGCCATAGTCATCAACAACATTTTTGAGCAACCACATTCCCAAGCCTGTACCTACCGCTTCCCCGTTTGCCTCTTCTTTTTTGGACGTGACGCCAAACAGGAATATGTCTTCCGCGATTGTGAATTCGCCAGATAAACCTGGCCCATTATCGCTGTAATCCACAACGATCGCATCGTCGGCGCCGGCAGTGATGTTGACGGAAATTTCCCTCGGCCTCGACGATGAGGTCGGTTTGACGAGTGCCTCGACGGAATTATTGATCAGGTTGTAAAAGACGCTATCCAGGTCGATCTCGTGCGCAAGAATCGAAAGATCTGCTCCCGCTTCCGCATACGTGGTAAAAGCTATCGATCTGGATTGCAGGAAGTCGTCCCAATAGATGCGCACACCTTGCAGATATTCGCTAAGATCGATCCGGCGGCGGCGACGTTTTGAGGGCGAGACAGCCGACAGGGCAAAATTCACCCATCGGGTGACTTTCTCGTCCTGCTTCTTGAGCCTGTCTAGTATTCGAAACGGACTGCTCAATTCATCGACGCTCGCCAGTTTTTCTTCGCTGACGACTTGCTGGATTGCGTCCGCCAGTCGTTGTGACCGAGCATCGATATTTGCACGGATCTGGCGAAGCTCGTGCGTAAACGAGACGAGAACCGTCCCGAGCGTTGCCATTCCCCTCATCACCTGGATGTTGTCACGCAGGACTTCGTTTTTCTTGCGCTCAGAACCGTACGCCTTTGAGACTTTTCGCAGGTCTATTTCGCTGACTGAGCGTGAAGGTGCCGGGTTGAAGCCTGCTCCGAGATCGAGTTGGGGCGATTTGCTTTCGTTCTGCGGAGGGGCATTCTCATCTTCGAGAACTTTTTCCGCTATTTTCCGACCCTCTTCGACATCCATCGGTTCAGGGTTGTCTTGATTATAGGCAATCGAGAAATGCTGAAGGATGTACGCACGGTCCTTTTCGAATTCTCTGATGAGGGCAACGATGATTTTTCGGAACCCCGAAAATGCTCGCTCATTCATTATGCCTTCGCGATTGGATTGATCGGAGAGGATAGAGTTTTCCCGCTTCGTGATATGGATTGTGCCGGCGATCTGCTGCGGCAATACGCGCCAACCCGGACGGGAGGCTTGGACGGGATTACGCGAGGACCGCTCACCAATCGACAGCCAGTCATAGGATGTGGATTTCGGTTCTCCGTAGGGCCTTACGCGGAAATTGTCTCGGTAGAGACGTATTCCGCCTGAGGAGTTGAGCCAGCGTCGACGCGCACTCACGTCAAAGTTCTTTTGTGGGAATCTTGCCAGGTTATCAGCCGTCGCATTCGTGAGCTTGAAGAAGTAGAAGGTGAACGAGAAGGGACCGAGCGCCAGGAAAGATTCGAGCTCGTCGCCCGGGTCGAGCAGCTCTTCCAACCGCTTGCTGTAGGTGATCTGGCCGGCTTCGAAGTCCGACTTGCGGTACGGAAATTTCTTCATCGGCTCGAGTGTGAAGAACGTTGGCGAAATTCGAGCAACATCAATCTCCTGCCGCTGGAGCGTGATTTCGACATTTCCGTCCGCGCTCACGGTCGTCAGCATTCGATAATCGAACTGGTCAGGAGGGAAGTTGTCGATAAACCCGCTCTGTTCCGGGATCCTGTGATCATGCACAAAGATGTCGAAGTCACCTCGGTCGTGCGGGGGCAGCAATGCCTCAAGCGTTTCCTTGAGCCGCATGCTGTCCTTTTCGTCCCAAACATCGTTCAGGAGGCCGATACGGATCGCTGTTCCGGTGGAATAGTCGATCGGAAGCGCAACACCATCACGCTCAGGCAGGGTTTCTGGAAGGATTTCAACAAGTTTGCTGGCGCAATAAACAGCGTCAAGGGTTGTGTCTTCCGTTTCCAAAACCGCTTCGACGTCGCCGATAACTTTACCAGTCCCCTCGAAATCCGACCAGTCGACGCGCCAATGCACAATCTGATCAACCCCGGCGGCCGCAGAAAACATCTCGCACTGCTGTCCGAGACGATCGAGCGCGAACCGGCCAATTCCCTTTGCGCCGGTGACAACGCGTCCGCCCTTGGAGGTGCCATTGAGGTCTTTCGCGTCCGTTCCGATGACCATCCAGTGATTTTTGATGATATCGGCCGGCATGCCGTGCCCGTTATCGACAATCCATAGGTCCAGAACGCAGCTATAGAGATTGTCGATGGCGGCTTGCTGGTTTGCTGACCAAGATTCAATCGCGCGCCATGCCCCGTCGTCGCGAGCAAACATTTCCGCAACTTCCGGCACGAAAACTTGGAGCGCCGCAAATTCCCTGTCGTCGAGGACCGTGGGGACGGCATTCCAGCGCGGCTTGAAAAGGACAGCGCAAACAGACGCGTCAGCATCGTATGCGTTCTTGACAAGCTCTGTCACTGCCCCCTGGGAACTGGCGACATTCTCTCGACCAATCAAACGCGCGGCTCTGGCGGAGACCTGAAATGGCACTCTGGTCATGTTGGTATGTCCCCTCAATGCAATTGCCCAAGAAGTACAATTTCTCGTCAAGCGCCGCAATCTTGCTGCTAGGGCAATCTAGGTGCGACAACAACCTGAAAGTGTCTAATCCAGCGCTGACCACATTACTCGTTGGCATCGAAGTCACATATCTTGAGAGAAATCGCTTTAAGTAGGTGCGATAGCCGTTCGCCAGCTTCACCTTTGTCTTGGGGGTCTGGGCATAGAAGGGTGCAGTCGCTTGCTCCAAAGATCTTTTCGAATTTGTCCCAGGCCCGCGAAGGTGGCGGGAAAATTACGAAACCTCCCATTGGATGGCACCTGACGATTTGGCCCTCGGCTGCCCAGCCAATGGTTCGTCTGTACTGTTCGACGACTTTAGGTTTGTTCTCTTTGTGATGTTCGGGACTCGCTAACGTCGCGTCGCCCACGATGAGAAATCGCTCCTCACCTATAGTTATTCTGATAATATAATCGGGGGAGCATTTTTCTTCTGTACCGAGAAACGGCCGGCTTGGATTAACGCTCTGGTTCAAAGCGGCCCATTCCAGGGCGGGCATGTTGCGATCGTGGGCGGCTGGAAGGGTCTTATAATCGATAAAACTTGGCTCTGGCTCGAAATCCATTTCCAAAAGGACGTCGCCCTGCCTTAGACGCCACGAACATGCGCCGATAGAATTACTCAAGTCCGTCGATCCAGAGCCGCTGAATCCAAATCGCCGAAATTGTTTCGCGAGCCATACCGCACCCCACAGTTCCCAGAGGCGTGTGAGAAACATCGGCGGATAATGAGATCTAGCGGCGTCTTTCTCCGAGATCGCTTCCGAGTAAAGCGGGGCGAAGGCACGCATGAGAAGCCTGAGGCGATAATCGCGATGGAACAACGGCGTCGGATTTACGAGCGTGTTGAGTTCTCCGGCGTCATTTCCTAGCCGGGCGACAATATTTGCAATATCCCCTAACTCGGCCTCTAGCGATGAGAGTTTGGCAATTCTCTCGTCGATATCCTTTCTCCGTCCGTCAGGATGCTCTAGAAGACTTCTTTTTCGAAGGAGGTCGAGTTCTTTGGAATTTCTATTCATCAAGTCGAGGAGCTGCCCGCGCCGCCTTGATGTCCAATGCGACACAATCGCGTTTTCGGCAAGCGGCGTTCCCCGCCTAGAAGCTGGACCGAGTTCGATGAACGGCTCACGTCGGATCGAGCGCGCGGCGGTCACCTCTTCTCTAACTTGTCTGATAAGTTCGGGAGGCATGATCGCCCTGCCTTTGTTGGTCCGGGAACTCCAAGAGCGCTCCGGCCGTTCATCGATCAGATCCCAAGCCGCCGAGACTCCCAACTCTGACTCGATGTCCTCGATCATCGATACTGTGTCGCGAAAATTCAGGATCGCGGTCGGAATAACATAGCACCGGAGGACGGTCCCTTTCGGCACCTTCAGAAGTAGATCGATTTCCCCAAGACGCCGATGCCTGGCCAGCTCAGTTTGCAGGTCCCAGCGTTGCCAGCGACCACCGTCCGCGTCCGATTCCTTGAGGTCGGCGATTCTAACCTCGTCCTTGGGCTCCGCCTTCTGCTGCAAAAGCGGTCCGTGCACGAGAAAATCTAGAAAAGGATGGTCATCCCGGATGAGATACCGCGTTCCTTCCTCCCAAGGATATTCCTTCTTGTTTCCGTCCGCGTCCTCAACCCGGACTGTCTTTATCGTCGTGCGTACTACTGCCACGGCGACACGAATCCTAAACGTGCCTGTTGCCGAGCCAATTTCAATCGCCGCCGTGTCCTGCCAAGTTCTTCAAAGTCTTCCACGGCTTTCTCTAATGCGTCCAGCGCCGGCAGCAGCTGATCGATGGCACCAGATAGTTTAACAAGGATTCGGCTTGCGATAAGTCGATCTATCAACTCGTCGCGATCCAAGAGGTTCTTTGCCTGAAGATCGAGCTGATGGTGGAGGCTCAACATCGCCTTGCAGTCGGCGAGCACTCGACGGGAGGGTAGAAGGTCGTGTCGCAGTCCGTTTTCTTGGACGGCTATATTGAGCGCGTCTAATATCTTCTCCATGCGATCGTCCGTACCGGCGCCGCTCACAGTCACTACGGGCAGCCCGGGAAGAGGGTCGAGCCCGCTCAAGTTAATCATCCCGGCGTGTTCAGCATTCCACGACACCTGGGACAGCTCAAGCAGGAAGCAGCGATCGATCACCTTCGGAGAAGGCGGGCGTGAGAAATCGTCTATGTTCATAGTGCCCAGCACCCTGCAAGGAGCGATCTTCAGGCCTTGACTACTTGATCCAATCCCGCCGTCCAGAGCGTGGAAGACCCTCGACAGGTAGTATTCCGGTCTCGTGAGATTAAATTCGTCAAAAAGAATAAGATGGGAATGATCGCCCGTATCGAGAACAGCCTTAAGAATACCATTCTCGCCGAATAGCACGCCGTCGTGCTCCCAATGTGCTTGGACGGCGACCTCATGGAATGTGCTGCCCGCCGTCTTGCCAAACATTTGCGCGATCAAACGGACAAGCGTTGATTTGCCACAACCGGGTGGCCCTGAGAGAAGGACGATTGGGCGAACGGCTAAGGCTAGAAGCGTGACCACCACATCGTTGAAGTAGAAATGGGGTTCAATTTTTGCCACCTCATCCCTAAGGGACACGAGTGCGTTTGAAAAAACAACTTCCGGAATGCGCGGCCCCCAGTCGCTATAATGGTTCACTGCCTGTCCTATCCGGAATGGCGATAACGACCGATCGCTTCCATCCGGAACTGAGCTGGTTGTGGGAATGATTGCACGTCTACGCTCCCCGTGGGTGCTCCCAGAGACATCTGCTGAAGTGTTCTCGCCCCTGCGCGAGCTAACAGCCGAATCGACGATTCGGAGGGGAGCGCCGCCGTCGACCGTAACGAGATCCGGCTCCAGCGATTGTTCCGCGGGCAATGTTGTAGAGTCCTCAAATTCTGCTGCGACTCCTTCGTCCATGACGCGTTCGAGTTCAGCCGCAGACGTCCAACCTCTTTGTGCTGTCATTGCAACGATTTTAGACATTCCGAGGTCTAGGACAACGTCATCGCAGCCGTCCACCGCGAGCGCATCTGTGTCTAGTTCCTCGTCAAAAGGCTCCAAAACAGCTTCGCTTCGCTTACGCAGCCCGTTGGCTTGGATCCAGAGGTGTCCCGTGTCGCGTATTTGTTCAGATATAATCAGCGCTTCTTCCTTCGCAGGATCCCATCGCAATGACATCTTTCCCGGAGCCTCCCGCACGTTCATTGTCTTGAACGGGCGACCTCTACGAGCGGCGAGACCGGCTGCTGGTCCTGGCAGTAGCCGCGCTTTCGGTTGGGAGCCAGTAGCCATTGCCGGCAAACCTTCGATTGGGCGAACTCCGCCATCGTCCGCAAAAGGATCGTTTGCGTCGAGTACCGTAAATTGTTCTTCCGATTGTCCCGATTGTTTGACCCCCAAAAGAAGGGCGTAGGGCAAGGTAGACTCGAGGGCTGCCGAAAACGATCCGTTGTTTTGCGAACCGCCAAGCCGCAGGCGAGGTGGCTCGTAGTTATGTAGGACGTGCGCCAACCCTCCTGCCGCCGCCGCGATTGCGAACGAACTGCCGACACGTAAAAGCGTCGGTGGCTTGACGTCCGGAAACAGGGCCTTCATTAGCGCTTCGCCGAAACCCGGAAGCAGACTGGTCCCACCAGCCAACACCACAGTGTCGATCAGACGATATGCATCGGTCGGCGTCTTGACGCTGCGTTCATTCATCCAGTCTTCGTTTAGACGCCTAGCATCATCCGAGGACGTCTGATTTCTATAGAGGCGTTCGCAAATGCTTTCAAAAAGCGGCCGCAACATACTGCAAAGTTCGCCTGCAATTGGCGCCAGCAGGTCAACGCTGAGGGTCAACGGCTTCGTCTCACTAGGTACCTCGAAGGCAACATTTGCCCCGGTGAGGCTGACCTTGACTTTAGCCTTTTCAATCTCGCGAAGAGTCTCGTCTGCCACCAGGACACCCAGCATCTGCGCAAGTCGTTCATCGACCCATCTGCCTGCGTTACCACGACTGTCCCCGCGCAGAGCGCGAAGGCGCAGGTCGCGCTGCGCTCCCTTTTTGTCGGAGTCGAGCAATTTGCCATCGCGTCTGCTGAGGATCAATGTCATATTCGCAGTTGAGGCGCCGACGTCGACAACCAAAATGACGTTGTTCCGACCCTCCTCGAGTACAAGCGTCCTTTTCACAAGTCGGAAATACTCTGCGACCATTTCCGGCTCCGGAAGGACCGTTATTCCGGGTATCGCCGCCTCGACTGCTCCTTTATACCGCAGACGGGTTTTTTCGTCTGCGATCGAGGGCATGAGTGCATACTTCCGTCGTCCCTGGTATTCCGATGGAAGCCGATCGAAAAGTTTGCGAAGATAGGCGCGAAAAACCTCGTCCCTTTCAAGATCGCGATAGGCGCTACGAGTATTGCTGCGATCGTGGATTATCTGGCGCGTAGGGGCTCGCCCATGCAGCATCCAATCCTTCATATCATCGATGCGGTAGGTCCAAGATCCCTCTTGCGGGGAGTCAAGCTCTATTGTCCATTGGTGACGGTCCTGGATGGTCGGATCGGCGACGACGTAAAACCGAGACGGAAAGTAGGGTTGCCCCTCGTCTTGCAACAAGAACTTAAATGCTGTCTCAGCCATCTATCTGGAGAACCCTTGAAACGATCATTGACCGCGCAAGGATTATACAGTGACGCGGTTGTGACAAGCTGCGTCAGCACGTTATACGCATACAATCCCTGGTGTGTCGCCGACGAGCTCCGTCGCCCAGCAGATGGAGCTTAGCTCCCGCAGCGAGGTCGGGCCTTCATTGCAGATACTATGGGGCCTGTTTATCAACCGTACTCTATGGGCTCGCAGGATCGAAGGAGCGAAGAACATGCTCAATGGCTTAGCTTGATTTTAGTAGGGTCCGCGGTTCGATTCCCATCAAGGCGGCTCACTGTTACGGAGGCACGGTTCTAGGAAATCCTCAGGAGCCACGAGTTTTGTCTGCAATGTCTACATTGAGAAACTGTTCCAGCTCGCTGATGCTCGCCATGACAGCATCGAACTGGGGCTGGTCGCCAAAAATCATGGCCGCCATTCGTCCGTAGTCGGCCGCAAGCTTCGTTGTCATGTCTGGAGTCGGCACGAGCCGAAACGTCCCAGGCACCGCTCGATCGTAGCGATGGTCCGGTGCTCGGAACATCAGTTCCTTGTGCTGTCGGCAGGCTTCGGCGAGATCGAGCATGGATGCAGTGGCTTTTCCGTAGTCGGCGTGTGTCCAAATTTGGTGAACATCGTAATAGTGCCTGGAATACCGATTGAGGTCGGGCACTTTCCGCTCTGGGTTACCTTCAAGGCTTCGCTTCTCGGTCGTTTCCGTCATTGCATGCAGGATGAGGACCTTTTCCCAAAACGTGTGCTCGGGCTTGACCGTCATCACATTAGGAACCGACAGATCGAAGCCCGCTTTCATTTCGGAGGCAATGTAGGGCGCAATTTCCCGCGGTTCGGCGGGAATGGGATCCGGTCGTGCTCCGGCTTCAATGCGCACGGCTGCCTCGACATAGCCGCCGCTCGTGTCGAACACGCTTTTGTATCGGAGCACCAGAATGTCGAGTGCTTCGTTCTTCCGATAGGTGTCGTAGCCGAAGTCGAGCGTGAAATGCCCGCTTTGTCCTGCCTCTTCCTCAACTGCGGCAATTTCCTTGCTCAGCATGTCGCGAAGAGGGCCGGCGATATATTGCCGGGCAGCCTCGTCAACCTGCTCAGCAAGCGCTTTTTGTTGCTGGTTGACTGAAGGGAGAGCAGCTATGTCGGCCTCGAGTGGCGCACGGAGGTCGGTCTTGAAAATACCGATGTCGATATCTTCGGAGAAGCGGTTGATCAGGCCATGGGCCTTGCTGAGACTTGTGCCGCCCTTGAAGTAAAGGCGAACGGGGTCGGCCAGGCGCCGATTGAACAGGAAGTCGAGGACCCAACAGACATAGAGGTCCTTTTCAATGTTCTCAGCCCGCGTTTCCATTTCGGAAGCCACGGCTGAGAAGAGAGCCCTTTGCTCGTCCACGGTCGAGCGGAGGATTTCAATGAACGCCTGTTTCATGGTCTTCCCGTGTTTCTTGGGGTGAAACTTCCGGTGCGCGGATTATGGCGTCCACGGCCGAATACATCCAAGCGGGGATGGCATGGATGTTTTCGCGCAGATCCTGAACAATCGCCTCCCGGTGCGGGTTTTCCGCGAGATGGCGCACGATACCCTCGGTCACTGTATCCAGGTTGGATCGCTCGTCCCGAAACCAGTTGAGTGCCTGGATCACGCGCATTGCCGGGCGCCCCGCCCAGAAGGCGGTCTTTGCTGAGATGCGCTTGAAATCCAATGTGTAGATAACCGGTTTCGTCGCGTTCGGGTCGCCGGTGTTTGCTTCGATCTCGATCGTCCTCGGGTAGGTATCGGCATAGATCGTCGAGCGCGCCGGGACGGCCGTGGTTAGACTCAGGTCGTTGGCGGCTGTCATTCCGTCAACGCATACCCGGAGCTTGTCGCGCCGGGCAATGGCATCGATGAATGAGGCCCGCGGCGGGAAGACCATCTTGCCGGTCAATCGGCTTGTATTTGGCTTGTCGTAGAGTCCGCGGTGAGGGCGACGAATGTCACCTCGGTTGACAAGACGCTGGAGCGCCTTCTCGACAGCATGGGGTGTTCCGATATCAAGAAAATCGGCGCGCGACCACACGCCAGAAGGTGCAGCCGCAGTGATGCGATCGTGAATGCGCTCAAGCGTATCGGATGTTGGATCAGGCATATCGGCCGCACTTCTGACCAGAAAATATATACAAATTTTGGTCAGTGACAAGCGCTCGCCGATTACTGACCAAAAATTATATTAAAATATTGGTCAGAAAGCGCCTGCTGTCCAAGCTTGAGACGATTCATCTATCAGGCGTCGAAGACTTCGAGCATGGCGTCGCTGATAGCCTTGCCAAGCGCGGCCGCAGTCTCCGTAAGTGCTTCCGCATTCATGTCTCGAGCGGCCATTGCAAACGCAGCGCCTTCAATCGTCACGATCTCTTGCGCGCGTTGGATCGTCCATAAGGCAAAGTCGCTGCGGTTGGTGATTTCCACGGTTTCCATGATTTCTCCTGATTTGTTCGAGCGGATGCCTTATAGCGGATCTGGCGGACGGTGCAGTCCGAAGAGTCATCTAAGGAATGAAGCCGGGATCGCGTATGACGCAGCAGTTCGATCTGTTTGTTTCGCCCGAGGCAGCACCTGTGAAAGTCGCAGGTCCCGCGGCGATGAAGCGCCATTCTCCGGCCGCGTTGAGCGAAGACGATATGGTACGGCGCCTCCAGGTAACTGGCCGATACCGTATCCTGAAAAAGCTCGAGCCTCGTTTTGTCACGCCGTCCGCGCGCGCGGGATTTCCGCTGAGAGGCGTGATACTCGACACCGAGACCACCGGGCTCAATCATCGCAAGGACGAGATCATCGAGATCGGGGCTGTCGCGCTCACATTCGACGCGGCCGGCAATATCGGCGATGTCACCGGTGTCTATGGAGGATTGCAACAGCCGAGCGTTTCGATCCCAGCGGAAGTCACCCGCCTAACCGGCATCACGGACGAAATGGTCGCCGGCCAGATGATTGATCTCCACCAATTACGTGCTGTGGTCGAGCCGGCCGATCTCGTCATTGCGCACAATGCCGGCTTCGATCGACCGTTCTGTGAGGCATTCTCTCCCATTTTCGCTGGAAAAGCCTGGGCCTGCTCAGTCTCCGAAATCGACTGGTCGGCCCGGGGCTTCGAAGGCACCAAGCTCGGCTACCTGATTGGACAAACGGGTTATTTCCACGAGGGTCATCGGGCTGTCGACGACTGCTTTGCCTTGCTCGAGGTGCTTGCACAAGATGGGAGAGGCGAGGGGCAAACGCCCTTTGCCGAGCTCCACGATGCGAGCCAGCGGTCGCGCGTTCGAATCTTCGCCGAAAACAGTCCGTTTGACATGAAGGATCACCTGAAGGCGCGTGGTTATCGCTGGTCGGACGGCAATGATGGCCGTCCGAAGTCCTGGTGGATCGAGCTTGGGGAAAACGCCCTCGACGACGAACTCCGCTATCTACGCTCGGAAATCTATCGGTGGGATGAAGCAGATCCACCGATAAAGCGTTTAACTGCGTTCGATCGCTTCAAAGCCTGACGAGCTATCGCCGTGGATGTTGTCGTGATTGGCGCCTCGCATGATACCCGCAAATCGCCGCCCGCGGTAACGGCTGGCCCACAGCGTTGGTCAGGCTGTACCCCATCCTCCTTCGATACTTGCAGGTGCTTTTGCCGAATAGTGGCTTGATTTCGATACCCGCAGAACGGGAATCGTTTTGCGATCTTTGCAATCTCATGGTAAGTATTAACGGCTAGGAATAGTCCATATCTATCGCGCTTTTCTTTGGAGACATTGCTGCGACATGTTGTGAGGGCAATTCATGCGGGCGCAGATAGACTTTTCCAACACGCCGGAGTTTGCCGACTTTATGGCCGGTCTACCCGGACTTGAGGCTGCTCAAGAGCTTATCCATGGAATTTATATTTACCCGCATCCGTTTTGGGTTCGCTTAGCCGGACATGCTGCTCAAGCCGGAGTCTCGGACCCTCAATTAGTCTTCGGGTGGTGGTGGTGGAACAGCGACGACTGGGAAGGTCTGTTCGATCTGTCGCAGAAGTTCTCGCTTTGGGAACATTACTGCATGGACGTCGGTAAGAAAAAGGATCCGTTCCTCGTGCGCATCTATATCGAGCCGGCGACCAATCGGACAATCGGCTTACGCAGACAAATCCAGAATTACGCGGCGCAACAGCCTTTTTTCGCAACCGTTGAAGAGGAAGACGTTGGGTGGCTCGCCACCTCGATTGAGGGAGGGCTGGAGGTCAACGCTCCGAACACAGGCACGCTTGGTGGCTTTCTTCAGGACCAGCACGGCGATATTTACGGAATTACTTGCGGACACGTTGCAACAACCGCTGGGGTGTCTTTCGCACTTCCTGACGTTTCCGGGGTGAGTATTTCCAATGCCGGCTCCGTTCTGCATAGCAACTTCTCGACCTTTCAACTTAGCCCGAACGGCGGTGTCTGCAATCAGTACACGACCCCCGCCCATCCAGAGGTGGACCTCGCCCTGCTGAAGCTAGACCCGGCGCATGTCGGCACCGCGCAGATTGCCAAACACGGTACCGTCATCGACATCTACGATCGCACCGTGTTGGGCTCTGGTTCCCAGATCAGCATGCGGGGAACGGTGTCCGGCAGAAACGACTACATCATCGGCGGATATGGCGTCACGAGCCGATTGAAGAACAGGGGGACGGGCAATGCGTATTGTTTTTCGCATTTGTTCGATTTTGCCGCCCCACGAACCGTCAAAGGTGGAAGGGTCAGCCAAGCTATTGCTGCTCGGCCGCTGAGCGGCGATTCCGGAGCTTTTGTCTGCGATACGCTGTCCTCAGGAGATCTGGCACTCTTCGGGATGTTGATCGCCACGAGGGGAGCAACCGGAGTGGCGTGCTTTGCTGACGCGATTGCAAATTGGGCGAGCCAAAATCATGGACTGACGTTGACGCATCTTTGAGTGCAACCGGGGGATATGCATGACACCGTTCAGGGCAAGATTAGGACGATTGTTTGAGAATGTCAGGGGTGGCTCAGGTGACACCGGGCTTGCGAGTGGCGATAAACTTGCCAAGAAGGGAGATATGTTCTTCCTCATTATCTTGGCACTCGTCGTTCTGGGTTCGGTTGCTCTCGTGGTTTGGGTTCCGGGCACCGCAGTGCAATACGTTCTCGCCGCACTTTGGGGTCTGACGGTCGGCGGCGCGCTTCTGCTGTATCTGCCGGCAAAACTCCTGATCACAGTTATTGGTGGCCTTCTCGGTGTCGGCGCATCAGATCTCGCCGGCTTGGCGCAGGTGGTTGAGAAGATGTCAACCACAGTCGTGGCAATCACGAAGACGATCAATTCAACCGGTCCTGTTCAATTTCAGCAACAGGCGATCTGGCTGTTTTTGGTTCTTGTCGCCTTGTGCTGCCTCCCGGCTTACCGAACGGAAGGATAAGCGCGAACTGATGGAGGTGATGGATCTTGGTTCGGTTCACTTCATCCGGCGGCAATCAGAGCCACAGTTTTAAAGCGAAACGCTTCTGTTGTACTTTATTAAATATTCTTGGAGGCTACAAAATGGACGCTCGAAGCATGACAAATCTGCGAGGAGAAAAAGATGGTCGTTGAAGGGGCATGGGCGGTATTTGGTGTTGGATGTGCCGGTGGGACTATCGCCGAACTACTCCATTGGTGGAATCTTCGGGAAGCAGAGCAACTCCCCGCCTATCGCACCAGCCTCTTTTACTGGGCGATCACGATTGCGATGATTGTCGCGGGAGGGTTCGTAGCTTGGCTCTACTTCGGCCTGCGTGCTGAAGGCATTATCGCTTTCCATGTCGGGGTCTCGACGCCCCTTATTCTGCAGAAGTTGGTAACCAGCGTGCCGCAGGCACCTGGCGCGAAGAATGTGGTCGTGAAACCTGCACCTAGCGTGCAAAATTTCCCTCGAACAATGCCGGGTATGTTCAGCCTCGGTCGCCGGATCGTGCGGTAGATGATCAACAAGGGAGAGCGCGCCTCACCGCGAATGTAGTGTTCGAGTATAAAAGAAGACGAAAGCTATATTCACGAAATAACTTTCTAAAAATTTCTGTCTCCCAACCGAGCATTCTTGACGCCGAAGCGAATTCGAATTATTAATAACACCTGAGGGTTGCAGGCTGTGGATTTAGCAGAACCTCCTGGAGGAGACTTTGAAGCGCGAGCGTGGACGCTCAGAGGGGTGGTCTACTATGCTCTGTGATGTTGCAGGTGAATGGCCGCAGATTTCATAACAACTTCTTGATGGCGATCCATACCATGTGGTTCGGCTTCCCTTTGGCGATGCAAGAATAAGCTTCTTTCAGGCGTCCGATCGACGGGCAAGGGCATGATAGGTTGGACCAGCTCCGCAGGATGCGTGGCTTCCTTCATCGCAGCGAAGCGTAATTAGCCATTTAAACGAATTGTATCGCTCCGGCGGCTGTTATCGTCCTGAGCGAACGAAGGAGCGCGGCTATGACCTATTCTCGCGTTAGTATCGTTGATACGGTTGATCTCATCCTTGCCAGCTCGAACCCACCGGTCCTTATCATTCACGCAGCAGGGCGAGTGCCGGGTACGGGCTGGACGAGCCCTCAACTGGGACAGCACGTGTATGTGGTGCCTCCGCCAGACGGGATCCAGGGGGTTGATTTTGTGGCTGCGGCTCCAGACTCTGGAATTCACGTACCTGTCGTAACGCCACTTTGTGCTGAACTACTACTTGCCCCGGTCGACATCAAAAACCATTGGGGGCCTGGGGTCCCTCTTCTCGGTGTTCGCGTTCATGCCGTTGAAAATGCCAAGACCGCGCTGATTGCTGCTGACAAAGGGATGCCGGGCCTTCGCACTCTCGACGATTCGGAGGCAGCATTGAGCTTCGCCACCGATATTCAGCCACTCTTCCGCCAGCGCGATGTATCGGCGATGCGCATGGTCGCTGGATTTGACCTCCATGACTACGCAGATGTTCAGGCGCATGCTGAGGGGATCTATGCGCGGCTTTCGGATGGCTCGATGCCATGCGACGGCGCCTGGTCGCAGACTGACGTGGCCCGATTCCGAGCCTGGATAGATGCAGGGATGGCTGCTTGAGCCACCAACCCAAAGGGGATTTCAACATGCGCTTGCTTGTTTTGCTTTCCGCTCTCTGTCTCTCGACGATGTGCTCAACGCAGTCCTTTGCCGCTGGATGTAGCGATTGGTTCAAAAGCAATTTTCCGCTATCGGAGGATCCGCAGGCCTCCGATATGGCGATTGTCGAACCTGACTGTTATGCGTGGCGCCTATTCATAGCTATGAACTGGCCAGCCGATGTAACGAAGAAAGAAGCCGATCAGAGCAGGACCCTCGGCAGCCACGGACCTGTCGTATGGGAGACCTGGCGAAGCGCCCGTAACGGTGCGCCGGATACCGCATTCCCGGTCGATGGATCCGATCCTGGCCCTTGGCTGGATGCTCCGGTTGTAGCAACGATGAGCAATCGCTTCGAGGAGAGCGAGCCTCCTCTGCAGCAAGTCATGCGTGCTGTAGTCATTAAAGTACATGGCGGCCCGACCGTCCTCTTTGATCCGGCGACTGCTGGGAGGTCGGTCAACGAGACGCGGCTCAATCGCGACACCTATGAGTTCATCCGAGCGCACAAGCTATACAATCTCAATGGTCAGATAGCCCTCTTCCAGAATGGGGCCGAGACAATAAGCTTTCCGCTGAAGTCGAAGGAAGTAAAGGCACAGTGGCGCGAGATCACTGAGGTCGACAAGCCTCGGTATCACTGGACCGAGTCCACCACACCGCAGGGCTTCAAGATATTCGGGCTTACGGCCCTTCATATCACGAGGAAGGACCTTCCCAATTGGTTTTGGGCGACATTCGAGCACATGGACAATAAAAAAGCCGATGCAAAGGCCAAGCCACCTGCCGAAGGCTGGCTCTTACCCTCAGTCGATCGGTTCGCCTGTCCCACAGCGCCTCACGATTGCGAGGCGATCCCTTCGGGCATCGGGCTTGAAGGTACTCAATGGGAAAACTACCGCTTACGAGGCACGCAGATCGATTTTATCGACTCGCGTGGTCGTCCTCTCCGCCTAGCAAATTCGCAACCCGAGGCAAGTTTTCAGACAACTTCGTCTTGCATAACTTGCCATGCATTGGCGAGCGTCAACGATAGCTCTACTGACGACGGGCGAAGACTGCAATTCGTTGATGACGACGGCCAGGGTTTCGTAGGAATTCCAACCGGCTTTTTGATGCCCAGGGAAATCGCAAGTTCACGCAACTCGATTTCGTCTGGTCGTTGTTCAGGGCATGCTTCCAAAATCCTGGGAGTACAACATGCAAGCGGTGATCACACTCATCTCTGTGACCGGTTCATTCTCATTTAACGGATGTCTCAACGAAACTGCCATGATGGCATTGGATCTGGGGGAGTATCGAAATGGCAAAGTCAACGCGACGTGCGGTCAGCGCACAAGACGATGGCATGTCCGGCCTGGGCATGGTGATGCGGTTCACGCCGAAAGCGGGCGGGGACGGGGTACGCCGGCTGGAAAGCGGCGGATTTCGCGTAGCGTCGTCGAAGGATTTCAGGAGCGCGCCAGCCGTCCCAAACGACTTCGAGGGTGCGGACGTCCAGTATTTTGAGCGGTTCGGCATCGCCATCGTTCGACGGGACGGCGACCGACTGAAATCAATGCTCGAAAGTGCGATGCAGGCTAGGGTCGTTAGTTCTGCCCGTCCCGAACGGTCTTATCGAGCGCTTGGAACTCCGATGTCGAAACGGCAAATCCTCCAAGGCGGGGCTGCTGGCGCGTTCTCGACGATGCCGGATCGCGATTATCTCCACGGCTACCGTGATGGCGTGAACGAGTTGATCGATCGATTGCTTAATAGGGGAGGCGCGGAGGTGGCGGCGCTTGGGGCAGCCTTTGACGAGACAAGCAGTACGTGGGGACTTCAGGCCACCCGCGTTCTCGAAAGTGGGCTGAGTGGGGCAGGGATCAAGGTCGCTGTCCTCGATACCGGTTTCGACGAAACACACCAAGATTTCGTCGGGCGATCGGTCACCAAAAAATTGTTTGTCACACGCAATGCGGAAGAGGATGTCCACGGCCACGGAACCCATTGCATTGGAACGGCATGTGGCCCGTTGCGGCCTACCTCGGGTCCGCGTTACGGCATAGCCTATGAAGCGGAAATTTATGCCGGGAAGGTGCTTGGCGACGATGGTCGTGGAACGGATCGATCGATCATCGCGGGAATGGAATGGGCACTTGATGAGGGGTGCCAGGTGATCTCCATGTCCCTTGGAGCCGTCACGCAAATTGGCGATTCACCCAGCGATGACTATGAACAGATTGGCCAAGTGTGTCTTGATGCAGGTACCTTGGTTGTTGCTGCAGCGGGCAACGAAAGCGCGCGGCCGCAGTTCATTGCGCCCGTCGGTTCGCCCGCGAACGCATCGACGATTTTGGCTGTTGGGGCGGTTGATCGGACCCTGAGCCCGGCGACTTTCTCATGCGGAGGTCTCAATCCGGGTCAGGAGGTGGATATTGCGGCTCCCGGCGTGGACATTCTGTCGTCCCTCCCGAACGATAGCTACGATCGATGGGACGGAACCAGCATGGCAACGCCGCATGTCGCCGGGGTCGCTGCACTGATAGCGCAATCGGATCCAAAATTTCGGGGCTGGGCTTTGTGGGCACGCTTGATTCAAATTACCAAACCCCTATCTTTACCCTCAAGAGATGTCGGCAAGGGTCTGCTCCAAGCAAAAGGCGGCGGCGAGGTCTGATGAGCGATAAAGTCGGAGTTACTATCCGCATTGCCGGAAACGAAGCTTCTCGCTTGAGCGAGGTTGTGGATGATCTGAGATCGCAGGGCCTTTCAGAAGTTGAAAGCCACGCGCGCTTCATGATCGTCAACGGCAACATAGACTCCGATGCACTCGACTCCCTCAGATCTGTAAAGGGAGTCGAGTCGGTGCGAGAGGACCGTGTTTATAAGACCCAATCTCATTAATGTTTCCCGTTGGGCGGGATGGAATCTGAACCGCATTCGACTTGCAGCAGATTAGCAGGTTGAGTGATGAGGGAGAGCGTATGAAAGAGATGGCCGCTTGATGCTCGCTCGGAGGCAGATGGAGCGCTCCTTACGAGGGCGCCGATCCGCCGGCAATTTGGGTCTGAGTAGCAACTGAACAGAAAACCTACATAAGGATTTCACCGTCAGCGCCAGCGCGCCAGTTCCTTAATCGTTTTGCTGTGGCATTTGAGGTGATGCTTCATTAGCCGGATGTCGTGGAGATAGTCCTGCTCCGGTCGGGTAAAGCACTCGAACAGATTGATGCCCTCCCAGGTGTCGATGTCGTTTGGCAGTTAAACGCGAGAATGCGCTCGTTGCGGCAGCTTATGGCACTTTATTTGAGATCCTAAGCACGCTTTTCTCGATGTCAATCCTGAGGTAATCCGCTGTAAGATTGCGATATTGGTCACTGTCATCTGCTTGGGCTGGAAGTTTTTTCAATATGCTAACTATCAAATTAAGTGCCAAATCACGAGCACCAATCTCGAATTAATTGCTCAATCTCAGATAAAGTGCCGAGCTATGTCGTTGAAATTCTTGCAGTCAGAGTCTCATAATTAACTGCCAAACGACACCCCGCCAGAGGGGTCAACATTCGGATCTGACTCATATTTGATGATTTCGCAGTCGAAACTGGTGCGGTTATGAGAAAGGAATCAGCACCATGGCGACCAAATTTCGTCTGTCGTCCCTGATCCCGGCCGGATTGATTGTTGAGCGTTCCGACGAGAGCGACGGGGTTATCATTGTTTCCGCGCGGGCTGCCGCCCATCGACGTTCCTGCCCTTTATGCAGCCGACTGTCGGATCGTGTTCATAGCCGCTACGTTCGGATAATTGCCGATTTGCCTTGTGCTGGCGTCAGGGTCCAACTGCGGTTGTCGGCACGGCGCTTTGTCTGTGAGGTGACATTCTGCCGTCGTCGAATTTTCGTCGAGAGGTTTGGAGAGCTTGTCGTTCCGGAGCGCAGCCGTCGAACTGCTCGGCTTGATACTGTTGTGCATCATCTCGGGTTGGCTCTGGGAGGGAGGCCTGCAGCAGCCTTTGCCAAACGCTTAATGATCCCAGTTAGCAATGACACGCTGATCCGCGCGGTAAGAAGAAAATCCGCGGCGCCGCGTGATGCGCTCAGCGTCGTCGGCGTTGACGATTGGGCTTTCCGCCGCAATCACCGCTATGGCACCGTCGTATGTGATCTTGAGAAGCGACGGATTATCAAACTTCTGCCCGATCGGGAGATCGCGACAGTTTCGACCTTCCTTGCTCAACACCCCGAAATTGCGATCGTTTCCCGCGACCGAGGCGGCGGCTATCGTGAAGCTGCCGCTAAGGCTTTACCGCATGCCATTCAGGTCGCAGATCGTTGGCATTTGATGGAGAACGCCAGCGCAGCATTCCTCGACGTCGTGCGCAAATCCATGCGAGCAATCCGTGCCGCAATTGGTGCTACGACGATCAATCCTGAGCTGCTCACGTGTGCTGAACGACTGCAATATGACAGCTATCTGCGGCGGGAGGATGCGAATTTGACGATCAGGAAGCTCTCCTCCGATGGTGTCCCAATAAAGGAAATCGTTCGACAAACCGGCTATAGCCGCGGAACAGTTCGCCAGATCGTCCGCGGTCACAGGACCGATGTGTTCCGTGTCAGACAAAGTTCCCTTGAGGCCTATCTGCCGCTGTTAGATGAACTCTGGAGATCCGGGCAGCACAACGGCGCTGAACTCTGGCGGCAGTTAAAATGCAAAGGCTTTCGTGGTTGTTCTCGTGTCGTCGGGGAGTGGGCGGCAAGGCGACGGCGGTCTGAGCGGGTCTGCGATCAGCAACTTCAAAAGGTGCCATCCGCCAGAACGATTGCCCGGTTGATGACAACTGCTCGCGATCAACTCAGCAAAGCCGACACAATCACCATTGCGGCCATAGAAGCCGGCGTTCCCGCCTTGATCGAAGCCCGCAATCTAATTGATCGCTTCCAGACGATGATCCGACGGAAGGCCAAGACAGAACTCGATCAATGGATCGCTGATGCACGCGACAGTCTGTTCGCCCCCTTCGCCAACGGAATACTGAAAGACAAGGCAGCGGTGTCAGCGGCCATCACCGAACCCTGGTCGAACGGCCAAGTCGAAGGACAGATCAACAAACTGAAGCTTGTCAAAAGGCAAATGTACGGCCGTGCCAAGCTGGACCTGCTTGAGGCACGGTTGATCGGCGCAATATGAAAGAAATCCTCATCAAAAATGCGTCAGACCCAGTTTTGTGCGCCGGTTGACACCTTGTAAGTGCTTGCTTTGCTTAGATGGTCCGTCGGAGCGCGAAATAACAAATTGCTGGGTCGCCGGTCCTGATCCCTTCAAGAGCCGCATGATGTATCCTTTCGGCGGACGAATAAAAGACTTCCACGTCATCAACATGAAGGATTTTTCAGATGGGACCGAACTCATATCGTTCGTGTCTGCTTCATCGATCGCGATTGTATCGGCATAAAGAATCCACACCGAGAACAAAAAAGAACTCAGCTAAGGTTTGTCGCAATATCAACCCCCGACAAAGCTCGTGGCATAGGCCAAGGTCAATCTGCGTAGGAGAAGAGGCGATAGAATCTTTCCAGTGATCTGAAGATACTAAGCTATACACGAGAATCACTGTATTAGTCGGAGATCTAAATTTGCGTTGGCAAAAATATTTTAGATTGTATTTGCGCAATATGGTGGTATCCTCAACCTATTATAGAGCGAGCGCAGATGCGCGCCAGCGCAGGTCGTAGGCGCGGCGGTAGCTTGTATCCCATAATTTTTTATGACTTGGCACGGTTTCATAGGGGGGAACATGTACGAAGCAGTCCAATCAAACGCTGTGTCGAGGAGGGCGGTGCTTGCTGGAGGAAGTGCCGCTCTTGCTGCGTTAGCCGTCAGGCCGGGATTTGCTCAAAGCAAGTCTAATCGGCGTGTGAATGTCAATGGCGCCGCAGGCCAGAAGATGCTCGAAAGCTATAAGAAGGCGATCCGTGCGATGTTGGCGCTTCCGCCGTCGGATCCCCGCAATTGGTATCGGATTGCGTTCGTCCATACACTCGATTGCCCCCATGGAAACTGGTGGTTTTTGCCATGGCATCGCGCGTATCTGGGATGGTTCGAGCAGACCTGTCGCAAGCTCAGTGGTGATCCCGATTTCGCGTTGCCCTACTGGGACTGGACCGCTGAACCAAGCGTTCCAGCCTCGATGTTCCAGGATATTCTCACACCGACGAATCCAGCCTTTATTAGTACCGCTACTGAGTTCCGAACGAAATTCGAGCCCATCATTTCTACGCTTGATTGCTGGAAAGTCGTCATGAATTCCGACGGGTCGTTTGATGATCGGTCCCCCTATGGACAGCTTCTCGCCCGCGGCATCCGAAATGCTGGGGATCTCTGGTTCGATATCTTCGATGACCCGCGAGGAAAATTCTTTTTCGATCTCGCGCATGCTCGAGGCGTCACTGCAGATCATCCCGAGTTTGATGCGAACACAACAAAAACGGTTTCGCTCGCAACGCTTCTGGACTCTTTAGGACCAAAGGACTTTGTAACCTTCGGAAGCCCGAAAACGCTAGGACATGGCACGCTTACTGGGTTTGGCGTCTTGGAAGGGCAACCTCACAACAACGTTCACAATTTCGTAGGAGGATGGTCGGGACCGATAAACCACGGCGGCTTTATGCAAGCAAACCTGTCGCCGGTCGATCCTCTATTCTGGCTGCATCATTCTAACATCGACAGGCTCTGGGACCTTTGGACCCGCAAGCAGATCGCTCGAAGATATCCGTACCTACCCGACGGCAGCCCTACGACACCCGGTGGCGCGCCTTTGCCTCGCTCGGACTATGCGAGGTGGGCGAGTGAACCATTCTTGTTCTTCTCTGATTCCGACGGCAATCCTGTATCGAAGACACTTTGCGGCGACTATGCAGCTATCGACGATTTTAACTACGAGTACGAGCCGGGATCTGGAGAAGAAGTTGTTCCAGTGACAGCTTCGTTGGTTGCTGCCAATCAAATGATCAAAACTTTCTCTGCCGAACTCTCCAATTCGTCGATTGATGCTTCGACGCCTGTGCATTCATCGGTCAATGTCCCCATCGAGGCGCTTTCTAACCTCACTGCCGGCGATAACTTGTTTGCACGGATTACCGTCGCGTTCAGAGGGGCGAGCCATGCCGTGCCCCTCACGATAAACGTAGGCGAGGAGGGAGGGGCCGGCGCGCCGGGATTTGCTGGGGTTCTATCTATGTTCGGGCATCATGGCGCCCACGGCCCGGTCACGTTCCTTGTCCCAATTTCTGCACCAGCCCGTTCGATGAACGCACCAAGCGCTGCCGGCGCTCAAAATATTCCGTTGACCATAGCGCAAGCGGATGGCCACCACGCCATGACAAGCGCGACGGCCAATGAGCCGAGCGCGGAAATTCTTTCAGTGGCGGTTGAGATTCACTGACCGTGACAATCTGCGGCCAAGCGCGCCGCAGGTTTTTGAATTCATCACAGAGGGTACAAGGATGTCTGATGCATTTCCTGCGGTGGGCCACCGCTATCTCGTCAACTTTGGCGTCTGGAGAACACAGCTCGAGTTCCATTCTGAAACGTCAATGACATACACAGGCGTTCTACCGGACGGCACGCTGGGCGATGATGTCCCAGGGAGT
>UCCS01000018.1 GCA_900470965.1 Hyphomicrobiales bacterium
AGATGGAAAATTCCAGATCCTCGGCCGAAGCTGTGCCGGCCACCGATGCAAGCGCGGAAAACGCAATGCCCGCCAGAAGCACGGCGGAAAGACGCAATGCAAGTCTCATTGGATACTTTCGGATTAGATTTCTTTAAATACGCCACGCTTTTTGAAAGCGCTGACTAAGCCTGTGAGGGCGAGAACGGCCGCAAGCAGCAATACCAGCACGATCGCACGGGCCTCTTCCTGTTCCGTAATCGAGCCGACTGCGACCCTGTAAAACTCGGTTGCCAACAGTGCGATAAAGGTTGACGACACCGTGGAATAGTCCTTCGCCACGACCCGTTTCAGGTTGAACGCCATCCCCCTCGTCGATTCGTCAAAGGCGCCGCGCTTAAATGTCCATCGCGGGACATCTCGGCAGTAGGCTTTGTAGGCTGCGCCGAACTTATCATGGAGGAAAGCCTCTTCGGCGTAGACAATGCACTGGTAGAAAAAGGCAAAGAGAGTACATCCGACCACGATCACGACCGGATTGCCGTGGAAGACGAACAGTCCGACGTAGATCAGCATGTTGCCTACGTAGAGCGGATTTCTGCAGACGCCGAACATGCCCTCGGTGACAAGCTCATCGGCGTAAACACGTTTGTTCAAGCCGCCCCGCCTGATGTAGGCATAGCCAATAACGCTTGCCCGCAAGATCAGCCCACTGACCACGATGAGCAGGGCCAGCGCGTCCTTCGCCTGTTCAAGCGCAGGATTTCCCCATGGCGCGGTCGACGGCGGCGCGGCGATAAAAAGCGCTATGATGATCAGCGGGAAAGCCTGATTGCGATACTTGAAGAGAAACGTGCCGATCCTCAGCATGATGTCTTTCATGATGCTCACTTGATTGCGACGATCCCGCAGAAATTGTACCAGCGGAAGAAGACCTCTGTGCTCTTGAAGCCGACCTCACGAAGGAGCTGGATGTTTTCCTCCAAGCGGTAAGGAATAAGGACGTTTTCCAGCGCCTCCCGCTTCTTCGAGATCTCGATGGTGGAGTAACCGTTCCGTCGCTTGAAATCGTAGTAGTGATCAATAAACAAGCGGTTGAATGTCGTGTCTTCACTGGTCAGCTTTTCAACCAGGAGCAGGCACCCCTGGTCGTTGAGCCCGTCGTAAATCGTCCGCATGACCCGCTCGCGGTAGAGTGGACGAACAAACTGCAGCGTCAGCACCATCGTTACGACGCTTGCCTTCTCAATCGAGAAGCCGCGATGAAGGTCGACCGTGTGAAGATCGATTGAGCGGTTGGTTCCTGACTCGGCAATCTTTTCGGCAGCTTTCTTCAGCATCTCCGGAGCATTGTCGATCCCGACGAAATCGATGTGATTGTCGACTTCACGGTCCAGCGCCAGAAGGGTCGTAGCCGTGGAGCAGCCGATGTCATAGAGTTTCGACTGAGGCTGTGCGAAATCCCTGGCGAGCTCGCAAACCATCCGTTGCATCTCGCCATAAAAAGGAACCGATCTGCTGACCATATCGTCAAAGACATTCGCGACGGTCGAGTTGAACGAAAAGTCGGCAACGGAATCGTGTTCTTCAGCAAAAACTTCGTCTCGCGAATTGGTATGCAATATTAGACGGTTAGACTGTTCGGTCATATCCGCTCCCAGGTCGATGAATGGAAATTGGACGCGTCATTCCCCCGCCCACAATGCGTCACAAAACTTTAACATCGAATCCTGACAATAGGCTGAAAGCGCGGTTGTATTAGACCTCGCGTCTGGTCCTCACGTCCTGGAAAAGCATGATCTGGGCGACCCGGCGCGTGTCGGCCAGGCGGCGCAGGCGACTGTCGCCGGCTATTCAAAAAGAATGAGGCTTGCCGGAGTTGGCGGTAGCGGTTTGACCATGACGCCAGCAAAGCCGGCCAGTCTTGCCATCTCAGTCAGCTCATTTTGCGTATAAGCCTGACCGGCCGGCGTGCCGGCAAGCATCTCCCAGGAGAAGGCCGCGGGGAAAGGCGGCGACACGCCATCTTCGTTAGGCACGAAATCAACCGCGACGATCCGACCATCCTCAGCAAGGCTCGCGATGATCCTTCGCAACAGTTGGGCACATGTCGGCAAATCGAAGTGGTGCAGAAAATTCGGAAGTAGCACGAGATCATAACCCGTGCCCCATTCCACATCGAAGGCACTGCCGGCGATCGTCCGGTACCGATCGGCCACTCCGGCTTTTTCCGCATTCTGCCTCGACAGCTCCAATACGGAGGCCCAGTCGACGGCGACGATCTCCGCCGATGGAAGGGCCTTCGCAATTTCGATCCCGAAAACGCCTGGACCTGCAGCGATGTCCAAAACCTTTTTGGGAGGCCTCGGCCAGCCGGAGATCTCGCCAGCCAGTGCCTTGGCGCTCAGTCCGGTAAAGGAGCCCATGCCGCGCGCAAATTTCACCCAAACGGGGTTGTCTGCCGACATGTTCGCAAGCCCGGCCGAACCGCCGTTTCGCACGACGGCGGCCGGATCGCGCAGAAAATTATCCATTATTTCAGGTGCGGCGGTGAATTCGACGGCAGAGCCCATATAGGCTGGCGAATTGCGATCGAGGAACATTCTGGTCGAGGGTGTCATTCGGTACTGTCCGCTCTCCTTCGTCAGGAAACCATGTACCACGAGGTAGTTGCACAGGATGCGCACTCCACGCTCCGAGGCGCTTGTCGCCGACGCCAGCAATGCTGCCGTTTTGCCCTCGCCGATATGAGTAAAGAGATCGAGCTCGATGGCCGCCCTGATCGCTGCTGTCTTTCGGCATGCAAACAGCGCATCGACCACGAGTTCGGGCGACACTACGCCAGAATGGGCGTCCTCAACACTTGCTTCCATGGTATCCTCCAGAGCCTCGACCGATCTTGCTGGCAGCGTCAGCCACAGAAATTATGCGTATATCCGCATATTCTACAATACATACCGCGCTAACCCTATCAGGTGAACAGGCCTCAATGGCCGAGTTGTCGTGCCGGCCGCCGCCGTTATTCGAGTTGCTCGTCCTCGCCTGCCGGCTGCAGATCGAGCATGGCAACCCGGCGGGGCAGCAGATGCGGCCCTTGGCTGACAGAGGCCAATCGATATGCGGGATTGGAGCCCGTGAGGGACGCTGAAATCATATCGGTCGCTGGAGCACAGCTTTGTGAGAAGGGCGTGAGAGGCTTAAGCAAAAGGGGCAACATTGCCCGACGTGGTTGCGGATCTCCTGGACGTACGCCAGCCCATCAGTCCCGCGGGTTCGCCCAAGGAGACAAAGAAGCGCATCGGAGTTTCAGCTTCGCGACGCGCTCGCACGCGCGGGATCCGAGAATTCGGCTTCCGCGTCGGGCTCGCCACGCGTCGCCATGCTCACTTGGCGCGAAACTGCGTTTTCGAAAGCCGCTCAAATCGGTCCCGTTCTATGCTCTGCGCAAGTGGAGGCGATGCTACCTTATCGTCAGATTGTTGCAAATCAACCAGTGAATGGTTGCCCGTTTCATCAGCGAATACCGGACGATACACGCTAAATTAAGCCCCTTCGAATATTCCTTAATTCGCAAACGATTTTCGTAACGTTGAGCCACGTCCCGAAATCAGTTCTCGGTCAGAGGAGCCGGGACGGAATAGATCGGGGTGCGATCGATCACATGCCCGCTCGAGGAGGCAAGCGCATGCAGTTCAAATCGGCTACCGGACGCAATATTTTCTCCGTGGCGGCCTGCGGTGTCGTCGCCACGATCGCTGCATCGGGCGTCCTTTCTTATATCGCCTACAACGATATGCGCAAATCGAACCTCGACCAGATGCTCCAGATCGCTGCCACCAACGCGCTCAACGTTGAGAAATCCATGAGCGTGGCGCTCAATATCGTCAACGGGCTGGAAACGTCGCTATCGACGATGAAGGAAAGTGGAAACTCGGACCGCGCGGCCGCCGACGCCCTGCTTAGGAACACGCTGCAGGACAATCCGATGGCGCTTGGCGTTTGGAGCGGCTGGGAACCGAATGCCTTCGACGGCAAAGACAACGATTTCGTCGACAAGGAAGGCCACGACGCTACGGGACGCTATGTACCCTACTGGGTACGCAGTGGCGACAAGATTCAGCACACGCCGCTGGTCGATTATACCGTGTCGGGCGCCGGCGACTACTACCAGCTTCCCTTTGTTCAGAAAAAGACCGTCGTCATCGAACCCTATGTTTACGCCGTCGACGGTAAGGACGTGCTGATGACCTCGGTTGCCAAGCCGATCATGGTCGAAGGCAAGGCGCTCGGTGTGGCCGGCATGGACATTTCGCTCGACGATGCGAACAAGGCGATCTCTGCGGTCCACCCGATGGAGACCGGCTATCTCAGTCTCGTGACAGGCGCCGGCAGCATCATCAGCCATCCCTCCGCCAAACTCGCAGGCACGAATATCAACGATGGCGGCGACCTGACAGCCGGTTGGGATCGGTTGATCGCAAGACCCGGTGTCGAGCAGGAGATCGCAGGCCCCGACGGCCAGGCCTATTTTTCGGTTGCCTATCCGGTAAAGCTCACGAATGACCTGAACTGGTATGCGGTCGTCTCGGTGCCCAAATCCACGGTCTTCGCCCAACTGAATAACATGGTCTGGAGCGCAGTTGCGATCACGGCTGTCGCCGCTTTCCTGCTCGGTCTCGCAGGCTGGCTCATTGCCCGCAGATTCATCCGCCGCATAGAAGGCGTGATCGCCGAGACCGATCGTATCGCCCATGGCCAACTCGACGTGCAGCTGAGCGACAAGAATGCCAAGGACGAAATCGGCGACCTGTCACGCTCCCTCGGCATCCTGCTGGAAAGCAATCGTCAGAAGATCAAGCTCGAAGTCGATGCGGAAACGTCACGGGCTCGCGAGGAGGTCGAACGGCAGGAACGTTCCGTCCTCCATGCCGCCCGTGAGGATTCGATCAAGTTCGCGGTGAGCGAACTCGGGAACGGACTCGCCGGCCTTTCGAATGGAGACATGACCGTGCGGCTGGAAAAGCCATTCACTGACTCCCTTGACGAGATCCGCGTCGATTTCAACGCATCTGTGGAAAAGCTCCAGGCAGCCCTGATTTCCTTCTCCGAAAACGCCGCCATCATCCAAGCCGGTTCCGAGGAAATCCGCTCGGGCGCCGATGATCTCGCGCGCCGCACAGAGCAGCAGGCGGCTTCCGTCGAGGAGACGGCCGCCGCGCTCGAGCAGATCACGACGTCCGTCAAGGACTCCACCCTTCGCGCCGAGGAGGCGGGGGCTCTCGTTGGTCGGACCAAGGAAGGCGCGGAAAAATCCGGGGAGGTGGTGCGCAGTGCCGTTGAGGCCATGAGAGGCATCGAGCAATCCTCTCAGTCGATCTCCAACATCATCGGCGTGATCGACGACATCGCCTTCCAGACGAACCTTCTGGCCCTCAATGCCGGCGTTGAAGCGGCGCGCGCTGGGGAAGCCGGCAAGGGTTTCGCCGTCGTCGCACAGGAAGTGCGTGAACTCGCACAGCGCTCGGCGGCGGCAGCCAAGGAGATTGAGGCGCTGATCACCTCGTCCGGCGACCAGGTCAAGCGTGGCGTCAGCCTGGTCGGCCAGACCGGCAAAGCACTGCAGGCGATCGTCGCCGAAGTGCAGCAGATTGACATCAATGTCCAGGCGGTTGTCCAGGCCGCCCGCGAGCAGTCGACGGCTCTCATGGAGATCAACACGGCCGTCAACCAGATGGACCAGTCGACCCAGAAGAATGCCGCAATGGTCGAGGAATCGAACGCCGCCTCTCAAACGCTGGCGACGGAGGTATCTGCTCTCTCAGGGCGTCTGGCCCAGTTCAACCTCGGCCAGGCGACAAAGGCAGCCTCCGCCGCTCGTGCGGCTACCAGGCCGTCGGCGCGCCCGGTCGCGACGCTTATTGCGCATAGAGCGGTTCCCGCCTCGACCACCAACAATAAGCCCGCTGCCTCGCCAGCCCGCACACTCGGTGGGAAGCTCGCAGTCGCGTTTGGCACGTCGCCAGCACAGGTGACGACCGAGGGCAACTGGGAAGAGTTCTAGACGCGGTGCGCGCCATGTCTGCATGGCGCCCGATTGGCAATGTGATGTTGACCGGTGCTTGATTTTTGCTGGTCGGATGCATTCATGTCTCCGGCCCGTTTACGTATTCGGTATGGCAGTTGGCCCTGATCTTGTCCGCTTGAACCGATCCCCGTCAGGTTCATCTAAGGCCTCATCTCTTCTGACGTGCGAAGGTCGGCACGCCGCATATTCCGGGAACGTGCACGGAACTTATACTGGCTGGATAGGTTGTCTCTTCACGGCCGTGTGAACCCGGTCAGAGAAAGAGAAAAACCTCAATGAAAAATATGATCCTAGCGGCGGCGCTCGTCGGGGCGTCGGCACTGACTGCTGTCGCACAGACGGCCCCTGCTTCCTCCACCGATACCACAACGCCCCCCGTCGCAACGACCGATGCGAAAAACCCGGATGCCCCAGTCGCAGGCGCAAACAGCTTCACCGAGGCTCAGGCCAAGGAACGCATCGAGAAGGCCGGCTTTTCCGAAGTCAAAAACCTCAAGAAAGACGACAACGGCATCTGGATGGCAGCAGGCACGAAGGACGGCAAGGCCGTCATAGTCGCCCTCGACTATCAGGGCAACGTCGTCGCGAAGTAGCGCCACGCCTCAAATTCCCAAGGATATCTCTCATGAAAACCATTACTGGACTTTTTGACGACTACACCGATGCGAGTTCTGCCGTCAGCGCGCTTGAAGCAACCGGCGTTCCCTCGAACGACATCAGCATCGTTTCCAACAACGCGGACGATCGCCATTCCACTAACGGTGCTGCGACCGGAGCGGAATCCGGCGCGGGCCTCGGTGCCGTCGTCGGCGGCGCCGGCGGTCTTTTGACCGGGCTCGGCATTATGGCCATTCCAGGCGTCGGTCCTGTGGTTGCTGCCGGCTGGCTTGCCGCAACCGCAGTCGGTGCCGTGGCGGGCGCAGTAGCCGGTGGCGCGGCCGGCGGACTGATCGGAGCATTGACCGGCTCTGGGGTGTCTGAGGACGACGCCAACTTCTACGCCGAAGGGGTCCGTCGCGGCGGCACTCTGGTCACAGCCAGGGTCGATGATGCCCTTGCTCCGGAAGCCTCAGCGATCCTGAAGCGTTCGAACTGGGTCGATCCTGCAGAACGCAAGGCCGCTTACAATGAGCAGGGCTGGACACGCTTCGACGACACGCTCGACCCTTACGGACCGGAGCAGATCGAACAGGAACGCGACCGCTACCGTCGCCCTCCGACGGCTTGATCCAATGCACGGCTGCCTCACGGCAGCCGTGAACGTGACCGGAGCCCCGGTCCCACAAGAAATTATTCCAAACCCCGAGGAGCCAATGATGGCCAAGCAAACCAAAACACTCGACGTCCTGTTTCACGACACCTTGAAGGACGTCTATTTTGCCGAAAACAAGATCGTTGCGACGCTGCCGAAAATGCATGCCGCAGCCAGCAGCAAACAGCTTAAGGACGCCTTTACGAAGCACCTTGCCGAGACCAAGGTGCAGGTCACCCGTCTCGAAGATGTCTTCAAGATCATCGGCAAAAAGCCGGAGCAGAAAACCTGCGATGCGATGATGGGCATCATCAAGGAAGGCGCAGAGATCATGGACGAGTATCAGGGCACGCCGGCACTCGACGCCGGCCTTCTTGCCGCCGCCCAAGCAGTCGAACATTACGAGATGTCGCGCTATGGCACCCTGCGCACATGGGCACTCGAGTTGGGAATGAAGGATGCCGCCAAGCTGCTGCAGACGACGCTCGACGAGGAACAGGCGACTGATATTGCTCTCACGTCCATTGCGACAAAAGTCGTCAATCAGAATGCCGAAAAGGCCGCCTGACGCCCTGACGAAACCCGTCAGCCATCACCCCACGGTCACCGCCGCATCGTCGGCGGTGACGGCCAAGGCAGTCGAGGCACCCAATGAAAGGGAACTCTCCGATGACCGAAATCCATGAGCTGCAGGGCCAGATAACGGAATTAAACACAGTTGTCGCCGCGACCATGCTGCCCATCGAGACGTGATCAAACAGGCGACGGCTCGACAGGACGCCGAACTCAGGCATTTGAAGGCCACTCTGAACTTGGACTAGGATGATGACGTGGTCGGTCGGCTGAGAATACGTTCGTCGTCGTCACCTCATCGTCATCCCGCCTATGTCTCAATGAAACGACTTCCTCACTCCAAGATTGTAAAAACAACGCTACAGAAGAAGCGATACCATGGATGACATCCAGGTAGACGTCCAGGCTATCGGCCGGATGGCGGAGGTGCCGACGATCCTCGAAGTCATCTGCAAGACAACCGGGATGGGGTTTTCTGCGGTCGCTCGGGTGACGGACATTCGCTGAATTGCATGCGCCATTCTCGACAATGGCGATTTCGGGCTGAAGGCTGGCGGGGAGCTCAAGGTTGAGTCGACGATCAGGCACGAGATTAGGCAAAGTCACGATTTCATTGTCGTCGACGACGTCGACGAGAGCCTACCTTACCTACCATATCGCGGCCATCACACGCCTGCGATCTACGGCCTGAAAAGCTATATCTCCGTGCCGATCATCAGAGGCGACGGCAGCTTCTTTGGAACGCGCTGTGCCATCGACGCGGCACCTCACAAGGTCGACAATTCCGTGACGATAGGGATGTTCCGGCTATTCGCCAAACTGATTGTGAGTACCTTGGGTAATAATGCCGATCTCGTGGCGACCGCAAAAAGCCAATCGAAATCGGCGCGACGACGACCGGAGGCCGTCTGGAACTCTGGGTCGCCAACAGTGGCCAGCCGATATCAGACAAGGTGAAGACGACACCGTTTCGGCCCTTTTTCCGGGGCGAAGTCCGAAGCAGCCAGCATGGTCTCTACATAGCGAGCGAGATCGCCAGAGTGCACGGGGGAAAGCTCTCCGTAAATTCGGACGAGTCCGAGACACGATTCACATTGATGATGCCCCTATAGGCGCGTCAGCGCAGGTCCAACAAACAGCGTGAGCGCCCTGCCCCGTAGTCTGAGCAGGCGATGCCCAGGATTTGCTTGGTCCGTCCGGGGAGTGCTCCTGCAATGTTTCAAGAAGGGTCTCGGCGGAAAACGGCTTCCGTATGAAGCTCTCATTGCCCGGGAGCTTGCCCTCCTTCGGCGCTCTCGCTCCGGACGCGACGACGACCTCTATGTTCGGCCACCGCTCGGCGATCTTCCTCGCCAATTCAAAGCCGTCGAGATCACCACCCGTCTGCACGTCCTTAAAGAGCAGCTGGAGCGAGCTATATTTCTCGAGAAACGCCAGAGCTTCGTCAGCCGTGGCCGCCTCTACGACATAATATCCGGCATCGGAAATGATGTCGGCGATATCCATCCGTATCAACGGTTCGTCATCCACGACGAGTGCGATAGGGCCCGGAATCTTGTCGAGTTTCTCTTTGTCCATGCGCGGTAACACCATCCGTAAAGCCTTATTCCAAGCTTTTGATATAATTCCCAAAGCAATCAGGGCGGGCGCGATTGCAAAAATCGAGATGACGGCGAAATCCCCCTTCCGGGGTCGAACGAGCCGACCGCCGCCTCAACAACAGGACTATCGCGACACGGGAGGCAGGAGCGATCAGCCCTTGAGGGTCAGAATGAAGATCCGAGCGATCTCTACCAAACATTCACGGTTGGCGTCTTATTTTCGAAGTTTATAACTTGAAAGCCTTGCAAACCATCCACAGGACATCCATATGGCATCTATATGGATGGTGGATGAATGATGGCTGACGGCGTTTACAAGCTTCGCGACAAAAATAGCGAGTCGGAAAAAATCACGATCAATCTCGGCTACGTCGATCTTGGTCGTATCGACCTTCTCGTGCAGGAGGGTTTTTATTCCAATCGCAGCGATTTCATACGAACAGCGATTCGAAACCAGCTTGCCAGCGAGAGTGAGGCTGTCAAACAATCCACCATCAGGCAAACGCTGGAACTTGGCCTAAGGGACTACAGCAAGGCTGATCTGGAAGCGATGAAGACCGCTGGAGAAAAGCTTGAGATCAGGGTGCTTGGACTGGCCCGGATCGCCCCGGACGTCACACCCGAACTCGCTCTTGCGACAATTGAATCGATCACCGTACTTGGCGCGCTTCAGGCGAGTGCGGAACTGAAATCGGCATTGGCCGAACGTATTCGCTAGGCTAAGGCCCGACCACAAGGACATCCGATGAACAATTTCCTCATTGCCATGAGGCGTGCGACGTCGTTGACGCGATCCTTCAATCTCGCCGAGGCAACCCGCGTGATCCAGGATGCACTCGCTAGCCGACCGATCTCCGGCGCTCATGCCTTAACGGAACCCGACATCTCGGACGCTGCACGAGCGCATCATTCGAAACCTTTTCAGATAGATCCGAACGCCGAGATCATCGAGCCTGAAACACCGCAAGCAGCCGGAGCCACGAACCCGCTTGACGGTGTTGGATTTAATCGGCTGCGAAAGCCCCTTGGCGAGACACTTAGCATCCTGCGCGAGGGACGGGCAGGCGCATTCGCTTCTGTGCCGGGCCTGGGCCCGCACAAATCGATACCTGAACTCTCTGCTGCTGTGCCGTCGGGGGCACGATTTCTGGCACGATCCTATGCCTGCGCGGCCGGCATCCGAAGCTACAAACTCTACATACCGGCACCCAAACAGGGCGAGCCACGTGGATTGGTCGTCATGCTCCACGGCTGCAAACAGGGCCCGGACGACTTCGCCACAGGCACTGGCATGAACGCCGTTGCAGAGGCGCATGGCCTCCTCGTTGCCTATCCCCAGCAGACCGGAAAGGACAATGCCTCGTCCTGCTGGAACTGGTTCAGGCCCTCTGATCAAAAGCGCGATGCAGGGGAGCCCTCGATCATTGCGGGGATTACCGCGGAGATCATGGCGGAATTCCACCTCGATCGCAGTCGGGTTTTTGTTGCGGGACTGTCAGCCGGCGGCGCCATGGCCGCGGTTATGAGCGAGACATATCCCGATCTTTACAGCGCCGTGGGCATTCATTCCGGACTGGCCTGCGGTTCGGCAAACGACGTCATGTCGGCCTTCTCCGTCATGAGAGGGGATGCGCCTCTCAAATCTGATCCAAAACCCCGCAACCGCTCGACACCGGAGGTTCGCACGATCGTGTTTCAGGGTGGTGCAGACCGCACGGTCCATCCCTTAAATGCTGAGCGGATAGTCGCGGCGGCCATTCCGCCAGAACCCACCAGGACAATTCAAACTCATACCGGCCGCTCCCCCGGTAAGCGTGCCTACACCAGAAAAATTGTTACAAATGCGCAAGGGTTGCCGGCGCTAGAATACTGGCTTGTCGAAGGCGCCGGGCATGCCTGGTTCGGCGGCGACGCTCGCGGATCGTACACAGACCAGCGCGGGCCGGACGCAACAAATGAGATGGTGCGTTTTTTCCTCGAACCTGGCAACGCTTCGCACGAAAATGTGGCCGCCGAATAGGCTCGGCGCAGCGGCGCGCGAGCGCGGTGCATCCGGAACATGGATCCTCGAGTTGCTCGGCCCACGTCAAGGGCAGCACATTGTTCGTCACCGCTGAGAAAGTGCCCGATGGCGGCAAGTGGCCGTATTCCATCGCAGACGATTTAGGTGATGGCCAGCATCGGTATCGCATAAATCGTTCGGGGTCGCGTATGGCCATTGCCCATCTTGAAGGGATTCTAATCGACGGCCCAAACAGCGACCGTTCCGGTTCGACGCGACTTGGATCGATTGATCGCCAGCGCTTCTCTCACCTCCCAAGCCGCGCCAGTGACATTGCGATATCGATGGTGTCGTCACGGGCGACGGTCGGGTCTTCCCTGTTCCAGACGAGGCGGTGGTGAGGCGTCGGAGGTTTTAGCCGGACGAGCGCATCAACCCGCTCGGCTACCTCCTCGGCCGCGACCGCGTACAGCATGGGACAGTGACGGCAATCGCCGCGATGCGGACATACGGCCGGGATGGCGACTTCGCCATTTGGTTTGCACATAGGTCTTCTCCGGAAATTCTGGACCGGCAGCGGGCGAGCCTTCTCCCGCCCGCTGCCCGCCTTTCAGGCTGCCAGTTGCAATGCGCCGGCGAGCTGCGCGAAGTCGCCGACCGAAAGGGCGGGGCGGACGGCGAAATCGATGACAGCTTGGAAGACTTCCGGTGGCGCATCCTTCTTCATGGCTCCGAGCAGCGCAGCACGTTCGGCCGGATTGATCGCCGGGATCATGATGCGCATAAAGGCCATGCTCTTTTCCGGCGGCAGGGAAGCGATGATCCGCATCTCGATACCCAGCATTTCATCGTCGGTGAAGTTGCGCCACAGAAGTGGGCCAGTCACCGTTTCCTCCTCGTGCATATGCGCGAAGTCTTCAGCGATGTAAGCGGCGAAGGCGAGGTAAAGCTTACGCCCACAGGCCGGCTTGTGTAGCGGCCAGGCATTTTCCCAGGCGACGATCAGTTCTTCCAGTTCACGGAAGGCAGTGCGGTGGTCGTCGTGCTGTTCGTCGAGCGTGGTGGTGGAAAGGCCCTTGGCGGCGAGCGCTTCGTGGATGTGGTCATCTTCATGACCGACGTGGGAGGCGGCGAGCATCAGGTAGTGGCGCAGGTCCTCGATCAGGAAGCCGGTCTCCTCGGCATTGTGGAAATCGGCCGTGCCGAGGCGTCCAAGCAGGTCACAGCCGGCCTTGCGCAGGCCCTTGTGGACGGCGCCGTAGATATCGTAACGGCTATTGAGATCGGGAATGCTGGTAAGCGAAAATTCGCGGCTCATGACTGGTTTTCCTCTCTTTGGCCGACGCCGCGTCTCTGTGCGCCGGCGATGGGGAGGGGATAGTCGAAGTGCCTGCGAAGAGCTTCCTAAAACCATCCTAAGCGATAGTCGCGATTGCTAAGAATATACTATCTACTTAATGTGACTTCACAGTAGGGAGAAAAGCATTGCTGGGCTCGAAACTTGCGGAATTCATCGAAAGCCCCGTCATGATGCTGTTTGCGACGCGCGACGGGAGCGGCCGACCAATGATCGGCCGCGGGTCAGGCGTGCGCTTAGACCGGTCGAGCGGATATCTGCAATTTCTTGCCTCGCGCTGCCAGTGGCCGAGGGCCGTGGGCGAGGCGTTGGTCGGGCGCCCGATTGCCACGACCTTTGTTCGGGCGGCCGATTACAAGGCCTGTCAAATCAAGGGCCAGATCCTGGATGTCGGACCCGCAGACGCCGCCTGCCAGACGCTGGGCGAGGCCTATGTCGCCGAGCAGCTGGCGCGCATGCTAGCGCTCGGGGTCACCCGCATGCAGCTTTCCAGCACGCTGTCCGACCAGGATCTTGTCTGCCTCACGATTGAGCCGCAGGAAGTCTTCGAGCAGACGCCGGGGCCGGGCGCCGGACGCAGGCTGACGCCGGAAACCATGGCATGATCCCTCTCGAGCGGCTGCGCGACAGTTTCGAAGGCGTCATCCCCTCCGTTATCGCCACCACCGATGCCAATGGCATGCCCAACGTCTCCTATCTCTCGCACGTGCACTATGTCGACGAGACACATGTGGCGCTTTCCAACCAGTTCTTTTCCAAGACTGCCGCCAACGTGGCGCGCAACGGGTTCGCGACCGTCATGGTGGTCGACGGCTATAGCGGCCAGCAACACGTGCTCGACCTTGTTTTCGAGCGCTCGGAGACGGAGGGCGAGGCCTTCGAACGCGTGGCAGTCCATCTCGCGATCCTCGAAAGCCGGATGAGCGGGATCATGAAGCTGCGCGCCCTCGACATTTACCGGGTGGAGGACTGCCAGCCGGTCCCGGCCGCCAATCCGCTCGTCGCGCCCGAGCCGCTGGTGCTGCCCGACCTGATGGGCAAGGTGGCGAGGCTTGCGGCGTGGATGTCGGGCTGCGTCGACCCCGAAACGCTGCTCGACATGACGCTTGAGGGGCTGGCCGAGCACTTCGGCTATGGCCATTCCATAGTCCTGGTGCCGGACGGTGAACGCGGGGACCTGACGACGATTGCCAGTCGTGGCTACGAGCAGTTCGGCTTCGGCGCCGAGGTTGCGGCCGGGAGCGGCATCATCGGGGTCGCCGCCGAGCGCAGGAGCGCCGTCCGGATCACCGATCTCAGCCGCGGCCAGCGTTACGTCCAGGCGGTGCGGGTTATGGCCGGTATCGAGGAGACCGCCTCCATCCCGCTGCCGGCTCTCGAAAAGCCGCTGAGCCAGATCGCTCTGCCGCTGGTGGCGCACTCGAGGCTCGTCGGCGTGCTTTTCCTGGAGTCGACGGAACGCTTCACCTTCCGGCACCGCGACGAGGAGGCGCTGACAGTAGTGGCGGCGCACCTCGCCACCGCCCTCTCCTTCTTGTCCGATGAGCGCGAGCGGGCCGAGACGGGCCGGCGCGACGGGGCCGGCCCACAGGTGGAGCAGGTGCCGGCCGGTCGGCGGATTGCGGTGCGCTTCTACCAGCGCGATGGCTCGCTGTTCGTCGACGACGACTACCTAATCCGCGGCGTGCCGGGGCGGCTGCTGCTGCACCTTCTCGAAGACTACACCCGTAGCGGCAAACAGGAGTTCCTGAACCGCGAGATCCGCCGCGACCGGCGCTTGCAGCTGCCGGATTTCAAGGACAACCTGGAGACCCGGCTGATCCTGCTGCGCCGGCGGCTGGAGGAAAAGGCCGGGCCGATCAAACTGGAACGTGCCGACCGCGGCCGCCTGCGATTGACGCTCGCTGGCCGGCCGGAGATCGAGGTGATCGAGGAGTAAGCCTTCCGCACTTTCTTTCGCCAAGGCAGCCACATTGGCGCTGTTTCGGGTGCAGCGAACCAGCCGGCGTCGGTGCTGACCGTCACCATCCTTTTATAGCCACCTCCATCTCGCAGGTGAGGCTGACCTCGTCCTTCCGCTTGGCGACGATCCGTAGGCAGAAGCTGCCGCGACTGAAGACAAGCACCACCGGACAGCGGCCTCGACGCTTGGAAAGTATCCGGCGCTTTCCTGAGTGATCGCCCGCAATCGGCGAAAACTGCTCGGTCACAATATCTTATCGCATCCCGGCTCTGTCACATATCGATGACGAGCTCGCCTTTCGGCTGCGAGCAGCACAGGAGCAAATTACCGTCCGCCGGGGCATCGATCGGATCGGGACGGTAGCACACTGCACCGGAAATCAATCCGGTCTCGCAGGTGTGGCAGACGCCTGTCCTGCACGACCAGCGCACGGGCACGTCACATGCCTCCGCGAACTCCAGCAGATTGTTGAATTTGGGGTTCCAGGCGACGCTAAGACCACTGCGGGCAAACGAGATCAAGGCGCCTTCACCGGGAGGTCCGTCCGGCTGATGCGGTTGCCGGCTCGGCGAGGCCGCGATCCCTGGAGTGATGGACGAGGCCGATCCGAACATTTCGGTATGAATTCTGCCTCGCTCCACTCCGAGCTTCTCAATCCCTGCTGCAAGATCGTCCATGAAGCTTGCCGGTCCGCAGAGATAGAAGTCGCCGCCCAGCGGCAGGCGCAGCGACTGGATGACCGCCAGATCGAGACGAGATCGTCTGTCGTAGTTAATACCTGGCTTATCGGCCGGATCGGGTGCGCTGTAGCAGACAAGGCTTTGGGCATCCGGAAGGATTTGTAGTAGCCCTCTCACTTCGACCGCAAACGGATGTTCTCGTCCATTCCGTGCGCCATGGAGCCACAAGATTTTTCTGCCCGAGCGATCGACTGCCAGGGCGTGGAGCATGGCAAGGACGGGCGTCGCGCCAATACCCGCGCTGAGGAGGACGATCGGCGTTTCGCCCTCGGCCAGCGTAAAGCTGCCGCGCGGAGCGCTTACCTGCACCACCTCGCCGAGGCCTAGCTCGTCATTGACATAGGCGCTGGCTGCGCCGTGAGCTTCCCGCTTGATGCTCACTCTGTAATAGGCGTGATTTGACTGGCCCGACAGGGAATAGCTCCGCAGTAAGAGAGGATCCCCTCTGGGCTGGAAACCGAGCACGATGAACTGTCCTGGAAGGAAGTCGGGCAGCCGCTTTCCATCCGTCGGCTCGAGCTCAAGAGACTTGACGCTTTCACTCTCGAGCGACATGCGCGACACTTTGAACGAGCGAAATCCCTCCCACGCCGGCCCGGGATCGTTCACCCCCGTAAGGCCAGCGTTTCCAGGCGAAGCCCCGTTTTTTGGAGATTGCTCCAGCAAGGACTGAAACGAGCGACGCCAACCGGGACTTAATGCGCTGATCCGCAATGCACGTTCCAATCGATCGCGCGGATGACCAGGCTTGTAGAGAAGATCGTTGATGGCGGCGACCGTCATACTGTCCTCTGCCGATGCCACGTGTTCGACTTCGTCACCCTCCTGAACTTTTCCTTCCTTCAGGACACGGAGGTAGAATCCCGGTCTCCCGTGCGAAACCAGCAGGGCAGCCATTTCCGGCAGCTCCATCCGAATACCGAGCCGATAGCACGTGACGCGAGGCTGGCTCACCTCGAAGACAGCGTCGCCGATGCGGTAGCGGTCGCCGATGCAGACTTCAGCGTCCGCAAGACCGTCGACCGTGAAGTTCTCGCCGAACTGACCGTAGACGAAATCACGTCGGCCCAGATGTTCCTCCCAATACCGGTAGGAATCCATCTGATAGACATAAACTGCGCGGTTCTCGCCACCGTGGCCAGCGCGATCCGCCTGGCCGTCGCCGTCGATATTGAGGCTGCGCACCATGCAAGGTCCTTTGACCGGCGTCTTCCAAATCGCCGTGTTCACCAGCCTCCCCTGCCACTCGACATCGCGTGGCAGGCCGACGTTGACCGAAAGCAAATGAACCATAACCTTCCCTTTCGAAGTTCATGACGAGATTTGTCTGCCAGAAGAACCGTCGCCCATGAGCTTGAAAATCCGCCCATGATGACCAGCAATCTCGGGTTCAAAAAAAGCTCAGTGCATCGCGCTCAAAGATTCCCGCTTCCTCTTTGTCCATAAGTGCTGAGTATCTGACCACAACGGCGGCCAGGATTGCAGAGAATTTGCGCTCCATGTCTTGGCTCCCAACATGAACTCCGCGCTACAAACCGTACATGATTTCGCCGCATGTTTCACGCGCGCCCGAATAGTCGCCCCCGAGGAGCGGAGTTACAATCCACCAAAGCGTGGTGGTGCTCCAAGCCTCCAAGGCCTCGTTTCACTCGAATCGATGCCAACTCATCTGATCCGCCATTGGATCAGCAAAAGCGTCACACCCAACAACAGCAAATATGAGTAAGAGCCAGATCTCCGATGGAAATACCGGGTCAGTTCCTAGTGGAAATCAACAGATTAGCGATATTTACAATTCTTTTTTAAGGGACATAGTGCAGCAGGATATGGCCGAGTGCTGGCGGCTGAAAGTTGGCGAAATCGATCTGGCCCAGTCCAAGGAAAGTGCACGTGAACACGAAAACCTGCGAACGCGTCAGTGGCATAAACTGCGCCATGGGCGCAAAAAGTCGCTCAGGCCGTAGCTTGCCCAATTCATCCTTGCTTGGAGATGTCCGTTGAGTTTCATATCGACTGCAATGCGCTCCGCCACGAATGCGCCGACGGTTTTGACAGTCGAAGCTATTTTGGAAAATCGCTTTTACGCGCACGCCCTAAAGGATGCCGCGCTGAAGCTTATTGCCATGCACGATGCCGCACCTCGTATCGTCCGCTACACCGCAGATATGAAACGATGGTTGCTGACACAGTCAATTCTAGCTTTTCATTTTCAGCGTGTCACGTCGCCGTCTCATCCGGGCCTTACGGCCGCCAAACTGAATGCCCTCATCGCTGAGAGTAAAGTTGCCTCCAAGAACACGGCGTTCGCACATCTCGCAGAGATGCGCAATTACGGTCTCTTGGTTGATACTCATGAGAGCGGGGACAGGCGCGTTCGCCAGCTCAGAATTTCTGAAACTGCCGAAACCTTGATCCGCGAATGGTTCAACGAACATTTGAAATCACTCGACATGCTCGATCGGGGCACGCGATTCGCGCGATCATCAGCCGATCGGCGCTTGCTTTGGTACGCGCAGCCAAGAATGTCCCAGAGCCTCTTTCACGATCCAAACTGGACCAGCCCTCCGCAGACGGTGGACGCTTTCGTCCGAACCGCTTCCGGCAGCAACATCCTGCATGACCTGATGTCTCGCGTACCCCCGGCAAAGGAACTGGAGCCGCGCATGTCTATTGGTCCTTTGCGCATCGCAGAGTTCTTCAAGCGCTACGCCATCTCCCGGACCCATGCACGGCGCCTTTTCGATCGCGCTCACTTGCTTGAGACTTGTGGATGGAACCTCTGCAACAGCGGTGATTTCTGGCTTGGAGCAGAGCTGATCCGCGACTATCGACATTGGCAAGCTGTGAAGTTTGCCGCAATCGACGAAGCGTTCGAATGGGCCTACTGTCATCTATCCGAGCCAACTGATGAGCAACAACAGGATTGAGCTCTTGGCGCGGCAGCGCAAGACTTAGTGGGCTTACATCCACCTCGTGCTCGCAAACTACTAGCGGCGCGATGCCGCCAACGCACGTCGAGTGACCCGCCGAAAAGAGTGGCTGCTCCACCATTTCGTCATCGACCTCGATAATTGCCTGCAGGCGCGTCCCGGCTGGCACTTCCTCGGCAATGCGGGCGATCGCAGGCTGCTGGACCTCAACGAAGATCCTTCCTTGCTGGCGGAACCCGGCGTCGGTTTGCAAGATCAAGAGCAGCACGCGCCATCGCCCGCGGGATCGCGATGATCGGTACGGCAAAGCTCGCGTTTTTGGATCCTGGTAGATCATTCTCTTGCCAAGTCCGGTCGTCGCCTCTCGGCGCCACCAACCGCTAAACAGCTCGGTTCTTAAAGCTGCTCCCCGTACAGGACCTCAGTCCGGCGGCTTCACTGACCCCGGGGCACTGATCATCCGGTCGCCACCTGCCCATTTCCTGCTGTGACATGAAGTTGGAAATTCAGGACGCCGGGGCGAACGAAGGCGAGATGCGTCCCGTCGCTCCAGGCGGCTCGGCGATCGAATAAAGAACTATTCCTCGCGGAACGCCCGGTTGAATTGATCACTGAGCGGCTTCGCGAGGAACGACATAGCTGTTCGCTCTTTAGTCGAGACGAAGACTTCGACAGGCATGCCGGGAAGAAGCCTCCTGTTTCCAAGTTTTGCGAGCTCGGTTGCGGTCACGGCTACGTCGACAAGGTAAAATATCTGGCCTGTTGCTGCATCTGTGCTGGTGGCTGCGGAGACATAAGCGATGCTGCCGTCAAGCTCCGGCGTTGCACGCTGGTTGAAGGCGGAGAAGCGCATCCTGGCGTCCTGGCCAATGAAAACCTGGTCGATATCGGTAGGCGAAAGCCTCGCCTCTATCTTTAGTGAAGCGTCGACCGGCACCAACGTCACCAGTTTTTCAGCCGGCGTAATGACGCCGCCGATCGTATGGACGAAAAGCTCGTTCACTGTCCCGGCCAGTGGCGCCCGAATATCGGTCCGTGATAGCCGGTCTTCGACAGCGACACGTCGTTCCCGCAATTCGGATAGCTTCGGTTCGACGACGCTTAGCTCTCGTTGCGCCTCGGTGCGCGCAGCTTCATCGATGGCAATGATCTGGATCTGAATCTCACTCATCCGTGCTCTCGATCGTGCAATATTGGCCTGGATCTCCCCGCTCTCTCCCGTCAGCTTCGCGAGTTCGCGATCGATCACGTATTTGCGGGAAGTGTCGACGAGCTTCTTTTCCGCCAGACCTTTGATCTTGATATGTTCGGTCCTCACGAGATCGAGTTCGTCGGCCTTTGCTGCATGCTGCGCGACGAGGCCTTTCAGTTCCTCCTCAAGTTGGGATATTCCGTACTGAAGCTGCTGTTTCTGGTTTTGCCTGTTGCGACGATTTCCATCGAACAATCGCCGCTCACCGGATGAGATAAGCGGGAATTCGGCGCTGAACGCCGGCTCAAAAATGAGTTCATCCTGATTGTCCCGCTCGGCGATCAGGCGCGCCTGGCGTGCCGCCAGCTCGATGAGCTGCGTCTTGACGATGGACAATTCGGCGCGTGTCTGGGCATCGTCGAGGCGCAGCATGACCTGCCCCTTGCTCACGACATCCCCTTCCTTGACCGCGATTTCACTGACGATCCCGCCATCCCGATGCTGGATCGACTTCAGGTTCCGATCGACCTTGATGACGCCTGATGCGATGATCGCGCCTTGCAGCTGGGTCGTCGCCGCCCATCCGCCGGCCCCTGCAAAGAGCAGGAGGCCAAGCGCAATACCGGCCAGAATTCGCGATGTGACAGGGAACGTGTTGTTTGCCTCAGGTGGGGGAGCAGATTGGGTTTGCGATTGCTTCAAAGACACGTCTTGTCTCCCCTTCAGGTATTTTCGACGATCACGAGGAGATGGTGCCCCGTCAGATTGATCGTCATTTCATAGTGCTGATCCTTGTCCATATCGACTTCGATGAAGGTACGGCTCATGTCATCCGTTCCCTCATGACGTACGCGTATCGGCAGGGGCTGGGAGTCGGCCTTCTCGCCGTAAATATCCTCGAAGCGATCCTCCAGACCGTCCATGACCTCCTCGAAGATCTTGTACCTGGACACGTCGATACGGTCCCCGACCATGAAGTCCAGAATCTGATGGACGACCTCGGCACTCTCGCTCGCAGGAACGCTGAACTCGAAAGTGTCGTTGCCCGCGCCGCCTTCGACGACAACAGCCACCGGTCCGGCCCGGACGACGTCATCGCCCGAACCGCCGATAATTTTCTCGAATCCGTCGATGCCATCATGGCCGACATCGAAACCGGTGGCCTTGCCGGTCGTCAGGTCGATAAGCACCCCGTGGGCGGCCTGCGAATAGTCGATCGTGTCGAAACCGTCCTCACCCCGGAATTCGTCATCCGAGGCGTCGGCAGCCGCGGTAATCGTGTCATCGCCTTTGCCGGCGAGAATACAATCGGCATCGTCCCCGTCCCGCAGAAGGTCGTCACCTTCGCCGGTCCTGATGATCTCGAAGTTGCTTATCCCGTCGGTGCCGATCTCCTGACCGGACGCGTTCGCAGCAGCGAGGTCAACGACGACAGACATGAGCGCGGCCGAATAGTCGAGCGTGTCCATTCCGTTTCCGCCATCATAGTTGTCTGCCACGCAATCGAGGTCGCCTTTGATGATATCGTTACCATCACCGCCGTGGACGACATCCGAAGCGCCTCCGCCGCTCAGATGGTCATCGCCACCGTTGCCATGTATCTCTTCAGCCCCGGCACTGCCGGTGACGGCGTCGTCGTTTGCGCCAGCATGCACGATTTCGAAGTTCGAAATCGAGTCGGTGCCGATCTCAGCTCCGGAAGCGCTGCCATCTGCCAGATTGATCTCCGCCACCTCCACAAGCGCAGAATAATCGAGACTGTCGATCCCGGTTCCGCCGTCGTAAGTATCGTTGACCCGGTCACCATCACCGGCAACCGTGTCGTTGCCACCCTCCCCGTTGACCGTGTCCTGGCCACTGCCGCCGCGCAGCACATCGTTGCCCGTGCCGCCGGCAAGGTCGTCGTTGCCGCCTCCCCCCTCAAGAACGTCGTTGCCGTCATCGCCTTTCAAAGCGTCATCGCCGTCGCCTCCGTGCAGGATGTCGCCGTCGGCACCGCCGCTCAGCAGATCGTCGCCGGCGTCTCCGAAGATACTGTCGCGGCCCTCTTCGCCATACAGCCGGTCATTGCCGGCGCCTCCAAAGATCGTGTCGTCGCCGAGGCCAGCGAGGACAATGTCATTGCCTCTGCCCGCAAAGATCGTATCGTCTCCGCTGCCGCCAACGATATTGTCGTTTCCATCGCCGGCATCCACGGTATCGCTTCCGTCTCTGGCGTCGATATTGTCATCGCCGGCCAGTCCGTCGATATCATCAACGCAGCTGGTACCAACGAGCAGGTCGTCTCCTTCAGTGCCGGTTATTGGTGCAGCCTCGACGACGGAGAAATGGGCAGTCTGCTGCACCGAGGCCGTGCCGTCGGTAATCTGGTAGTGGATGGTCACGGGGCCGAACCCTTCGGCCTCATAAGACCATCCACCGTCTGTCTGCACCAGCTTGCCGGATGAGACTTTGACGTCCTTGACCGAGAGCGCGTCTCCATCGGGGTCCGATGTGCCACGCAAAAAATCGGCCAAGCCGATCAAGGCAATCGCGCAACCGGAAACATCAGCTAGCGTCACCGGGTTGCTAACACGCGGCGCGCGGTTGTGTGCCTTCTCCTGCTGAACCGGCTTATCCTCTTTCGCTTGCGGTGTGGCTGAGGTTGCTCTGTCAGCACCTGTCCAGGCCTGGTCCTTGGACATGCGCAAGGGAACGATTGATGCTGGTTTGGTGACCGTCCAGGCATTGTCGTTGGATGCGTGGAAGGAAACGGAGATCCCGCCTGACGTTTTCAGGAGAGTAAGGCTTGGCAGGTTCAGCCTGCCGAATTCTATCGGCGGAGAGTCCGATTGGAGGTAGCTCACGGCGTTCTTATGGTTGGACAGATGCACTCCCGCCTTCTTTGGAGCCGGTGCAGCCTCCTCTTCTTCGATCGTTGTTCTGGCTAAAGAGCCCGTGGTGACGGGATCAGTCGCCGGCAGGGCCTCGTCGGCATCCGAGGATGGCCGCGGGGCCGTCTCTTCGACCGGCAGGCCTTCGTGCGGCCCTGACAGCGCGCTCTTCAGATAAAGCGCGAATCCCGTGAGAAAGAGCGTGAGCAACATCGGCACTTTCGTGTTTTTGTCCTCATTCTTGAGAACATAGCGATCGTGCGGGTCGTGATCTTCCTTGGCGGTTTTGGTTGCCTTTACCTCGATCATTCTGACATCCTCGCTGTAATACGCGAGCCGACCTGTGTTGCGGCCGCAGGTTTGCTGCCAGTGTCCGCCACCGATGGCTTGAGGATGTCGTCCTTGGGTCCGAACGCTATCATCTTTCCATTCTGGATAACGGCAACCATATCAACGGCGGCGAGCGCGCTCGGCCGGTGAGCGATGACGATCGCGATGCCACCGCGGGCGCGGACTGCCTTGATCGTCTGGGTAAGTGCTACCTCGCCTTCGCCATCCAGGTTCGAATTGGGCTCATCCATGATGACGATGAAGGGATTGCGGTAGAGCGCCCTTGCAAGACCGATGCGCTGGCGCTGCCCGGCAGAAAGCGAGATGCCCTGGGGACCGAGGGCTGTGCGGTAGCCATCGGGCATACGCACGACCATTTCATGAATACCCGTTGTTTGAGCGGCTTCGACGATCGCGCGCGGATCGACCTGTGGCTCGAGGCGCGAGATGTTTTCCTCGATCGTCGCGTCCAGGAGCGCTACATCCTGCGGCAGGTATCCGACGTGCTGGCCGAGATCCGTATCCGACCATTGCGTGAGCTCAGCATCGTCGAGTCTGACGCTGCCGCGAAGGGTCGGCCAGACGCCGGTCAAGGCGCGCGCGAGCGTCGTCTTGCCGCCACCGCTTGGACCGATAATGCCAAGCGCCTGCCCTGCGGCGATCTCGAAGCTGACTTCACTGAGAAGAACCCTTCCCGAGCCAGGCGCAGCAACTGTTATCTTCTCGACCTTCAGCGAATGGGCGGGTGCTGGCAGCGCCATCGGCGGAACAGTGCCCGAAAGCGCGATGACCGTCTCCTTCAGCCGGTTGAAGGCCGTGCGGGCGGCGACAAAACCCTTCCAGTTGCCAATTGCGAGATCCACGGGCGCAAGCGCGCGTGCGGAGGCAACCGAAGCGGCGATGATTGCGCCCGCCGACAGCTCTCCTTGGATCGTCAACCATGCGCCGAGGCCAAGCACGGAAGACTGCAGGATCATGCGCAGCACACGGGAAATCGCCCCGAAGGTGCCGCTTATGTCGTTGGTGCGCGTCTGCAGCTCGAGATGGTCCTGATTGGCGCGGTTGAAACGATCAACCGCGCGCCCCGCAAAGCCCATCGCCTTCAAGATATCGGCGTTGCGAGCATTGGAATCGGCAATCGCGTTGCGCTCTATTCCCGATTTATGCGTGGCGCTCGCCAAACGACGGGTCATGAGTTCCGTCACGATCGTCAGCATCGAGAGGATGAAGGCGCCGGCGAATGTGAGCGCTCCGAGATAGGGATGGAGCATGTAGACAAAGATCAGATAGAGCGGCACCCATGGCAGGTCGAACAGGGCAACCGGGCCTTGACCGCCGAGGAAGGTGCGAACCGTATCGACATCGCGTCCGCGCTCGAGCGACTCCGCTGTCGAAAAGCCGAAGCGCGGCATGTCGATCGCGACCTGATGCGCCATGGGAGCGATCCGGCTGTCGAGCCGGGCACCCATGCGCACGAGAATTTGTGACCGGATGATGTCGAAGAATCCCTGGAACAGATAGAGGCCGATTGCCAGTGCCGAAAGTCCAAGGAGGGTCGGGACACTGCCGCTGGTCAGCGCACGGTCATAGATCTGCAACATGTAGAAGGAACCGGTCAGCGCGAGAACGTTGATAACCCCTGACGTAATGACCAGGAATATCAATATTCCCCTTAGTCCATGGGTCAGTTTCTCGATCTGTTTGCGCTTGCTGCCGGTCAACGGAGTTTTGGGGCGCATATCGTTCACCACTTCCTGCTTATACTGGGCTATGCGGCGCGCCGGTCGGACCGGCGCGCCGCATTTGACGCATTACAGATTGAAGTCGGAAGTGGTGAGGTTGTGGTTCCCCTTTACGCTGAGGCGGAGCTCGGCACTGCTGTCGCCGTCGACGCTCGCCTGGACGACGGTGTAATCGCCATCGTCACGCGTCTCGTGGGTGACGATCAGTTGCGCAGCACCGCTGAGCGTGGATGCGGCGACGAGCGTGAACGCCTGATTTCCGGAGACACCATTGTTGGCGTCCGTGCTGCTGAGGTCGATCTTGTCTCCGGGTTGGAAGCCGATGATTGTATCGCCATCCGCATCCTTTTCGGACAGGAATACGAACCTGTCGTTTCCGGCCCCGCCATCGATGATGTTGGCGGAAGCATTGGCGGTGATCGTGTCGTTACCTGAGCCCGTGACGACGTTCTCTACGCTCCAGAGCGTGTCGTTGCCGGATTGGCTGCTCGATGCATTTCCTCTGCCCTTGAAGCCGCTTCCGAGATCGACCGTCAGGTTGGCGGTTATCGCTGCCATGTCCAGGGTGTCGCTGCCGGCATCGCCATAATAAATGTCGTCGCCGTCGCTTGCCTCGGCAATAAACGTATCGTCGCCGTCGCCGCCATGGGCCGTGTCGTTGCCGGCGCCGCCGAAGACCATGTCGGCGCCCTCGTCGCTGAAGATGCGGTCGGATCCCGCATCACCATAGAGCATGTCGTTTCCACTGCCGCCCATAAGGTCGTCGTTTCCGGCGCCGCCGAAGACCATGTCGTTGCCTGCCTCTCCACTGAGGAGGTCGTCACCGTCGTCGCCACGCATGATGTCGCCGCCGGCACCGCCGGTCGCCACATCATTGCCGGCGAATGCGACGATCATTTCCCCACTTGCCGTGCCGACAAGCACATCGGCGGCGACAGTGCCGACGACCGTGGTTCCCGTTGCTGCTCCGGGAACGGGTGGTGTCGGCGTTTCGGGCGTCGGCACCTCTTCTTCTGCATCGACCTCGCCGTTGAATTGCGGCAGGCCACCTTCGCTTGTGAAGCGAATGCTGTGCTGGCTGCTTGTCATCGTGGTCACGCCGTTTTCATCCGTCGTGATTTCGTAATCATCGGCAGTCGTGCCCGCGGGCAGGTCGATGACGTCCTGCGGTCGCAAGGTGCCGACGATCGTGTCATTGCCACCGTTCGAGCGGAACACGATGCGGTGCGCAGAGGTGAGTGCCGAGATGTCGATCGTGTCGTCACCGGCGCCACCATCAATTGTGATCGTGTTCAGTCGCAGGCTTGTTGCCGAGAAGTCGCCGATCACCTGGAACGTATCGCCGCCGGCAGAGCCGGGTCCGGACGGATCGATACCGTTGATCCGGATCTCTTCGATCTCGCGCAGCTCGGCGATCACAGAGGTGGCAAAATCGGTATTGGCGCCCCGCGTGATGACGATCTCTGTAGTGGCGTTCAGGCTTGCGCCATTGTTGCCGGCCAGTGCGTCCCATGCAGCGCGGGTATAGATGCGGTAGGTTTCTGCGACCGCGCTGTTGCCTGTGATCACAAAAGTGTCCCCGGCCTGCCCTTCCGTGCCGCCATTGACGATGTCGCGCCCGTCGGAATTGGCCAGCGAAGTCGCTGTCGCGTTGTTGGCGTTCCAGTTGAACGTATCGTCGCCGGCATCACCGTTGAGCGTGTCGTTGCCTGTGCCGCCGTTGACGATGTCGTTGCCGGCTCCCGCATTGACGGTGTCGTTACCGCCAAGCGCATTGATCGTGTCCGCACCAGCTGTGCCATTATGCGTCTGGCCGGCTGCCGCGCCGTTGATCACGTTTCCGGCAGTTGCGAGCGTGAAGTCGGAGATGTCGATACCGGCATTGTTGACCCCGTTGATCTGGATCGTGCCCTGGATGGTCGAGGCCGGCCCGTTCTCGCGGATGGTAATGATCGTGTTGCCGCCGCTGGCGGATTCGAACACCCGATTGGCGAAGTTCGCCGCCGTTATCCCCAGCCCGCTGAGGTCGATGCGATCCTGGTTCGCCGGCGTGCCGCCGGTGGCATCGAAGCTGTTGATGACATCGGCTCCGAAGCCGGTCGAATTGTAGATGATAGTGTTGACGCCGCCGCCTACATCGATCGTGTCGTTGCCGGCACCGCCGATGATGGTGTCATTGTCGTCACCGCCATTCAGCGTGTCGTTGCCATCGCCGCCGTCGAGCAGGTCAGCTCCGGCAGCACCATTGAGCGTATCGTTGTTGCCGCCGCCGAAGAGCTGGTTTGCGGCGCCATTACCGTTGATCGTGTTGGCGAGCGTGTTGCCGCGTCCGGTGACCGCCGCGCCGATGAGATTGAGGTTCTCCACCTCAGCCCCGAGCGTGTAGTCTACACTGGAGTCGACCCGGTCCGTGCCGCCTGCCGCCAGTTCCGTCACCACGTCGCCGGCATCGTCAACAGAATAGATGTCGTCCCCGACACCGCCCAGCATGGCGTCGGCACCAAGGCCGCCGTTCAGCATGTCATTGCCGCCAAGCCCCGTCAGCGTATCGGCAAGATCGCCACCGGTGATGACGTTATTGCCGTCGTTGCCGGTGCCGGCAAACTGGTCGGCGTCGACACCCGTATAGGTCAGGTTCTCGACATTGGCGAAGGCGGCCAGTGTGTAGAGTGCTGCCGTCGTCTCGACCGTGTCGGTACCGCCAGCCGCGACCTCAACGATCAGATCCTCGCCGGTATCGTCGATATAGGTGTCGTTGCCGGCACCGCCGACCAGCGTGTCGATATCGTCGCCGCCGTCAAGCGTGTCGTTCCCGGCGCCGCCGACGAGCAGATCCTCACCAAGCCCGCCATTGAGCGTATCATTGCCCTCATGGCCGAACAGCAGGTCGAAGCCGGTATTGCCGGTCAGGGTATCGTTAGCCGTCGTGCCTGCGAGTGCCGTGTTGATGCCGACAGCCGCCGTCCGCTCGCCGTTGTCATCCGTGCTAAGCGCATAGTCGCCGGTCAGAACATAGCCTTCGAAGGTACTGCCGTTGAAGTTGATGAACTCCACCGCTTCACCGGCGGTGTCGAAGTGATCGGTGACGCTTGCCTGCTGGCCGTTGAACTGGATGACCAGGTCGTCGTTACCTCCGCCGGCGGTCACTTCAAACATGTTGAGCCCGGCAAGAGCGGCCGGTAGCGCCGGCGGCACGGTGCCTCCGACCGTGATGCGGTCGGTGCCGGCTGTCTCGTTGATGACGTCGATCCCGTCGCCGAGATTGATGACATAGGTGTCGTTACCGGCGCCGCCGTTCAATGTCTCGGTGGCGCTGGAGAAGGCGATCGACAGGTTATTGATCCCGACAAAGTCGCCGCTGTTATTCGTGCCGGCCACTACGAACCTGATTGCCGAATTGGCACCGAACGGTCCGTTCAATGGCAAGTTGTTTATCGATCCTGTGTTGGATGCGCCGGTTATGGTCTGGATCGTCTGATTGAAGTTGACGCCATCGGCGGCGAACAGAACCGTGACCGTTTCTCCCGCGTCGAAGCCGCTCTCATTGTAGGTGTAGCTGATGGTGGCGCTCGATGCGCCCGACAGATTGAAGGATCGGGTAATCGTCGCCGTGCCGTTGCCCGGATCGTTGTCATCATCGCGCAGGCGCAACTCGTTGGTACCGTCGTCAATGCGGATCTGGCCTGCGGCTGCACTATTCGTATTGCCGTTGTCTCCTGTTTCAACCCAAGGCGTGGCCCATGCCGCCGTCCCACTCGATCCATTCAGTACGGTGTTGTCGAAATTATCGGCATAAGTGCCTGAGGCGCCCGCCGTGCTCGGCCCACCGACGAGGATGTCGTTGCCGTCGCCGCCGTTGAGGACGTCGTTGCCGCCGAGGCCTAGCATCAGGTCGTCGCCGGTTGTGCCATTGAGAACGTCGTTGCCTTCGGTACCGACGATTATGCCGACGGTGCCATCGGTAAATTGCAGACGCTCTACATTCCGCAGCCGGTCGGAGCCATCGAGGTTGAGCTCGGTAACGTCGGTGACGGTGACCTGCCCATCGGCAGTCGCGCCGAACGTATAATCGCCCCTCGCACCCTGGAACACTGCCGTATCGACATCACCAGCCGTCGTATCGGTCCGGATGGTCCGCACGATCGCCAGCTGGCCAGGGTTTATCGAGCCGTTGAACATCGCGGCGGCCAGCGTCGTCATGCTGTTGTGCAGCGCGATCGGCTGACCGGTATGTTGCGTGTCGCCTGGTGCAAACACACCGATCTGGACGTCGAGCCATTTGTCGCCGTCGATGATGTCGTCACCGGCAAGGCCTTTCATGATGTCGCCGCCGTCGCCACCCAGAATGATGTCGCCGGCGCTGAATTCCGTGACACCCGCGCCAAGGATTTCCTGGAGGCCCTGGATGAGAGCGATGCCCTCGGCCGTCAGCGCACTGCCCTGATAGCCCTCGGTGCCGCCCTGAGCTGCGGGGAGCCGCTCTGCTGCGAGTGTGTTCGTGCCGGTCAGGACATCGCCGAATTTCGTACCCGACAGACCTTCGACCGACTCGTATTCGTCGAGCGCTGCATTCTGGGGCAGCGTCGGTGCCTCGTCGAAGACGATCGGGATCGACAGATCGGCGTTCACGAAGTTCGGGTTGTCCTTGTAGGTTGCCCAGTCAAAGCCGGACATGCCCACCATCTTGCCGCGACCGGCGCTGCCGACGAAGATATCGTGGCCGCCCTCGCCGATGAACTCGTCAAAGCCGCCATCGCCCAGGAACACGTCGTGGCCATCGATCTCGTCATGCGAGAAGATTTCGTCGAAGTTATCCCCGGGTGCGCCGTCGAATGTGCCGGTTTCGATCCAGTCATTGCCCTCGTTGCCGAGGATGCGTTCGGCATTCTTATTGCCGTAGATAAAGTCGTTACCGGTGCCGGCGAAGACTTCCGAGCCCATGTCCGTGCCGAGGAAGATGAAGTCCTGGCCGTCATTGCCCATCACCAGGTCGAGACCAGGCCCGGCATGGACGACGTCATTGCCCTTGCCGGCCTTGATATTGTCGTCGCCGCCGCTGTCGACGATGATGTCGTCGCCGTCGCCGCCATTAATGATGTCGTTGCCGAAGCCACCTTCGAGCCGGTCATTGCCGCCATCACCGAACAGCGTGTCGTCGCCGATGCCCGCGATGATGGTGTCATTAGCTTCGGTACCGCCCATGACCACATGGTCGCCACCTGTGTAGCGCAGGTAGTTGGTGTCCGGACCGACGGTAGCCGGGTTGTTGCGGATGACGAGTTGCGTGAGAATACCATCGCCAACCGGATCGGTGCTCTCAAGCACGCCATCGCCGTCAAGATCGTTGAACTGCCTGGCTTGGTTGACCTCCAGGATGAGGCCGGGGGTCGAGAAGACGTCCGACGGCAGATGGGTCGCGTCGGTATTGCGCATGATCATTGCGGCGAAGGAATTATTCTCCATCTCGCCGAAGAGATGCAGGCCGTCGAGGCGCTGCAGATAGTAGAAGCGGTCGCCGTTCTGTAGCTTCTCCATCTGCGTCTCGAAGACGAAATTGAAGGTCGAACCGAGCATGCCGCCAAAGGGCATGATCGCTTCGGCCAGTCCGCCGATCCATAGATCGACATCGTTGAGGCCGCCGAGCGTGCCGCCTGCATAGGTTCCGCTTGCGTTGAGGAAGTCGAGCCGGTCCGCTGGGACCTCTAGTCCGCCGACTGACACGCCGGAGATGATGGTGAGCGCTGCGTCGCGCTTGCCCTCGATTGTCGTCTGGCCTGCAATCAGCGAATGCGTACCGTAGGCCGCGACGAAGTTGATGATCGAGGCCTCGTGCTTGAGATGCCCGGCGAAATCAACCCAGCTTTCATAGGGCTTGAGGAGCACGTCCTGATTGGTCGCATTGTAGAATTGCGTGCGGGCTTCATTCAATGTTGGTACGCCGGTATCGCGGCCGCGGGCGAGGTTGATGGTCGCCAAATCCAGTGGCAGGCCGAGCAGATTGTTGCGCAGCGCGCTGGTAACGAACTCGTCGATCTCGTTGCCCGCCTGCCGCGTCATGCCGCGAACGATGGCGCCTGCCGAAATATTTGCATCGACGGTCGCTGTTCCGCCATTGTTCTCGAACTGCAGGGGATTCAGGAAGCCTTCGATCAGGCCGATATGATCTGGGTTGAAGTTCGGGTCGAAGCGATCGATCGATTCCGTCAGCATCGAGTGGCCGAAACGATAGACCACATGCGCGAATTCGGCGACGATGGAGGGGTCGATGGTGACGTCGTAGCCATCGGGAACCAGGAAAACGTTGATGTTCGGCTGGATCTTGCGGGCGAATTCTTCGAATACGAGGTGCTGATACTGCATTTCGGTGCCGAACTTGGCAGCCTGAAAGAGGCGCTCGCCGTCCCACACGAGGCCAGCCGCCGAGGCAGGAACCTCCGCAACGTCGTCAATGAGCCATTCGTTCAGGAAGGCCACTGCCTCTGCCTGGGAAGCGCCGTCGTCCAGCATCGCAACGGCATCCGTGAAGACCACATCCTTGGTGTGTTCCACCAGCCGGTTATGCTCCGAGTGGAACACGTGATGCACGGCAGTCAGGCCGATATTCTCGTTGGCTCGGCCATCGCCGGCGACGTAATGCGCATCGAGCAATTCGTTGTCGTAGACTCCAGGCTCGTTGCCCGGGTTTTCAAGCCCGATCTCGATGTCGCCGTCGGCCAGTCCACCCGGCACGGCATTATGAGCGATATCGGCGAGGAAGGCGTGGCCGGTCAGGATCGCATTCGCCGGAACGGCAACGCCTAATCCTCCATTGGCCAAAGGATTTCCTTCGACAAGGCCTGTAGCGGTCACCATCTGCGGGAAACCATTCGGTCCGCGGATGAATTCGCCATAGGGGTCGGTGGCGAGCAGCGGAACGTTGCCGACATTGGCGTCGACAAGCTGGATGCCCAGCATAGAGGCGGCCTGTGCCTTCAGATCCGCCCATGTCGCCATGCCGCCATTGCCGCCCTCGATGAGCTTGCCGGTCGAGACCGGGTCGCCGGCAGCGTTAAACACATAGGCCCTGAGGAAGACTTGATGAGACGGATGGGACGTATAGGTCTGGTTCTGATCGACAAATGAGGTCGTCGTGTTGACCGGACGATCGGTATTATCAGCAGCTTCGTTGACGGTCGTTGCCGGGTCGTCATTCATAATACCGTCGGCGCCGGGGCCGGCAAGGGTGGCGCGTGTGAGCACCATAAAGTTGGTATCGCTTCCCTCGACATAGAGCGGGTCGTCCGGCATCAGCGGAATGAAGACCGTGCCGTTGCCGCCCTTGGCGACGAGGTCGAGACCGTGATCGAAGAATTGGCCGAAGAGGGTGAACCAGGAATTGAATGGCGCCGACAGGCCCTCGTCAGGCGCGGCATTGGTGATCACCACATTGACGCCTTCGAGTTCGACGCCGCTTGCTTCGAGCAGCGCGACCAAAGCGTCATCTTGCGCATCAAGCGCTGCTTGCGCGGCGGCCAGATTGGCCGCGGTCGCGGCGGCGGCGTCCTGCAAGGCCTGATTATTGGGGCTTGCGGACGCGGCCGCCTGCGCCTCGGCGTTCAGCCGCTCAGCCGTGCCCACGGCGTTGAACAATGGACGCAGCGGCTCGTAGGCCGCCGTGATCTGGGCGGTGACCGTCATCTGCTGCGCCGCTGGGACAATGCCGGCGCGCTGCAGGGCCGTAAGGATCGCCGACGGATTGCCGAGCGTCTGATCGACGATCAGATTGGAGATCGTGCGGACTGTCGGGTCGAAGACGTCGCTTGGGGCCGCCGTGCCGGGTCCGTCATTATCGACACCAGGCTGATAGGTCACGGGAACCAGGGCACCTCCCGGTCCACCCGGCACCATGATCGTCTTGAACTGGGTGCCGAGGTTTTCTGGAAACTCATTGTCGGCCGCACCCCATTCCGGATGCAGCGGGTTGTTGTACGTGCCGTCGACGGTGCGCAGCCCCCAAGCAAGATTATAGGTCGGGATCGAGCCGCCAGCGCCGAAAAGCGGCTTTGCCACATTGTTCGGATCGCCAGTCGATATGCCTTGCCGGAAAGCGGCATCGGCTTCCGCAATTTTGATCTGCTTCAAGATGAAATCGAGATCCGATCGAATATAGGTGACCATTTTACTCCCCCCTTTGGATTGCTCAGGAAACGGTATCGTTCCGGCAATGCTTCTTTTCCGGTCTGCGATGGCAGACACCGGCTGCTCCGCTGCGATCTTCTACTGGGGTTTCGGAGATGAGGTTGCGAAAGCCGATAGAAAATCTTCAGGATTGTCTGCGACGATCGGATAGTGTCTTGTGGCAAGGCGAAGAGATAGTTCCAAAGGTCCGCCGATATTTACGGACTTTGGTCTTCAGGAGGCCGGGACGTTAGGCCCGGAAGAAAATGTGACTTTGGTCCCGCTCACGAAGATCTCCGGCGGCTTGAGTTCCAAGATCTTGGCAACTTGGCACGGCCTTGATTTAACGAAGCAATTTCTGATTGTGGCAGGACTCGTCATCTGCAGTTCGATGGCGATCCTAGGTGAGTGGTTGAACGGCCAGATTGCGGCAAATCAGCTGAGAAGTCGCGCCGAATCCGGTGCCCTTTACATGGAGGGTTTTCTTGCTCGTCACATCGAGGGATCGTCAAGCGACCCCCAGGTGGCCGAAGCCCGCCGCAAAGAACTCGACGATCTGTTGATCGGCACCGATCTCGCGCGTCGGGTCGAAGGCTTCAGGATCTGGCGCAGTGATGGGGCAGTCATCTACAGCACCGACAAGTCTCTGATTGGAAAAATCTTCCCGTCGTCGGATATCGACCTGGCTTTTTCGGGCCAGGTCGTCGCCCAACTTGAAAACGGCCACAACGACGGCGAGGGGGGAGAAGCGACCAGGGGTCGACCGTTGATCGAAATCTATGCGCCGATCTATCGCTCAGGCACGCGCGACATCATTGCCGTGGGAGAGCTCTACGAGGATGCCGCCGAATTCGTCGTCCAGCGAGCACGGGTGCAGCGTCAGACATGGGCGATCGTTGGTGCAACGACACTGGCCATTATGGCCTTGCTGTTCCTCATCGTTCGACGGGCGAGCAATATCATTGCCAATCAAAGGATGACCCTGAAATCGCAACTAACTGAGGCTCAGACGCTAGCCAAGCAGAATACTGAGCTGCGCAAGGCCGCTGATCGGGCGCGCATGGATGCATCGAAGTCCAACGAGCAGCTTCTCAATCGCATTGGTGCGGATCTCCACGATGGTCCCGTTCAACTCCTCAGCCTGCTGATCCTCAAGCTGGGGGAAAGTACAGAGGCACCGGTCCCATCAAGCACAACCTTCGAGAGCGCGTCCGGAGTGCAGGAGGCCGATCTTGCTCCCGCACGTATCGCAAGCCAGGTGCTTACAGAGTTACGTGAACTCTCGACAGGGTTGGTTCTGCCGGAGATCGAACATTTGCCGCTGAAGGCGGCCCTTCGCATGGCGATCGACCAGCACGAATATGCCACCGGTTCGAAAGTTACATCGGAGTGTGAGGGGCTGCCTGAGCGTGTCGCGCATCCTTTGAAAATCTGTCTTTATCGGGTTGTCCAGGAGGGACTTAGCAACGCGTTTCGGCATGGCGGCGGCCATGACCAGCGGGTCTCTGCCTGGGCAGACCTGTCAGCCATCACTGTCGTTATTGCAGACAGCGGCCCGGGCTTTGGAAAGAGCAACTCGAGGGGGGACCACAGACCGCTCGGTCTGCAGGGTATTCGCAATCGCGTTGAAGCCTTCGGCGGTCGTGTTCACATTCGCCAGCGTCCCCGCTCGGGAACCGAGCTTGAGGTCGTCGTACCGATGGAAGGTAACAGTATCTAGTGGCGCTGAATCGTGTCTGTTCCACTCTCAAGCTTTTGAGCGGCGAGTAGAACTTCCAGCCGATTTCGCGCGTTCAGCTTCTGCATCAGGATCGTCATGTAGTTTTTCACGGTCTTCTCGCCGATCTGCAGGTCGGCTGCGATCTGACGGTTCGTGAACCCCCGCAACAACATCCGGATGATCTGGCCCTCGCGGATGCTGAGCTTCACTTCCGTACCTGTCACTTTTCGCAGCGAGGCTATCTTGAGCTCTTCTATGACCTTGCAGGCAAAGGCGGGCGTGATGAACATATCGCCTCGATGGACAGTTGCGATGGCCTGGATGAGCTCCTTGGCACTACTGCCTTTGAGCACATAGCCGCTGGCGCCTGCGTTGAGTGCTCGCACAGCGTGATCGCTGCCAGTCATGGCTGTGAAGACCAGGATTTTCGTTCGTTTTTTTTCGACAAGTTTCGAGATCGTGTCGAACATGTTTCCGGGCATCATCAGATCGACGATAAAGACGTCGGGCGCCAAGCGCAGGCCGATCTCCAATGCCTCCTCTGCGCTCGACCCGGTCGCCGCGACAGCAAATGCCGGCTGCTTCCTAAGGATTTCAGTCAATCCGGCCAGCATTAACGGATGGTCGTCAACCAATGCTACTGAGATTGGACTCATGTTATGCGCCCTGTACTAAGTAATTGTATAATTTGTATTCGTAATTTAATTTCCTGTCTATGTAGCCATTTCTGACTATTACTCTCGTGGGTGGAGTAAGAGTCTAGCCACACATCACCCTCACCCGCGCTGCATTCAGTCCACACACAGTCCCAAGACGGCCTCGATATGGGGATGATCTCATCAGTGGTGCGGCAATGCGCGACAGAAACGCTGACAGCGCGAACTCTCCGGTGCCGGTCTAGTGGCCATGGAAATACACGACGCTATGGGAACGCCCTGGACACAAACTGGAATTGGATTGTTGCGAAACGGAAAAAGGGGGGCACGCAGCGCCGGAACTCAAGACGAGAAGGCGACCGGCTTTCTCCGCAGAATAAACTTATCCGTTTGGAGCAATAGCGTTTCCATTCTATCAGCCGCTTACGTCCGGATGGATAAAAGCCCGACTATAAATTTAAAGCAATATTAAGCGCCGTGCCGATCGCCGGGTCGACAGTGTTTGCGTGGCATTGCCATAATAGCCCAATATGAGTTTGCATTTATCGCGCGTTTGATTGGCTCCCGCTCAGCAAGCCGATTAGCCAATAGCGGAGCTACACATGTTCATTCGTGTGCTCGATTGCATCAGCAGTGATCACAATCCGACGCTTGTCGTCGTTGCGATTGTTGTCGCGCTCTTCTCGGGCTTTGCACTGTTCACCATCCTCGACCACGCCAGAGCGCGACATGGCCGCACGAAGATCGTTTGGATATTTGTGGCTGCCTTCACGGCGGGGGGCGGAATTTGGTCGACGCACTTCATCGCCATGCTGGGTTTTCAGCCTGCTGCGGTTGTGAGCTACGATGTTGGTCTCACGGTAGTGTCGGCCTTTTTTGCAGTTGCCCTTGCGGGAACTGCAATGCCTTTGTTACTGTCGCGCAACCCCGTCAACGCTCTGGCGGGCAGCCTTCTTCTCAGCGCTGCAATCGGTGTGATGCACTTCATCGGCATGAGGGCTCTGCTCTTTGCCGGCACTTTCGAATGGCATCTGCCTCTCGTTGCGCTCTCGCTCTGCGCGGGCTGCTTGCTTGTTATCGCGGCGACGTTCGCCGAACGTCGACGTGCTTCGGTCGGATTTCGTCTTGCGGCGGGATCCCTATTCGGTGCAGCTATCTGCACACTGCATTTCACCGCGATGAGCGCCGCCATTCTTAAGACAGATCCGTCTCTTCTGGTTCAAGATGGGAACCTGTCAGAATTTCTCCTCGGGATATCGGTTGCCGTCGTCACAGCATTGATCGTGATCTTCAGTCTGGTGACGGTTATGTTTGATCGACGTGCTCACGATGCGACCACTGATGCCCAGCAGATGCGATGCATTCTTGAGGCCGCACAGATCGGCATCCTGGTTTGCCAGGATGATGAGATCGTTTCTGCGAACAAGGCATTCGAGCGGTTAGTGGGCTGTGAAGGATCGAGTATCGAAGGGCGTGCCGTCGCCGACTTTTTCGAACCGCCGGCACGCGCCAATCGCCGCGAACCGCGCCCCTACGAGACCGAAGGACAACTAAAGACGGCCAACGGGATGCGGATGGACGTTGCGCTCAACACAACTCCGATCGTGTCCGGAGACACGTTGCGACATCTCGTCGAAGTGCGCGATATTGGCGATCACAAACGTGCTCTTGACCGCTTGGATCACCTTGCGAACCATGACGAGTTGACCGGACTTCCCAACCGCAGACTGTTAAATGCCGAGTTGCGACAGGAGGCACTGTCCAGTCAGGAATTCGGGCTAATGTGGATGGATCTCGATCGCTTCAAGGAGGTTAATGACACGCATGGGCATGCGATCGGAGATGCTCTTCTCCAGGCGGTGGCGCAACGCTTCCGTTCGGTTCTGGACGAGCGGCATTTGCTTGCTCGCGTGGGTGGAGATGAGTTCGTCGTTCTGTTCAGGCACTCATCGAGGCAAAGCGATCTCGCCAGCGCAGCTGAAAGCCTGTTGAAGGCAATGGTCAATCCGGTCGTCGTTGAAAGCCAGATGCTGGAAGTCGGGGTGTCTATCGGTTTGGCAAGGTATCCCCAAGATGCGGAGTCGACAGACGCTTTGATGCGCCGGGCCGATCTTGCTCTTTATGAGGCGAAAAAGACCGGTCGCAGCCGTTACGCCCCCGCAGCGTGAGCCTTGCGTTTTCCGTGAGGCGGCCGAAGAGGTTGCGTACGGACGCCGCCCCAGTCCAACTTCATCCAAGGGCGCCGATAGGTGCCGCTGGAATGTTGGGCGACGGTCGGACTCAGCAAGGATGGGTTTCTCACATCGGAATTATCGTATCGCGGAGCAATTCCTGTGGGTTGAAAGCGATCAGTCCTCGATCGGGAAAGCAAAGCCAGCTTTCACTCGATCCATTACCACCATGGTTTTGAAACCTTTGATGTCGTGGTTTTCATAGAAGAACCGACGCGTGAAGGCTTCGTAATCCTCCATGTCCTTTGCCGTGATAACCAGGATGAAATCGGCATCGCCCGTCACGTAATAGCCGATCATCACTTCCTTTGTGGCGCGGATCGCCGCCTTGAATCGATCAACGATGTCAGCCCGTTCGCGCTCCAGAGAGACAAGCACGATCATGGTGATGCCGCGCCCGGCAGCCTTGGGCGAGACGATCGACACATCAGCCTCGATCACCCCTTCCTCACGCAAGCGCTTCAGCCGTCGCTGACAGGCCGTCGGTGAGAGATTGACGATCTGCGCCAGCTCTTCCGAGGTCAGGCGATTGTTCTTTTGAACAGCCTGAAGCAGCGCTCTGTCGGCTCTATCGAGGGTACTCATGCAGAAATCCTGCGGGCACAGCCAAAATTTAGCATAATTCCTGCATGGAGGATCAGATCAATGCAGTCAAACGATCATGGCCTACCATTAGTCTCTTTGTAAACCCAATTTGGAGCTTCGCATGAAAGGTATCGCCAGTGCTGCGCTGAACAACCTGCAACGACCCGATCTGATCGAGCGCCGTGCCTTTCTGAGTGGCACATGGGCTTCGCACGAAGAGACGCTGAGCGTCACCGATCCGGCAACCGGCGAACACCTCGTCGACGTGGCAGCCTGCTCTCTTGAAGATGCCGACGCTGCCGTCGAAGCGGCGAAAAATGCCTTTCTCGATTGGCGTGACAAGCTTCCCGTCGAACGTGGTCAGATCCTTCGTGTCTGGGGAAAGCTGATGCGCGACAACGCGCAGGACCTCGCCGTCATCATGACGGCCGAACAGGGCAAGCCGCTGGCAGAGTCGCTAGGCGAGATTTCCTATGCCGCGAATTTCCTTGAGTGGTTTGCCGCCGAAGGCGAGCGTACTTATGGCGAAACGATACCGAGCCACCTGCCAGGCAGCCGTCTTTCAGTCCAGATGCAGCCGCTTGGCGTCACGGTGGCGATCACGCCGTGGAACTTTCCCTCGGCCATGATCACCCGCAAGGCAGGCGCTGCACTCGCGGCCGGCTGCACCATGATCGTCAAGCCTGCCCCGGAAACACCGCTGTCGGCGCTTGCCCTGGCAAAGCTTGCGCAGGAGGCCGGAATGCCCGCCGGCGTATTCCAGGTTCTCACCGGCGAAGCCGCGCCGCTTGCGCGCCGTCTGCTGGAACACACGGATGTGCGCGCTTTTTCCTTTACCGGCTCGACTGAAGTCGGACGCATCCTGCTCACACAATCGGCCGCCACGGTGAAGAAGGCCTCGTTGGAACTTGGCGGCCATGCACCATTCATCCTGTTTGGCGACGCCGAGCTTTCCAAAGCCGTAAAGGGCTGCATCGGCGCAAAATTTGCCACGTCAGGGCAGGACTGTCTCGCCGCCAACAGGATTTACGTCCAGCGCGGGCACTATGATCGGTTCGTCGATGCCTTCGCCACGGCGACCCGGCAGCTCAAGGTCGGTCACGGCCTCGACCCCCGCACCGATATCGGGCCGATGACACGCCCTTCGGTCGCTGAAAAATGCCGCCAGCAGATTGCGCAGGCACTTTCCGCCGGCGCGCGTCTCGTCTGCGGCGGACAGGATAGCCCGCTTGGCGGCAATTTCGTGACCCCGACCGTGCTTGCCGATGTCACCGATGACATGCTGATCGCACGCGAAGAGACCTTCGGCCCAGTTGCCGCAATCCTGCCGTTCGATGACGAGCAGGAGGTACTCACCCGAGCCAACGCCACCGAAATGGGGCTGGCAGCCTACGTCTACACCAATGATCTTGGTCGCGCGATGCGCCTGACCGACCGGCTCGAATACGGCATGATCGCCGTCAACACATCGAAATTCACCGGCGCGCCCATCCCCTTCGGTGGATGGAAGCAATCCGGCCTTGGTCGCGAAGGCTCGCGCCACGGCCTCCTGGAATATCTCGAAACAAAATATGTCTGCTTCGGCAACCTCGCTGCATGAAAGGATCTGTGCTGCCATGACCGCCAACCTCGATCAGATCGCCGAAATGGACCGCAATTCGGTCCTGCATCCCTTTACGCAGATCAAAGATTTCGCCAGCGGGAAATTGGGCGACCCGACAATCGTCGAAACCGGCAAGGGCATCCGCATCCAGGATGCACAGGGAAAGCAGCTGATCGACGGCTTCGCCGGTCTTTACTGCGTCAATGTCGGCTACGGGCGCACCGAGGTCGCCGAGGCCATCTCGCGCCAGGCCTATCGCCTCGCTTACTACCATAGCTATGCCGCCCACACGACGGACGAGCTCGCGATCCTCTCCGATCGTCTGGTGAAAATGGCACCTGGCAGGATGAGCAAGGTTTTCTACGGCATGTCGGGTTCCGACGCCAACGAAACCCAGGCCAAGCTCGTCTGGTACTACAGCAACCTGCGGGGCACGCCGAACAAGAAGAAGATCATCTCCCGTGAACGGGGTTATCATGGTTGCACCGTCGTCTCCGGTTCCATGACCGGCATGAGTTTTTACCATGACCATATGGACCTGCCGCGTGCGGGTATTCTTCACACCGGCGCGCCGCATCATTATTGGGGCGCGGAAGCAGGCGAAACGGAACTCGAATTTTCCAAGCGCCGCGCCGACGAGCTTGAAGCCCTGATCCTGCGCGAAGGCCCCGACACCATTGGGGCCTTCATCGCCGAGCCCGTACTTGGCACCGGCGGCATCACCCCACCGCCGCAAGGCTATTGGGACGAAGTGCAAAAGGTCCTCAAGAAATACGACATCCTGCTCATCGCCGACGAAGTCATCACCGGTTTCGGTCGCACCGGCTCGATGTTCGGATCGCAGCACTACGGCATCGAACCTGACCTAATTACGGTCGCCAAGGGGCTCACCTCGGCCTACTTCCCGCTATCGGGCGCAATCGTCGGCGAAAAGGTCTACAAGGTGATGGAAGAAGGGGCCGAGCGTGTTGGGGCCTTCTCGCATGGCTACACCTATTCCGGCCACCCGATTGGCGCTGCAGCAGCCAACGCCGTTCTCGACATCGTCGAGAAGGAGGATCTGCCGGGCAATGCACGCACGGTCGGCACCTATTTCCAAGCGCAGCTGAAGGAAAAGTTCGCTCAGCTTCCGATCGTCGGTGAAGTGCGAGGCGTCGGCCTGATGGGCGCCATCGAGTTTGTGGCGGATCGCGAAAAGAAGACGCGCTTTGCGCCAAGCCTTGCTGTCGGTGCACGTATCTCGAAGGCCGCGCGCAGTCGTGGACTGATTGCCCGTGCCATGCCGCATGGCGATATTCTGGGTTTTGCGCCGCCCCTCGTCACGACGAAGGAAGAGGTCGACGAGATCATTGTCATTGCCGAATCCGCTGTGCGCTCAGTCATGGACGAATTGGTCCAGGCTGGCGAGAGGATCTGATGCAAGCATGGCTGCCAGACGGGACAAGGCTTGCTCGGCACTGCCTCCTGCCGAGCAAAATCGCGGCGATCGTGATTATTCCTGATGCAATCACGGCTCTGGCTGCGTAACGCTTCATCTTTGAGACGAAGCGTGCATAATGTCATGAAATAGTCGTCATAAAAACGAGACAATTTCATGCGACGTCAAGCCAATCCCCTGAACCTTGTTCCGATCACGGCCACCAAGCCGGTGGCATGGCAACCGCACCTTTCCAAGCAAAAGGGTGAGACGAAGCATGCAGCACTCACCGAGCGCATCATTGCCGATATCGATGCCGGCGTTCTCAAGCCAATGGATCGCATGCCGACGCATCGCGATCTGGCGCGCGAACTCGGCCTTTCCGTCCAGACCGTCAGCCTCTCCTACAAGGAGGCTGAGCGGCTTGGCTATCTGAGCGGTGAGATCGGTCGCGGCACCTTCGTCAAGACACGCGTGACCGACCGCGCCGGCCGCATGATGCTTGACCATAGCGCCAACGAAGTGCTCGACCTTTCCATCATTCGCGGCGTCTATCTCGATGCGCATGAGGCCGCATCGCGCGAGATCCTTCGTGAGCTTTCCGAAGGCGACAATGCAAGCTTCATGCGTCCCTGCCGCCCGATCGCCGGCCTTGATCGTCATCGAGAGACGGCGCGCATCTGGTTACGCACGCTCGGCGTCGCGGCCGGGGTAGAGCGCATTCTCCTCACCAACGGCGCCGCCCACGCCATTTTTCTTGCTCTGAGCTGCATTGTCCGCTCCGGCGATGTCGTCTTAACCGAAAATCTGACCGATCACGGTATCATCGGGCTTTCCAATATCCTTGGCTTCAGCCTGAAGGGCTTGCCTACCGACAATGAGGGCATTTTGCCCGATGCGCTGGAGGCCGTGTGTGCAGCAGGCGGTGTCCGGGCGTTGGTGCTCATTCCGACCCTCAACAATCCGACAGGTCATGTTGCGGGTGCGGGACGCAGGTGTGAGATAGCCGCGATTGCGGCTCGTCACGGCGTGTTCGTCATCGAAGATGAGGTCTATCGACCGATGATCGAAGAGCCCCTGCCTTCCATCACGGAAATGCTGCCTGATCTCGGTTTCTTCGTCACGAGCTTCACCAAAGTGGTGCTGACAGGGTTGCGCGTTGGCTATCTTGTTGTTCCACCAGCCTATTCCATCCGCGCCGCCTCAATCTTGCGCGTGTCGAGCTGGAGCGGCACCTACCTGACCGGCGAAATCGCAACACGCTGGGTCGAGAATGGCACGGCGCAGCGTCTGCTTGAAATCCAGCGTGACGAAGCACAGGTGCGCCAGAACATCGCCACAGAAATCCTCGGCGACCATATCGCCTCCACTCATCCGCTCTCGCTTTGCGCCTGGCTCAAGGTCCCGCCGCATTGGTCCGAGGAAGGTCTGGTTCGTTCGCTCACCAACCAGAAAGTCGCCGTCACGCCGTCCGAACCCTTCATTGCCGGACCGGGTCATGGTGGCGGCATTCGTATCTGTTTGGGCGGACGCCTGAACCATGCAAGCCTGGCCAAGGCGCTGACGACCGTGCGGCAGGCCTTTGAGCAACTGCCGCCGGTCTTTGATGTCGGTTCGATCGGCTAGAGCGACCCCACGGCAATCATTGAATCATTACAATATAATAATTGACATGATTTTAGTTCGCTCACAACATGACAATCATGAAGAGCGACGTCCTGTCCAGATTGACCGAAGAAAAGGCGCTGCCAGTTACGCTGGCGGATATCGAGCAGGCTGCGGCCCGCATCGTTGGGCGGGTGGCGCGCACGCCGCTTATTCGCTCTCGCACGCTCTGTGAACGCACCGGTCAGCCTGTCTATCTCAAGCTTGAAACACATCAGCCGACCGGCGCCTTCAAGCTGCGCGGCGCGATGAACGCCATCCTGTTGCTCGATGATGCGGCGCGCAAGCGCGGTCTCGTTACCGCCTCGACAGGCAATCATGGTCGCGCCGTCGCTTACGCCGCACGCGAGCTTGGCGTTCGCGCCATCATCTGCATGTCATCGCTCGTCCCGGCCAACAAGGTCGAAGCGATCCGCTCGCTGGGCGCCGAAATCCGCATTGTCGGCCTGTCGCAGGACGATGCACAAGAGGAGGTCGAACGCCTGACCGAGAGCCGGGGCCTCACGCCGATCCCGCCGTTCGACCATGCGGACGTCGTTGCCGGTCAAGGCACGATCGGCCTCGAAATTGTGGAAAACCTGCCTGAACTTGCGGCCGTGCTTGTTCCTCTTTCCGGTGGGGGACTGGCCGGTGGCATTGCGGTTGCCGTCAAGGCCTTGAAGCCACAGATCCGCGTCATCGGCATATCGATGGAGCGCGGGGCAGCCATGCATGCGGCGATTGCCGCCGGCAAGCCTGTCGCAATCCGCGAGGAGGAAACGCTGGCGGATTCGCTAGGGGGTGGCATCGGCCTCCAAAACCATGTCACCTTTACCCTTTGCCGCGATCTTCTCGACGACGTCATCCTCCTCAGCGAGGACGAGATTGCCGAAGGCATCCGCCATGCCGCGCGCAACGAGAGCGTAACCGTCGAGGGCGCTGGCGCAGTCGGTATTGCCGCCATCCTCGCAGACAAGGTCGGCCTATCAGGTCCAACCGCCATCATCATATCAGGCGGCAACATTGCCCCGAAGATGCACCAGAAAATCGTCGCGGGGACCACCCAATGAGCCGCATCAGCATTCTGATGGAAAAAGACCTTCGCACAATCGTCAAGCTCGACGTCGCTGCCGTCGATTGCGTCGAACAGGCCTTTGCGGCGCTTGCCACCAAAGCCGTTGCTATGCCGCCGATCCTGCGCCTCGACATTCAGGAATTTCGGGGTGAAGTGGACGTCAAGACGGCCTATGTGCCAGGCCTTGACGGCTTCGCCATCAAGGTCAGCCCCGGCTTCTTCGACAACCCCAAGATCGGTCTGCCAAGCCTGAACGGGCTGATGATCTTGCTCAGCGCCAAGACCGGATTGGTCGAAGCCCTTCTTCTTGACAACGGCTATCTCACGGATGTGCGCACGGCAGCGGCCGGTGCCGTCGCCGCACGACATCTGTCGCGCGAAGACACCTCCGTCGCCACGATCTTTGGTGCAGGCATGCAGGCGCAGCTGCAGCTTGAGGCTCTCATGCTTGTGCACCGGATCAAATCGGCGCGAATCTGGGCACGCGATCATGCAAAGGCGCAGAAGCTTGCGATTGATTTCGCTCGCGACCACGGAATCGACGTCGCCGCCATTGCCGATCCGCGCGAGGCCGTGCGCGGGGCAGATATCGTCGTCACAACGACGCCGGCAGAAAGGCCGATCCTGATGGCCGAATGGCTCGAACCCGGTCAGCATCTGACCGCAATGGGATCGGATGCAGAGCACAAGAACGAGGTCGATCCGGCCGTCTTTGCTCGCGCTACTTACGTCCCGGATCGAATATCGCAGACCCGCATTCTCGGCGAGTTGCACCATGCCATCAAGGCCGGTGCAGTCTTGCCGGACCAACAGTTTGCCGAACTCGGAGCTGTCATCGCCGGCAAGGCGATTGGCCGGTCGAATGCGCACGAAATCACCTTTGCCGACCTCACGGGCACCGGCGTGCAGGACACAGCCATCGCCAACCTGGCGCTCGCCCGCGCGACAGACGCCGGACGGGGCCAGACGATCGAAAATGACATCAAAATGGGAGATGCAGCGTGAGTGTGACGCTGAACTTTACGCGCGAGGAATATGCCGCGCGCCTTTCCAAAACCCGTCACGCGATGGAACAGGCGGGGATCGATCTCCTGATCGTCACCGATCCATCCAACATGCACTGGCTGACCGGCTATGACGGCTGGTCCTTCTACGTGCATCAATGCGTCCTGGTGCCGCCAAGCGGCGAGCCGATCTGGTACGGTCGCAAGCAGGATTCCAACGGCGCCAAGCGCACCGCCTATCTGGACCATGACAATATCATCGGCTACCCCGATCACTACGTCCAGTCGAGCGAACGCCACCCGATGGATCTCCTGGCGCAGATCATCGATAAGCGCAGGTGGTCCAGCCTCATTGTTGGCGTCGAGATGGACAATTATTATTTCTCGGCCGCCGCCTTCGCCTCTCTGCAAAAGCATCTGCCAAATGCCCGCTTCAAGGATGCGGCGGGCCTCGTCAACTGGCAGCGCGCGATCAAGAGCCCGACTGAACTCGACTATATGCGAAAGGCAGGCAAGATCGTCGAACTGATGCACAAGCGCATTGTCGACGTCGTCGAACCCGGCATGCGCAAATGCGATCTCGTCGCCGAGATCTACGATGCCGGCATACGGGGTACGTCCGAATTCGGCGGCGATTATCCGGCGATCGTGCCGCTTCTTCCGTCGGGCGCAGACGCTTCCGCGCCGCACCTGACCTGGGACGACAAGCCGATGCGTTCGGGCGAAGGGACGTTCTTCGAAATCGCCGGCGCCTATAAGCGTTATCATTGCCCACTGTCGCGTACCGTATTCCTGGGCAGGCCGACGCAGGCCTTTCTCGACGCGGAAAAGGCGACGCTCGAAGGCATGGAGGCGGGCCTTGCCGCAGCAAGGCCCGGCAATATGTGCGAGGACATCGCCAACGCCTTCTTCGCCGTCTTGAAAAAATACGGAATCATCAAGGACAACCGCACCGGCTATCCGATCGGTCTTTCCTATCCGCCTGACTGGGGCGAACGCACGATGAGCCTGCGCCCAGGCGACCGTACGGAGCTGAAGCCCGGCATGACATTCCATTTCATGACCGGTCTCTGGCTCGAAGACATGGGGTTGGAAATCACGGAGAGCATCGCGATTACCGAAACGGGTGTTGAATGCCTGTCCAATGTTCCGCGCCGGCTGTTCGTGAAAGGCTGAGACCATGCTGACGAGTGCGCCCCGCCCCTCGCCGATCGCCTCATCCGTCGATTTCGACGGGAAGGGTGTGCAGCACGGGCACCTGCGATTGCCTTATAGCCGTGACGACAGCGCCTGGGGTTCGGTCATGATCCCGATCTGCGTCATCTCCAACGGGCAAGGCCCGACCGCCCTCCTCACCGGTGCCAATCACGGCGACGAGTATGAAGGTCCGGCGGCTCTCTACGAGCTGGCACAGACACTGGATCCGGCGCAGGTGAGTGGGCGCATCATCATCGTCCCGGCGCTCAATTATCCCGCGTTTCGCGCAGGGACCCGCACGTCGCCGATCGATCGCGGAAATCTGAACCGTAGCTTTCCAGGTCGCCCGGATGGAACGGTGACGGAAAAGATCGCGGACTATGTCACCCGCCATCTTATACCGCTCGCCGACATCGTGCTCGACTTCCATTCGGGCGGCAAGACCCTCGACTTTCTTCCCTATGCCGCAGCGCACGAGCTGCCTGACAAGGGTCAGGAGGCGCGCTGTTTTGATGCCGTTGCAGCTTTTGCTGCGCCCTACTCGATGAAGATGCTGGAGATCGATGCGGTCGGCATGCTGGATACGACGGTCGAGGAGATGGGCAAGGTTTTCGTCACCACGGAGCTCGGCGGTGCTGGCACCGCCAGCGCAAGATCGATCGAGATCGCGCGAAAGGGCAGTCTCAACCTCCTGCGCCACGCCGGAATTCTGGAGGGGGCGCCGGCTACTCAGCCGACGTGCTGGCTCGATATGCCGTCGAGCGACTGTTTCACATTCGCAGAGGATGACGGCCTGGTCGCCTTTGCGCAGGATCTCGGAGATCCGATCCATACCGGCGATATCATCGCCAGCATCTACCCGGTCGGAAAGACCGGTGTCGCGCCAATCCGCTGCCGCGCAGCCATGGATGGCGTTCTAGCGGCTCGCCACGTGCCCGGCCTCATCAAGGCCGGCGACTGCCTTTCCGTCATCGCGACGATCACGGAGAAGACCGAATAAACGCAACCATGTGAGATCCGAAAACGGACCACAAGAAGCTTAACCAGAGGAGAATTCGAATGCGCATCTCAAAATCCATTTGCCTTTCTGCCCTTGCGCTCGGCATCGGCGTCACGTCAGCCAGCGCACTGACCGTCGAAGAAGCCAAGAAACAGGGATTTATCCGCGCAGCAACAGCCAACGAGGTACCCTACTCGTATATGCAGCCGGACGGCACCTCTGCCGGTATCGGACCCGACGTCGCCAATGCCGTCCTAAAATCCATGGGCATCGAGGAGGTCAATTGGACCGTAACGCCCTTCGGCACGCTCATTCCGGGTCTCAAGGCTCGTCGCTTCGATTTTGCCGCCGCCGAGCAGAACATATCGCCCGAGCGCTGCAAGCAGGTCGCCTTTACCGAACCCAACTCGTCCTACGGTGAGGGACTGCTGGTCAAGAAGGGCAATCCGAAGGGCCTGACGACCTATGGCGACATCGCAAAAGACCCATCCTTGAAAGTCGCCGTTGTTTCCGGCGCAAACAATGTCGACTTCCTGCGCGCCGTCGGCGTCAAGGACGAGCAGATCGTCTTCATTCCGGCGAATGCCGATGCGATCCCCACCGTGCAAAGCCGGGTGGATGCCTATGCGGCGACCGAGTTGACCGTTTCCGAACTTGCCAAGGGACAGGCCAATGTCGAGCAGGTCGCGCCATTCAAGGATCCGACCGTCAAGGGTGCGCCGGTCCGCAACTATGGCGGCTTTGCCTTCCGTCCGGAAGACAAGGAATTGCGCGACGCGTTCAACACTGCGCTCGTCGCGTTCCGAAAGACGGACGACTACAAGAAGATCCTCATGAAGTATGGTCTGTCGGAACAGAGTATCGCGGCAGCGGCAGAGAAGAACGTCGCCGATCTCTGCGCCGGGAAGTAACAAGAAAGGCGCTCGGTCCCGGACTGGGCGCCACCTGCTTTCATTCGGAGAGATTGCCAGATGAGCTGGACAGCCTATCTGCCGATGCTTTGGCAAGGCGCTACCGTGACGATGACGATCACTTTGGCAGCGATCGTCTGCGGCGCGGTGCTTGCCTTCGTTTTCGGCATCCTGCGCGTCGAGGGAGGACCGATCCTGTCAGCCGTCGCGCTCTGCTACACGGAGGTGTTTCGTGGGACCTCGCTGTTCGTTCAGCTCTTCTGGTTCTATTATGCGCTGCCGCTCGTCGGTCTGAGTTTCGATCCGATCACCACCGGCATCCTGGTATTGGCCGCCCATGTCGGCGGCTATGGGGCCGAAATCGTTCGAGGGGCCCTCATGTCGGTCTCCGTCCAGCAGCTGGAAGCCGCCCGGGCATTGAATTTCAACCGTGCCCAGACCCTCTTTCGCATTTCGCTGCCACAAGCCATCGTCGAAATGATGCCGGCCTTCGGAAACCTCGCCATCGAAACGCTGAAGCTGTCCTCGCTGGTGTCGTTGATCTCGATAGCCGATCTCACCTTCGCGGCCCAGTCCATCCGCACCATCACGCTGGACAGCGCAAGCATCTACTCGATCACCCTTGTGTGCTACTTCGCCATGTCGCTCGTCTTGATGGCCGCCGTGCGCGTGATCGAGCATTTCGTGCGGCGCGGCGATGTCTTCCCTCGCTCGGCTCATTCGTGAGGACCTTACGGCTATGATGTATGGTTACGAATGGGACACAACAACCTGGGTTACCTACACGACCTCGATCCTGCCAATCATTCTGATTGGTTTGACCGTCACGTTGAAGGCTGCAGCGGCTGGATTTGCGATTGCACTGGTGCTCGGCCTGGCGTTCGCCCTCTTGCGCCGAAGCCGCGTCAAGGTGATCTCCTGGGCGACAGCCTTTGTCGTGGAATTCCTGCGCGATACGCCGCTACTGGTGCAGCTGTTCTTCCTTTACTACGTGCTGCCCGATTTCGGTATCGTGCTGCCGGCCTTTCTCACCGGTGCACTGGCACTCGGTCTGCAATATGCGGCCTATACGTCGGAGGTCTATCGCGGCGGCATCGAAGCCGTTCATCACGGCCAATGGGAAGCGGCAACCGCGCTCAACATGACGCGCATGCAGACCTATTACGACATCATCCTGCCTCAGGCCATTCCGCGTATCGTGCCTGCCATGGGCAATTATCTCGTGGCCATGATCAAGGAGACCCCGGTTTTATCGGTGGTTACCGTTCTTGAGATGATGGGCCTTGCCAACATGATCGGCGAACGCACCTTCGAATATCTCGTGCCGCTGACGCTTGTCGGGCTGATCTTCCTTCTGCTGACGCTGATTTGCTCAGCAGGTCTCCACCGCTTGCAGAAAGCGCTTCCAAAGGCAGGAATACCCTTGCGATGACCGACAATATCGATCCGCCCATCATCGAGTTTTCCGACGTCACCAAGCGCTTCGGGATTCTGACAGTGCTTGACCACTTCAATTTCAGCGTCGCGAAGGGCGAGAAAGTCACGCTTATAGGACCGTCAGGCTCCGGCAAATCGACGGTCCTGCGCATTCTCATGACACTCGAACCGTTCCAGGAAGGCAAGCTGACGCTTGCTGGCACCTCCTACCACGAGCAGGGCGGCAAGGGCCGGTTCCAGGCCTCTGAAAAACACCTGCGCCAAATCCGCAATCATGTCGGCATGGTCTTCCAGAGCTTCAATCTCTTTCCTCATATGACGGTCCTTCGCAACGTTGTCGAAGCGCCGGTGCGGGTACTGGGAATGGCGCGGGCTGAAGCCGAAGCGCGTGCGCTTGAACTGCTGCAGATGGTGGGGCTCGCGGATAAGAAGGACCACTATCCGGTCCAGCTTTCCGGCGGGCAGCAGCAGCGCGTGGCAATCGCCCGAGCGCTTGCGATGCGCCCACGAGTTCTGCTTTTCGATGAACCGACATCAGCGCTTGATCCGCAACTGGTGGGCGAAGTGCTTTCCGTCATCCGCGCACTGGCGCATGAACATGATCTCACGATGCTGCTCGTCACCCATGAGATGCGCTTTGCCCGAGAGGTCTCGGATCGCGTCTGCTTTTTCGATAAGGGGCGCATCTGCGAGCAGGGCGCGCCTGAAGAGATATTCGGCGCGCCGCAAGTGGAGCGGACGCGCGAATTTCTGTCATCGGTCCTCGGATAGTCTGAAAACCCAGCGGGGAGAGACTTCGGCGGACTGCTTAGAAATAGAGCGGCTAGATAGACGTTCTTGAAAGGATGTGACACTGGTTTGGGTCGTGATGGGTCGTCCGCGTTTTGGATGTCGAGGAGGAAGCACTTCGTGCTCGCCAACAGGCGATGATCCAGGCCATTGAGGCCCTCTTCCACGGCAATGAACCTGATTTTTCAGAGGTTTGCGATTGCAGGATGTGCCGGATCGGTGCCTTGACCCGCTTGCCTCAGTTATCGCCGAGATGCCAAGCGTCGAACACCGGGCCTGAGGCGCCTTGCACCGGATCGGATTCGGGCAAGGCGACGTCGGCGATTGTTCTGAGGAGTTCTGCAGTTGGAGCGCTTGTCTGAATATCGGCGAGTTGGCCTGGCGGGTAGGCACCAACCACTCGAAAGTCGCTGCTCGCTTCGAGGTTCTGATGACCGGTCCCCGCGGGAAGGACGAGACAATCTCCCGGGTGCAACTCGAACACCTTACCGGTCGGGCCGCCGATCAGGAGCTTTCCCGTTCCTTTTCCGACACCAAGCACTTCGTGAGCGCCCGCGTGATAGTGCTGATAGCCAAAAACACCATCGCGCCAGATGCCTTCCCAGCCGTGCGAGGTGAAGAGACGCGCGAACTCCTCGCACCCGTCATCGCAGATGAAGATCTCGCGATAGACGATAACAGGAAGCATCTGGTTGTTGGGCACCCAGTCGCTTTTCTCAAAAAAGATCCTCTGCGTTTCCATGTCTTCCCCCATCACCGATAACCTCGTTTGCGGAACGCACTGTCATTGAGCCGTCACGCGCCGCACCGTATTGCCGACGTCGTCGGCGCTCAGTAGCCCACCCTGCTTGGCAACGCCAACACCCGCCGGCCGGTTTCGATGAGCCGCCCGCGCCCCGATAATCCAGGGCAACCACCTCAAGGTCCTTTTTGACCAGGAGCGGAGTGACCTTGCGCCACTCATGGCTTGTCTGCGGGAAACCAGGGAACAGTATGGCCGTGCGTGGGCCGCCTCCTCCGTCAGACAGTGCAACTTTAGATCGCCTCCGATGCTTGCGACAGAATGGCGAGATGTCATGCGAGAGCTACTTCCTCCTTCTCACCTATCGAGAGCGCCTGCGGCCTGAGGTGGCGACCGGCCTTCATCCACATCGGGACGAAAACGGAGCCCGGCTGGTGACGCATTGTTCAGACATGAATCGCACGACGGACCACGCCTGGCGACCATCAGTCTATCGAACGCATTGCCATTCCAATCGTTCCCGCGCGAGGGGAAAGCGATCGGCCAGTGTCATTCCTCCCAGGCGATCGTGGTTGCGCTATGGCTGATGGCGCCTACGATTTTGGAACCGTTATTCCTGCTTGGTCGCTGGTTTTCCGGGCGGATGGACTCGGCCAAGAAAATCACCGACGAGTGAGAGCACCTCATCGAGGTTGGTCTCAAGAAGCCAATGACCACCATCCAGTAGATGCAGTTCGGCGTCCGGGAGATCGCGGAGATACGCACGCGCCGACTTCGCCGGCATGTACCCGTCCTGCGGTCCCCATACGATCAGCGTCGGCGGACGATGCTTGGCGAGGTAGTTCCGGTATTGAGGAAACCAGGCACGGTTCTCTTTCAGGCCTGCGATCAGATCAATCGCAACTTCCTTGCGCTTCGGCGTCATCAATGACCAATGCAACTTCCAGAGGTCGGGCGGAATCTGTCGGGCGAGCTCAGGCCTCAGATCGTTCAGGAATTCCTCTCTGAATGTCTCTTCTTTGATCGCCTCCGACACTTTCAGCCTCATGTCGGAACGGGGCAGCCGCCAGGTACTCTCGATCTCGGCATATTTCGGCCCCAGCGCATCCTCGTACGGGATATCGCCATTTTGGATGATGAGCGCTGCGATGCGCTCTGGTGCCTTGATAGCCAGCCGCGCGCCGATGGGGGATCCGAAGTCATGGAGATAAAGCGCGAAGCGCTGCAGGCCGAGCGTCTTCACGAAGCCGTCCAGAAAGCTGGCATAGCCGTCGAAGCTGTAGTCAAAGTCGTCCGGGGTCGCGCTGTAGCCGGCGCCGGGAAAGTCCGGCGCAAGCAGCCGCCAACGATCCGCCAGCCCTGGCATGAAATTGCGGAATTCGTACGACGAGCATGGATAGCCATGCGGCAACAACACCAAGGGTGCGTTTTCAGGCCCTGCTTCGCGGTAAAAGATATCGATGCCGTTGACGGTCACATGTCTATGGTTCGTTGGTTGCACGCATACCTCTCGGCGGCTCAGACTCCTTGAAGATTGGCCACCAAACCCGTCGAACATCTGTTGGTTCCATGTGCTCCGGCAAAGCGGGGTGGCGGTGATGAGTGTCGTCACATTCGGAGAGAGGGCCGTCACCGGCCCGTGGTCGAGAGATTGTCCGCGCATGATAGTGTGCGACCGTGGCGACCCGAGAGCGGACGGTTCACCGTCTGATCGATTGTGTCAAAGTGCGGGGTGGGCGATTGTTGGAAAGCGAAACAGGCCTGGCAAGGAGATGAAAATGACCTTCCATATCTGCACTGCTTGCGGAATGCAGTTCGACGAAAGCTCAGAACCACCCTCTGCCTGTCCCATTTGCGAAGACGATCGTCAATTCGTGCCACCATCAGGTCAGGTTTGGACACATATGACGGCCCTCCGGTCGACCCACGACTTGATCTGGACCAAAGAAGCAAAAGGCATACATTGCCTGCAGATCTCACCAGACTTTGCGATCGGTCAGCGAGCCTTCCTGATCGAAGGGCCTGACGGCAATATATTGTGGGACTGCCTCAGCCTCCTGGACGAGTCCAGCATAAGCCGAATTGCTGTAATGGGCGGGCTTGCGGCGATCGCCATTTCACACCCACATTTCTATTCCTCTATGATGGATTGGAGTTCAGCCTTCGGCGACGTACCTGTCTATATTCACAACGATGATCGAGAATGGGTACAGAGATCAGGCCCGGCGCTCAGCCACTGGGTGGGTGAGGTTTTTGAATTGAACCAGGCGACCCTTGTGCGCTGCGGCGGCCATTTCGCAGGCAGTTCAGTGCTGCATTGCCCTTGGCTGGAAGATGGGAAGGGCGCGTTGTTCGTGGGCGATACAATGCAGGTAACGCTCGACCGGAGATATGTGAGCTTCATGCGCAGCTTTCCGAACCTTCTGCCGTTGAGCGGGCGAGCGGTGAAGGGCATAGGCGAAGCGCTGCGCCCCTTCCGGTTCGAGGCTATCTATGGTGGATTTTCGGGCAGGACGATCAAACAGGAAGGATCGCGCGTTATCGAGCGGTCGATCCAGAGATACATCCATGCCATCGAGGGTGGCCCGTCATAACGAGAATGAATTGCGTTGATCGGGGTCGAACATTGGGCTCAACGTTCTCATGTCGTTTCCCGACGACAGGTCATGACGAACCCAGCCGTCACTTTCAGCGCTGCTGGGAAGCATGATGGGAGAGGCTGGCTTATTTGCCTCATTTTCTGAAATTGGCACGAACAAGCACGCCAGAGGCGACAGATCGATTGGAAGCTGTGGAAATCTCGCTGAACGAGCGCCATCGCCGGTGTCGCCTCCATGACAATGGACGCGGTCGGTGTCAGGGATTGCGCATCAACGACGATGCGGAGAACGACATGACGACGACCAACGAAATCGCAGACAAGATTGCTGGCGAACACGGTCTGACGAAGGTACAGGGTAAGGCGATCGTCGAGGCGGTCCTCGCTTCGATCACCGAGGCAGCTCTTGCCGGCAACGAAACCTCGCTGCCGGGCTTTGGCAAGTTCAAAGTCAAGGCGACGCCGGAGCGCGAAGCACGCAATCCCTCAACCGGCGCGACGATCAGGGTTGCGGCCGCAAAGAAGCTGACCTTCCAGCCGGCCAAGGCGCTCAAGGATGCGATGAACAAGTGATAGGCGAAGAGCCTCGCCGGGTGGAGCGGGGCTCTAACTTTACGCGGCATGCCGACAGCAGACTGATAAGACCGCGATTAAACATCCAGTGAGCAGTGCCCGGTCGGCTCGTACCGCTCTCCTGACCGTTGGTCTCCGCTGTCCGACCGCACACGCTCCTCTAGGATTCTCATGGGCTATATTGGTTGACCTCGTCTCGAGACGGTCAGTCCGACAGGCGACCCGGCCTTCGACGGGCTGCGCCGTTGGGAACGATCGAACGCGTCACGATGCCATCGCATAATGCCTGTTCTCTGACATGTGGGCGCTGCTTGTCCGGAACCGGTACAGCAATTCCGCGAGGTTTTCAGTTTCCTGCGTCAGACTCTGAGCTGCAGCCGTGGTCTGTTCGACCATCGCGGCGTTTTGCTGGGTCACCTTGTCCATCTGGTCGCCGGCGGCCGAGACCTCGCGCAGGCTTGTGGCCTGCTCGCGGGCGGCGACCGCGATCTCGGCGACCGTCGCATTCATCGCGGTCACCTGCTCGACGATCTTTTCGAGCGAAACACCGGATTCGCCGACCAGTTCGACGCCCGTCTTGACCTGCATCGAGGAGTTGGAGATGAGTTCCTTGATCTCTCTTGCCGCATTGGCCGAGCGCTGGGCGAGCTCGCGCACTTCCTGGGCGACGACGGCAAAGCCCTTGCCGGCTTCACCGGCGCGTGCGGCTTCGACGCCGGCATTCAGCGCCAGCAGGTTGGTCTGGAAGGCGATCTCGTCGATGACGCCGATGATGTTGCCGATCTTCGACGAGGAGTTCTGGATTTCTGTCATTGCGGCGATGGCGCGGGAGACGATCTCACCGCCCTTTTCGGCGTTGGTACGGGCCGTTGCCACGACAGCCTGGGCGCGGCTGGCGCCTTCCGCCGTTCCGTTGAGGCCGCGGGTGACATCCCCGAGCGCCGCCACCGTTTCTTCCAACGAAGCGGCCTGCTGCTCGGTACGGCGGGCAAGATCGTTGGAGGCGGTGGAGATCTCCGCAAGGCCGGACCGGATGGTCGTGACCGCGCGAATAACGGAACCGATTGCTTCTTCCAGGCTTGCGACCGAGTTGTTGAAGTGATCGCGGATCCTGACGTAGCGGTGGTCGACTTCGCCGACGCGGACCGAGAGATCGCCCTTCGAGAGCGCATCCAGGCCGAGAGAAATCTGGCGGAAGGCATGCTCCATCACCTTTGCGTCGCTGAGACGCTCGGCTTCCTGGCGCAGCCGCTCTTCTTCGGCGGCGAGGCGGGCGCGCTCGGCATTGGATTCGGCGATCAGCTTGGCGCGACCGGTCTCCTGGAAGACCTTGAGCGAACGCGCCATGGCGCCAAGCTCATGACGATGCTCGACGCCCTTGATCGCGATGGTGTCGTCGCCGCGGGCAAGCCGCTCCATGGACTGCGCCATACCGCGAACGGCGGAGGCAATCAGTCGGCCGACCAAGTAGGAGAGCAGGAGGCCAATGACGATCAACAGGCCACTGATGACCAGCGTTGTGCTGGTCGCGGCGGCGACCGTTGCTTCGACCGAACCGTCCAGGTTCTTCTGCGCGCCGGTCACGGTCGCCTGCAAGTCCTTGAATGCGCCCGATATCTTCGGGGCGAGCACGTTGAGCTGCGTCTGACGGATATTGCCGGATGCCTGCAGTACTTCCTTCATATCACTGAGACGGGCAGTGTAATTCTGCATGAGCTGGCCGGCGCCCATCAGGCGCTTCTTCTGCAGCTCGTTCTTCGCAGCCTTGGCGGCGGCATCGTTGAGCGCCACCGCTTCGGCGAGCGCCACCTGCGCCGTATCATAGGCGGCGAAATCGTCCGAATGCACGAAACGTTCGGAAAAATAGAGGCTGCGGTTCAAGGCCTCCAGCGTCTCTGCCGTCATGTGCTGCAGGGCCACGTCATTCTGGCGCCAGGCGCTACGCATCACGTCGTTGAGCGCGATGCTGGTCCAGGGGCCGAATTCGGTGACCTTGGAAATCAGCATGTCACGTCGGGCCTGAAGGGCGACGATCTGTTCGAACGCCTTGCCATAGGCGGCAATGTCCTGACGGATTGTCGCAAGACCGGACTGCAGGTCCTTGTTATCTGCAAAACGCGGATCGCCCGCCTCGAAGGCTTTGACGCCGGCGCGGAAGCTGTCGACGACGGCTTGCGTCGGCGTGGAGCGGAAGGCTTCCGCTGACATCTGGATCTCGTGCAGTCTGTCGCTGTAATCGGAGATGGCAAGGCTCTGGCCTGCCGTGGCGCGATAAGAGGTGAAGATGGCAGCAAGCCCGTTCATGCCGGAGATCGCGCTGACGGTAAGAAGGCTCATCAACAGAATCAGCGGTACGAAGCCGGAGGTGATCTGCGCGCGGATGCCGAATTTATTCCAGAAATGCAACATGATTGGCCTCTTATGCTCACTGGCTCTTCGGCAAATATTTGGTGATGTTCTCGGGCGTCACGAGTTCGAAGGGAACGTTGTTTTCGCGCGGCACCTTCTCCTTGTTTGCGAGCTTTACGGCAGCGTCGACTGCGGCCGCACCCTGCCCGACGGCGCTTTGAAGAATGGTGACATCGAGATCGCCGGCCTCCATCGCGGCAAGCGCGTCGTCGGTCGCATCGACCCCGGCGGTGACGACGTCCTTCATCGGCATACCGGCCTTCTTCATGGCACGGATCGCACCGAGCGCCATCTCATCATTGTTGGCGATGACAGCGTCGAACTTGACGCCGGCCGCCAGCCATTCTTGCATCTGCTGGTCGGCATAATCGCGCGACCAATAGGCCGCCTGCCGCTCGACGATCTCGAGGCCCTTGCATTCCGGCATGGCGATGACGTCTGATATGTCCTGCGTGCGGGCGCGGGCGGCCGCGTGGAAGGGTTCGCCCATCAGCACGACGACGCGGCCCTTGCCCTTGAGGAGCGCGCAGACTTGCTTCGTTTGGAGCGTTCCTGACTCCTTCTCGTCGGAGGCGACCACGACCTGATTTTCCGGCAGGTCGAGCAAGTTGGAGGGGACGTTGTTGATGTAGACCAGCGGAATGCCCGCGTCTGCCGCCATCTTGGTCATCTGCGGCCCGAGGTCGCCATCGGAGACGGCAAGGATAATGGCGTCGACCTTGTCGGCAATGAGCTTCTGGACCTGCTTCTTCTGCAGCTCATTGTCGCTCTTGGCATTTTCGGTGATGAGCTTGAGTCCTGATATCGTCTGCCCGTGATTGACGACGCCGTTCAGCAGCGCCGTTCTGAATTTGTCGAGATCGGACATCGAGACGCCGATTGTCTGCGCGCCGGCGGCGGAGATCGACATCGCCAAGGCTATGGATGCGAGCGTGGCAGTCTTCACTAAATTCCCTCCGCGATTTGGACAGCGTCGGATCGTTACAAATCTTGGTAAATTTTACCTTTCATTCGCAGGGAGGTGGCCAAGGAAATTTAACGGTTGGCCATGAGATCGAAGTCGGGGCTGCCGACCCATTGTGTAGTCGGTGTATCCGGAAAGCGTCGTGCCCACGAAGTCAGCGCCCGAGGCAATAGCGTCCCGACCTTCCTCTGCGGTGCTGATATCTGTCATGGTCATACGGCCATGCGCTTTCGCCTCTGCGACCAGATCGCAGACAGAGACACATAAACTTTCTGAGGTGGAGTTTACTTGTCTGACGTCCGCGGTTTTTCACAAGACGAAATTGACGCGGTTCGCGACTACACTAACCGTCTTTATTTGCCAGAACGCCCAAAGTGGCTCGTTAGATTGATCCAGCTCCAGCTCCGGGATGGTTCTCGTAAAAACGTCAACCAGCGTGCGAAGAAGATCGAGGCCATGCTCGTCGGCTCCCGGGACCGAAATCCCCGCGTTCTACCGTTGGAATTTGGGGAACATAGGAGGGAACAAAAAATACCGCCGTTTGGGGAGATTCCAGGTGCTCAACCTAGTCTGCCTGGCGACCTGGAAGGACATGGACATTACAGCAACATCGAGGCACCGCGGTCGAGATAGGTATCGAGGAATTGTTCAAGACGGGGATTTCTCGGCTTCTTAAAGACCTCCTGTGGGGATCCGCTGAAGAGCACTTTGCCGTGGTCGAGAAAGATGATCTGCTGGCCGACGGTCGCAGCAAAACCTATCTCATGCGAGACAACAACCATGGTCATGCCCTCGGCGGCCAGATCGCGCATCACGTTCAAGACTTCGCCAGTCAGCTCCGGATCAAGCGACGAGGTCGGCTCGTCAAACAGCATGATCTTGGGCTTCAGCGCCAGGGCACGGGCGATCGCCACGCGCTGCTGCTGTCCACCTGATAGCTGCGAGGGATAGTGCCCGGCCCGGCCCTCGAGGCCAACCTTGACGAGCTGGGCCATTGCCCGCTCCTCCGCATCCTTGCGGCCCATCTTGTGAACCGTCTTCAATGCTTCGCTGACATTGCCGAGGGCCGTCATGTGCGGCCAGAGATTGAACTGCTGGAACACCATGCCGATTTGGGCGCGGATCGCCCGGTTGGTGGCGGCCGAGACTCGCTCGCGCCGTCCTTGGGAATCCTCGGTAAAGCCAAGCACCTCGCCGTTGATGGAGATCGTCCCGTGCGTTGCCTCCTCAAGAAAAGCCATACAGCGCAAAAGAGTGCTCTTGCCGGAACCGGAAGGGCCGATGAGGCAGGAAACCCGTCCGGGTTCGATGGCGAGATCGATACCATGAAGGACCGTAGTCTCTCCGAAAGTCTTGATGAGATTCCTAACTGCTATTGCGGGGACGCTCATGCGTTGAAAAACCTGAATCTGGAAAGTTTCGTTTCAGCAAGGTTGCCAAGCCAGCCGGTGACTTCGACGAGCACCCAATAGAAAAGCGCCAATGCGGAGAGTGCTTCGACGAAGGCATATTGCTGCGACCCGATTGCACTCAGCGTGGCCGTCAGCTCCGGCACGGTGATAATGGACAAGACCGCCGTCTCCTTCATCAGGATGACCACCATATTCACGGATGGCGGCAGCACCAGCATCGTCATTTCCGGCAAAAGAATGCGCCTGACGATCTGCCCCTTTGTCAGGCCGACACATTCGCCAGCCTCGATATGGCCCTTCGGCACAGCCTGGAAGCCGGAGCGGAAGATCTCGCTGAAATAGGCCGCGCCATAGATGGAAATGCCGATCAGTCCGGCCGGCAAGGGGTCGAGATCAAGGCCGACAAAGGGGCCGCCGTAATAGACTAGGAATATCTGGATGAGAAACGGCGTGCCACGCAGTACGCCTACGACGGCACCCAGCGCCTTGTTGATCAGCACGCCGCCATATTGCCTGGCGACTGCCATCAGGAAGCCGATGACGGTTGCAGCGATGGTGCCGAGGATCCATATCATGATCGTTACGCCGGCACCGCTTACGATGGCCGGCCATTGCCCGATGAGGACATTGATGTCGAAGGTCACCGCGGCGCCCCCGGGAGTCTATTTTCGATCAGGCCGCCGGCAAGCGCCATCAACCAATTGATCACCAGATAGATGAGACCGGCGGATGCGAAGAGCTGCAGCGGCAGGAAGGTGCTGCCGGCAAGGTCCTGGGCCATGCGCGTCAGTTCGACGATGCCAACGACTGAAACCAATGACGACGCCTTGAGAATGAGGATTGCCTCGTTGACGAGAGCTGGAAACGTGAGGCGCAGGGCGATCGGAACCTTGACGCGTCGGAAGACCTGGCGCGGCGTCAGGCCAACCATTTCCGCCGACTCCACCAGGCCTAGAGGCACGCTGGCAAAGCCGCCGCGCAGGTTCTCGGCCTGGTAGGCTGCCGTGCAGAGCGACAGACCGATGATCGCGGCCACGATGCTCGGCACATTGATGCCGATGACCGGCAGCAGATTGTAGATCAGCAGCAATTGCACCAACAGCGGCACGCCGCGAAAGAAGCTGATGAAAATCTGGGCAGGTCGCACGAAAAGCCCTCGCCCCGACAGCAGCATTCCCGAAAGAAGGATCGCAATCGCAAAGCCGATGAGGATCGACACAACACTGATGGTCACCGTGTAGATCGATGCCTGCAGAAGCAACTCGAAGAGTTTAACGGACATTGTTCAGATTTCGCTCGCTTGGCGGTGAGGAAGATCCGGTCGCATTCCTCGGCCATGCCCCGGCATCCCCGCGGGCATGGCCGATTTCCGATGGCTGATCAGAATGCTGGGTCCTTAACGGAATCCGGTGTGTCGAAGCTCGCGCCGAACCACTTCTTCTGCAGCGTCGCCATCCGGCCGTCAGCTTTGATCTTCAGCATGGCGGCGTCGATTGCGTCCATCAGTGGCGCATGATCTGCATCCTTCAGGCCGATAAAGCCGAAATAGGATTTTTTGCCAAAGGGCGGCATCACGACTTCGAACGTGCCTTCGCGCTGCTTGGCGACGAAAGCAATATTGGGCAGTGAATTGGCAACACCGGCGATGCGGCCGGCCGCGAGATCCGCATAGGACTCGGTGAAGGCCGGATATTCGCGGATATCGACCTTTGTCGGCAGGGCTTCGGAAAACTCCTTGAGCTGATCGAGCTGGGCGGTCGCCTTGCCGACGCCAATCTTCTTGCCAGCGATATCCTCCGGCTTGTTGATCGTCTGGTCGCCGGCCTTTTTCAGGATCGCGATGGTCGCCTCGGCAAGCGGCGGTGTGAAACGATAGCGCTCCATGCGCTTCTTGGTGATCGTCGCTGGGCCTGCGACGACGTCGAACTTGCCGGCTTCGAGCGCCGGGAAGACGCCGTCCCAGGGGAGCGTGACCCATTCGACTTTCACGCCGAGTTCCTTGCCAATCTCGTTAAAAAGATCGACGTTCAAGCCGACATGTTCGCCAGCGTCGATAAAATCGAACGGTGCGAAGGCCGTCTCGGTACCGACCTTCATGGTGCCAGCTGCCTTCACGGCGGCAAGCGTATCGGCCGCATGGGCAGAAATCGTCGCGCCGAACAGAAATGCAGCGCCGACCAGCCCCTTCAGAAGCGAACTCTTCCTCATGTTTTTCTCTCCAGTTTCACCCTTCCGGTGGAAGGTCCAAGTTCCCCAATCGTTGTCCCGCCGAGCGGATTTCTCTGATCCGCTTTTGTCTATACAAATAGATACAGGCCGGCCTACACTGTCAAACGCTAAACTCGGCGGATGCAAGATTTGTGCCGCATAGTGCCGGCAGACCCGGTAGCGGCGGCTTTGGTGGAAATTGAATGTCATCGCTGGATCGAGGTGAGTTTTGGTCTCAATTCATCAGAGAATATTCGAAGACATCGAAACCAGGATCATGACCGGCGTTTGGCAACCCGGGCACCGCATCCCCTTCGAACACGAGCTGGTACAAGAGTATCGATGTTCCCGAATGACCGTGAACAAGGCTCTTTCGGCCCTGGCGGAACGCGGCATGATCACACGCCGCCGCAAGGTTGGCTCCTTCGTCGCCTCCCGGCAGATCGACCGCACCGTGATGGATATCCAGGACATTTCCACGGAAGCCGAATTGGCGGGGCATGACCACGGCTACAGGATCCTGCGGCGAAGGATCGAGACACTGGATGGGGCCACCGCGGCACAGCTCGGCGAGACGACGGGATCAGACATCCTGCGGCTTCACTGCCTGCACACCGTGGACGGCAAGCCAAATGCGCTGGAGCGGCGGATCATCATGCTCGCCATGGTGCCGTCTGCCAGAACCGAAAGCTTTGCTTCGGTCCCGCCCGGCAAATGGCTGCTGGACATGGTGCCTTGGTCGAAGGCAAGGCATGTCATTCGTGCGGTTTCGGCCGATGCCGCCACGGCACGCCTGCTTGAGACCGAGCGTGGCAAGGCCTGCCTGACCCTGATCCGCCAGACATGGCAGGGCAGCCGCACGGTCACCCACGTCGAAATCATCCATCCCGGCGACCGTTTCCAATTCGCCGGCGACTTTCATCCGACGGAGAGAGGCATCCCAGATCAACCGCCGCGGAGAAGCTCCTTTTGACGGTAAAACAGGTTATCAGGACGGTGCCGCTCAAGGGCTTACAGGCGTTCGAAGCTGTCGGCCGGTGTGGCGGCGTAAGCGCCGCGGCCCTCGAACTGAACGTTTCCCCCGGCGCAATAAGTCAGCAGATTCGCAAGATCGAGAGCTTTCTCGGCGTCACCTTGCTGGAGCGCAACGGCCGCACTGTGGAGCTCACCCAATGGGGACGGCTCTATCACCAGGAAATATCGAAGGGTTTCGAGCAATTCGCGCTTGCGGAACAGATTTTGGAACGGGCGCGCAATGAGAATGCTCTGGTTCTCAGCGCCTTGTCTTCCGTCGTCAACAAATGGATAGGGCGCCGGATCTTCGACTGGCAGGCCCTTCATCCTAATGCTCATGTCAGGATTGTCGGCCGCGACAAGGAACCGCGCATGGGCTTCGACGACGTCGATTTCCGCATCAGCTATGGATCGGATGTGCTGCAGCATGAACACTATACCGAACTGTTCCGCGATTGGGTCGTGCCGGCCTGCTCGCCGGCGCTGATCAAAGGCAAGGCGCCCTCCGTCGCGCGGCTTCTCGAATATCCACTCCTGCATGTCGAATGGGAGCGGCACTTCACACCCTATCCAAGCTGGCGCGAGTTTGCTGCCAAGACGGGCACCGCGTTTGAGGAGAGCACAGCCGGCCTTTCCTTCACTCTGTCGAGCAGTGCGATTGACGCAGCCGTCAACAAGCGCGGCGTCGTCCTTGCGCAGATGTCTATGATTGCCGATGAGCTCGAGGCACAGACGCTCGTCATCCCCGTCGACACACGCATAGCACTGCGCGAAAGCTATTATCTCGCCTGGGACCGCGCGGCGTTGCAAAAGCCCCATGGGAGCGAATTCCGCGATTGGCTCGTGGCTGTTTCCCGTCAGCAGGCCCTGGCGTCCGCGCCCGGGCCAACACTTTAGAAAAACTAAAACAGAACTCAGCTGCGCAATATTGATGAAAATTTGTGCCTGACGATAATTTGCGCAGGCGGTTTCCCGCGGTGGCATGACCGACATGGCAGGAGAGTTCGATGGCGCGGGCCGACAAGATGAAACTCGGAACGTCTATACGTTCGGTTTTCATCCCGCCTCCTGGCTGCATCCGGCAAGCGACGTCAATGGTGCCAACGACTTCGCTCATCTGCTCCATGTCGCCAAACGATCCGAGGCAGCCAAATTCGATTTCATGTTCATGGCGGATTCTCCCGCCGCCGCCGTCGGCGACCCCAGTGCGCTTGCCCGCATTCCCACAAAGATGAACCGTTTCGAACCCCTCTCGCTGCTTTCGGCTCTGGCGGTCACAACCGATAATCTCGGTCTCGTGGCGACGGTCTCGACGAGCTATTACGAGCCGTACAATGTCGCGCGTCTGTTCTCCTCAATCGACCATCTGAGCAAGGGACGCGCCTGCTGGAACGTCGTCACCTCCGACCACGACGAAACCGGCTACAACTTCAACCGCGAGGGGCTCGACCCACATGCGTTGCGCTATGAGCGCGGCAACGAATTCATCGATGTCGTGTTCGGTCTTTGGGACAGCTTCGAGGAAGGCGCGTTGCTTCTCGACCGTGAAAACGGTGTCTACTATGACAAAGACAAGCACCATACGCTCGATCACAAAGGCAAGCACTTCCAGGTTCGCGGCCCCCTCAACATCGCGCGGACGCCTCAGGGCCGCCCCGTGATCGCCCAGGCGGGCGGTTCGGAACCCGGAATGGACATGTCGGCACGCACCGCCGAGATCGTCTTCAGCCTCGCATCGAATATCGAGCGCAACCGGGCCTTCTACGAAAACGTCAAGGGCCGGATGCAGGCCTATGGACGCGATCCGGACGATCTGAAAATCATGCCGGGCATCGTCATCAACGTCGGTGAAACCGAAGCCGAGGCAAAGGCGAAGGTGGATTATCTGATCGATAAGATGCATCCGGACGTTGGCCGGCTGATGCTCTCTGAATTCCTCGAGGCGGATCTGCGTGACGTGGCCCTCGACAAGCCTTTCCCCATGGATCGGCTGCCGGCGGCGCCCAAGGGATCGCGCGCCCTGTTCGATGAGCTGGTCGATTTTGTCAGAAGCGGCCACACCGTCGGCGAACTCATCCGGCACTATGCGGAGAAGCATACCGGAAATGGCATGACGGGCACGCCATCCCAGATTGCCGACTTCATGGAGGAATGGTTCGAGACGCGCGCCGCAGACGGCTTCATCCTGATGTTTCCGACCTTGCCGTCCAGTCTCGACGACTTCGTGCGGCTCGTCCTGCCCGAGCTTCGACGCCGCGGGCTATTCCGCGAGGAATACGAGGGTAGAACCTTGCGCGAGAACCTCGGCCTCTCAATGCCGGCGAACCGCTTTGCCAAAACGCAAGCGCCAACCCGATGAGTGCCGAGACCTTGATCAGCGAAGCGGACTTCAAGCTTTCGATGCGTCATCTGGCAGGTGCCGTGAGCGTGATCACCGTCGGCGACGGTGAAGACCGCACCGGCTTCACCGCGACGTCAGTCTCTTCATTTTCGGCGGAGCGGCCCTCCGTCATCGTCAGCGTCAATCGTGCCTCTTCCTCGTGGCCAGTGCTGCAACGGTACGGCTGCTTTTGTGTCAACCTGCTCGCCGCCGATCAGCAGACTGTGGCGCAATCCTTTGCCGGCCTTGATGGACGCAAAGGCGCCGAACGCTATGGCGATGCGGGATGGTACCGCCTGAAGACCGGCGCGGCCGTCCTTGAAAAGGCTCTTGCAGTGCTGGATTGCAGGCTTGAAACCGCATTCCACCATCATTCCCATGCAATTTTGATCGGGCATATCTGCGCGATCAAAATCCGAAAGAGCATAGGGCCGCTTCTCTATTGGCGCGGCGGTTATCATCAACTTCCGGCAGAGGCTGAGCGCCGCGGTCTAGAAAAGACGCTCGGACAATAGGCCTATCGACGCGACATCCGCATTGGCAAAAGCAAGCCTGAGGTAACGCTCTTGTCCCTCGCCGAAATAGGCGCCGGGTAAACAAACGATTCCGGATTCCCTGGCGAGTTTTTCGGCCACCTCGGAAGACGATCGATCGGCGAAAGGGTGGCGAACAAAGGCGAAATAGGCGCCGATCGCTCCAATCTCCCAGCCTGGCAGCTTGGACACGACCAGCCTAAGCGCATCCGCCCGGCGAGCGATCTCGGCACGGTTGCCGGCCCGCCAGTCGGCGAGCAACGGGATGGCCGATGCAACGGCGATCTGAGCCGAACGCGGTGCGCAGATCTGCATGTTGTCCATCACTTTCGCGATCTCGGCGACGAGTTTGGGTCCTGCCGTGATCGCACCCAGCCTGTGGCCAGGAATGCAGAAGGATTTCGAGAAACTGTAGAGAAGAACGAGCGTATCCTCCCAACCCGGCTCGGACAGCATAGAGTGCGGCCGTCCGTAATCGGCGCCGAGGAAATCGCGATAGGTCTCATCGAGGATCAGCCAGGCGCCATATTTCCGGCAGAGAACGAAAAGCTCGTGAAGCAGCTCCGGCGGATACACTGCCCCGGTCGGATTGTTGGGTGTAACGACCGCCAGCATCTTCGCGCCGGCCGCAAGTGCCGCCTCGGCCGAACGCGGATCGGGAAAGAACCCGTTGGCGGGATCGCAGTCGACCAATCGCCGCCCGATCCCCAGCATCGACAGCGTCGTGTCGTGATTGAAATAGAAGGGATTGGTGAGCGCTACGGTATCGCCCGCGCCAGCAAGCGCGATCGCGGCACACATGAACGCCTGATTGCAGCCGGCCGTAATGTGGATATTGCCGGCGGAAATGGCGGCGCCGTAAAGCTCGGCAATATGGGCAGCGTAGGTCTTGCGCAATAATGGCTCACCCTCGATCGGCCCGTATCCCGTCATCGCCTGTTGTCCGGCCGTCTCGCCGAGAAGCCGTAGCATCTCCGGATGTGCGGGATAGCCGGGTACGGCTTGCGACAGATCGATGAGTGGACCCTTCAGCCCTTTGTATTCACGGCCCCAGGCAACGACGGACGGAATGGGCGGGGCAGAAAGGCGGGAAACGAGCGGATTGAATTTTGCGGCGGTCATAGCGATTTCTCTTTGATCCCGATTGCTACAACGATACCAATGGCTTTCTCAACCTCTTTGTTGGGCGAGACGAAACTGAAGCGGAGACGCATGCCGATGGTGTGGGACAAAATGCGGCTTGAGCAGCTGCGCTCGGAGTTTGCGGACACCAATGGCGGCGAGATATTCGATGAGAAGTTTCGGAAAGTGGCGGAGAAGATCATCTCCAAAAATGGCACGCGACTGGCGCCATATTCTGGAGTGCCAACCTTCCTCAGCGCACCCTATATGCAGGTCGCTGCCGAAGAGCCGGACTTCGGCAATCTCCAGGTCGCAATCACCGGAATCCCGATGGATCTCGGTGTCACCAATCGCCCAGGTTCCCGTTTCGGACCGCGCGCACTTCGCGCCATCGAGAGGATCGGCCCGTACAATCACGTTCTCGCCACGGCGCCGGTTTTTGATCTTCGGGTCGCCGACATCGGCGACGTTTCGTTCCAGAGCCGCTACCGGCTGGAGCTCAGCCACGACGACATCGAAAGGCGCATTGGCCAAATCGTTGATGCCGGCGTCGCCCCGCTTTCCGTCGGAGGCGATCATTCGATCAGCCATCCGATTTTGAAGGCCATCGGCCGGCAACAACCAGTCGGCCTTATCCATATCGATGCCCATTGCGACACAAGCGGCGCATTCGATCGGACAAAGTTTCATCATGGCGGACCGTTCCGGAACGCTGTGCTGGACGGCGCACTCGACCCGACAAGGACAATCCAGATCGGCATCCGTGGCTCGGCCGAATATTTGTGGGAATTCTCCTATGCGTCGGGAATGACTGTGATCCATGCCGAAGAGATCAGCGGAATGGGGATCGCGGCGGTCGTCGCCAAGGCAAAATCCATCGTCGGCGACGGCCCGACCTATCTTTCCTTCGACGTTGACAGCCTCGATCCGAGCTTTGCACCCGGCACGGGCACGCCTGAGGTCGGTGGATTGACCACGCGTGAGGTCCTTGAATTGATCCGCGGGCTGAAAGGTATAAACTTGGTGGGCGGCGACGTCGTCGAAGTTGCACCGCAATATGACGCAACGAGCAACACTGCACACGCCGCAGCGCAGGTGCTCTTCGAGATCCTGAGCCTGATGGTATTCAGCCCATCGATCGGCAGACGCTAAGCATTCTGTTCAACGAATGCGAGGTATGCGGGCAAGTCTCCAGGCCAAGCTGTTGAGTGCCAATGACCGGTAAAGGCAGCATCGCTATAGGCAACTGCTATGGCTGAAAAGCTCAAGAGCTCGCGGATCGGATCTACCCCGGTTCTGGCGGACGTGTCAGGCTACTGCATGGCGCGGAATTATCCCGAGCGGCAATCACCGGAGCAGGACAGAGTGGCTCAATACTGCGTGAAATCGCCCGATTCCGACTGAAGCAGCGTCAGCGGATAACGCGCGGGATGATGGACCAGCGCCGTCAGGTTGACCGGGCGGTTGCGATCGTCAAAAGCGATCTGATCCACGGTGAGAACCGCGGCTGGCGGAGGCAGCTCGAGCATCGCAGCCTCCTCATCCGTCGCAAGGCGCGCGCTCAGCGTTGTCTGCCCGCGTTTCGGATGAATGCGATAGCGCTCGCGAAGCTCGCCGTAGAGCGACCGGTTGGCAACGGTCCAGTCGAGATCAAGCAGGCCCGAAACGCGGGCCGCCGGGATCCAATCGGTCTGGACAACAGCAGGTATGTTGTCGAGAAGACGAAGCCGCGACAACAGAACCACCTCGGCGCCGGGTGCAAGGAAAAGCGGGCGGCTCACCTCAAGCGGCGCATGCACGATGCTGGCCCCGATCAGCCTATGGCCAGGACTTCGCCCGTTCGCTATGGCGATGCTGGTGAAGCTTTTCAGAACCTGGAGCTCGAAGCCGCCACCACGCTCGGCGACGTAAAGTCCTTTTCCCGGCTGGCTGTGTATGACGCCTTGTTGGATCAATTCTCGCACAGCATGGCGCACGGTGATCCGGCTGACATTATAGAGATCAACGAGTTCGCGTTCTGATGGCAGCTTGCCGCGCAACGGCAGCTTGCCGTCGCGGATAGATGCCAAAAGGGCTTCGTAGACCTGCTTGTGCAAAGGGCGAGGGTCATTCCGGTCGATGCCGCCCTTTGGCGCGACGAGTGGTGCCGGAGCTTGCTGCATCTTCGAAATCCGATCCTGTGCGGAGCACTCTTGCCGTTTTGCATCTTCGACGCAAACGTCGGCAAAGTCCATGTTGACATGACTGGTCATAACCAGTCCTATTGGAAACAAGGAGACAGAGAGCTCCGCGTGATGCCGAAGCGTTATCAACGAAGGGAACAATCGATGCTGAAGAAAAGCCTTGTCGCATTGGCGATATCTGCAGCCCTCTGGGGTGGCAGCGCGCATGCCGAAACCATTTCCGTGTTTTGCTCGCCAACGGAATTCGAGCTCTGCACGAACGTTGCCAACGCCTGGAAGGAAAAGACGGGCAACGAGGCCAAGATCAACAAGATGCCCGCGCTTCTGGACGATGCGATCCCGATCTATCAACAGTTGCTCGCCGCCAAATCCAAGGACGTCGACGTCCTTTTCCTCGATGTGATCTGGCTCGGCATGTTCAAGAGTAACCTGCTCGATCTCAAGGCAATGATCCCGCAGGCAGACCAGGACAAGCATTTCGCCTCGACACTCAATGCGGCCAAGCTTGACGGCAATCTCATTGCCATGCCTGCCTATATGGACGTCGGGCTCATGTTCTACCGCAAAGACCTGCTCGAAAAATACGGCAAGACGGCGCCCAAGACCTGGGACGAGCTTGCTGCCACCGCCAAGGAAATTCAGGACAAGGAACGGGCTGCAGGCTCGGCCGACATGTGGGGTTATGCCTGGCAGGCCAAGAGCTATGAAGGCCTGACCTGCGACGCGATCGAGCTTGTTGCTTCCAACGGTGGCGGCACCATCATTTCTGACGACGGAAAGGTGACTATCGACAATCCGCAGGCTGCCGAGGCGCTCGAAAAGGCGAAGGGCTGGATTGGCTCGATCAGCCCCGAGGGCGTCCTCAACTATGATGAGGAGCAGTCGCGCGCCGTCTTCGAATCCGGCAACGCGGTCTTCCATCGCAATTGGCCCTATGTCTGGGGTACCTCCCATGAAAAGGGGAGCAATATCGTCGACAAGGTCGGCGTGATGCCTCTGCCGGTCGGCAAGGAAGGCGAAAAGTCGAGCGGATGCCTTGGCCCAATGTATTATGGCGTCAACAAATACAGCGCCAAGCCCGAGGTGGCGGCCGACTTTGTGAACTTCATCACCGGCCCCGATATGCAGAAGATGCGCGCGCTGAAGGCGGCCCTCAACCCGTCGATCCAGGCGCTCTACAGCGATCCGGACGTTCTGGAGAAGATACCCTTCCTCAAGGATAACCAGCAGGCCTTTGCCGATAGCGCCGTGCGCCCGTCCGGCTACACTGGCACCAGCTACAACCGCGTTTCGCAGGCTTTCTACCGTTCGGTTCACGACATGCTTTCCGGCGGTGCCGAGGTCAAGTCCAGCCTGACGCCGCTGGCCGGTCGGCTCGAGAAACTGAAGGAAAGCCGCTGACGCTCTTCGGATTTCCGGCGGCGGGAACGCGGCCGGAACGCGTCACTGCCTCGCCACCAATCACGGTGGCGAGCCCTCTGCCGTCTCATACCCTCAGGTGAAAAATGGCATCGGTTTCGCTCGAATCCGTTTCGAAGAATTTCGGTACACATGCTGTTATCCAGAATGTTGACCTGCAGATCATCGACGGCGAGTTTGTCGTTTTCGTCGGTCCCTCCGGTTGCGGCAAGTCAACGCTTTTGCGCATCGTCGCCGGCCTGATCTCCGCATCGAAGGGTGTGGTGAGGATAGGCGGCGACGACGTGACTGATGTGCCTGCCTCCAAGAGAGGCGTAGCCTTCGTCTTCCAGTCTTACGCGCTCTATCCGCATATGAACGTTGCGCGCAATATCGGCTTCGCGCTTGAGACCCTCGGCATGAACAGGGCCGCTATCAGCGAGAAGGTGCGGTCGGTCGCACGAATGCTGAAGGTCGATCATCTGCTCGAACGCCGGCCGCGCGAACTGTCCGGCGGACAGCGCCAGCGCGTGGCAATCGGGCGCGCCTTGGTGCGCCAGCCCGAAATCTTCCTCTTCGATGAGCCGCTGTCCAATCTCGACTCGGATCTGCGCATGGAGATGCGCATGGAGATCGCCAAGCTCCACGACGATCTGAAGACGACAATGATCTATGTGACCCATGACCAATCGGAAGCGATGACGCTTGCCGACCGGATCGTCGTTCTCAATCACGGACGCATTGAGCAGGTCGGCACGCCGAAGGAACTCTACCACACTCCTGACAACCGGTTTGTCGCAGGCTTCATCGGCAGTCCCCGCATGAACTTCCTGCCCGTGCAGACAACATCGGCCAAAGTGAGCGGACCGGGTGGCCTCGTCATCGATGCGGACACCGAGGGCCAGGCAGTGACCGAGATCGGCATACGGTCGGAAGCGATCCGGCTGGTGGCGGCAGGGGACGGACGAATGACCTGCGTGCTCGAACGTATCGAGGATCTTGGCCACGAGCATTTCGCCTATTGCCGCATCAACGGTGACGTCATCTGGGTCGTCCGCGTCAATGTCGAGCCGCCGAGGGAACTGATCGGCAAGGCGGTCGGCCTGAATTTCCAGGACGCCTCGATCTTTGCATTCGCCGCCGACGGAAGACGGCTCATTCTCAACCGCCAGGTCGGCGTGACCGAAGGAGCGCGGCAATGAGTGCCCGGCTCGCCCGCCGCGACCATCGTGCGGCCTGGCTGTTTCTGCTGCCGGTCATCGTCGTCATGCTGGTCGTCGCCCTCTGGCCGCTCGGCCGCACCTTCTTCTTCGCCTTCACCGATGCCTATCTTGACGATCCGTCAGTCTATTCAATGACAGGGGTCGACAACTTCCTTGAGGTCATCAACGATCGCAGCTGGTGGATTGCCGTCAAGAACACGCTGATCTTCACGGTCATCTCGGTCGCGATCGAGACGGTTCTCGGCCTGGCGATAGCGCTTCTCGTCAATGAAGCCATTCCGGGCCGAGGGCTGGCGCGCGCCGCCATCCTCGTGCCCTGGGCGATCCCGGTCGTTGTCTCGACGAAGATCTGGGAATGGATGTTGAACGACCAGTTCGGCGTTATCAATAAGCTCCTCATCGGGCTCGGCCTCATCGATCATGGTATTCCCTGGACGGCGAGCGGTTCGCTGCTGATGGGCGTCGTGATCTTCGTCGACGTGTGGATGACAACCCCGTTCATGGTTCTGCTCATCCTGGCGGGCCTGCAACTGATATCCTCGGAGATATTCGAGGCAGCGGAGGTCGATGGCATTCCGGCATGGAAGCGCTTCTGGTCGATCACCCTGCCGATGCTGCGCCCGGCGATCGGCGTAGCGGTCCTCTTCCGCGTCCTCGATGCACTCAGGATGTTCGACCTTGCCTATGTGATGGCGGCGAGCAACGAAAGCGTGATGACCGTCTCCATCTACGCGCGCGACCGGCTGATCAGCTTCCAGGAGCTCGGCATCGGCTCGGCGGCATCGACCTGGGTCTTCCTGCTCGTCGCGCTTGTCGCCATCATCATCATCGGGGTCCTTCGCCTCGACAGAGCCGCGGGGACCTGAGCGACATGGCCGATGCAAGCATCCCGAAGACCGTGCGCAAGCCTGCCTCCTACTTCCGTATGCGGCGGCGCGCCGTGCGAAGCCTGCAGGTCCTGGCTCTTCTGCTCGTCCTGTTCTACACGCTGTTTCCCTATTACTGGGCCTTCGTTTCCTCGACGAAGCAAGGTTCGGCGCTCTATCAATCCGCGCTGATGCCGGCGTTCGACTTCACCTACTATCGCCAGTTGATCGACAATCCTGTTTTCATGGGCTCGCTTATGAACTCGGCCTATGTCGCGGTCTCAACCACGTTCCTGTCGCTCGTCATCGGGCTCAGCGCCGCTTATGCGCTGGGGCGCATCGACTTTCCGCAACGGCGCACTATCCTGATGATCGTGCTGATGATCTCGATCTTTCCGCAGGTCGTCGTTCTCTCCGGCATGTTCGAGCTGATCAACTGGATGGGTCTGTTTAACCGGCCAAGCGCGCTCGTCCTCACCTATCTCCTGTCGACCGTGCCCTTCACGACCTGGATCCTGACCACCTTCATCCGCGAGTTTCCGCGGGAGTTGGAAGAGGCTGCGATCATCGACGGCTGCTCACATTTTAGAATTCTGACGAAGATCCTGCTGCCGCTGATGGGACCCTCGCTCGCCAGCACGGGCATTCTTGCCTTCATTCTGGCATGGAACGAGTTTCTCTTCGCGCTGACCTTCACCCTGACGGACGAGAACCGGACCGTGCCGGTTGCGATCGGCCTGATCGCAGGCAATACCCGGTACGAATATCCGTTCGGTCAGATCATGGCCGCGTCCGTTACCGTGACGCTACCGCTGATCATCATCGTATTGATCTTCCAGAGACGGATCGTTGCCGGCCTAACGGCAGGCGCCATCAAAGGCTGACAAAGGAATAAACCATGGACATGCTGGTAAAACTCTACGAGCTGAAGGCCGATCCTGAACTTAATGCGCGCATCGCCGAGCAGGACATCACCATCCGGCGCGTCCTTGCGCCGGAGTTAAACGCTCTGACCGCCTGGATCGAGCCGCGCTTTGGCTCCGGCTGGGTCGCGGAAGCGACGGTTGCCACGATGCGCCAGCCGCCCACTTGCTTCATCGCAATCCAGAACGACGTACTCATCGGCTTTGCCTGTCACGAGGCAACCGCGAAAGGCTTCTTCGGGCCGACCGGCGTCGATACGGTCGCCCGCGGCAAAGGTGTTGGCCAGGCTCTGCTGCTGACCACACTTCTCGATATGTACGCGCAGGGGTATGCCTACGGGGTAATCGGGGGCGCCGGTCCAATGGAGTTCTATCGTCGAAGCGTCGGGGCAGTTCCGATCGAAGGCTCGGAACCAGGCATCTATCGCGGCATGTTGCCGCTTGCCGAGCCGAAAGGCATTTCGGAATCGGGCCACTAGGTCTGGTCGAGGCACCCACAAGAGACAGTCGCAAAGGTCGCGCCGACGAGCGCTTGCGTTGCACTTTACTTTCCACAAATAAAAAGGGGCGGCATCGTGCCGCCCCTTTAATCAGTTGTTGCAGTTAGGGTCGCCCGGATCGCACGCACCGCGCGGTCTTCTTCGATCATTACCCGCCCCGTCATTATCGCCTCTGCGACGGATGTCACCGTTGTTGCTGTCGTCACCTCCCCGGCGTCGAAAGTCCCGGCGATCGCGGTTGCTATTGTCATCGCCGTCGCGGCGGAAATCCGGCCGGCGATCGAATTGCGGGCGGCGATTTTCGTCACCGTTGGCATCCGGCCTGCGGTTGTCTCGGTCGCGATTGAAGTCAAACTGTCGGCGCTGATCGCGATCGAAGTCCGTCCGGCGATCAGCGTCCGGCGTGAGGCCAAGATCAGGTCGTCGATCAAATCCGCGACGTCCGTCAGCGTCTTGTCGTCGATCTAAGTCTGGACGGTTGATGTCACGAGGGGGCGGCCGGTAAAAATCGGGGCCTCGACGCCACCGGTCACGGTCCCGATAAAAATCACGGTTGCGGTAATAGCGGTCCCAATAATTGCCTACGCTGAAGACAACGGTCGGGATTCCAAGCGGGCGATAATATTCGGGTCCTACATAAACACGCCGGCTTTGATACACCGCCTGAACATATCGTCCGGCGACCCAACCGCGACCACCGTAGAATTCGACGTCACACCATGGCACGTCAGCAAGGCAACCATGGATCTCGACAGATTCACCAAGTGGGATAACGGCAACTGCGGGGTAGCTCGTGCTTGGACCTGCACGCATATTGACGTTCGCCGTCGAATAGCCTTCGGCGGCAGAGGCTATCGCAGGCGACAGCAAGAGAAGGCCGGTTGCGCAGATTCTGAGAAGTGTATCTTTCACATTCAACTCCATTGGGGCTGCGCCACCGTCATGATCCCGAGCGGACAGCTCCAAATTGCGGTCGCGTGGAAAAACGTAGCGCGTACTGCCACTTAAGGTGACGTTCATGCACTTGTTTCTCTGAAAATAAATCTGAGGTGATGAACCTCGGTTGAACGCGCCGGTCATCGACTTCTTCACTTTTTTTGTACCTCCGAGACATGGTCCCGGTGTCGGCGTTACTGCAATAGCCGGTTGGCCATCGGTGCGCTCTCCGGCGGGACCATCCGCCGGAGAGCGGGCGGTCGGGGCCGTGCTCCCCTTGGCTTGCCCGCACGACGTTCGAAACCGCGCCAGAGGTCGCCAGCGCATGGTGGAATAGAGCGGGGTCGTTTTCGAGATGCGGCCATTGTTCGCTCAGCAGAAAAGCGGCGAAATCCTCGACGCCGTGTGCCTGACGATATTTCGCCATGCCATCTATCTCGACGTGGAGTGGACGAATCGGTGTCGGGCTCTGAAGATTGTCCATGAAGCGGTATCTCTCAAAATTACGACAAACTCACATGGGACGCGATTCGAATGTGTCGAGTCACCCGTCGCAGAATCCACCGGAAACGCATGCAGGGACATCACATCGATCCGCAAGGATCGTCTAGAAATAAATCGGAGCTTTCAGCATAGCGTCCGGGCCGGAACGCGCGGGAAAGCGGGAATTCGCGTTACACAAGGGCGTGAGTAAGGGCAGCCGCAGGAGCTAAGCGAAAGCGGTCCGAAGGACAAGTGGGACCGACTGCCCACAACCGAGTGTTCCGCTTGCGGGCCGATTTCTAAGCTCTTGAAGGAACACGAACTGGGGATCCCTACGATCCTCAACCAACTGCGTCCTAACCCGGAGCACTGAGCGAAGTCTTTACGCCCCGACTACAGTCGCGGTTTGCTGCACTTCGCTCGACCAGAATCTAAACGTAGGTATTGGTCAAATAGACCTAGTCCTGATTCTCCAAAGCCTCCAACTGCGCGATCCTCGATATTGAACCGACGCTCATCGGCATCTTGAGGAAACCCCGATGTCACACACCCAATTATCTTTGTACCACCGCGATCGGCGCGAGACTTCGTCCCACTCGCGCGTTCTGACCGCGGCGAATTCGAACTACCAAAACCCTCGAATGGTGCCAATGGCATTCCCTTACGGCCCCGAACCGGGGCCCTTAGGCGTGAACACGAGTACTCACTGTCCGCGTCAATTTCACCCGTTGATTGCACTCTCGACAGTTCTTCTTATCGCGATTGTCGCGTTCATCGCCGTCTCTTGGGCGGGAGCCCAGCTGATTGGAATGCTTCTCGCGCTATACCAATGACACCGGCATTGAACTTGTATGAAGTTGCCCGATGTCGTCAACGGCGGATTCTCCGGCAATGGAGAGGTGTTTTTCAAACCTTTCCACACATCGAAACAGAGCACGGAACCGGCATGGGCCTCACCATTTGCAGGTTTATCGTCGAATCCCATGGCGGAAAAATATCGGCCGCGCCAACCCGTCTGGCGGCGCTCCGTTCCTCGTGAGCCTGCCCCTCACCCACAAAACAACGAACTCAAAGGAGCAAGTATATGGAAGCGATTTACACAGCCAAGGTAACCGCCTCCGGTGGACGTCATGGCAAGATTAGGAGCGACGACGGCGTTCTCGACTTACAGCTGGCTATGCCGCAAGCTTTGGGCGGCAAAGGAGGCGCAACCAATCCTGAGCAGCTTTTCGCGGGAGGCTATGCCGCGTGCTTCGAAAACGCCCTTTTCCGGGCAGCACGGGAAAGCCGTCATAACATTCCCGACGGTGACATCGAGGTGGTTGGCGAAGTCGGGCTCAGCAAGACCGAGAGCGACACGTTCGCGCTCGCTGTTACCCTGCACATCACGATCGTAGGGATCGAACCGGGCCTGATCGACGAGCTTGTCGCTCGGGCTGACGCGATATGCCCATACTCGAACGCCATTCGCGGAAATGTTGAGGTTAGGAAGCTGGCCCACTCTGGGGTCTCGTAATCGAATATCCGATGCGAGAACAAGCGGCCCCCATCAAAAAAGACCTGATGATTATCACGAGGCCCTACCACGGAGTGTGGGGGTACCTACACTTTGATCTGGTTTCGCTCCAATCCGGTGTGGCCTAAAATAGTGCTCACCGCGCGATATCGTCAACGCAAAGCGTTATGAGGACGGCAACCCCATAGCCTCAGACGAAACTTGCTGAGCGCCCGGTCACTCGGCGGCGAACGAACAGCGCACCTGGCGCAAACCTCTGATTTTGCATGATTTTGCAACGCTTGACTCGATTCAGAAATTAATCCGCGACAGCCTTTAACCAGCAGCAACAAAGGAACTGTGATCATGAGATACACTAGCGCATGCCTGGCTCTTGCCGCACTCGTTCCGCTCGCGACCTTGGCCAATCCCGCAGCCGCAGAACCTGTCAAGAACATCGTTCTCGTACATGGTGCATGGGTCGACGGTTCCGGTTGGAAGCCGATCTTCGAAATCCTGACGAAGGAAGGGTTCCACGTTTCGATGGTCCAGGAACCCGAAAGCTCCTTCACCGATGACGTGGCGGCGACGAAGCGCGTCCTCGACATGCAGGACGGCCCTACACTGCTCGTTGGCCACAGTTATGGAGGCTCCATCATCACCGAAGCGGGCGTCCATCCGTCTGTCGTAGGCCTGGTGTATGTCGCCGCCCATGCACCGGATGTCGGGGAAGACGAAGGATCGCTGGGCAAGAAGACGCCCAGCGTGCTCGCCAAGACGCCAGGCGCGATCAAGAAAACCCCGGATGGCTACACCTATCTCGACCCCGACGAGTTTCCGAAACTGTTCGCTCCTGACCTGCCCCGCGAACAAGCTCTGTTCGGAGCACGTTCGCAAGTCCTTGCATCTGCGCAAGTGTTCACCCAACCACTGACCGCGGCTGCGTGGAAAACCAAACCAAGCTGGGCTGTCGTCGCCGGCAACGACCAGATCATCAATCCGGACCTTGAGCGTTGGTACTACAAGCGCGCCAAGAGCCACACTATCGAGATCAAGGGTGCGAGCCACTCGGTCTACGAGTCCCATCCGAAGGAAGTGGCGGCCGTCATCACGGAAGCCGCGCGAAAAGTTGAAACTGCGGCCATGGCGAGCGACAAATAACAGCCGTCCAAAAAGGCTGCCGCTAGGCGGCAGCCCTTCATCCCGCAATTCGGTCCACACCGACAGATCGCATGGTCCACCTTCCAAATGCAGGAGTTTCGCATGCAGTGGCACAAGAACCGTGACGCCAGGGATCAACGCATCGAAGCGGGCCGCAAACTGTCAGCGGGAAAAATCGTCGACGCCCAGGATGCCACTCGCCTGCTTGAGGCCGTCATCCGTAAAGGCGATCGCGTCTGCCTGGAAGGCGACAACCAGAAGCAGGCCGACTTGCTCAGCTCGGCCCTCCTGGCAGTAAATACGGAAAACATAAGCGACCTGCATATGGTGCAGTCGGGCGTCGTACTTCCCGAGCATCTCGACCTCTTTGAGCGCGGCGTCGCCACGAGACTCGACTATGCCTACTCCGGTCCGCAGTCGGCCCGCATTGCGGAAATGCTGTTCGGCGGAAAAATTCAACTCGGCGCAGTGCACACCTACCTCGAACTGTTTGCCCGCTATTTTATCGATCTGACGCCCAACGTGGCTCTTATTGCGGCGGTTAGCGCTGATCGTGAAGGCAATCTCTATACGGGTCCGAATACCGAAGACACGCCGACTGTCGTCGAAGCGACTGCTTTCAAGGACGGTATCGTCATTGCCCAGGTCAATGAAATCGTCGCTAAGGTCCCTCGCGTGGACATCCCCGGAGACCGCGTCCACTTCGTGGTTAAAGCCGACAAGCCCTTCTTCGTCGAGCCCCTTTTCACCCGCGATCCGGCGGCCATCACCGAAACCCAGATCCTGACGGCAATGCTTGCCATCAAGGGCATCTACGCGCCCTACGGCGTCAAGCGCCTGAACCACGGCATCGGGTTTAATACGGCTGCCATCGAGCTTCTTTTGCCGACGTTCGGCGAAGCTCTGGGACTGAAAGGCAAGATCGCCAGCCATTTTGCCCTCAACCCGCACCCCGCACTTATTCCTGCGATCGAATCCGGGTGGGTGGAGCAGATACACTCGTTTGGCTCCGAGGTCGGGATGGAAGACTATATCAGGGCTCGGTCTGATGTTTACTTCACTGGGCCCGACGGGTCGCTTCGCTCAAACCGCGCCTTCAGCCAGGTGGCGGGCCTCTACGCTTGCGACATGTTCATTGGCTCGACGCTCCAGATCGACTTGGCTGGAAACTCATCAACGGTGACCACCTCACGGATAGCGGGATTCGGTGGCGCTCCCAACATGGGATCGGACGCGCGCGGTCGGCGGCATCCGAGCGATCCCTGGCTGCAGGCAGGACGGGAAGCAGATCCCGCGGGATTGCCGGCCCTGCGCCGCGGCCGGAAACTCGTCGTCCAGATTGGCGAGACGTTCGGAGAAAAGAACGTCCCCTTGTTCGTCGAGAAGCTGGACGCGCTTGCCCTGGCCGAAAAGCTGAAGCTCGATCTCGCGCCCGTCATGATCTACGGGGATGACGTCACTCACATCGTGACAGAAGAAGGCATCGCGAACCTGCTGCTGTGCCGGAACCCGCAGGAGCGCGAACAGGCTATCCGCGGGGTTGCCGGTTACACGGACGTGGGCCGCGCCCGCGACAAGGCGATGGTCAACCAGCTCCGGGGTCGCGGCGTCATTCTCAGACCGGAAGACCTTGGAATCGATCCGCTTCAGGCGGACCGCAATCTGCTGGCGGCACGGTCCATCAAGGACATCGTTCGCTGGTCGGGCGGCCTCTACGTTCCGCCCTCGAAGTTTCGCAACTGGTGATGGGAGCAGTCCATGGAAAACCTCACATTCACACATGACGTGGCCGACAAGGCCGCGGGCAACACGAAGCAAGCGATCACAGGGGTCGTTGCGTCAGGAAATTTGGAAGTCCTCGTCGAGCGAGTCGTTCCGGAAAAGCAGTGCGTTGTCGAGATTCGAACCACGGTTCGAGGGTTCGATCCCGTCTGGCAGGCGGTCGTCGAAGATTTCGTCGAGCGCTTCCAAACGGGCGGCCTGCGGTTCTCGATCAACGATGGAGGCGCGCGACCCGACACCGTATCGCTTCGCCTGGCACAGGCTTTACGCCTGATGGAGAAAACAGAGAAATGAACGTTCCAACAAACGCTGCCACCCAAGCCGCCGGCACCGACGCCAGACAAGCCAGCTGGTATGAGTCCTCGGCTCGCGCCCGTGTATCGCTCCTCCTAGACGACGATAGCTTCAACGAGTTTCTCGGCCCGGCAGAACGCGAGATGAGCCCAAATCTCAAGTCCTTCGATCTTCCCGAGCAATTCGATGACGGTATGATCGTCGGACGTGGCCTGATCAAGAGCATACCCGTTTTCATCGCAGCGCAGGAAGGCCGTTTCATGGGCGGGGCTTTCGGCGAGGTTCACGGCGCAAAGCTCACTGGCCTTCTTCGGGCGGCCCGCGATATGCGTTCGGTACCAGTCATCATCCTGTTTGATACGGGTGGTGTGCGCCTCCAGGAAGCTAACGCCGGCGAACTGGCGATCGCCGAAATCATGCGTGCGGTCATAGAGGCGAGGATCGCCGGCGTCACAGTCATCGGCCTCATTGGCGGAAGAGCCGGATGCTACGGCGGCGGTGGCCTGATTGCCGGATGCTGCTCGGCTCTCGCAGTCTCCGAGCAGGGCCGCATTTCCGTCTCGGGACCCGAAGTGATCGAGACAAACCGCGGCGTCGAAGAATTCGATTCTAAAGACCGGGCGCTCGTCTGGCGCACCATGGGCGGCAAGCATCGCCGACTGATCGGTGGGGCCGACGCCTTCGTCGATGACACGATCGCAAGTTTCCGGGAGACCGCTGTCAGCCTGCTGGCCGACACTCGGCCGTTCACGCTCCAGACATTGCAGGATGAGCAGAGGCGGATCGAATGGCGGATTGAACAGTTTGGCAAATCCGCCGATGCGATCGACATCTGGCGGTCCATAGGCATCACCGACGCCGCTTCCATCCCCGAGATGACCTATGCGCGGTTCACGGCCGCCGCTCAAAAAGTACGGAGGCCGAACCATGCAGCTCGCTGATATCCTCGCGTCGCTTTTCCCGCACGGTCATAGCATCAAAACCGACCATGGTCTGCTATACGGTTCGGCTCTGCTTTCGGACGGACAGCAGGCACTTGTCGTAGGCGTTTCGGATCGGGCAGCAGTTGGCGTCGATCAGGCCTCCCTGCTTTCCCGTCACATCCTCGACGACCATTCGGGGACGGGGCCGATCCTGGTGACCGTCGACAGCGATAGCCAAATGATGAGCAAACGCGACGAGTTGCTCGGGCTCAACGAGTTCCTGGCTCATCTCGCCAAATGCCTGATCTTCGCCGATTTTCACGGCCGTCCGACGATCGGCATCCTCTACGGCCACACGGCGGCCGGGGCGTTTCTCGCGACCGCGCTTGCGACCCGTGTTCTCGTCGCGCTTCCTGGCGCGGAGCCTGCTGTGATGGATCTCGCGTCCATGTCAAAGGTGACGAAGCTATCCATCGAGGTTCTGCAGGAAAAGGCTAAGACGACTGCCATCTTCGCTCCCGGATTGGACAATCTCGCGAAAACGGGTGCAGTCCATTTCGTATGGAACGAGCGGGAATCGCTGGCAAGCCAACTGAGCGCGCTTCTGGCCGATCTCCCTGACACAGTCGACAAGCGCGACCTTCTCGGCTTCGAACGGCATGGCCGTACCAAAGCAGCGGAAATCGCGGAGCGCGTCTATGCGATCGCACGCGCTTCCTAAGCTTCGCCCGCTGAAACGCCACGACCTGGTTTATCTCGACCCGGCGAGATGGGATTCCGTGCTCGAAAGGCAGCTGGGATCAGATCGCGCCGATCCTCTGATCCAGTCCTGGGTGCACAGAGAATGGCCGCTCGTGGCGCGCCGGCCCATGGCGCACGAGAGGCACGGCATTGCCCTTGGCCTGCCGCTGCCACCATCACTGGAAAGGCGACGCATTCCGTTGGTGGTGGAAGCCGATGACATCCTCGCGATCCACGAACCGACGGCGCTCGCCTGCGCCCGCGGCCTAGCCCCCATGGTATGGCAACGGACCTTCGACGAACTTGAGTTCTTCGCGGCGCATCGCGGTATCGAACTGCAAGTATTCGGCAGCCTCGCTTGGCAGGCGCTGACCGGTCTTGCGTATCTTACCAGCTCGTCGGACATCGACCTGCTGCTGCATGTCCGTTCCCCGGCCGACATAGACCTGCTTTCCTCGGAGATTTCCAGGATCGAGGATGTATCGCCCAGCCGCATAGACGGCGAGTTTATCCGTGACGATGGCCTTGCCGCCAACTGGCGCGAATTCCTGTTCAGGCCGGCCGACGTCATGGTGAAGTCCATGCAGGGCATCGCATTACTGGACCGAAGACGGTTCCTCGCTGGAGATTTTCTCTCATGAATGCCCTCTCCCTTCCTGTCTCCGTGTTCGACGCTTCCGCGCGCTTGACTGTCGATGCGGCGGGCATCGCTTCTCTAGCAAAGAAAAGCCTCCTTCTGGAGGTGGAGACGTGGCCGAAGCCGGGTTTGGTCAGCCATGTGGATTCAGGCAGCCACAGTGACATGGACGCCGGGACGTTTCGCGACAGTGCTTCCGCAATCGAGCCGTATCTCCGGTCTCTTGTGGTCGCCGGCGCAAGTGGCTGTCAAATGACGCATCTCAGGTCCATCGGACTCGCAGCCGAAACGGCGATGCTGTCGGCGACGAACGGCATTAATACTCATCGAGGAGCAATCTTCGGCATGGGTCTGCTATGTGCTGCGGCGGGCGCGAGGGCCAACGGCGTTGTCAGCCCCCGATCGCCGCTTGGCTCGGTCGTCCACGAGCTTTGGGGCCAAAGCATTCTTGCAGGTCCAAGGCTTGCCGATAGTCACGGTGCACAGGCGCAACTTCGCTACGGAGCGGGCGGCGCGCGGGCGGAGGCCGCCAAGGGATTTCCGAGTATCTACAAGATCGGAATTCCCGCACTACAGGCTGCGCGGCTCAAATCGCCCGACGATCTGGAGGCGCAGAGGGTCGAAACCTGCTTTGCGCTGATCGCTGAGCTGGATGACACCAACCTTCTGCACAGGGGCGGCGAGGAGGGCCTTCGCTTTGCCCAGCGGGCTGCACGTCATTTTCTGGCGACAGGCGGAATCGGCGCCGGTCGCTGGCAACGACGCGCACAATCGATCCACGAAGAGTTCATCACCAGAACACTCAGCGCAGGCGGAGCAGCGGACCTTCTTGCAATGACGCTGTTCGTCGATGAGATAGAGGGACCCTGAAGTCGATGGCCGGAACCATCCTACTCGCGCTGACACCAACTTTTTTCGTGATGTCACTCACGGTGTTCGGCGTGATCACCCTGCCCATTGCCATAATCATACTCTATCCCCGGTAGGTCCAGTCATGACACTTGCCATCTTGTGTTCCGGTCAGGGGAATCAGAACCCGAACATGTTCACCCTGACCGGGGATTGCGCGATGGCCAGCCACTTGTTCGCCAGTGCGACGATGCTGCTGGACCGTGTCGATCCACGCATCATCGTAAGGCAAGAGGCCGAGAATGGGGTCTTCGAAAACCGGACCGCTCAAATCCTCTGCACCCTTCAGTCGCTCGCTGCGATAACCGCGCTGAAGACGAGCATTCCGCAGCGTTCGGTTTTCGCCGGTTACAGCGTCGGAGAGATTGCCGCGTGGGGCGCAGCTGGCGTCTTCCGTCACATTGATACCTTGACGCTTGCTGCGCGGCGCGCCGAGATGATGTCTGGGGCTAGCGCGGCAGGTGATGGGCTGGTGTTTATAAGAGGTCTCGCCTACGAGGCGATACGTCGCCTCTGTGAAGAGCACCACGGAGCCATAGCGATAAGTAATCCAGATGATGCTTTCGTCGTCGGAGGGGGGCAGACCTTCTTGGCGGCGATCATGCGGAACGCTAGTAACGCACACGCCACGCGCATCGTTCGTCTTCCCGTGGAGGTCGCGTCTCACACCCCGCTCCTTTCCGAGGTATCCGCGCAATTTCGTAGCGTCCTCGATGGTCCACCCAAGGCGTTTCCACCTATTGCTGGAGCTAGGCTTCTGAGCGGGATCGATGGAGCCAGCGTGTCCCGGTTGGATCAGGGGCTGGACAAGCTGGCCGCGCAGATTTCGCACACGGTCAGATGGGCGGACAACTTGCAGGGCTGCGTCGAAAACGGCGCAACGGCCTTCCTGGAACTTGGACCGGGACGCGCCTTAAGTGAAATGGCTGCCACGAGTTATCCGGACATTCCGAGCCGATCGCTCGACGATTTCAAGACGCTGGACGGAGCGCGGGCGTGGATTTCCAGGTGGACATAACGATAGGACAGCCGCTCTAGGACCTCTGTCGATTTATAGCGTGAGCATAGCAAATCCACGCCAAACTCCCCTCGCACGGCGATGATCATTGTCATCCCGTCGCTGGCAAGTTCGCGCATCACGCGCAGCACGTCGTCGGTCGATTCCGGATCGAGCGCGGAGGTCGGCTCGTCAAACCGCGCCAAACAGAAGTACGGTTGGCGAAAGAGCAAGAGCCCGCGCGATTGCAACGCGCTGTTGCTCTCCGCCTGACATTTGCTCCGGATAGGCCAGCGCACGGTGTAGAAGACCAACCCGGGTCAGCAATCGTACGGCTCGCCCACAGCTCCACGCTCGTCGACGGCAGCAGCGTGTATCTACGTCAGGACGACATTTTCCACGGCGGTCAGATGCGGAAGCAGATTGAAGCGAAGGTAAAAAGCCCTGATGACGTTGACAAAACTCTCTTGCGCACAATGTTTGAGCGTTGACGCGACACATGTAGCTGGCTTTTCCAGAATTTTCATTGAATATCCAATCTCGATAAGGCTTCTGTCGTCGTTCAATTCTGCATATCTCAGGTGGGTGGGATGTCGGTTCGCATAGGTAGCAAGGCCATATACGTGTTCACGGATGCGCGAATGCTTCCGGCAGCCTGCTGCGCGCTTCTGTCTGTCGAACGCAATCGTCAAAAGAACGATATCAAGCTGATCATTGTCGGCATCGATTTGCCGGAAGACCAGAAAGCTGGGGTCGCGACCTTCAACGCCGTCAACGGTATCGATATCGACGTCGTCGATTTCACTTTTCCCACCGATACGCCCGAGACGGCAGGCCGCTGGCACAAGTCGACGCTTGCGCGCCTCTATCTCGACAAGCTGATTGGCGAGGAGCTGGAGCGCGTTCTTTACCTTGATGCAGATATATTGGCCGTCGGCAATGTCGATCCACTCTTCGATGTCGATCTCAACGGCAAGGCGATCGGTGCGGTTGACGACTACCGCATTGCCTTCCCCGACAAGATCGGCCAGCTGGAGCGGGAGCTCGGCCTCGACCCGGGGGCGGGATATTTCAATGCCGGGGTCGTTCTCATAGATTGTGCCGCCGTCCGGGCCGGCGGCTTTTTCGAGATGGCGCGTTCGTTGCTCAGATCAGGGCGATGCTTTGCCTCCAACGACCAGGATATTCTCAATATTGCCTTTCGCGGGACGTGGCAACGGCTGGACAGCCGGTGGAATGTCCAGACCGGTATCATGCCCTATATCCGCAATGCTGTGCTCCTGCATTTCACCGGACGTCGCAAGCCGTGGCATTTATCGGTTCAGGCTGGGCAGTCGGTCTATGCCGAGATCTATTCGAACATGCTTTCGAAAACGCCATGGTCAGGATTTGTCAGCCGGCGCGGCGGCTTGCGAAAGGCTGCCGACTATCTCCTGGCGCTCGGCAAGCGCGCCGGCGCGATGAACCGTGCCCAACAACTGAAGGCACATTTTGGCGCGGGTGAGGTCCCAAGGGCTGAAACGAGCCCCGGATCCGAAAATTCCGGAAGTCCCGTCTTTCACACGCAGGGCGCCGATGCGTGGCGCGCATTCTTCAATCGCTATTCGCACATCGTTTTGATCGCCAATAGCGAGGCGCTCGATCCGCAGTCGATGCGCACGGAGTTTCCAGGGGATACGTTGTTCGTCTTCTTCAACAAGGTCTACAAGGTTCTCGACGACAGTTTTCCCGGGCATGCCATTCTTGTGGCGCGCAGCGGCATGATGGGCGCGAATATCGTCCATCGGCGGGAGGTGGACGAGGTCCTAAAATTCTTCACTTCGGACAAGTTCCTCGGCATTCTGAATATCCGTACGGCACCTGAGGAGCGCTTCAGCCCCGTCGGCGCATTCAAGGGTGCGACAGTCATGTACAGCGATCTCGAGACGCTGATGTCGCGACACTATCCGCAGGACAAGATCCCGACGAGCGGCTTTGCGTTGGTTGCGTGGATGCGCGAGCTTCAGCTGACACCGAAGATCGTGCTCGCCGGATTTTCCGGGAAACGGAGCGCACGCTGGAAGGTCTTCGACGTTCATGACTGGACATTCGAGCGGATCTATTTCGGGCTTCTGGCGCGAAGAGGTATCATCACCAGCGCCGAACATGCCAGGCCGTCCCGCTTCGACCTTCTGACCCGGCACTTTCCGGATGCGGAAAGCGAGGAGATCCAGGCGGGGATCAATGATGCACTCTCCACGCGGCTCGATCATGCGCTGACCCTCATCGACGGCCTGATGTCACTAACCAAATGGCAGCGGGCGCTCGACCAGGCCTTCCGCAAGGCGCGGCCAAAGACCCGCAAGCAGCGCGCGCTCGACCGCCAAAAGAAGCAAGCTTCCTGAAGGCAACACATAATTCGTCCCGAGGAGAAATTAATATGACCGATATCGTCAACATCTATGTTGGTTTTGATTCAAAGGAAGTTGTCGCCCATCACGTGCTATCGCAAAGCATTCTGGAAAAATCGAGCGTGCCGGTGAGCATCACGCCGATCTACCTGCACAATATCGAAAGCACGTTTACGCGTGAACGCAACGCCCTTCAGTCGACCGAGTTCTCCTTCTCGCGCTTCCTGACGCCCTATCTCAGTCAGTATGAGGGATGGAGCCTGTTCATGGATTGCGACATGCTTGCGCGCACGGATATTGCCGAGCTCTGGGCGCTGCGCGATGAGCGCTATTCCGTCATGTGCGTCAAGCACGATTACCAGCCTAAGGTCGAAACGAAGTTTCTCGGCCAGGTGCAGACTAAGTACGAAAAGAAGAACTGGTCGAGCCTGATCCTCTTCAATAATGCGAAATGCAGGGCGCTGACGCCTGATTACGTCAATACCGCAACCGGGCTGCAGTTGCACCAGTTCAAGTGGCTCGACGGCGACGATCTGATCGGCGAGCTACCCATCACCTGGAACTATCTCGTCAACGAATACGACAAGCGCGATGACGCCAAGATCGTGCATTTCACGGATGGCGGACCCTATTTCGACGAATACAAGAATGACGATTACGCCGAGGAATGGTTCGCGACACGCGAGCGCATGCTCTACGTCCAGCAGCGTGGCTGACTGGCATGCCGGGCGGATGGGGCGCTGACCGAAGGCCCGGCCGCAAAAACGGAGCAAGGGGTAAGCAGGCCGGGTGACTGGAGAAGGCAAATAGGATTTCGCGGGCTAAAACGGCCGGGAAACCGTCGCTCGAATTCAGCTCGAAACTACGACGAGCGGCAAAAGTAACTGGCGGGGCTGGAACGGCGGATTAGCTTTCTAGCTCGGGCACAGAGTCATGCCGTAGCAAGGATGGGCTGAGACCGCGTGAGGCGTCCCGAGCGGCAGGAGGATTATCACGACAAGCTGAAGGAACTTCACGGTCGAAGACGCCGTCGACGGCGACAGGAGGGCGCACCATACTCCAGGTACGAAGCCCTTGCTGCGTTGCGTGCGAAACCCGGAGACGCGCCGAATCATTTTTGAGGATTCATCGGCCATACCACGCCAGCCTGACGATTCAGGGTTGCAGATTGTAAAATTTTCGCGCAACATACTTCGCGACATATAGCGTAGCAAGCGCGGAGGTTTAATCGTGAATGATGGAAACCCCTTTCTTGAAGTTGTGCTGGATAGCTTGGTAGCCGTCGTTGTCTTCCTTAGTGCGGCAACCGTAATCGCGGCGGCAGCTTCGTTTGCCTCTCTCATCAGTCGTGTTGCGGGAATTGTGCACGAGCCAGGCGCAACAGGCTCGCTGTTCGCAACATCTGGTATTCTTTTACTATCAACTATCTTGTCGGTTCTCGCCTCAATAGCGGCTCAACGTCTCAGCGTCGGCTGATGCCGGCTGAAAAGCCGCGAATGTTGCCCGCGCCGAATTGGGTCAGCGGATCGGTCAGCGCTTCTTATTTCAACAAGCCCTATACCTAGCGTCCGGCAAGATGAGCGCCGCAGGTGGAGGGGTTCAGTCGAAGAACCCCGCATCCTCTTCCCTGAGATATCTCCTGGCCCCCTCAGCGTCGATATCGAGGCCCAGCCCCGGCGCTTCCAGCAGGTCCACCATGCTTTCATTCACGATCTGCGGCGGCAAGCCGATTACCAGATCCTCCCACCAGGGGTCGGAGGCACTCGGATATTCGAACGCGATGTAATTTGCCGGCAACGTGGCGCAGACATTGATCAACGCGCCGAGGCCCAGCAACCCGTTAGCGGTGCCGTGCGGCGCCATCAGGATCGAATGCATGTAAGCGTGCTCGGCGACCCATTTGAGCTCAGCAATGCCGCCAATATCGGCCGGATCGGGACCGATGACGCGTACCGCCTGCGTCTCGATCAGTTCCTTGAAATTGTGCCGCAGGTAGATCTGCTCACCAGTGTGGATTGGCGTCGAGGTGGAGGTTGTCAGTTCCCGATAGGCCTGCGGATTGACCCACGGCACGTAGTCGCCGGTCAGCATGTCCTCGAGCCACATCAAATTGTACTTCTCAACCGCGCGAGCGAACTTGATCGCATCGGGCAGCATCCAGCCCGGGCCGCAGTCGAGCGCCAGGCTGACTTTGTCGCCCAGCACTTCCTTCATCGCGATCACGCAGTCGAGCATGTGATTGAAACCGCGCTCGCTGATCACGCCCTGATCCATGGCACCGTGATAACCGGCCTTCCTCTGCGTCACGCCGTAGTGGAAGTCCTCGATGGTGTCCTTCATGTTGGAGTGGAACGAGATTCCTTGCTTGACCATGAAGAAGTTCTGCGGCTGCTCCATCATCCATTTGACGTCAGCGGCGTAATCCTCCGGTCGGTCGCCCGTGCGTTTCTGGCGGACAGAGCCATTGTATACGCGCACCTTGTCCCGCACCTTGCCGCCGAGCAGTTTATAGACGGGCATGCCCGCGGCCTTGCCAGCAATATCCCACAGCGCATGCTCAATAGCGCTCACCGCCGCGCCGTACGGCTTGAAAGAGCCGCGTTGGCGGATCTTCAGCATTACTCTCTCGACATCGGTCGGGTCTTCGCCGATCAGCGCCTCGCGGAAGTGCAGCACAAAGGGCTTGAGGTAGGACTTGGTGAACTCGACTTCACCCAAACCATAAAGGCCCTCGTCGGTTACGATGCGGACAATCGGGTGTTTGCCGATAACGGCGCAGCGCAGATCGGTGATCTTCATCTTCGTTCCTTTTCGCCTTAGCTCCAGGTGCGATCCCAGGAATACTCATCGTCCCAGCGGTCGGTAGGCTGCCAAATGCCGGTGACGCCCGGCTGCAGATGCCGCGAGATCACCTCGTCGACGACATCGTCAATCCCCAGGCCCGGCTTGTCCGAAACAGTGATGAAGCCGTTCTTGACCAGCGGCTTGGGAAGGCCCGTGACGATATCGTCCCACCAGTCAACATCGGCGGAATGGTATTCGAGCGCCATGAAATTCTCGGTCGCGGTCGCGACATGTGCCGCGGCCATTGCGGCGATTGGACTTTCTGCCATGTGGATTGCCATGGCAACACCACGGTCCTGCGCCCTGTCGCCGATCTTCTTGGTCTCGAGAATGCCCCCACTGGTGAGAAGGTCCGGGTGGATAACGGAGACGCCGCCGCTTTTGAGCAGAGGCTCGAAGCCCTCCTTGAGATATATATCCTCACCAGTGCAGATCGGTATCGTGGTGGCATCCTGCAGTTGTCGGTATTGCTCGGTATATTGCCAGGGGATCACATCCTCGAGCCAGGCTGGGACGTATTTTTCAATTCGCCTGGCAAGGCGAATGCCGTTCTGCATGGAGATGTGGCCGATATGGTCGATCGCAAGCGGCACATCCATGCCGATGACCTCGCGAACCTCGGCGATGTATTGCTCAAGCAGGTCGAGGCCCTTGTCGGAAAAGTGCAAGCCGGTAAACGGGTGCGGGACGTTATGCAAATCGTATGAAGCGTTGCGGACACGCCGCTCTTCAACGGTCTTCAGCGGCCCACGACTGGGACCGTCGCGGTACCCTTCGAGTGAGCCAGCAGGAAATACGACCGCACCGGGCACATCCGCGATCTGCATCAATCCCAAATCCATCTTGAGGAAGGTGAATCCGAGCTCCATGCGCTGCTTCAGGCGCTTACCGGTCTCGGTACCGCTCGGCACGGTGGCGTCGGTATCGCAATAGACGCGCACTTTCTCCCGAAACCGGCCACCGAGCATCTGGTAGATAGGGACGCCATAGGCCTTGCCGGCAAGATCCCACAACGCGATTTCAACCGCCGATACGCCGCCGCCTTGCCGGCCGTGCCCGCCGAACTGCTTGATGCGGCGAAACAGGCGGTCGATGTCGCAAGGGTTCTCGCCAAGCAACCGGCTCTTCAGCATCAGTGCGTAGGTTGCGCTGGCGCCGTCGCGCACCTCGCCAAGCCCGACGATGCCCTGGTTGGTGTAAATCTTAAGCAGAACTGAGGTGAACGGCGCGCCGACAATTTCGGCGACCCGCATGTCGGTAATGCGAAGGTCGGACGGCTTGGAATGCGTGTTCACCCGATTGAGCGCCTCGTCGGCTCCATGTGCCTCTGGCATGATCTATCCTCGTTCTGGTCGGGGGGCTCGTCGTCGCGCACGCTGATGCGGCGTAGAGCGTTGCTAGCTAGTCGAGCTCTATCTCGTGATTTTGAAGGTAGTCGCGGTTCATTTCAACGCCGAGACCGGGCTTGGGCGTAAGCTTGAGGCTGCCGTTCGAAACATCGAGTGGTCTGTCGATGAGGTGATCGTATTTGCCCAGGTTCCACTCCGACGTTTCAAGTTTGTAGAAATTGGGAACGGTCATCATCACCTGCGCTCCCGCAACCACGTTGATTGGCCCTGCGGCGTCATGCGGCGAGACCGGGATGTAATAGGCTTCGCAGAGCGCGGAAATCTTCTTGAGTTCGGTAATGCCGCCGGTCCAGGTGACATCCGGCATGATGTAGTCGGCGAGCCTGTTTTCGAGCACCGGCACGAAATCCCACTTCGTGTGGCCACGCTCGCCCCACGAGATCGCGGCGCTGACCTTCTCACGGACCTGCCTGAGAGCGTTGAGGCTTTCCGGTGGACAGGGCTCCTCGAACCAGTCGATCTGACCAGCTTCCTCAAGGCTCCGACAAAGGCGAATGGCGGTGGGAACGTCGAACCGGCCATGCGCATCGATGAGGATGTCGACATCAGCGCCCGCCGTCTGGCGGATCAGAGCCGTCAGTTCGGCGGCTTCGCGCTCATCCTTGCGGGTCATGCTGCCATCGAGATAGCCGTCCCGCTGCTCGCGAGCCTGTCCGCCGGCGGTGCGACCCTGCTGGGGAAAAGGATCGAACTTGAGCGCAGTGTGGCCCGAGTCGACGATGTCTCGAATTTCCTGGACCACAGCCTCCTTGCTGGTAAACTTGCGTTGGTTGGGATGGGTGTAGAGCGAAATTTCATCGCGTACCGGTCCGCCCAACAGCTCGTAAATCGGCTTGCCGAGAACTTTGCCGCGGATGTCCCAGAGGGCGATATCGATGGCGCTTACGCATTCGACGGCCGCACCGCGACTGCCCATATAAGTGAAGCTACGGAATATCTTGTGCCACAGATACTCGATCCGCGCCGGGTCCTCGCCTGTCAAAGCGGCACCGATCTGGCGAAGGATCGTGCAGAGGGCGCGATTGGCAAGCCTTGTCGTGGTGGTGATCTCTCCCCAGCCGCTCACCCCCTCGTCAGTCGTCACTTCGACGAACAGGAACTCTCCCCAATAGGAAGCATCGGATCTGATTAACCACGGCCGAACGCTGGTGATTTTCATCTCAACTGCCTTTAACTGAAGTGGTCGGGATAACGATATTCAGGTTGTGGATTCTATCCTGCCCGAGCGGCATTACGCGCACGCATGTGCTCGAGGATGTGCCGGCCGGAGCCCTCAACATGGCGTGCAATGAGTTCGGCTGCCTCGTTCGCATGTCCCGCTTTTACATGCGCGATGAGCTCGCGATGCTCGCTAAGGATTGCGGCACGCCGGGCGAGCGTGAAGTCGAAACGCCGACTTACGGCTCGAAGCACTTCGCGATGCTTCCACCAAAGCTCGGCGGCATGGCGGTTGTAGTGCTTCTGGTACATTACCGTGTGAAAGGCGGTGTCCAGTTCGCTGTGTCTGAACGGGTCGGCGAAATTGTTCTCTTCAATCAGGCCTTGGATGCGTTCGAGTTCAGCAATGTCCTCGACGGTGGCCATATTCACGAACCATTTCGTCAGTGCCGGCTCGATCAAGACCCCGATCTCATAGATGTCCCTAACGAAATCCTGATCTATGGGCCGGACACGCGCTCCGCGGTTGGGGACGAAGGTGACAAAGCCCTCCCCGCGCAACAGTTGCAGGGCCTCGCGCACGGGGTTGGTCGAGGTGCCGTGGCGCCGGGCGAGATCGGTGACAACAAGCCGCTCGTTGGCAGCGAGCCGCCCTTCGATGATGTCATCCCTGATCAGTTGATAAAGCGAGGCGCCCTCACTGGAGGCCCCGATAGCGTCGATGCCTTCGGGTGGCTGTGCTTTAAAATCGCTCATTTCGGCCAAGATTGTCCCCAATGAATACACACATTGTTCGGATATCACGTGAAGCTTCTCCAAACAATGTACGATTTCTCTGATTGACAGGCAATCTACGATCTGAAAACGTATGATCAGGTCGAAGGGATACATTAGGGGAAATCCCGCGGCCGGAGAGCAAAGACCGCTCGATGCAGAGCGGCATGGGAGAAAACCTGGGAGGTTACCTATGACGAGGATTTCACTCGGCCGTGCCATCCTGTGCGGCACTGTCTCGACTGCTTTGATGGTATCGTTGATGTCCGTGTCTGCGATGGGTGCGCCGGTCGACCTGAGCAAGTGGTCGCCGGAATACGTTCGCTCCATCGCCGGCACACAAGATTTTGACACGGCCGGCGATTGCGCCAAGGTCACTCCGCTCGACTATAAGGGGCGGCTGACTTTCTGGTATCAGGGCGTCTTCGAGGGCGACCCCGACCTCCTGCGCCAGTATTACAAGGACTTCTTCGAGACCTTCCGCAAAACCTATCCGAACATCCAGCTCGAGGAACAAGCCCTCACCTATAACGACCTGCTGGACAAGTTCCGGACCGCACTCCTTGGCAATGCAGCGCCCATGGCGGTCCGCCTGCAAATCCTTGGTGGCACCGAGTTCGCCGCAAAGGGCTATTTGCAGCCGCTCAAACCCGAAGATGTCGGGTATTCGACCGAGGATTTCTGGCCCGGCGCAATGAAGGCTGTAACCTGGGACGGGGTGACCTACGGCATTCCAACCAACAACGAGACGATGGCGTTCATCTGGAACGCCGACATCTTCAAGCGTGCAGGCCTCGATCCGGACAAGGCTCCGGCAACCTGGGACGACGTCGTCAAAGATTCCAAGCAGATCCACGACAGGCTCGGCATTGCCGGTTACGGCCTCGTGGCGCGCAAGAATGCGGGCAATACGCCGTACCGTTTCATGCCGCAACTGTGGGCCTATGGCGGCGGCGTCTTCGACGAAGCTACCGCCAACCCAACCTATAAAGAGGTCGAGCTCAATAGCCCGCAGAGCAAGGCGGCATTGCAAGCCTCCTACGATATGTATGTTCGCGACAAATCGGTTCCGGTTTCGGCACTCACCAACCAGCAGGCGGACAACCAGCCCCTCTTCCTCGCTGGCCAGCTCGGCATGATGATCTCGCACCCGTCCGACTACAACGTCATGCTCGACCTGCAGAAGAAGACGACGGGCAGCGACAAGGACAAAGCGCAGACCGTCATCGACAACATGCGCTACGGCCTGATTCCGACCGGCCCCGACGGCAAGCGTGCCGTCGTGTTTGGCGGCTCCAACATTCACATCCTGAAGCCCGAATATGTCGAGGGCGGCAAGGTAGACGAGCCGGCTGCAAAGGCTATCATCTGCATGTGGACGAGCCCCGAATGGTCGCTGAAGATGGCCTATGCCGGCTCGAACCCGGGAAACCTTAACGGCTTCAAGACCAAATGGATGAAGGAACGTCTTGATAACATCAAGTTCCTTGATGTCACGACCTCGATGCTGCCATACGGCATCCCCTTCCCGGCGCTGCCACAGTCTCCCGAGATCATGAATATTATCGTCCCGGACATGCTGCAGAATGCCCTGACCGGAGCCATGACCGTCGACCAAGCAGCAGACGACGCAGCCAAGAAGGTAAAAGACCTGACGGACGGCGGACTCTAGTCCAGGCCTGCCGATCTGACCGGCTGCGCCTCGATTGCAGCCGGTTTCTTCCGAAGAATAAGGGCAGGGCACAGTGACGATCTTGACTGGCAAGGCCGAGGTTCGCCGAAGACTGCACACCGATAGGTCCGGCGTGCTGCGAAAGATTTGGGAGCATCGCGCTGACTACGCGTATGTGCTTCCTGCGATCGCCGTAATGCTCATCGTCATAGCCTACCCTATCTACTACACGATCGAGCTGTCGTTCTTTAATACACCACCTGGCCTTCAGCTCCGGGACAAGATTTTCGTCGGCTTCGACAACTACATTGCCATCCTCACAAGTCCGGTGTTCTGGACGGTCACCTCGAACACTCTTATCTGGACACTGGCATCCACTTTTATCTCATTTGCCCTGGGATTTGCCTGTGCCTTGGCGCTCCATCGCGACTTTATCGGCCGCGGCATCCTGCGGGCCATCCTGATCATTCCCTGGGTCATCAGCGCGGTCGCTGCGTCCTATATCTGGAAGTGGATCTACCATTCGGACTTTGGGATCATTGGCGCGGTGCTGGTCGGCCTCGGGTTGGCCGACCGGCCGCCGAATTTCATCGACAGCGTCAGCACGGTGCTGCCCTCGCTGATCGTCGTGAATATCTGGCGAGAGTTTCCGTTTGCTATGATCATGATGATGGCTGGGCTGCAGACGGTTCCCGATCAGTTGCTGCGCGCAGCAAAGGTCGACGGAGCCAATGCATGGCAGCGGTTCTGGCACGTCACCTTTCCGCACTTGAGAAACGTCTCGACGGTGACGATCCTTCTGCTGGCAGTGGCGAACTTCAATTCTTTCATCATCCCCTGGATAATGACCGGCGGTGGGCCGTCAAACGCATCGCATATCTGGATCACCCATATTTATGAGCTCGCCTTCGGCCGCCAGCGCTGGGGGGTGGCATCGGCCTATTCGGTGCTGCTGTTCCTGATCCTGATGTCGCTCGGCTACTTCTACGTCCGTGCGTTGAGCGGCAATGAACGGAAGGATGGAAACGAATGAGCGCGATTGCCGAGACTGCTCGTCGAAGCCAGGCGCGTCGCCGTACCCGCATCGATGGATGGCGGTGGGGCGGACGCATCTTCCTCGTGTTCATGCTGCTTTACACTGCATTACCGATGATCTGGATGCTGATCACCTCGATCAAGTCCGGCTTCGCGGCCATGCAATTCCCGCCGCAATGGTGGCCGGACCAACCCACCCTTGCCAGCTACCAGAAGCTGCTCGATCCGCAAAACAGCGTCGGCCGGGACTTCCTGCGCTTCTTCTGGAACAGCCTTTTCGTCTCCACCGCCACGACCATCCTTTCGGTGATCGTGGCAGTTCCTGCGGCCTACGCGTTTTCGCGCTTCACCTTCCCGGGCCGGAACTTTCTGTTCTTCGCCGTCCTGCTTCGCAACATGTTCCCGGCAGTGATTTTTCTCGTGCCGCTCTTCATCCTGATGCGCGCGATCGGGCTGGTGAACACGCATGGGTCGCTCATCCTCACCTACCTCACATTCGGCCTGCCGCTGGCAATCTGGCTGCTCAAGGGCTTCTACGACAACATCCCTGTGCAACTCGAGCAGGCCGCACGCATCGACGGGGCAACGCGGTTCCAGGCCTTTGTCCTCATCGTGATGCCGCTCTCGGCGCCAGGAATCATCGCCACGGCGATCTATTCCTTCATCGGCGCGTGGAACGAGTACATCTACGCCTACACCTTCCTCTCCAAGAACGAGCAGTTGACACTGCCGGTCGGCATCCAGCGCTTCTTCTCGGAGAATACAACGGACTTTCCGGGCCTGATGGCGGCGAGCTTCATGATGAGCGTGCCCGTCGTGGTTCTGTTCCTTGTCCTGCAGCGATACTTCGTACGCGCCCTCACGGAAGGCGCAGTCAAGCACTAAGGGAGTTGCCGGTGGCCCATGTGGTCCTCAAAGATCTGGTCAAGACCTATGGCAGCTTCAAAGCTGTCAACGACGTTTCGCTGACGGTCAACGACGGCGAATTCGTTGCGCTCGTCGGCCCCTCAGGCTGCGGCAAGACAACCACACTCAATCTTGTGGCGGGGCTCATCCCCATCACATCTGGCGACATCGTCATCGGCGACAGGGTGGTCAACGACCTCGACCCCAAGGACCGCGACATCGCAATGGTGTTCCAGAACTACGCGCTCTATCCGCAGAAATCGGTCTACAAAAATCTGGCGTTCCCGCTGCAGATGCGCAAACTGCCAAGGGACGAGATCGACAAGAAGGTCAAGGAAGCAGCGCGCGTGCTCGACATGACGCAGCTGCTCGAGCGCAAGCCGCGCGAACTTTCGGGCGGCCAACAGCAGCGCGTGGCGCTGGGCCGTGCCCTCGTTCGCGATCCGGCGGTATTCCTGATGGATGAACCACTCTCCAACCTCGACGCAAAGCTGCGCGTGCAGATGCGCTCCGAGATCAAGCGTTTCCACCAGGACCTCAACGCGACGATCATCTACGTGACACACGACCAGCTCGAAGCGGTAACCATGGCCGACAGGATGGCGGTGATGAATGGCGGCTACTTGCAGCAATACGATACACCGGCGCAGGTCTTTGCCCATCCTGTGAACATGTTCGTCGCCAGCTTCGTCGGCAGCCCGGCGATGAGCCTCGTTCCGCTGGAGGCGTCAACGGCAAACGGCAATACTGTGTTGACGAGCGCGGAGGGCTGGCGCCTCGAGCTCTCGCCACAAAACGCTCAGAAGGTCTCGAGGGCAACAACCAAGAAAGTCGTGCTCGGGGCACGTCACTCGACGATCAGGCTGCATAAGAGTGCGATACCTGGAAGCGTCCCTGCCAAGGCCTACACGGTGGAGCCGACCGGAGACGTCACTTTCGTGCAGGCGTTCCTGTCTGGCGCCATCGTCAACGTCAGCGTGCCGCCGACCATTGCCGTGGCGCCCGATGAACAAATTTGGCTCGAGTTCGATCAGGAGCGGATGCATCTTTTCGACGGCGAAACGGAAATGGCGCTCAAGGCCAACTGAGACCAGGCGGATGCGTGTGAAACGAGGGCGTGGATGACTGCGAAGCTTAAGATCACGGCGATCAAGCCCTATCCAGTATGGGTAGGAACGCGCAATCAGATGCTGGTCAAGGTGGAGACCGACGATGGCATCTTCGGCTGGGGCGAGAGCGGCCTGAGCGGGCGCGAGAAGGCCGTGGCCGGCGCGATCGAGCACTATCGCGAATTTCTCATCGGCCGCGACCCGATGCAGATTGGTCGGATCTGGCAAGAAGTTTATCGCAGCCAATATTTCGAAGGCGGGCGCGTTCTGCAGGCGGCGATTTCGGCCATCGACATTGCCCTTCACGACATCAAGGGCAAGGCGCTGGGGGTGCCGGCCTACGATCTGTTGGGCGGCAAGCAGCGCGACCGCATTCCGACCTTCGCCTCGACCGGTGACGAGGCCGAGGGCGATGCTGCCATCGAACGGGCCCGCGAACTACGCGCACAAGGGTGGCAGGCGATCCGCTTCTTCCCCATCGGGCAAAACAGCAGGGATATCTTTGAGCCGCGGGAGTCGATCGGGCCTACCGCACGTATGCTGAACAAGGCGCGTGGAGCGCTGGACGACGACGTCGTCCTCGGCATCGACTATCATCATCGGCTGTCGGTGGCAGAGGCGGCGAGCTTCTGTAACAAGCTCGGCCGTGGCGTGCTTGATTTCCTCGAGGAGCCGATACGAGACGAAACGCCGGAGGCTTACCAATCCCTGCGCACGATGACCGACATCCCGTTCGCCATCGGCGAGGAATTTGCCAGCAAGTGGCAATTCCTGCCCTACGTCGAGCGTGGCATCCATCAGTTCAACCGGCTCGATGTTTGCAATGTGGGCGGGCTCACTGAAGCGATGAAGGTCGCTGGGTGGAGCGAGGCGCACTATGTGGACCTGATGCCGCACAATCCCCTCGGCCCAGTCTGCACTGCCGCGACTATCCATCTCGCCGCCGCGGTAGCGAATTTCGCCTGGCTCGAGACAAGGGCGCCCGAAGCAAAGCTGGGGTTCGATAATTCCGACTTCTTCCCCGTGCAACCACGACTCGACGGCCCCGACTATCCGGTCAGCGATTTGCCGGGGCTCGGCGTCGAGGTCAACGAAGAGGCGATCAAGGCGGAGAGCTTTCGTTTCTGGGAAGCGCCTCACCTGAAGCGCCGCGACGGTTCAGTGACAAACTGGTAGTTTCATCCACCGGAGCTTAGAATGACACACACGCCCGACATTACGCGACCGCCCAAAGAGTTGATCGACGCGCTGAAGGAGATCGGCGCCGCGACGGTTTCCGGCACGCTTGGCCACATGGGCTTCCGCAATCCGCACATGGTGGGTCCCGTGGCGCAGAATCACGGAAAATCGATCGTCGGGCCGGCCCTGACGCTTCAATTCCTGCCCCAGCGGCCGGACCTCTTTACCGAGGGAGAATATGCGGATCCGGAGACGCAGTTGCACCGCCATGTGCTTTATCACGCGCAGGAGGGCGATGTGGTCGTGGTCGACGCGCGCGGCGACATGAGCTCCGGCGTCTTCGGCGATATGATGTCGACGTATTTCAAAGGACGAGGCGGCGCTGGCATCGTGATCGATGGCTGCATGCGCGATCGGCCCAATGTCGAGAAGCTGGATCTACCTTTATGGCTGCGTGGCTGGACGCCCAACTATCATGTGCAGACTGGCATCTATCCCAACGCCGTCAATGTTCCGATTGCCTGTGGCGGTGTCACGGTCATCCCCGGAGACATCATCGTCGCCGACGATGACGGGGTGGTGGTGCTTCCAGTCGCAATGGCCGCGAAGGTCATCGAAGAATCGCAAAAGCATCACGATTGGGAGGAGTTCTCACGCGTGAAGCTTATGGGGGGCGGGTCGTTGCAGCGCTACTATCCGCTCCATGACGATGCCCGCGGAGAATACGAAGAGTGGCGCAAAACAAACCGCTTGGGAACAACTTAGCCAATGGATTACTCAAGGCGGGGCGGCGAACTTTCTCGGGTATCGCCGACGTCTAGACAAAAAGCGCGGAGTCGAATGTCGCCATCGGCGCCCGCTTTTCGATCTGGCAGCCGGGATCCAGCCGAGGTTCGCCGAATGTCACCTTCTATGAAGGGTTTCGGATGTCGGCAGCTTTGGGCCGAACGTTGCATGGCGACGTCTTTCGGACCTGGTCAACGTTCAGGTCGGGAGGGGCTGAAAATTTAAACTTCGGGCCACGTACCGCCACGCGTTGCCGCAATGTATCCTGCTAATTCGATCCGTCTGTCGTATTCGACGGCATGATTTCTCGTCGAGATCGGCCATCGTGGCGGGCAGTCTCACCAGATGAATGGAATCAGGCGCCAGCGCACGCGGCGCGCATAATCGTCATAGCCATCGAGGCCCGTGCGCAGTGTTTTTTCTTCAATGCCGATCCGGATGCCGAATAAGAATGCGAGGATGGGGACCGTCACAAGCCCCCACCATGAGCCGAGCACGAGCGAGGTACCGGCGATGTAGAAAAGCGCGCCGAAATACATCGGATGGCGGACGATGGCATAAGGGCCTGTTGTGATAACCGCCTGCCCGCGGTCCTTTTGTATTTTCACGACCGGCGCCGCGAAGCTGTTCGTGCGCATAACCCAGTAAATGAACAAAAGTCCCGCTAGAAGGAGGCCGCAGCCTGCCCACTGCACGGAAGATGGCATCGCCGACCAGCGCCAGCGCGCCGCATCTGCTGCCATGAAACCCATTCCTCCAAATATGAGGAGCAGGACTGGAATTATAATCAGCTTGTCCGCGAGCGGCTGATCCTTTTGCAAAGGCGGCTTCAGGCGTTCTCTGAGCAGCCCGGGATCAACGCGCATCATGATTGTCCCAAAAACGATTGATAGTGCGACCATTTCACCGAGATAGAGCCACCCACCGATGTAGTCTATCGTGCCCGCGGCGCCAAAGATAATCGCACCCATGAAGCCGTACCAGACGATCGTCTGGATGATAAGATTTAGAACGAGACCCATTTCTTGCCTCTCATGTCGAAGCTATTAATTCTTCCGCCACGGGAATTCACCCTTCACCGCCGGCGCCGGCTACGTTTCCAGTGGCTCATGGCGTCATCCATGGCGCCGCGCATCACCCGATAGAATTCCGCCATCTCCTCGAGACGTGCGTTTACTTCCTTGGACGGGACGATTCCGGCCCCGGCGTTCAGCTGCTCGGCCAGTGCATCGAGCAGCCGGTTCTGTTGTCGGATCATGGCTTCGTAGTCGTCGGCCACCGCGTAAAGCGCGCGCTTGGTTCCGGGCTCGCTGTGGCGACGCGCGAGCGTATAGGTCTCCAACAAACGCGCTGCCACGCTTGCGCTGCTCTTGCTGATCCCGAGATCCTCGGTGATCTGGTCTAGGCTGACGGGACGGGGGCAGAGAAGCAGATGACCATAAAGCCGGGCGGCGATGGGCGGCACGCCCGAAGGCACCAGCAGGCGCGCCATATCCTCCACGAAGCGCTGCTCGTCTTCATGCATTTTATTTGATATATTCGACATATCCCGAATATATAGAATGAAGAGCTGATGGCAAGTATCAAGCTCTGGAGGGGGCTCATGCTTCCTATGGTCGGTCGCGGTGGATGGCGAACTCTGCGTGCGCGGCTACAACGGCGCCACGAGTCATCAGCTCAACAATCGCAGCGACGCCGAAGGCGTCGCTTGTCGCCACGCCTGGTGATGTCTGATGCAATCCACCATTTGCTCAACTCACCCGCAAAGCGAGCTTGCCGACGTAGTGGATGGCAAGGGCCCGGTGGGCATCAAAGACCTGTTCGAACGGGAATGTACTGTACGGGCGACATGGACATCGAACGGGCCAGAGTCAATCAGGCGGTTAAGCTTGCAGGTCGCGTCCTGGCAGCGGGCGCCGTTGTAGCGAATGAGCGTAACGCCGGGCCGGACATTTGGATCGGGCATCACGCCGTAGGGAGAGGCGACCCGACCGCCATCTCGCACTGACGACAGNNGTCTCACCGCCGACGGTGACAACGGCAGCGTCGAGGCCGCCAGGAGCGAATTCACGAGCGGCCACCGCCGCGTCGTCCTTGCGCCCATTGACGATGGCGTCGGCACCCAGCCGCAGCGATGCGCCACGCCGTCATCGCCCGAAGCCACCGCGAATACTCGAGCGCCCATTCGTTTTGCGGGTTGGATGGCCATGTGCCCGATACCGCCGCTGGCGCCGAAGATCATTATTGTATCGCCCTACCTTGCGAGCAGTTCGTCCCGTTTTGAGTGATGAGAAGAAGCTTTCCATCGCGGCATTGTCCGAGACATTGCCGGATCGGCTCATCGAGCATGTGATGCCGTGATCGGCCATGAGGGCGGTGGAACTTCTAAAGAACCAGAGACGATCTCCGGCGGGACCATCCGCCGGAGAGTGGACGGTCGGGGCAAGGCCGCCCTCTCACACGCTTGCGATCAGGCCGCCATCGACCCTGATGACAGAACCGGTCAGATAGGAGGATCGCATGCTTGCAATGAAAGCGACCACGTCAGCATATTCCTGAGGGTCTCCATAGCGGCCGACCGGGATCGAGGCGGTGCTTGCGGCCGAGACCTCCTCCACAGGCCTGCCTTCACGCTTGGCCTTTTGCTCATCGAGGAAAGTGATGCGCTGCGTAGCGATACGTCCCGGCAGGACGACATTGACGGTCACGCCATCGCGGCCGACTTCACCCGCCAAAGTCTTGGACCAGCCAAGCAGGGACATGCGCAGGGCATTCGAGAGGCCAAGGTTGGGAATGGGCGCGACGACACCCGACGATGTCGAGGTGATGATACGGCCCCACTTCTTTTCACGCATCTTGGGAAGCACGGCGTCGCTGATGGCGATGACCGAGAGAACCATGCTATCGAAATACTTGCGCCAGCTTTCGGCGTTCTGACCGGAAACGAGCGTCGGCGGCGGGCCGCCGGTGATATTGACGAGAACATCCACCTGACCGAACTGCTTATCTATTGCAGCGAGATTGGGCTCGATCACACCGAGATCGGCAAGATCCCATTGAAACGCCATCGCCGATCCGCCGGCCGCCGCGATTGTTGCGACGGTCTTGTCGGCCGCCTCCCTGTTGATATCGGCAACGGCGACGTTCGCGCCCTCCGCGGCTAGCGTCTTGGCGATTGCTCCGCCAAGCCCGCCACCGGCGCCCAATACGAGGGCAGTCTTGCCTTTCAATCCTAGATCCATGGTCTGTTTCCTTTCCGTTATTGTCGAACTTGTGCGACGTCATGATCAGCCCGCCATCCAGCCGCCGTCGACCATCAGGTTGACGCCGGTCATGTAGCTCGCCATGTCGCTGGCGAGGAAAAGTGCAGCATTCGCGACATCGCGCGGCTCGCCGAGCCGCGGCCAGGGCGTGCGACGGCGTGAATAGTCGAGAGCGTCAAGATCGTTGGCGACACCCGGCTTGCCGGTGATGATCTTGCCGGGGGCGATCGCATTGCAAACGATTCCTGCCGCTGCATGGTCGACAGCAATTTGCCGGGTCATCTGGACGATCGCACCCTTGCTGACCCCGTAGGGGAAATCGCCTGGGCAGGCGACCATGCCGTGCTGCGACGAAATGTTGATGATGCGTCCGCGCGTGTCGCCGACCGGCTCCTGCAGTAGGAATTGCTGCGCTGCCCGCTTGCAGCAATAAAAGAAGCCGGTGACATTGACGGCGATCACCCGATCCCATTGTTGCGGCGACGTTTCCAGGAGATCGGTCGAAGTGTAGATCGCGGCATTGTTGACCATGATGTCGAGCCGCCCAAACCCTTTCACCGTCTGTGAGACCAGCGCATCGACGTCAGCCCATCTGGAAATGTCGGCCTTTATGAACATACCCTTTCCGCCTGCCGCCCGGATGCGGGAAAGGGTCGTTTCACCTCCCTCGATCGGATCCTCGGAGACGTCGCCAATCACGACGGTCGCGCCCTCTTGGGCGTAGCGAAGCGCGATCGCGCGACCGAGACCGGAACTCGCTCCGGTGACAATGGCAATTTTCTTCTCGAGCATAGGCATGGGAGTTCCTTTAGTCGGCCCTGCGGACGACCTGGCCGCGATTGGGGATGATGAGCGTTCCGTCTTTGACGATGCGTTCGCCGCGGAGGAAGACATCGGTCAACCGGCCGGCCGCACGCCTGCCATGAAATGGTGTGTAAGCGGCGCGCGAAGACTGTTCGGCATTGGTGATGACAGCTGATCTGCCCATATCGACAATCAGCATGTCGGCATCACGACCGACGGCGATCGACCCTTTCGAACGTCCAAGCCCGAAGCGGTGGGCGGGATTGTAGGCGCAGATCCGCACCAGGTCCGGAAGCCCTATGACCTTTTCCGCCACAAGGCCCAGCATCACCGAAAGCAATGTCTGAAGTCCGGGCATGCCGCCGGGAATATCGGCAAAGGATTCATAGGCCGCCGACTTCTCGGCCGGGCTGTGCGGTGCGTGATCGGTCGCCATGATCGTGATCAGGCCCTCCGAGACCGCATGGCGCAGGGCAGCGACATCGTCATGCGCGCGAAACGGCGGTGATCCCTTCAGCTTGGCACCGTCCGTCTCGTAGTCGTCGGATGTGAAGAACAGGTTCTGCGGCGTCGTTTCGATAGTGACGTCAGCCATGCCCTGAAGGCGGCGCCAGGTTTCGACGCCGAGCTTCGAATTGACTTGGCGAACATGCACTCGCGCACCGCTCTCGGCCGCGGCAAGAACCGCACGCGCGATACCGCCGGCTTCGGCGAGCGGCGGCCTGCTGGCAAGAAACGCCGAAATGCCGCCGCTGCGGTCGCGTGAACTGGTTCCCTCGAGGATCGACTGGTCGCCGGGGGAAACACCGATCACCGTGCCGGTGTCCTTCAACCGGCGCAGCATCTGCGTGACCGCGTCCAGACTGTCGAACCGATAGTCGGCAGGCACATCTGCCGTGAACAGTTCAAGCGAAACCGGCGACAAGGCAAGCAGGTCATCCAGGCTGTCGCAGCTCTTTGAAACCACCGCCTGAAAACCGACGTCGACATTCAGTCGTCCCGCTGCGCTCGCCATCTTGTCGGACAATTGCTGCGCCGAAGCCGTCCAGGGATCGTCCGTCGGCATGTCGAGGATCGTTGTCACGCCGCCGAGAGCGCCGGCATGCGTGCCACTCTCAAAGTCTTCCTTGTGCGTCAGTCCGGGTTCTCGCAGATGCGCATGCGCATCGACGAGCCCCGGCAATAGCTGCTTGCCGCCCGCATCGATGAAATTGCGTGCCATCGCGGTCTCGCCAGGCGCAAGCAGAGCCGCTATCCGTCCATCGAGAATGCCGACATCCGCACGGCCTTGACCGTTTGCATTGACGACCGTGCCGCCAAGGATCATCGTATCGAACACGTCCGCCTCCGCTTTTCTACCACAGACCTGCGAGGCGCGGTTCTTCGTGCGTGACAACCTCGATCAGCGCGGCCTGGCCGGCTGTGACCCTGTCCAGGGCGCGCAACAATGCGGGACGCAGGTTCTCCGGTTCGATCACACATTCGCTGTAGCCACCGAGGGCTTCAGCGATCGGAGCGTAGTTGCCCGTCACCCGGTTCGCGCCATATTTCGTGGTGGCAATCGGCATGCTTTTCGCGTAGCCGCCGAGCACGTTGTTGCGCAGCACGACCGTCAGGACTGGCAGATTGCACCGCACGGCGGTTTCGAAGTCGATGCCGACCATTCCGAAGGCGGACTCTCCCATCAGATTGACGACCGTCGCATCGGGACGAGCAAGCTTGGCCCCCATCGCAAAGCCGAGGCCGCTGCCGAGCTGGGTGGTCTTGCCCCAGCCGATGTAGCCGCCGGGCGTGCTTGCCATATAGAACGGGCAGAACTGGTCACGCGGATTACCGGCATCATGCGTCACGATCGAGGTCTTCGGATCGATCGCCTGCATGATCTCCCAGACGACACGGTAGGGCGAGATCGGTGTGCTGTCCGATGTCAGCAGCGGCATCCACTTTTCCAAGAAGGCCGCACGAATGACGGCGATTTCTGCCGCCGGCTGCGGCCGGTCGCCAAGTGGCAGAAATTCCCGGCGGATAAGCGTAATCATCTGCCTGAGGACGGAGGCGGCATCGCCGATCACGCCTTGCGAGATCGCATAGTCCTTGCCGAGATCGGCTTCGTCGAGCGTCACCTGCAGGATGGTTTTGTCGTCCGGGACCGGCAGGATGTAATAGGAGCGCGTCAGGCTGCTGCCGAGGGTAAACACGACATCGGCCCTTTCGAGAAAATGGTCGACCGTCGCCGGTCGTGCCCTGCCGGCAGTTCCAAGCGCAAGTGGATGGTCTTCGGGAAAGGCGCTCTTGCCGTTCGGTGTCGTCATGACGGGAACGTTCAACAACTCGGCCAGCTCGACCAGGTCCTGCGTGGCCGATGCGGCGAGAACTCCCTGCCCTGCCAGGATCACCGGGCTCTTGGCCGCAATCAGGGCTTCAACCAGATTGGCCACCTCACCGTCATCGGCCTGCGGCACGCTGCGGCGCGGGCGGCGATGATCGGCCGGACGGGCGTCGAGCGTTTCGGCCAACAAATCGACCGGCAGTTCCAGCAGAACGGGCGCCGGCGGCCCGTTTCTGACACGTGAAATTGCCGCATGCATCAGCTTCGGCAGATCGGCGACCTGCGTTGCCGCTTCGCACCATTTGGTGATGTGGCGGAAGTTGCGACGGGATTCGAAATTCGGGGCGACCGCTTCCGATCCGCGCGGATAACCGGTCGGCAGGAACAGCATCGGCACACGATCATTGAAGGCCTGAGCGATACCGGCAAAGGCGCTTTCGGCTCCCGGACCGTACTGGACGGTGACGACGGCGAGCTCCCTGCCGGCCGTCGCCCGGGCGTAACCTTCGGCAATGTTGACGGCGACCCGCTGCGTACGTGCGATCAGCGGCGGAATATCGAGCGCGGCAGACGCATCAAAAAGCTCGCTTGCCGGAAAGCCGATGATCTGCTTGACGCCTTCCTGCTTCAAGACACCGGCGACATATTCGGCGCCGCTTATCGTTTCCGCCTCTGCTTGAAGATGGTCACCCGGCATCGCATGCGCACCGTCAGCCATGATGATCCATCCAGTAACGAGCAATGTCTTCGCGTCGCATGAAGGCAGCGCCCGGGGTCTTCTTGACGTGTTCGATCACGTCCCGAAGACCCGACGCCCGATTGGGCTGGCCCATCCAGCGCGCATGCACGCCGATCGTCAGCATGCGCCCGCCGATCTCGTCGGCTTCGCCAATCATGTAGTCGATGGCAGAACGGCAATCCTCGGCAAAATCGCGCGGATTGCTGTAGCCGGGCGCAATCAGATAACGGCTGTCGTTCAGTGTCTTCGAATAGGGAACGACGAGAAGGCGCGTGCCTTCGTGATCGAGAAAATAGGGAAGATCGTCGTTGCAGGGATCGGAATAATAGAGAAAGCCACCTTCCCTGACGATCAGATCGCGGGTGTTGACGCTTGGAAAGGATCGGCAGTTCCAGCCCATCGGCCGCTTGCCGGTCAATTTTTGATAAAGGGCGATGGCTTCGTGAAGCTGTTGCTCCTCCTCATCGCGCGGCATGATGGAATATTCACTCCAGCGCAGGCCGTGGCCGAGCAGGTCATGGCCGCGGGCATTCATCCAATCAATGACGGCAGGGTTTTTCTCGAGCGCAACGGCGCAGGCCGAGACGGTTACCGGAATATCGTAGCGGTCGAACAGGCGTGCTAGGCGCCAGACGCCGGCACGACTGCCATATTCAAAATGCGTTTCGGTGCCGAGGTCGCGCAGCGGCGGGCTGTTTGGGATATTGTATTCGCCCCAATTGTCGTTTCGCCCGTCCTCAAGCCAGGAATATTCGGCGCCCTCCTCGTAGTTCAGGACAAGGTTGATCGCGAGCTTGACCCCACCTGGCCAAGTCATGACAGGAGGCTTCGGGCCGTAACCGACAAAGTCGCGCGATTGATCTTTTGCCATGGCGCTCATCACTTTCCCTCGTTCTGATTTTCGTTGTCGATAATCCAGTCCATGTAATCGTGGAACGATTGCCTTGCGCCGCGCGGCTGCCAGCCGGTGTCGCGCGCGATGCGGGCAATGTCGTAGGCTCCCCACATGCCGTCTTTGAGTGAGACGTCCTGAATGATGTTGGCAGTTTCCCCCGGGCTCAAATCGACCTGCAGGTCCGGAGCCCGCTCCTTCGCCCAGGCGATGATGTCGCCGATCGTCGAGGTCTCGCCGCTGCCGATATTGTAGTGCCGGTAACGCAGGCGTTCTGCGAGGATCAGCGCGATGATCGCATCGGCGACATCGGTCGAGGTGATGTAATCGCCGACAGGCTCCAGGCTGTTTGGCCGGATGGTCTCGCCAGCAAGCGCCATGTGGGCGACCCGGTTCGGCACGTGCCGGAAATTGCGGCTGCCGGTGACCCGGTCCATCGGCCCATAAACCGACGCAAGCCGAACGGAGGCCGCCGACAGATCGAACAGATCTGCGTAGCGGTTGACGACCATCTCGGCTGCAAATTTGGAGATCCCGTAAAGCGTCAGCGGCGCGACATAGCCATCTTCAGGAAGCGGCTCACCCGTCCAATCCGGCCCGTGGTGACGGTAGACGGAGCCCGAACTGACGAAGACGAGGCGTTGAATGCCGGGGCGTTCCCTCAACCATTCGAGAATGTGCACGGTGCCCATGAAATTGACATCGACGATCCTGGCAGGATCGTTAGCTTCGGGCTGGCGCTTTGCTTCTGCGGCACTGCCACGCGAGATTGGAGTGACAGTCGCGCCATGGACCACGTAGCGGATATCGTGACTGTCGAGCGCTGCCTCCCACTGGCCGGGATCACAGATGTCAGCCGTGATAACAGTGAGCCGATCGCGGACCGGTGCAAAATAGCGCTCAGCCATGTCATCCAGGCCGGCGCGGTCAAGAATGACGACACGCGCCCTGGCATCACGATCGAGCCACTTCCGGGCAAGGACACTCATGACAAAGCCGGTTCCACCGGTGACAAGTAGGGTCATTTCAAATCCATCCAAAGATTTCGCGACATGCATCAGCGCGTGGCATAGCCACCATCGGCCAGGAGGTCAGTTCCGGTGACGAACGAAGCGTCCGACGACAGCAGGAAGGCGGCAGCAGCGGCTATTTCATCGGGCTTTGCGATGCGGCCGAGCAGATGCGCAGGTCCGAGTCCGGCATTGGCCGCCTCAAGATCCGGCCAACGCTGCAGCAGCCTTGGCGTGGCAACAGCGCCCGGCGACAGGCTGTTGACGCGGATGCCATCGACCGCATGATCGGCTGCCATGGCCTTGGCGAGATGCACGAGACCGGCCTTTGCTGCGCAGTAGGCGACAGCCCTGCCGGTCGCCACATGCGCAAACTGCGATGCGATGAAGACGACCGATCCGCCGCCGCCTGCAATCATTGCCGCAAGCGCATGCTTGCTGGCCAGGAAGGCGCCCGTCAGGATGACGTCGATCTCGAGGCGCCATTGCTGTTCGTCAAGATCGACGACCGTGCCACCCATCGAGGGTGCTGCGGCGTTGTGCACGAGCCCGTCCAGGCGTCCGAACCGTCTCACACCACTATCCACCGCGCGCCTGACCGACGCATTATCAGTCACGTCGCACTGGATGGCGAAAGCCTGAGGGCCAAGGGACTGGGCGAGCGCAGTGACGCTATCGAGCGATTGATCCGCACAGATCACCGAGGCGTTTTCATCGATGCAGCGGCGCGCAATCGCCGCGCCGATACCGCTCGCAGCACCGGTCAGAAAGATCACCTTGCCATCAAGGCGTGACATCGCCGCCGTCATGATGCAAGCACCTTCGAAAGACCTTGCTGCGGTGGGAACGGCCGGTGACGGGCAACGAACTGGCCCCGTCCCGGCTCGGCCATGATCTTTCCGTCGTCCCAGACGATGTCGCCCCGTGAGATCGTCATGATGGGCCAGCCCTTCACGACCTGGCCTTCATAGGGCGTGTAGTCCGTCGCATGATGCAGCAGCGAATTGGTGATCGTGACGCTGCGATCCGGATCCCAAATCGCGATATCGGCGTCGGCACCAACTGCAATCCGTCCCTTGCGGGGATGGAGACCAAAGAGCCGCGCCGGGGCGCCGGCGGTCAGATCCGCGAATTTCTGCAGCGAGATCAGGCCACCGTTCACACCAGCGGAAAACAGCAAAGCGAGCCGCGTTTCGATACCGGGAATGCCATTGGGAATGCGATGGAACGGGGTTCCCGGCCCACCCGCGATCTTGTCGGCATAGTGCCAGGGCGAGTGATCGGACGTGAAGACCTCAAGCGTTCCATCCAGGATGCCGCCCCAGATTGCCGGCTGGTTGGACTTGTCGCGCGGCGGCGGCGTGCAGACGCATTTGGAGCCGGACAGGTCGTGCGTATCGATGTCATCGGCCGAGAGGAAGAGATATTGCGGGCAGGTCTCGGCATAGATCGGAAGCCCTCTCGCCTTGGCGCGGCGAATCTCCTCGACGGCCCCGCCGGCGGCAACATGGCTGACGAGGATCGGGGTCTCGATCAGTTCCGAAAGGCTGATCGCCCTAAAGGTCGCTTCACGGTCACCGATCGCCGAATGGGCCTTCTCGTGATAGCGCAGGTCGGTCTTGCGCGCAGCGATGAACTTTTCGGTCAGCCAGCGAATGCAGGCATCATTTTCGGCATGGACCATGACCATCGCACCCTGCGCACGGGCAAGGTCGAGGACGTTCAACACCTCGTAGTCATCGAGTTTCAGCCCGTCATAGGTGAGGTAAATCTTGATCGACGTGCAGCCTTCGGCGATCAGGCCGGGAATTTCGTCGCGCAATACTTCGGCTGAGGGATCACCGACGATCAGGTGAAAGCCATAGTCGATCCGCGCCTTTGGACAGGCCCGCTTGTGATAATCCTCGACGATATCGCGCAACGACTGGCCGCGCATCTGCATGGCGAAAGGCACGACGGTGGTCGTCCCGCCGCACATCGCAGACAGCGTGCCGGTGTTGAAGTCGTCGGCCGTCGTTTTGCCTTCCCATGGCTGTTGATCCATGTGGCAATGGCTGTCGACCCCACCTGGCAAGACCAGACGACCTTCTGCTGCGACTTCATTTCTTCCCTCGGGCAGATCCGGCTCCAGCGCGGCAATCACGCCATCGCGAATGCCGATATCGATCTGCCTGGACGCGTCCGGAAGCACCACGCGGCCACCACGGATCACGAGGTCATAAGGCTTGGCGCATGTCATTCGCATCCTCCCGAAACGAGGCAAGGCTTGGCCGCGCCGATCGGACGGCGGACAAGATTGAAGCAGGCGGCGGCAGCAACCAGAAAGGCTCCGCCGCCGAGGAGAAGGAAGAGAGCCTGCGGTGCGAATTGTTCCATCAATTGCGCGGCAAGCCCCGGTGTCATGATGTTGCCGATCGAATAGAGGAGCAGCAGGCTGCCCGACGCGGAAACCATGTGCCGGCTATCGAGCTGCGCGTTGGCATAGGCGATTGCGACCGGGTAGATCGTCAGCGCGACTGCGCCATAGACAAAGAACAGGCCGTAGAGCAGCGCCTGGGGCCGCATTCCGGGCCAGGCGATTGCAGCACATAGACCCGCTGCCGCCAGTCCCTGCAGGAGCAACAGAACGCGCCGGTCCATGCGATCCGACAACCATCCGATCGGCGCCTGGGCGAGCATCCCGCCCAGGCTGAAAGCCGTCACCAGCGTCACCGCAACGGCAGCGTCGAGGTTCACCCGCTCCGCATAGATCGGCGTCATCGTATAGACGTTCATGTTGGTCATGCCCGACTGAAAGACGCAGACGACAGTGACTGGCGCGAGAGCGGCGAGCCGCCAGATGCCAAACCGGCTCCCGGAGTGGACGTTGCCGGCATCGACCGTCACTGCCAGCGGCAGTCGCAAGGTGGGCCAGGGGCCACCGACAAAGCGGGCATAAACCAACCCGAACAGGATGACCGCAAGCACAAGCTGAAAGAGATGAGGAGATTTCGGTCCGGCCGCCTCGATCAGCAATTGCGCAAACAATGTCGCAAGCGAGGTCATCAGCATATAGAGGGAAAAATATGTCCCGCGATTCTTCTGATCGGCATAAAGGTTGATCCAGCTTTCGGAGACGACGAAGAGGGTCGCGATCGAAAAGCCGTTTATCAAACGCAGGCAGAACCAGACCGGGGGGGATTCCGTCACCATATAGCCGCCGGCGCCGAACGCGGCGAGCAATGAGACGATCTGGAAGGCACGCTCATGTCCAAAACGGACGACAAGGAAACGGGCCGACAGGCAGCCGCCAAGAAAGCCTATGGGAAATGCTGTCAGCAGCAACTGGACCACGTGCGGATCGATTGCGGGATCGCTCAGATGAAGCGAAACCGTGGTCGTTAGAAGAGAATTTCCAGTCGCAACGATGCAGATACTCGCCAACACGTGCAGGATTGCACGCAGACCGGCGGCTTTCCGCCAGAAATCACCAATCAACCTGTCGGGATCGCGCATCATTATGCCTGTTTGACGGGAACAAGAATGGATGGCCGGGCGGCGAGGTCCGCCTGACCGATATGGCAGAGAATCTCGTGCGTGCCGGTCATCTTGCGCAGCGGCGGCGGTACGGTGTCGCAGATGCTGCCGAGCTTGCGGTGGCATCGCGTCGAAAAGCGGCAACCGGCGGGTACGTTGACAGGGCTTGGCGTTTCACCCGACAGGCGAATACGCTCGCGCGGCGTTTCGTCGGGATGCGGGCTGCGGATCGCCGACAGCAGCGCCTCGGTATAAGGATGGGCGCCTTCTCCGAAGACTTCCTCGACGGTTCCCTGCTCCATGATCTTGCCGAGATACATGACGACGACCTTGTCGGCGACATGGCGGACCAGCGCCAGGTCGTGGCTGATGAACAGCATCGTGGCGTGCTTTTCCCGCTGAATGTCGAGAAGAAGCGTCACGACCGCTGCCTGCACCGAGACGTCGAGAGCTGAAACCGGTTCGTCGGCGACGATCAGCGAAGGTTCGGCAGCAAAGGCGCGGGCGATGGCGATACGCTGCTTCTGGCCGCCGGAAAGCTGGTTCGGCTTTCGATCTGCAACGGCTGGAGACAACCGCACCATTTCCAGGAGCTCGCGGACGCGCTGCTCGATCTCGGCCTTTCCTTTTCGGATACCGAATTTCTTGATCGAACGACGAATGGAGAAGGCAGCCGAATGCGAAGGGTTGAGCGTACTGTCGGGGTTCTGGAAGATCATCTGGACCTGCTGCAACAGCGCACGTGGGCGCTCGCTCGCCTGCAGTTCGGCAATATTTTCGCCGGCCATGCGGATTTTTCCCGACGTCGCCTTGTCGAGACCCGTCACGATGCGCGCGAGCGTCGATTTTCCGCAGCCGGACTCACCGACCAGCGCGACGATCTCGGCTGTTGCCGCTTCGAATGTGACCGCTTCATTCGCCTTGACCGTCTTCTGGTGGCCGACAGGATAGAGACGGTTGACGTCGGCTAGCGAAATGGCCGTCGTTTTTTTGGTATCATACGCCTCGACATGCGCCCCGCTTGCGGTCGCAGCCGGAATGTCCGGCCAGCGAACACAACGCACAAGATGGTCCTCGCCCGCCGGCTCCAGAACAAGCCCGGGGCGGTCACAGAGGCCTGCCACGAAACTTGAACAGCGTGGCCCGAAGAGACAGCCCTGCGGCCGTTCCTGCGGTAGCGGGATCGAGCCCGGAATCGCGGCAAGTGTGCGGCTTCTCTTGTCGCCGGCGATATCGGGAATGCAGTCGATGAGACCGCGCGTATAGGGGTGTTTCGGCCGGCGGAACACTTCACCTGTCGTTCCCTCTTCGACCATCTTGCCGGAATACATGATGCCGAGACGATCGCAGCTTTCCGCGATCAGACCGAGATTGTGCGAGATGAACAAGAGGCTCGTCGAATAACGTTGACGCAATTCGGCAATCAGATCGATGACCGCAGCCTCGACCGTCACGTCGAGGCCTGTCGTCGGTTCATCGAGCAGCAGCAGGGACGGTTTGGCGAGCAATGCCATGGCGATGACGACACGTTGCTGCTGGCCACCTGATAGCTGATGCGGATATCGCCGCATCATGTCGCGGGCATCCGGCAGGCGAACGTCGGCAAGCATCGCCTCCGCCATCGCCATCGCGTCCTTCTTGCTGGCGCCCATGTGAAGCAGCGGCACTTCGGCAAGCTGCGCGCCAATCGTCTTGACCGGATTAAGCGCACTCATCGGATCCTGGTAGACCATGGCGATCTGCCGCCCGCGGATGGAGCGCAACTCCCTGGCCGAAGCATCGACCAGTTGCTTGCCATTGAAGCGGATGCTGCCGCCGGCAATCACACCGGTATTGCCGAGATAGCCCATGATCGCCATGGCCGTCGTGCTTTTGCCGCAGCCTGACTCCCCGACGAGCCCGTAACTTTCGCCGGGCATGACCCTGAACGAGAGGTCAGGGATCGCAACGACCGTTTCGTTCTTGCCGCGAAATTCGATGCGCAGGTTTTCAATGTCGAGAACAGGTTCACGATCGATCGATGGCGTGGTGGACATGGCCGCTCCTTGAGGATTGGACGCGATGATGTTCATGGCTTCCATGCCTCCCGCATACCGTCGGCGAGGAGATTGAAGCCGAGAACCAGGCTGACGAGCGCGAAGGACGGGATCAGCGACATGTGCGGCCAGACATTCAAGACAGTGACGCTCTCCTTGACCATGCCGCCCCAATCGGGGTTCGGTGGCGGCAGGCCGAGGCCGAGGAAACCGAGAATGCCGATGGTGATGATCGTGTAGCCGATGCGCAGGCAGGCATCGACGATCAGGAGACTGCGGCAGTTCGGCAGCAGCTCGACAATCATGATGTAGAACGTGCTTTCTGCCCGCAGCTTCGCCGCGGAGACGTATTCCTGCTGCTTTAGGCCGAGGACCAGGCCGCGCGTGATACGGCCAATGCCCGGCGCCGAGGCGATCATCGTCGCGATGACAATATTCAGGACCGACGGTCCGATATTGGCGATCAGGATGACGTAGATGACGAGAACCGGAAAGGCCAGGATGATGTCGGAGAAACGGCTGATCAGCACATCGATCCAGCCACCATAATAGCCGGCAACCATGCCCATGGTGATACCGACGATCATGGCAACCGCCACCGACAATGGCGCGACGGATAGTACCGTGCGGGCGCCAAAGATCAGCCGTGACAGCATGTCGCGACCGAGGATATCGGTACCCAGCCAGTGGGCCGCGGACGGATAGGGGTTGCTCATTGCCATGACATCGGAATCCGTCGGCGATGGCAGCGGCAGGATGGGGGCGAGAAGGGCGGCAAGTACCCAGAAGAGAACCAGGCAAAGCCCGACGACGGCTGTGCGCGAATGGAAAATGCGCATCCAGTTGGGTCGCGCTACGCGTTTTGACGGTACGCCAACGACGCCGACGATATTGTCTTGAACAGCCATGATTTACCTCACCCGGATACGTGGATCGAGCAGCATGTAGCCAAGGTCGCCGAGCAGCTGCGTAATGACGGCGATGGCGACCGTGATCAGCGTGGCGGCTTCAAGCGTTGCGATATCGCCGAACAGACTTGCGTCGAGGATCAGGCGGCCGAAGCCCGGATAGGCAAAGACGAGTTCGGTCACGACGACGCCGCTGATCAGGAAGTTGATTTGCAGCAGGAGCACGGTGAACGGTGCGATCATCGCATTGCGCAGCGCGTGGCCGAGGACCATGCGGCGCGTGCTCATGCCCTTGAGGATTGCCGTTCGGATATAGGGCCGCTCCATCACGCCGATCATCGAGACGCGGATCATGCGGGCGACATAGCCAAAGTCGTAGATGACCAGCACGGCAACGGGCAGTATGAACTGGTAGGGCACTGCCCAGCCGCCATCGCTGTTGAGAGGGCTCGTGCCTGGCAGGATCGGCCAGAGGATCACGAAAAGCGTCACTAGGAAGACCCCGGACGCAAATTCCGGAATGGAAGTGAAAGTGATACAGATGACCGACAATGTCCGGTCGAGCACGCCGCCCTCCTTCAGCCCCGACAGGATGCCGAAGATGATCGACAGCGGCACGATCAAGAGGAACGCCAGGCCGGCGAGGATAGCGGTATTGCCGAGGCGATCCCAGATGACGTCGTTGACGGGCAGCTTGTTCAGCGTCGAATAGCCGAAATTGCCAAAATACTGGGCGCCGCGCGGATCCTTGAAATTCAGTCCGGTGGCAGGATCCTGGAGGGGGTCGGGAATTGCGCCGACGAGCACGCCCAGCCAGCGGCCATAGCGCACCAGCAGCGGATCATTGGCCTTCAGCTTCTGCGACAAAAGGTCGACCTGCTGCTGGGTGGCGAAGGGACCGAGCGACTTGCGTGCCACGCTGCCGGGAGTGAATTCGCAGACGGCGAAGACGAGGAACGAGGCACAGAGCATCGTCACCATCATCATCACCAGACGCTTGAAAAGGAAGTTCGCCATAGCCGGGAATCCCGAATATCGGGGCGTAGCACCCGGCCGCGTAAAGGCGGCCGGGCACCAGCCGGGAGGTTAGGCCGAGATCGCGTATTGATGCGCGAAGATATATTGCGAAGGATGAAGCTCGAAGCCCTTGACCTTCTTGTCCATGACTGTCGAGAAGACACGCCAGAAGGGTTGAACGATCGGTCCGTCGTCCTGCATGATCGCTTCGATCTTTGCCATGACCTTGCTGCGCTCCTTCGGATCGAGGATGCCTTCGGCTTCCGTCAGCAGCTTGTCGAAATCCGGATTGGAATAGTTGGATTCGTTCCAGGCGGCATTCGAACGGTAGGCAAGTGACAGCGTCATGATTGCCAGCGGCCGGTGGCCCCAGGCTGTCAGGCTGAACGGCGACGTCGTCCAGACTTCCCAATATTGCGCACTCGGCAGCGACTTGATGTTGACCTTCACACCGATGTCCTTGAACTGTTCGGCCAGGACTTGCGCCGTGTTGAGCTCCCAGATCGGATCGGGGCGCGTGGTCATGTCGAATTCGAAACCGTCAGGATAGCCTGCGTCGGCCAGGAGCTTCTTGGCCTTCTCTATGTCTCGGGGATATTTCGGCAGGCCCGCATATTCGGGATGTGACGGCGCGACGTGATGATCCTCGGCCGGAATGCCGGCACCGAGAAGCGCGGTCTGGATGACCTTGTCACGGTCGATCGCGTAGCGCATCGCCTGGCGCACGCGCTTGTCCTTGAACTGCTCTATATCCGGATGCATGCGGGCAACGACCGTTTGCGTCGTCTCGACCTGGTAGACGGCGACATGCGGGAAATTCTTCATCGCATTGATCTGGACCGCATCGGCTTCCGACAGGCCATCGACCTGCTTGGAGGCCATGGCGGCGATGCCGGCGCCCGGGTTGTCGCCGAGGTCGACATATTCGAACGTGTCGAGATAGGGGCCTGTGCCCCAATAGTCAGTCCTGGCCTTGTACTTGGCACCCTTGCCGACGACGTATTCGGTGATGACAAAGGGACCGGTGCCGTTTGCATCGGCCCCGAAGGCACCGTTTTCCTCCGGATCGAGGATGAACATCGGGTAGTGATAGAGGTGCTCGGGCACGGCGATCTGCGGCGAGGAGCAGTTGAGACGGACGGTGTGATCGTCGACCTTCTCGATGGCGTTGTCGGCCCAGAGCTTGCTCGACTTCTTTGGATTGCCCTTCTCGTCCTTTTCACCGGTTTCGTATTCCTCGACGAGATAGCCGGTGAAAAGCCCGAGCATCGACGAACCGATCGCCGGATCGCAGACGCGCTTCAGGTTCCAGACGACGTCGTCTGCCGTCAATGGCTTGCCCTTGCGCCACTTGACGTCCTTGCGCACATGCAGCGTCCATGTCTTCAGGTCGTCGCTGACGTCCCATTTCTCGAGAAGATAGGGATGGGTGATATTATTGCGGTCCGTGAGCGTGAGATATTCGCAGACCTGACGGATGACGTTCGACTTCTCGGCGAAGTCTGCCAGATGCGGATCCTTGATCTCCATGCAGCGCATGCCGATGCGCAGATTTCCGCCTTTCGGCAAATCGTCCGCCTGAGCAACATCGCCGGGCATCGTTACACCGGCCAGAGAATAGGCAGCGGCCGCCGAAACACCGAGCAGTGTTGCCTTTCGAAGGAATTCGCGGCGGCCGATCGCGCCGCTCGACATCTGTTCGACCAGGGTCGGAATATAGGAATGTTGAGACTTATCCACGGTAGTCATCTCCTAGTTAGCGCTTTAACTGTTCCGATTTTATGGGTTGGACCGATCGGCTAACCTTTGCCGGCAAGCCGCGGTCGCAGCGGGCTTTTTGCCCGTCGCCCGTCCGTCTTCATAAAAATTAAAACGGGATGAACCTCGGTGACATGCAGTGATCCGACATCTTCTCTGCGTCGATCGACATTGTTCATGCGGTTGACATCCCCCGTCGTTTCTCGGCGTTTCTGGTGGCAGCAGGGCTCTCGCGAAATCGCGTGCGATACGAGCGACCGAAATGGGAGGCCGATTGATAACCGCAGATTTCAGCGATCTGTCCGATCGCCAATTCCGTGTAGACCAGCAGTTCTCTTGCTCGCGCCATGCGCAGCTCGATGTAGAAATGACTGGGACTTTTTCCGAGGTTGGCGTGGAACAGCCGTTCGAGCTGCCGCAGCGAAAGCGCGACGCTGTCGGCGAGATCTGAAATCTCGACTGGATCGCCGAGACTTGCCTCCATGCGGCGCACCACGAATGCAAGCTTGGCATTCCTGATGCCGAAACGATCTTCTGGCGACATGCGCTGGACGTCATCCTGGCGCCTGATCCTCGCATGGTTGAACTGGTCTGAAATGAGCGCGGCGAGCTCCCTGCCTTCCACAGCGGAAATAAGGTAGAGCATCATGTCGAGCGTGACCGTACCGCCCGAAGAGGTCAGGAAGCGTCCGTCGATCGCGAAAATGTCGTCCGTGGCGAGGCAGTTCGGAAACTCGCTGCGAAAGCTTGCAAGCGATTCCCAATGAACTGCACAACGTCGTCCCTCCAGCAACCGCGCCTTTGCCAGGAAGAACACTGCCGTACTGACGGCGCCCAGCACGCATCCTTCTGAATGGATGCGTCTCAACCACGCAAAGACATTGGCATCATAGGCATCGGCATAATTGATCCCGGCACAAAGTATGACGATATCGCAACGGGGCGCCTGCCCTATTGCCGTATCGGCATCGAAGCCCAAACCGCTGCTGGACTTCACATGGCTGCCATCGGCCGAGAGAATGAGCCACTCGAAGGCCTTTCGCTTGGCCAGACGATTGCCCTGCCGCAGCGAGTCGAGCGCGGCGGCGAACGTCATCAGGGGGAAGTCCGGCACCAGGAAAAAGCCGATCCGGATCGGCCGATCACCCTGTGCCAATTGCTTCAGCGTATAGGTCTGCTCCATCATGGGGCGAGCTCCAAACATCCGCTTGCCCTGCTTTTGCCGGTCTGCAGCAGCCACGGGCTTTGGCGGGCAACCAAAAGCAGATACCGACGATCTTGTCTCACCGCATGGTCAATCGGTTTTCCGTCACATCGTAGCCGGTGACCGGCTCGGCGGGCAGTCTTGCGTCATGACGCAGGATTGGCCTCGCGAGACGGCCGTCTTCGGCCGCCCCGTCGAGCACCATTCCCTTACGGGGGGTGTAATCCAGTTGGTCGTGCAGTGTCCCGGCGCTGATCCGCGCACGTATTTCGTCATCGCGGATCACGATGTCGGCGTCGGTATTCAGCGTGGAAATCCCCATGCAATCCCGCTGGTATCCCACTAAGATACCGTAGCAAGAGCTGGTTGATTGAGTCAATCGGCAAATTGGCGAAGGGCCGCTCACGAATTGGGAAGAGGACGATGAAAAGGCGCATGGGCGCGGAGGCCAGTCGGATATCGGAACTCAGCGACGATCAGATACTCTCGCTGATCGAGACTCGTGAGCTGCGCTCGGGGACGTTGCTGGAGACCGCACGCCGAACGGTTCCTGGCGGTTACCGATCGTGCGTGAAGGATTTTGCGCAGCTGACCCAGTTTCGCCCTAACGTCGAAAGCGAGGCCGCCTGTCTCGACCTCATTGAACCTTGACGACGAACCGCATGTGTTGATTGCGAAATCTGCGCCAATCGATGGCTCGAGCAGCGGTGCCGATGGTGCGCACGCTGCTGCATATGTGCAAGGTCGAAACTTCCTCGGCGTTTTAGCCAGGCCCGTTGAGAGCAGCTTTGCATCCTCGGCGCCATGCAAGCAAACGATGCCGATCTTGCCAGACAGAACACGCGCAATCAGCTCGATCGGGGCAGGCTCGGATTTCTCAAGCCTGCTGACCAAGGGCAAGCGGCCTTGATGCCTCAATCCGAAAAGAGCCAACGCATGAAGCGTTCGCGAACGCGGTCTATATGGTCGGCCATTGCCTGGCGCGCCTCGTCCGGTTTCTTGTCAGCCACCGCCTGCAGGACGGCGATGTGCTCGCGCGCTTGCTGCTCGAAATTCCTCTCCATGCGCACGACATGGGCCATGCGCGCCTTGTCGCGCAGATTGCGGATATACTGCGCAAGCATGGGCTTGCCGCTGGCATCGGCGATGAACAGATGAAAGTCGTCGTCATATTCCCAGAAAGAATCGAATTCCAGACTCGGATCCGCGACGATCGCCCGGCTCTTTTCCAGTATGGCATCGACGCTGCCGGGGCTACTGCGATTGGCAGCTTGGGCGGCGGCTTCGCCCTCGAGTAGACGGCGGATCACCAGGATCTCCATCAACTCTTCGACCGCCACCTGCCGGATGACGATGCTGCCGTTCGACAGGCGCGACACGAGGCCCTCGCCCACAAGCCGGTTGATGGCGGCCCGCAGCGGCGTTCGCGACGCTTTGATCTGCTCTGCAAGCTTGCGTTCCGTAAACACATCGCCGGGACCGAGTTCGCGCGCCAGAATCAGGCTCCTTAAGTACTGATAGGCTTGCTCCGAGATTTTCGTCTGATCTTTTCCCGTGGTGATGGTTGCTTCGTCCGCCACATTCAATCCTTGAGAGTTTTCCCGCCGGCCTCCCTCTTAGACGATGAGAGGACGCCAAGCAATCCCAGCGGGGTCCCGCTGGTTTGTTCGTCATGCCAAGTGCGGGATTTGCGCTTTACAAACCCATTTTTGTCGCTAACTTCCCCACGTGCCCCGCTGGTATCCCAGTGGGATCTATATGGAGTTGACGTGAGCAGGATCGTTCAACAGCTTAAACAGGCCGACTTCGTGGATTTCGGCGATGTCATTGAACATCAGGGCGATCAGCGCCGCCGCGCGCTCTCGATCGACTTTACCCACGAACAGGACGGCATGCGTCGCGCCTTTTGGGTGTCGAAAGTCGTCGCAGCGACAGCTCTTCCGGCAGAAGTCAAATTCCTTGAGAGACATCCCTTCTCCGACCAGGCCTTCGTGCCTCTTCGCGACACCCGTTTTCTTGTCGTGACTTGCCCGAGCAATCCGGACGGCAGCCCCGACCTGGAACAGATCCACGCCTACGAAGCAGGTCCCGGGCAGGGTGTGATCTACAGGCGCAATGTCTGGCACGCACCGCTTTCCGCTTTCGACGCTCCCGTCGAATTCTTCGTCACGATGGGGGTCACCGAAAAGGCCGCAAATGACGAGTTCTACGAGCTGCCGACACCTGTCGTGATCAATCCGGGGGCATGAGAATGAAACCGAAAAGCCACCTGACGCGGGATTTTGTCGGCTACGGCGCCAATGGCTACGATCCGAAATGGCCGGATGGAGCGCGCTTGGCACTGAACATTGTCATCAATGTCGAAGAAGGGTCCGAGCCCTCTACCCTCGATGGAGATGCCGCAAGCGAGACCGCGCTGACGGAAGGCGGTTCGGGCTCGTTTGCCGGCCGCGATCTTGCCGCTGAATCGATGTTCGAATATGGGAGCCGTGTCGGGTTCTGGCGCCTGGCGCGATTGCTTGAGGAACGGTCCTTTCCGGCAACCGTCATGGCATGCGCCCTGGCGCTTGAGCGAAACCCCGAAATCTCAACGTATCTGCGGACAAGCAGATTCGACGTCTGCGCTCATGGTTGGCGCTGGGAGCACCATCGCGGGCTTTCCGTCGACGAGGAGCGTGCACGGATCAAAAGAACCGTGCAAAGCATAGAGGCCTCGATCGGCACCGCACCCGAAGGGTGGTATTGCCGCTATGGCCCAAGCGTCAACACGCGAAATCTCCTCGTCGAACATGGCGGATTTTCCTACGACAGCGACGCCTATAACGAGGAATTGCCCTATTGGGTGAAGGTCGGGGACCGCAACCAGCTAGTCGTTCCCTATAGCCTGACCAACAACGACGCCAAGTTCATGCGCGGCGCCATGGCCACCGCCGACCATTTCTTCCAGTTCCTGCGCGACGCATTCGACGTCCTTTATGCTGAAGGCAGGCATGCCCCGAAAATGATGTCGGTCGGTCTACATTTGCGCATCGCCGGTCATCCGGGAAGGGCAGCCGGGCTCCAGCGTTTTCTCGATCATGTCGCTCGCCACGACGGCGTCTGGGTGTGTCGTCGCGCCGACATTGCCAGGCATTGGCATCAGCACCACCAGCCGTCACCATAGTCAACGCCAGCAATAGAAAAGGGGAATGCAATGACAAAAAAAGCAATCAATTCAATCGCACTTCTGGCCGCTCTTGGAGCCTTGGGGCTTTCCGGCGCACCTGCTCTTGCAGATGACCATGCTCAGGACCAACCACTCGTCGTCGGCTCGGATTTCGGCGTCGCGCCGTGGATGGTGCGCGGTGCAAGCGGCCCGGAAGGGTTCGGCGTCGATCTCATCAACGCGATCGCAAAAAAGGTCGGACGGCCTTCGGTCGACGTGCAGGACATCAACTTCTCCGGCCTGTTTGCGGCACTATTTTCCAAACGTATCGAATTCACCGTCAATCCGCTCAACATCACGCAGGAGCGGTCCGAAAAGATGCTCTATACCGAGCCCTTTTTCGCAACGGGCAACGGCTTCCTCGTCAGAAAGGGCGAGGAACTCCCCGCGCTTGAGGGGCTGAAGGGTCAGGTCCTAGCCGTCAACCGGGGCACTATCTCGGACACCTGGGCGACGCAGAACGCCGAGAAATATGGCTTCGAGGTGGAGCGCTACGAGACCTTCCCGGATTCGGTGCAGGCCGTTATTACCCATCGCGCTTTCACAGCACTCAACGAGATCCCGACAACCGTCTATGCCGCCAGCAAGAATCCTGCCATCGAGGTCGGCTTCAAGGATTTCAACGGCCGTAATTTCGGCTATGCTTTTCGTTACGGGGACGAGGCCTATCGAGACAAGGTCGAAGGCGCGATCGAATGCCTGAAACAGGACGGCACGATGGCGAAACTCTACGAGAAATGGTACGGCGAAAAGCCTGTTGACGGCACGGCCCTGACGACCGTTTTTCCCGGTTATGGCGCGCCGGGCTTCAAAGGCTACGACGACAAGCCGCACGAACTCGCCTGCAACTAACGGTGCTCAGATCCGGCGCGGCTGTGCCGCGCCGCGCTCCACGGCGAGGGTTCCATGGACCAGATTCTCGAAAACTACTTCAATGCCCCGGTCATCGCTCAAGCTTTGCCGGAGGTTTTTGCCGGCTTCATCGTAACGGTCGAAGTGGCCGTCTGCGTGATCGTCATCGGCGTCCTTACCGGGCTTGGCCTTGCGCTGCTGCGTTGCGCCAACAATCGGCCTCTCAACGGGCTGGTGACGGCCTATGTCGAGGTATTTCGCACGCTCCCGCAACTCGTCATCATCATCTTCATCTATTTCGGCCTGCCCTATCTCGGGCTGACCTTCTCGCCATTCTTCGCGACGGCGCTTGCGCTTGCTGCGGTCCTTGCCGCCTTTTCCGCGGAAATCTTCTGGGCAACGATCATGGCGGTTTCCAAGGGCCAATGGGAGGCCGCGTCTGCACTCGGCATTTCCCGTGCCCTGACGCTCCGCTTGGTCATCCTGCCGCAATCGATCCGGCTCGCCATCCCTTTGATTACCAACCGCTCGATCGCCATCACAAAAGGCACGGCGCTTGGTGCAGCGGTCTCCCTTCCCGAGGCGCTCGGCAGCGCCCAGAGCGCCATGTCCATTTACGCCAACCCGTCACCGCTGACATTGGCGGCCGCCTTCTATCTGGCTTTCTTCATCCCGCTCGTTTTCCTGAGCCGTGTGATGGAAAAGCGCTATGCACATGCGCATTGAGGAGTGGCCGTGGATCTTTTCATCCAGAATTTCGCAAGTTTTCAGTCCTTCCTGCTGATCTATCCGCTGCTGCTGCAGGGACTTGAAGTCACGGTCCTGCTGGCGCTTGTCTCACTGCCCCTGTCAGTGCTTTCGGGCCTCGGCGTGGCTATGATCTACAGCTTCGGCGGACCGCTCGTGCAACGGCTGGTCGTGATGTTCATCGATCTGCTGCGGTCTTTTCCGGTCCTCGTCCTGTTGATCCTGATCTTCTACAGCCTGCCGTTTTTCGGGCTGACGCTCGGCAATTTCACTGCCGTCGTCGTGGCGCTGATCATCAACAATACCGGCTATTTCGGCGAGATCTTTCGCGCCGGTCTCCAGTCTATCCCCAAGGGCCAGCACGAAGCGGCAGCAGCGCTCGGCCTTCATCGCTTCCACACGACTATGCTCGTGATCCTTCCCCAGGTCCTACGCAAGGTTCTGGCCCCGCTCGCCAGCAATTCCCTGGAACTTGTCAAGACGACCTCGATCGCCTCGATGGTGGCACTTCCTGAATTGCTGCGTTCAGCCCGTGTCGCGCAGGAGCAGACCTACAATCCGACACCGCTGACCGCGGCAGCAGTGATCTTCTTCGTCATGTTGTGGCCCTTCTCCCACTGGGTATCGCGCATGGAGAGACGCGCCATCATCGGGAGCAATCGGAGATGAGCATCGTCATTACCGGCGGCACGGGTTTCGTCGGCCTTGCCGTGACCGAGGCTCTCGGACAGGCTGATGAGGCCGTCGTGCTCTTTGGACGCGAAGCGGTTCCTGCAGCGTTTGGCGGCGAGTTTGGGAATATCAAGTTCGTTGCCGGCGACATTACCAGCGCCGCCGACATCGATCACCTCGTTGGCACCGAGGCTGTAAAGGCCGTCATCCATCTGGCGGCCGTTACGCCGGATCGTCAGGCAGAAATGGCCGATCCCGCCGGCTTGATCGCGGTCAATGTCGGCGGAACGGCCAATCTCATGCACGCCCTTTCCGGTCTTTCGCCACGGCCACGCCTCATCCTGGCAAGCAGCGTCGCCGTCTATGGAGTGGCACGGCCGGAGGGAGGTACCTATCAGGAAGATGAATCCCGGCCGTCGCCGGTCAGCCTCTACGGCATTACGAAGCTCGCCGCCGAAGCGACAGCCATGCGACTTGCAGACCTTTACGGGATTGATCTGACGATCGTCCGGCTCGGCCCTGTCTATGGTCCGTGGGAATACAAGACCGGTCTGCGCCCTGTCCTGAGCCCGCATGGCCAGGTTGTCGATCTCTGGCGGGAAGGAGAAAATGTCGTTCTGCCACGGCCCTTGACCGGCGACTGGCTCTATAGTCGCGATGCCGGGGCCGGCATTGCTGCCCTTCTCCGGCAGAAGGAATTGAACCACACCATCTACAATCTCGGCGGCGGGCAGGTCACGAGCGTGGCCGAATGGTGCGATGCGTTGCAAGGCCTTCCCGATGCGCGCGGCTGGCGCATTGCCAATGGCGGCGAAGTGGCGAACCTGACATTCGGCCTCGCCGCGGACCGAGCGCCTCTTTCGATCGACCGTCTCTTGTCGGATACGGGTTTCCAACCACGGTTCGCCGGCCGGCATGCTGCTGAAGACTTTATCAAATGGCAATCCTCCCTCCGGACAGAAAAATCATAGGACGGACAGCGATCATGCGCCTGAAGAACAAGACCGCCATCATAACCGGCGCTTCCTCCGGTATTGGCCGTGCTATTGCTGTCCGCTTCATGGAGGAAGGCGCCAATGTTGTCGCCGTCGATATTTCGACGGCGGTTGTCGAAGGTGGCGCGCCTGTGATCGAAGTGCTGAGCGCAATTGGTCCGAATGCTATCTTCATCCAAGGAGACGTCGCGCGCTCCGAGGACGTCTCGCATGTCTTTGCAGAAGCCCAGGCCCGTTTCGGAAGGCTCGACATCGTCGTCAACAACGCCGCCATTCACGTGCCGAAACCGCTCGCCGAAACTGAGGAGACAGAGTGGGACCGGGTCATGGACGTGAACCTGAAGGGCGCCTTTCTTTGCAGCCGTGCGGCCGTGCGGATCATGCTTCAGCAGGAGATCGTCGCCGAAACGCGTGGCAGGATCGTCAATATTTCCTCGCAGCACGGCATGGTTTCTGCGCCGGGTGATTTCGCCTATGGTGTCAGCAAGGCCGGCCTCGTCTACATGACGAAACAGATTGCCGCTGATTACGCCGCCGCCAACATCATCTGCAACGCTGTCGCGCCGGGTAAGATATTGACCGGGAAATCGGGCCGGGCAATCCTGCCGGAGATGCTGGAATATTCGCACAAACGGACGCCGATGCCGCGCCTGGGTAGACCCACCGATGTCGCAAGCGCTGCGCTGTTTTTGGCGAGCGATGAAGCGTCCTATATTACCGGTCACAACCTTTTGGTTGACGGTGGCTGGATGGCTGCCTGACACAGGAGGTTATATCGATAACAGCTTCCCCAGCTGCTCTGTGATATCCGACGGCGCAGCGCGGCCGAAACTTCGCGATCGTGCTTGCGATCGCCCTCGCCTCCTCCGCATCGAGTTCGACGTCTGGGCTTGAGGTCGCTTACGCGGGGCGCGCGCGCGCCTGACGATCTTATGAGCGTTTGCCTCCAGCAGCGGTGATGACGCCGACGATGATGAGGCCGGTGAGCAGCAGGCGCACGCCGGCGCTGACGCCGAATGTGTTGAGCATGGTGAGCAGAAGCACGAGGAAAAGGGCGGCCCCCCAGATGCCGGGAATATTGGCCTTTCCGCCCGCGACCGAGGTGCCGCCGATGACGACGACGGCGATCGAGGAAAGCAGATATTCATTGCCGATATCGACATTTGCGCCGCGAAAATAGCCGGCAAGCAGCGCCCCGTTCAGACCGCCGAGCGTGCCCGAGAGTGTATAGGTGAGAAAACGGATGCGCCCGACAGGAACACCGGCAAGCCAGGCGGCGCGGATATTCTGCCCGATCGCCAGCACCGAGCGCCCGTAGATCATCCTCTGGAGCGCAATGCCGGCGCCCAAGGTGAACAGGATGGTGACAAGGGCCAGTACAGGAACGCCGAGAATCTGCAGGTTGGTGAATTCCGCAAAACCCGGCGGTGGCTTGATCTGCAGGCCGCGCCCATAGCTGATGTCGATCGACTGGATGATGAAGCTTGCCGAGAGCGTGGCTATGATCGGCGGAATGCGCAGCGCCCAGATCAGCAGGTAATTGGCAGCGCCGACTGCAGCACCGCTGGCGAGCGCCGCAAGCAGGCCGATTGCGATCATGCTGTCCTGCCCGTCCATGGTCTTCATCGCGACGGCGCTGGCAAGCCCGATATTGGCCGGCAGCGAGAGATCGACATTGCCGGGGCCGAGCGTGATGACGAACATCTGCCCTGTACCGACGATGACCATGAAGACGGCGAGCGAGAAGGCGGCCGTCAGCATGCCGCCGGCGCCGTAGCCGCCGGTAAACGCGATGGTGGCGAGCCAGGCGGCGAGAGCGCCGATGAAGGACCAGATCCAAGGTTTTGCGGCGAGCGCCTTCAATTGCGCCATGTCATGCCTCCTTGCGGCTGATGAGCGCGCGTGCGGCAAGCACGATGATGAGGATCGCGCCATTCGCTGCCACCTGCCAGTCCGGCGGAATATGCATGAAGGTCAGGAGCGACGAGGCGGCGAGCGCCAGCGTCAGCGCGCCGATGACCGCGCCGATCGGCGACACGCGCCCACCCATGAATTCGCCGCCACCGAGAATGACGCCGGCGATCGACAGCAGCGTATAGCCATTGCCGATATTGGCATCGCCCGACGAGGTAATGCCGATCAGCGTCATGCCCGAGAGCACGCCGAAGCTTCCGGCCAAGGCAAAGAGCGTGATCTTGGTGTGCAAGAGCGACCAGCCGGCCCGCGCTAGCGCTGCCGGATTGCCGCCCGAGCCGCGCAGAATGACGCCGTACGAGGTGCGCATCAGGCCGAAATAGACGACGGCGGCTATGACGATCGCGGCGACGATCGGAAAAGGAATGAAGGGCGGCTTGAAGGACGTGATCGCCTGCAGCCAGTCAGGCGCCTTGCCACCGGGTTTGGGCAGCACGAGGATCGCCAACCCCTGCCAGACGAAACTCATGCCGAGCGTCACGACGATCGACGGCAGGTTGCGCAGGTGGATCAGGGCGCCGAGCAGCGCATAGACGCCAATCGAACCAAGTAGCACAACGATGCCGAGCAGCGGCGCGTCTCGCAGCCAGGTGGCGGTGACGCAGCCGACGAAACCGACGAAGGTGCCGATCGAAAGATCGAGCTCGTTGCCGGCGATGACGAACATCTGCGCGATGGTGGCGAGCGCAATCGGGATCGCGAGGTTCAGCATCAGGCTGAAGCCGAAATAGGAGATGGCGCGCGGATTGAGCCAGGCGATCGCAATCAGCACCAGAACGAGCGAGAGCGCCGGCAGCATGGCGCGCAGGGTGCGTGCCCTTCTGGCGCTGCTGCGGGCCGGGCGCATGAGGGAATTGTTCAGCGAAACGAATGTCATCTCAGCTTGCCTCGACGAAGGAGGATTGGATGATCTTCTCCTCGGTCAGCTCGTCGCGCGTGAGGTTGGCGACGATGCGGCCGTTCTTGAAGACGTAGACATGGTGACAATTGTCGAGCTCTTCCGTCTCGGTCGTATACCAGATGAAGGTGCGGCCATTGGCGGCCTCCTGGCGGATGAGATCGTAGACTTCGAGCTTGGTGCCGATATCGACGCCGCGCATCGGATCGTCCATTAGAATGATCTCGGCATCGGAGCCGAGCGCACGGGCAAAGAGCGCCTTCTGCTGGTTGCCGCCCGAAAGCGACAGGATGTTGTTGTTCATGTCGGGCGTGCGGATGCCGATCCGGCGCTTCCACGCATCGGCAAGCTCGGCCTCGCGCTTTTGCGAGATGAGCAGGCCGACACGCAGCCGCTTCAGCGATCGGATGCCGATATTCTCGGCAATCGACCATTGCGGGAAGATGCCGTCGGACTGCCGGTCGCCGGCGACAAGCGCCACCGGCGCTGTCACCTCGATACCGATCTTGCTGCGGCGCGCGGCATTGAAGATCGCCAGCAACAGATCGGTCTGGCCGTGACCGGCAAGCCCGGCAAGGCCGATGATGGAACCTGATTGGGCAACGAGCTCGGCGCCATCGCCCTGACGCGCCGGCCGTGCTCGCACGCGCGGCGCACCTGTCGGCTTGGCGGCGACGGCTTGCGTTGCACCTTTCTCACGATGGGCGGCCCCACCCATTGTCGCGACCAGCCGGTCGCGGTCATAGGCACGAGCCGCATCGGCGGCCACGACCTTGCCGTCGCGCATGACGACGATGCGGTCGGCATTCTGCAGCACCTCGCCAAGCACATGCGAAATCAGGATGCAGCTGCCCCCGGCCGCAACGAAGCGCCGGACGAAGGCGAGCAGCTGGCCAGCGGTATGGGCATCGAGCGAAGAGGTCGGCTCGTCAAGGATGACGAGGTTCAGCGGATCCTCCGTCACCGTGAAGGCGCGGGCGACCTCCACCATCTGCCGCCGCCCGATCGACAGATCCGCGATGATATCGGAGGCATCGATGCCGTGCTCGGGAAAGATCTCGTCGAGCTTGGCGCTAATCAGTTCGGCGGCACGCCCGTGCCAGCCGAAACCACGCAGTGACGGATGGTTGATGCGGGTATTCTCTGCAACGGAAAGATTGGGACAGAGCGACAGTTCCTGGAAGACGCAGCGGATGCCGAACCTCTGGGCGCGGATGACCGAATAGTTCTCCGTGACCGCCTTGCCGATCGTCATGCTGCCGCGGTCGAGCACCAGCGTTCCCGCCAGCATGTTCATCAGCGTCGACTTGCCGGCGCCGTTATGGCCGACGAGCCCGACGCATTCGCCGGCGCGAACGTCGAAATCGACGCCATCAAGCGCCCTCACGGCGCCGAAATGTTTTTCGGCGCCGCTGAGGCTGACGATGATCCGGGTGGCCACAGCCTGCACCGGCGTGATCATCACTTGATATTGGCCTTAATGGCTTCGATGGCATCGGCTTGCGTATATTCCTTAGTGGCAACGCTGCCGACGGGAATATCCGTCAGATGCTTCTCGAAATCATCCTGCGTAAACGCGAGATAAGGCACCAGGAGATCGTGTGGGATGTCCGTGCGGCCGTCGAGCACCTGCTGGGCGACCCAGAAGGCGAGCGTCGAGACACCGGGCGCGATCGAGGCGGACCAGGTCTTGTAGCCGTCCTTGGCCTTCTGCTCCTTCCACCATTGCAGCTCGTCCTGACGGTTTCCCATGATGATGGTCGGGCGCGGCTTGCCGGCAGCGGCAAAGGCCTGAGCCGCGCCGTAGCCGTCGCCGCCCTGGGTGACGACGCCGACGATATCGGGCAGCGAGGGGAGAACAGTCGCGACTGCTTTTTGCGCCGTCGTCTGGTCCCAGTTGCCGGTAACCGAATTGACAATCTTGAATTCGGGATGAGCGGCAACGGCTTCGATCAGGCCCTTGTGGATGGAATCGTCGATCGAGGTACCGGCAAGGCCGCGGATTTCCAAGAGGTTCCCGCCTTCCGGATGAAACGCCTTCATCTGCGCGATTTCCTGTTTGCCCATATCCTCGAAATCAACGACGACGCGATAGGCGCAAGGCTCGTTGACGATACCATCAAAGGAGACGACGACGATGCCTGCTTCGCAGGCTTGCTTGACGGCACCATTCAGCGCATCCGGCGAAGCGGCGTTGATGACGATCGCGTCATAGCCCTGCAGTATGAGGTTCTGGATCTGGGCGGCCTGGGTTGGCACTTCCTGGTCGGCCGTGGTGAAGACGTCGGCCGCGCCCACGATCTTGTCGGCGACGGCCTTCTTGGTCACGATGTCATAGCTCTTGAGCATCGCCTGGCGCCAGGAATTGCCAGCATAATTGTTCGAGAAGGCGATTTTCTTGCCGCTCGTGTCGGCAAAGGCCGTGCCCGATGCGAGCAGTGCGGCAAGGCTGGCAAGTACGAAGACTTTACGCATTTCAATCCTCCCTAAGTTGTTTGGCCTTGAGTGAAAGGCTTTCACCCGGCGCCGGTCATTCTCCGGCAATCCGTCGATCGGATGCTTGGACATCCATGGCGCCGATCCTCCATCGGCAGCCACTCCTGCTAGCCGGTTTCCCGGATGTCAGAACAGTCTTAACCCCGGGACGCGCACCCTCAGCCGGTGCAGCGAACTCGAGGCGGTAATATACAGGCTCTTCAGATCCTCGTCACCGAAGGCGAAATTGGCGGTCGGCTCCGGCGTGCGGATAAGGCCGAGCATATGGCCCGAAGGATCGAAGACATGGATGCCGCCCGGCCCGCAGCAATAGACATTGCCGCAGCTGTCGATCTTCATGCCGTCAGGCGCACCCGGCGCCTCTCCTTTCGTCTCGGCCCAGACCGCCCCTCCCGTGAGCTCGCCCTGCGGCGAGATGGCAAAAACCCGGATATGCTGGCGCTCGGTGTCGTTGACGAAGAGGCGCGATTCATCGAGCGAGAAGCAGAGCCCGTTCGGCTGGGCGAAATCATCCACCAACAGCGTCAGGTTGGAACCGTCGGGATCGACGCGGTAGACGCCCTGGAAGGAGAGATCCTGCGGCCGTGGCACGCCATAGTATTCCATCCGCCCATAGGTCGGATCGGTGAAATAGATCGCGCCGCCGGTCGCAACGACGATGTCGTTCGGGCTGTTGAGTTCCTTGCCCTTGTAGTGTGTGGCGATGACACTCGTCGAACCGTCGCGCTCGAGCCTCGTGACGCGGCTCATCGCATGTTCACAGGTGAGCAAACGCCCTTCGCGGTCCAGCGTATTGCCGTTCGCCTTGTTGCTCGGTCGGCGAAAATCCTCGACCGCGCCGGAACGCCGGCGGATATACATGCGGTCTTCGGGCATGTCGCTGAAGACAAGCCATTTCTCGTAAGGATGCCAGACGGGACCTTCGGTGAAGCCGAGACCGCTTGCCAAGGTCTCCAGCGCCCCGTCGCCGACCACGTCCGCAAATCCCGGATTGCGGGTGCTCCTCGCCATGGCTCAGCTCTTCGAGGATTGGACGGATTTTCCGCCGACGAACCAGTCGGATGCCAGGACGTCCTCGAAGACGACCCAGATCGCCTCCTTCGGCAGTTCGGCCAGTTCGCTGACGGCAGCGGTGACGCGCCGCGCGATCTCGTCCTTGCGCTCCTGGGAATGGCCTTTGAGAATCTGGATGTTGACGAAGGGCATGGCGTGTTCTCCCGTCTGCTTTTTATTGCTTGTGTCCGAGTTAGCCACGGATGGAAGGGTTCGGCTACGTTTGAAGACGCAGATTTGAATGTGCAAACACACACTCGGATCTTCAGAGCTCCTTCGGCGGCGAAGCCTGGTCGATCCAGGCATCGAGGCTCTCCTGCGCGCGCCTCAGCGCATCGACATTGATAAGGCCGCGGGCAAAGGCCAGACAGATCGCCCGCGTGCGGGAATTGAAGAGCGAACCCTCGCCCGCCCCGTCCTCGGGCATGACGACGCCGAGCTTTTCGTAGAGATGGCGGATGCGCGCCTGCGCGCCGCGGGTAGAGAGGCCGCGGCGGGCGGCGATCGCCTTGTCCGTCAGCCCGAGCGCGACATCGATCAGGCTCTCATATTCGCTGTCTGTAATGCCCTCCAGGCGATCCTGCACGCGATGCTGGATGCCGCGCACCTCCCGGTCGATGATGCAGTGCCCCTCGGCGAAGACGCCGCGGAGAGCCGAGCGCATGCCCTCCTCCGAGGCCGATTTCAGCACATAGCCGTAGACGGTGCCCGGCGGCACGATACGGGCAACCCCGCGCACGTAGGATTCATCGGCGAAATTCGACCAGAAAAGGATGTGGGTATTGGCCCGTCGGCTCCAGATGGATCGCGCCACCTCGATGCCCGTCGCTTTCGGCAATTGCAGATCGAGCACCACATAGGGCGGCTCGCGGCGTCGCGCGAGATCGATTGCGACGTCGCCGCTGCCTGCCTCGATCACCTCGACATCACCGGGCCACAGATGCTCGATCGTGGCGCGCACGAATGCGCGATGCAACCCGTCATCCTCGGCAATCATCACCAGCATGTCAGAGCCTCCCCGCGGTGTTGGCTGCAGCGACCGCAGCGTCCGGCGGCAGCGTGCCGGCACTTATCGTCTCACCAGCAAGCGGCACGTCGATAGCCACGCGCGTACCGCCCTTGCGGCTGGAGCGGCCGATGCGAAGCTGCGCACCGATCAGCGCCGCCCGCGTGTGCATATGGCCGATGCCGCCGCTCGCCTGCGGGTCGGCCTGGACGCAACCTGACCCGTCGTCGGTGACAACAATCTTCAGCAGCGACGGCGTCGATTCGATGCGCACCTCGATGCGCCGCGGCATTGCGTGCTTGACGGCATTGTTGATCGCTTCCTGGGCGATGCGGTAGATCGCCGTCAGCGTGCGCTCCGACAGCATGTCGGCGGCGCCTTCGCTGGTATCCTGGATCCGCACCGCAATCGAAGGCGTTGCCCGGCTGGCGCTGCGGTTGAGATGCGCCTCTATGGCATCGCGCAAGCCGAAGAGCTCGAGCACGCTCGGCCGCATATCGTCGACGATGTGGCGCAGTTCCGTCAGGCAGTTGACGACTTCCCGCTCGAGATCCGCAAGCTGGCTGACGCCGGCCATGCCACGGCGATGCAGCGCAGAGACCTGGCGCACGACACGGGCGAGATCGGCTAGTGTCTGGTCGTGCAGGTCCATGGCGATGCGTCGCCGCTCCTGCTCCATGCCTTCGGTCAGCCGAGATGCGCCGACGCGCAGGATCTCTTCGCGATTGCGCGCATCGCTTTCTGATATTATCGCCCGGCGTGCCTCCTCGCTCTGGATCAGCGCGAAGATATAGGGTGCAATGAATTCGGCGCAGTGCTGGGCGATCTCCAGATCGGCAGGCGTGTAGCAGCCGGGCTCGTGCCTGCTGATGTTGAGGGCGCCGATGATCTCGCCCCTTGCCCGCATCGGTACGACGATGCGGCTGCGTAACTTGGCGGTAAAGATCGGCTCGTCTATTGCGCCCGTGAAATGAAACCGCTCATCTCCGAGCGCATCATCGCTTAAGAGATATGGCAGCTCGCCTCTGAGCACCGCCCGCACCGGGCTAAGTTCGACCGGCGGTGGACTGAGCGCCAGTTCGCTCCAGCTTGTCTGATAACCTGTCTCGTAGCAAATGTGGCTCCGCCCGCCGTTCAATAGAACGGCGACATCGATATGGTCATGCGGCAGCAACTTGAAGATCTCTGTTGCCGTTGCCCGAAACGCTGCTCCCGTCTCGGTATGTCCAGCAAAGGCACGCGAGATCGCGAGCATCCGGTCGAACAGCTCGGCATCGTGTCTGATCATCGTCACTCCTCCGACAATCCCGCTCCTCCTCGAAGCAAAGCATTAATGCCATGTTCCTCCGGCGATGACACTATTGCGATCGTCCCTGCCGACACAAGCTGCTTTCCAAGCAGGAGTTTCTGATCCGCAAAAGCTCTACACACGCTTCCTGCAAAGAACATTCTCGCTCTCGATGACATTCACGACGCACATGAAATCGAAAAGAAATTCGTTCACCTTCACGCCGGCTTCGAACCCGAGTTGGCATTCATCGCACCGGTGATACCACAATTCGGACGCTTCGATGGTGGGGCGTGATCACAGGCAAGCATCGCGACGAAGAGTGATAAGGTAGGATCTTGCCACCCACAGAGACCGCGCCGACACCAGCACGTATTCGAGACGTGGGGGATAAGCCGCCGCTCTCCGTCGAGATGACGTTCGATCGGGTCAACTTCCACACCCAGGATCTGCTGACAGGATTGGAAAAACGAGCAACCAGGAATAGAATTTTTCGCGCTCCGCGTAGTCGCGCTATCTTTTTTTAACCATCTCCATTGCAAAAAGGTTCACGAAATTGCCGGTCTGCTTGAGCGCCCGGCAATAGCCCTAGCACACTGATTTCGTTCGGTTTCGTGGGGCGACGGTCCTGCCATGATCGCAGGCACCCTCGTGGTTAGCCGTTAAATGTTCCGACATCGCCAGCTATGTTTGCCGGACGCGCTTAAGTCCGGGGGCTGGCTTATCCTCACGGGGCTTTAACATGGCCAGCATTTTGACCAACACGTCCGCTATGACAGCCCGCCAGACATTACGCGGCGTCAACGCCGGTCTCGAAAAGACGCAGCAGCAAGTCAGCTCGGGTCTAAGGGTTCAAAAAGCATCCGACAATGCGGCTTACTGGGCGATCTCTACGACGATGAGGTCGGACAACAGGGCTTTCTCAGCGGTATCTGACGCCATCGAATTGGGATCGGCCACAGTCAATACCGCCTATACCGCAACCTCGTCCATCGTCGATATCCTCAGCGAGTTCAAAGCCAAACTGGTTGCAGCCAAAGAGAATGGCGTCGACAAATCGAAAATCCAGGATGAGCTCGATCAACTAAACGCACAGGCCGAAACAACGGTGATCTCGGCGAGTTTTAGCGGCCAGAACTGGCTGAGCACCAATGCACCAACGCACCTGATGGAAACGATTGACCTCACAACCGACGTGGTCTCGTCATTCGTCCGATCAGAGAACGGAGCAGTGGCGGTTGCAACAAACCAGGTGAACCTCAAATCGACCAGCATGCTGAAGGCTGGAGGAGGCGGCATTCTCCAGAAAGAGATCGGCGGTGTTGGGGACATCGGTGGGTTTCGGAGCACCGGCATCAATTCCGTGGCACATGAAGGCCACGAGAGCCACCTGTTCACTGGTCCAGCGACATTTGGTGCAACAGACTACATCACATTTGATCTGGTGGTCGACGCGGGGACCCACTCCGCGGGCGTCAGTTTCGTGGGATTGCGGATCGACAAGAGTGTCATAGATGTTGCTCTCGGCACCACGGATGGCACGATCCACGACGGCGCAGAGATGAGAAAGGTCTTGCAGAAGGTCTTCGCAGACAACTCGGTTCCCGCAACAGCCAACGAGACCATGTTCACAGGCTCACCTACGGCTCCAGGTGTCTTTGAAGTCGGCTCGCTTGAGACCTCGGGTCATCCAGGCTCCAGCATCGATATCTCCAACGTCATATCACATCTCGCAAGCACCTATCCCGCCGGTTTTGCCATGGGCCTCGAAAATCCGCCAAATGCCAACCACGACAACATGTACCCGGAAGCCTTCTTCGATTTCACCAAACCATTCACCGTCTCGCCGAAGTCGCAGATTTTCTTTGACGCACAGGTGGGACCGGGAGCTCCTCAATCCTTCACGATCGACCGGACGACGGTGGATGCGGCCCTTGGAACGACGGATGGCTTTATCGGCAATGCAGCCGACCTTGCGACTGTCATTGGGTTCGTCACAGCCGGACTGGGCCTGTCGATAGTCACCTCCGGCAACCGCCTGACTTTTTCGGCCGACCAGACGGTCTATCCCAACGCGGGAAATCGCGCGGCGCGCGTCATGGTCGGAAACGTCAGCTCAAATCCCACATGGGCATTGGAGTTCGATCTTGCGGAAGTCGATGTCACGTCGTCGAACTTCACGATCGACGAATATCTTGTCGGCATCGAATACATGCTGCATCGGTCAACTGCGAGCGGCAGTGTCCTTGGCTCTCTCAACAAGCGGCTCGACATGCAGTCCGATTTCGTAAGCCACCTGCAAGCCAGCATGACATCCGGGATCGGCCGTCTGGTGGATGCGGACATGGAGGAAGAATCTGCCAGGCTAGCAGCACAACAGACCCAGCAGCAGCTTGCCGTCCAGGCGCTTCAGATTGCAAACACGACCCCTGGCACAATCCTGCAGCTTTATTCAGGTCGATAGGCTCGTGTGGGGCACCATCGCGGCGTGCGAAAGTGGTGGGGAGCGTCGCCGTGACCTCAAGGAGGTCGACATGGTCATAGGCGGGAATGCCCAATATCATGGAAAACCTCCTCGACACCCGGTTCAGACCGACAGCCGGACCCCGTTGAACCATGTTGCAGGCTGGGGGCCGCGTTTTCGCTCGAGAAGAGCAAGGATCATCGTGGCGGCCATGACAGCCCAGTGAACGATGCCGCTGGAGACGAGGACCACCAGCATGAAGGCCCAGCAGGTCGCCGCGCATGACAGTCCGCGGGCCACACCAAACCGAAACACGTCGAGGTCGGCCTGCTTGCCGTAGGCCGCAAGAGGCGGCCTACCATGGCAGGCGTTCAGGAACCATTGCTTGCTCGGCGTCACCTGCCAGACGAAGGCAATCAGCAGCGCGGGCAGGATTGGTGCCAATGCGACGGTCTGGCTCCAGGCATTCAGCACGATGGCGGCAGGAACGAGTATGGTCCCGGCCGCAATCCAGACGAGGAGATAGGCCAACACAAACGCACCGACAGCTCTTGGCCTGCGGCGGCTGAAACTGCGTCGCCAGACATGCAGCAATGGCCCGGCGAGCAGAGGCGGCATCATTGCCAGGATCATCGCGACCCAGGCCAACGCCGTCAAAAACAAACCCTTGTCTGCGAGGGCGACATCGACCTGGGTCGTCAGGCGGCCTGCCACCGAGGACGAGGAAAAGCAGAGGTCAGGCATGGCCGGCAAAACCTCTTTGCCCGTCATCACCATCCAGCCGAACAGCGTGGCGAGGAGAAGCGGCTTGGGAAGTCGTGTGATGAGACACCAAACGACGACGACGGGCCGCACCTTACTGCTCCTGTCGGTAGACGCTGATACGCCCGATGGAAATTCCTTCGCTTGTCACCCCCGGCACGGCCGAGACGAGTTTGACCGAAATCTCCTCTGCCAGTCCCTCTTGGGCAAAAGCGGCATCGATGATCCTGGTGATGTCGAAGGAGGCATTGATGCCGCTGCCGCCGGTCGGCCCTTCCCGCTTGCTTGCCTTGCTGACACCGAACATCGACAGGGTGCCGGCGAGATGCTCGGTATCGTCGGATGGATCGGCATCGCCGGGCAAGTTGACATAGACGTAAAACACCGCGGCGTCGGTCGGACTTTTGACGTTCTCAAGGTTGAGATAGACCTTGTCCGGTTCCTTCTGGACGCTGGGCGAGATCGACAAGGTGGTGGACAGCCGCTGCTGCTGGTCCTTGTCCAGCCGCACTTTTGTCTCGACGACGTCATCGCCAAGTTTGATCGTCCCACTATTGGCTCCGAGGAGCTCTGCCTGTTTCGGTGGCGCCATTGACACAGCTCCTGCAACCTGGAATGCGACCTGCGGCGTTGCTCCGAGCCGCTGGAGGCGAGCGGCCACCACGCTCGTCAGGTCCTCGCCGGCCGGCTCGTCATCATAGATATAGTTGAGCGACGGCGATTGTGTATCGAGGACGTCCTGCGCCTTGAAATTATAGATCGTGCCATCGACGGCAGGCATCGCAAATTCTCGATCCTGTGGCCCATCGAGCCAGTCCGGGTCAATCGGATTGGCAAACACATCCGCACTGTCGTTCGGACGGCGCTTCTGGCGCAACCAGACATTCCAAAGGCGGTCGATATTGGCATGATGCAGCCAGAAGATGGGATCGAGGGCGGCGGTGTCGGGGTTGGTCATCCAGCCGATTTCCAGGGGATCCTGACTGAGGCCGTTGCCCTTGAAGCCGCCGCCGACGAGAACATGGACGGGGCCGTGGGGTTGGGTTTCGAGCACGCCGAAGGTGCCGTCATTGCTTTCGTCGCCATGCCAGAAGGGCGTCTTGACGCCCCCGAAGCCTGGCGAACCGCCACCGGCCGAGCCTTCGAAAAACCGTTCGGCGAGCGGGTCGGTGATGGTAACGGCGCGGGGGTCTAGCACGATTGGCGATTGCACCTGGGGTACTTGCCCCGTACCGTAACGCTGCGCCACAAAGAGGAAGTTGCGCTGACCGCCGACAAGCTTGTCCGTCGCGAAGGCGGGCGGCATTCCGCGACTGCGCGCATCGGCCGAATAATTCCAGTAGGGGAGCGCCCAATCCTTCGGGCCACCCAGGTCGATAATGGCGTTGCGGATGATACGCTCGAAGGCAAGCAGATAACCTCTGTGCCAGGGAAGGAAATACCAGGTCAGATGCTGGCACTGCCGCCAAAGCGCTGTCTGCGCCGGGCCGGCCGGCAAAGTTGCGCCAGCCGGGATGATGTTGAAACCGCGCCAGATCGGTTCGTCGATGCCGTGCATGGCGGCAAGCGACCACCAGCTCGTGACATCGGAAAATGGCAGTCCCTGAAGACGCTCGACGGCACGGCCATACCAAAGTAACGTTTGATCGCCACTTGGTAGCTTCCAAACATCTTTGCGAACAAACATCATGACCTCCCCCGATTAGGCATTATTCTGGTAGAGTTTTAGGATGTGCTTGGATTATACATGCGGGATGCGGCATTACAATGTTAAATCGCAATCCACTCAGATATTCTATAATAACGCGCATTGGAGCGCGCAAAAAGCCGAATGTCGGGCCGTGACGGCCCGTCATCCGCGCATAAAACTATGCTGACGTCGCGGCCGGCTATAAAGCGATTTTCTCGCGGGTGTCCGGCACGGAATAGCGTTTCATCGGAATGGTCTTCCAGCCCTTGAGGGCTGCCGTGGCATTGCGAAGAGTTTCCTCCTCGCCTTCGACGAGAAGCGACGAGGCCTGTTCGTCCACGACAGTCGCACCGGCCCGGCCAAGCTTTTCGGCCGCTTCCTTGGAGGACGGCGCAGAAGCGCTTTCCTTGCGCAATATGACCTGTTGCATCATCATGTCGCTCATGATCATCCTAACTCGGAAGTCCAAAGCCTTCGTAATCGCGCCCGAAGCCCAAGGGGGTCGCAGCGCCAAACAAGCGGTCCCTGAGCGCCGTACTGCGCTCTGCACCATGTAATGCCAATATAGTGGCTTCCGAGGACAAAAGAAAGGCTGCGTATCCGGCCACAGCGGGACTTGCCATGGATGTTCCGTTCATCGGCCCGAACCGCCCTCCCGGCAACGTGGAGACGATACCGACACCCGGCCCTGTCAGATCGATCTGCGGCCCGAAATTGGAGAAGGCGCCGAGGAAGGTACTGTTCGAGCCATAGGGTTTGGCGATGTCTCCAACTTCCGAGGAGGTCCTGGGAAAGCTGTCAGACCAGCCCATTGCCGAGACGGCCACACAAAACGGCAGGGCTCCCGGAAAGCTGACAGGTTTGCGGCCATCATTGCCGGCGGCGGCAATCACCAGCACGCCGTTGTCGAGCGCCGAGCCGATTGCCGCGCGAACGGCTTCATCCTCACTTGCGCCACCGAGGCTAAGATTGATGATATGGCAGCCGTCCTGCACCGCCCGGTCGATGGCGTTCATGATGTCGTAGTTGGTTGCCCCGCCCCCGGTATGGGGAAAGACCCGGTAACTCCTCAGTGTCACGCCCGGGGCGACGCCGGCGAGATCAAGGGCTGCGGTCGGGCGCGCGCCCACGATGCCCGCTACATGCGTTCCATGCTCGCCGTCGGTAGCGGCCGGCCCCCAGTCGGCCACCTGGCCGGGATCGTCTCTCGTCTCGTCGAGCACCATGTTGGCACCGCCGGATACGTTGGGCAGCAGCGGGTGTTGCGGGTCGATGCCGCTGTCGACGATGCCAACGACGATCTGGTCGCCGGCGGTCAGGGGAAGGTTGGTACGGAAGCGCCGCAAAGCCAGGGATTGCCCGGCCAGATCGATCGCCTGCAGGCGGATTACCGCATTTTGCGACAAGCTAAAGCTTTTCTCGAAATATCCCCACCATCCGGCGGGACCGTAGACATAGACCCGTTCCAGCGTTGTGCCGGTTGCAATCCGCAGCGCCACCTTGCCGTCGGCACCGCTGCGGCCTTCGTCGCCTGCCCTGTTGCGGAAATTGGTGAAGGCCACAACCCGGGCGTTTTCAACCGGATTGCCCCCGTCGTCCTCGACCCTCAGCACGGCTGCCTGTACACCGGCAGCCGAAACCGCCTCGCTGGGCTGCCGCTCGATGTCGAAGACCACGCGCATCTTTTCGTATCTGACGAGCGGGACGATCTTCAGTGACGGTTCCTGAAGACGCAGGTTGAGTTCGGCCTCGGGCGACATTTCGACCAGTTTCGGGCCATCGACGCTGACCGAGTCGATTACATTGACGTCAGCCGCAACGGCCCGTGCCGTGGCGAGCCCACCGGCGCCCCGGGCGACCAGCGGAATTGTTGCTCGCAAGGCGGCCGCTTGCGCCAGGGCCGGGGACCGAAAACCGTGGGCCGGGAGCACGACATATTGCTTTTGCATCGACGAATAACCCACCTTGTCAACGCAGCGCACAGTGCACACACGCGAATGATTATATTGAATTCCCCTATAGGTAGAGTAACCGATGAGTGCCGCCGCCGTCCAGTGAAATCACGTATGCTGGGGCCTGATCCAGCGGACAATTCCTCGACATTGGCGACCAGGCCCTGTTAGTCGCCGATGGCGTTGTTCGCATTGCACGTTCTAGGTCGCTCTCAATGACGCGTTCCCGCCCTGAGACCTTTTACGAATGATGCAAGAACTCCAACCGCATAAAATCCATTGAGGCTGAAAACTTCAAAGGCGTTTCTACTATATTTCACGAGCATTCAAAACCTGTTCGGCAACGGTTCAATTTTATACTTTAATTTTGATACTGATTTGCTATAATGCACGCTTAACTTGCATTTCACAGCAGGATAAAACCGCGCCACAGCGTGAGAAAAGTGGCTCGAAGGAATACGAGCACAGGCAGGGGGAGGCCAAAATGGTAGTCAAAAAAAAGGGCAGCGCTGACATATTCATACTGAAGTCAGACACGCAACTTAAGTCCGTTTTGAAAGAAGTCACGCACGTCTATCACGGTGGCGCGTGCTGCGAGACTGATGGCGTGGGATTTGCCTTGCCCAACAACCGGTCGATCACCGAAATCGTTGTCGACGCCACCAACGGATTCATCCCGCTGTGGGACATCAATGTGACCTTGAATTGGAGGTTTCAGGAGGCGTCTCTAAGACAGTTCGCTGATCCCGACGCAGTCAAATCTTATCTACGGACGCTGTTTGGTGAGACGCTGATCAAATGGGGAAAGGCCGTTCCGATCAAATTCTCAGAAACTTCCGAACCTTGGGATTTCGAGTTCGTCGTCAAGTCACAGGATAATTGTAGCTCCTTAGGCTGCACCCTGGCGCGCGCCTTCTTCCCGGATGCCGGACAACACGAGCTCGTACTCTTTCCGAAAATGTTCGAGCAAGTGCGCAAAGAGCAAACCGAGACCCTCGCGCACGAGCTCGGTCACGTGTTCGGACTGCGCCATTTCTTTGCGAAAGTGTCAGAAACGGGCTCCGCGAGCGAAATCTTCGGTACTCATGATCCTCTCTCCATTATGAATTATGGGCCTCAGAGTGTCCTGACAACCACCGATATCGATGATCTCGCACGCCTTTATCAACAAGCCTGGAGCGGCTCCCTGACCGAGATAAACGGTACGCCGATCCGCTTAATGCAGCCGTTCAGTCATTTTCGACAGAAAGCGCAGATGCCGCCTCAGTTCTCACTGGCGGCTCGGACAATCATCTAAGCGACTATCAGAGTCAGACCATCGTCGAGGTGCCGGTGATTTGCATGTCCACGCACCTCGGCGCTAACCTACGACGCGAAAGGTCAGCCCAACGGCGTCGCTATCGACCATATCTGCATCGAGAGGATCTGTTTTACCGATAAGCCCCCTTATTGCGGCCCGGTCATGCAAAAGATCGCTCCGAAACAGATCGAGAAAGCGAAAAAGAAGCTGGGGCTGATATAAGCGCAGCCCTGCTCATCGTCAGAATTCAGGATCCGAAATGCACGCATAACCACAGGAGCAGTCCATGTTCACGATCCGGTTCATGACCGAGCAGTACGCTCCTGGACAAACCGTTACCCTCCGCTGGGCGCCAAACTGGGACTTGGAACGAGGTGGCGTTTTCAAGGGCGGCGCATGGACCTTCGACCTTGACGAGGCGGCGTTCCCGAACGGGATCGAATTCAAATTCGTGCTGACGCCGGCGCGCTGGATGCTCGGGCAGAATCTTTTTCTCGCACGAGCTGATCTGGCTGGTGTGCATGACTACGTAGCACCGCAAATCGCCTTTCAGCCCGTTGAAGCCCTGGTCACGGAAAACGGGCTCGTCGCGCAACGTTTCTTCGTCCGCAACCTTGATCCCAATCATGAATACGACGTGATCGTCGTGGGGTCGGGAATGGGCGGCGGGCTGCTCGCTTCACGATTGGCCGAAGGAGGCGCGGACGTATTGGTCCTGGAAGCAGGTTCATTTCTGTTTCCGACCCATATCGGAAACCTGCCGCGGCGACTGAGGATCGGGCAATTCGACAAGCATGTCTGGTCGCTTTGGCCGGACTTCAAGGTCAAGAACTTTGTCAACGGACCAGGATCGGAGTTTGCCGGCGCGCAAGCGTTTAATCTCGGAGGTCGCTCCGTTTTTTGGGGCGGATTAATTCCGCGCCAGGTAGGCTATGAGCTGGCGGCGTGGCCGGCGGCGGTCAGAGACTATCTGCTCGGGCTTGGATATCCGGCCGCAGAGAGGGTGATGAATGTCGTGCCGCCCGCCCCCTCGAACTATCAGGCCGCAACTAGAGCGTTTCTGCAGAACACGCTACCAGGCTATGCTGCAGAAGACGCTCCCATTGCCGTGCAGTATCGAGGCGCCACCCGCTGGTCCATTCCGGCAGGCTTCTTCTCCACGGCCGACCTGCTGATGGAGGACCGCCTTTTGGACGGGCTTGCCGCGGCCCAAGCCAAGCCAACCGTCAATCTCAATTTCGCAGTGTGGAGGGTCGTGAAGGATACAGCTGCTCAGCGACGCGCCGTCGGTGTCGAAGGTTGGGATCTGCTCGGCCAAAAGGCGCGCACGTTCAAAGCCAAGAAAGTGGTTCTGGCGGCAGGCACAATTGAGTCTGCCAAGATTGCGCTCCAGAGCGGCCTCGTCGACCCATCTGGTAAGATTGGAAAGGGCATCACGGATCACACGATCCGCTATCGCCATTTCACGCTTCCTCCCGGCGCCCCGCAGTCCAATGCGATCGATTCCGCCAAGGTGATATTGCGGCACCCGACTGCGGCGGACGGTTCTCACGCATTCGACATCGTGGTTGAACTCGGAAGCGACTTCAACCAAGGTCGATATATCGACCCTGAAAACCTGGCCCGCGAACGCGCAGCACGCGCCGACTGGATGCTCTGCGAACTTGTTTTCATGAGCTATTCGGCCTTGAACGAAGGCAATGCTGTGGCAATAACGGGCAATCCGGCGGATCCTGTGGGCCTCGCATTCGCACGAAGCATGCCGAGCGCTGCAGATCTCGCCGAGCAAGATGCCCTCGCCGCCCAGCTATTCGCGACCATCGGGGCGCAACCTGTTCTCGGCGAAAACAGCTTGGCTTTGCAGTTTGCAGACCTCGGCGGGGTCGCTCACGAGGTTGGGACATTGAGGATGTCCGGCAACGGGACCGGCGTCGTCGATGCCGACCTGAAATTCGAGGGCTACGACAATCTCTACGCCTGCGACAATTCCGTGTTCCCCGCTTCTCCTGCGGCGAATCCGAGCTTGACGCTGGCGGCATTGGCAATGCGCTTGGCTGCGCAATTGACGACAGCTGGCTGACGGCGATGCGCACGCCAGCGGAGCCTGCGTATTTTGGCGTCATCCATGCGTCCAAGCAGCCGGCGGCCGATATATCTGCGGCGCGTCACCGGGTGACTGATCGGCCACGCCAGTCCACCCAGGCACTATTGGACGGATACGAACCGCCACCCGTTAAATCCAGCACAAGTCTGAAGAAATCTTAGAATTTTGCGAAAGGCGCGTCCCCTCGTATGCGCCCGCGCCGATTTCAGTCTAGCCATGGGTCGATTATGATCAAGTTTGTACCATCGAAATCCTGAACATTCCGTGTGACCACAGTTAAACCATGAACCAGCGCGGTAGCCGCTATCAAAGCATCAGCCTCGCGGCGGCGGTCTGGAATATGTAGGTGGGCACAACGCGTAGCTATCGCGTCATCGATTGGCAGAACTCGCTCAGCGAATTCAGGGCGAACCCGGCTATCCATCCATCGCCGCAAACGAGAACCCTGGTCAGCGTCGCGACGCTGGATGCCTAATATCCCGCGCTCAAGTTCTAGGATCGTAATCGCGGAAATGAACAGGTCGTTGGAGTCTTGCGCACCGACCCACTTCGTCACATTCGGATCGGCTTTACCGTCGCCAACTTTGCGCAACTCTGAGACGACATTTGTATCCAGCAGATACTTCAAGACAGATCGACCCGGCGAGGCGCGACTTCGGCTCGAGGTAGATCGAAATCAATGGACGACAAACCAGGCATTGAAAGAGCATCGACCAGATTGCGGCGCTTGCCAGTCAGGCGCTCGAACTCGCTGTAGGTCATCAATACATGGGACGGCTTCCCGCGATCTGTGATAACGACAGGTCCGTTTTTGGCAGCCTTCTTTGCCCTGCTGACATCGTGGTTCAACTCCCGGCTAGATAAACTCGTGATGCTCATAGGACGCCTCCATTGTAGGAACGTACCTACATATAAGGTATCATTTGCAATGAAGCAATATCTAACGGGACGCCTTGAAGGGATTGGAATCAATGACCCTGTCATTTCAAATTTCCTCTGTAACAGATTCGTTAGGCGAGCCAAGAACTTGGCCTGGCTGGAATGACTGATTGGGGGCCGGAAGCGCACTGGCAACTTCAGGTGCGGATCTTCAAAGAGCAGACATACGGGTGGACGCGGACATCGTCGTGACCTGACCCTCAGTGGGCTTCGGACGGCCGGGAGCCCGACAGAACTGTCATTGCGTGGGCTGCAACGTCGGCTGCGTCCACATGAGCCATGGCCAACTCGATCTCAACCAAGATCGCTCTGAGCAGAGGCTAAACTTCTTTCTTGCCCCCTGTCTCCCTGCTATCGTGGGGGTTAGGAGACAGCGCCATGAGCGAGAACCGAAAGCTGGTTGCAATCCTGGCCGCGGACGTGGTGGGGTACAGCCGTCTTGCCGGCGCCGACGAGGACCTCACCCTGGCGAGGTTGCGGACACTGCGCAGCGATCTCATCGATCCGACGATCGCCGTGCACCATGGCCGGGTGGTGAAGCGCACCGGCGATGGTGCGCTGGTCGAGTTCCGCAGCGTGGTGGACGCCGTGCGCTGCGCCATTGAGGTGCAGAACGGTATGGTGGAGCGCAATGACGGCGTCCCGCAGGACCGTCGCATTGAGTTCCGGATCGGTATCCATTTGGGCGATGTCGTCGAGGAAAGCGACGGCGATCTTATGGGCGACGGCGTCAACATCGCCTCACGATTAGAGGGCGTCGCCGCAGCGGGCGCGATCTGCCTGTCCGAGGATGCCTATCGCCAAGTCAAGGCAAGGCTCGACCTCTCGGTCAGCGATCTCGGCAGCACACAGCTCAAGAACATTGCCGAGCCCATCCGGGTCTATTCGCTGCAAGTCGGCAGCGCAGGGACCAAGTTAGCCGCGACCCCGGAAACCGCGACGAGCCAACCGGCAACGGCAGCGGCGCGGAAGTTGTCGATCGCCGTCCTGCCCTTCGCCAACATGAGCGGTGACGCCGAACAGGACTACTTCGCCGACGGCATTTCGGAAGACATCATCACGGCGCTATCGAAGCTGTCGCAGCTCTTCGTCATCGCTCGCAATTCGTCGTTTACTTTCAAGGGCAGGAACGTCCATGTGCAGGAGGTGGGCACAAAGCTCGGCGTGCGGCATGTACTTGAAGGCAGCGTACGCAAATCGGGGAACAGAGTACGCATCACCGCGCAGCTCATCGACGCGACCACCGGCGGGCACCTATGGGCGGAGCGGTTCGATCGCGACCTCACCGACATATTCGCGGTTCAGGACGATGTCACGCAGCAGATCGTCGGCGCGCTGGCGGTCAACCTGACAGAGGGCGATCGGCAAAGGCTTGCACCGGGGCAGACCCGGCACCCCGAGGCGTATGACTGCTTCTTGCGTGGCCGGGAGCTGTGGCACCGGCTGACGAAGCAAACGAACAGCGACGCCCGCGACCTTTTACAACGTGCCGTCGAACTGGACCCGAACTTCGCCTCGGCGCACGCCTTCCTCGCCCTTACCCACGGGCTCGACTACCTGAACCGGTGGAGCGCGTCGCCGCAGCGCTCGATCGAGCAAGCCGAAGAGGCTGCGACGCTGGCGGTGGCGCGGGATGATAGCGATCCCGTGGCGCACTGGTCGCTAAGTCTGGTCAATCTTTACTTGCGACAGCACGATGGAGCCATCAGCGAGGCCGAGCGTGCGATAGTCCTCAATCCGAACTTCGCCGAAGGGCATGTCAGCCTCGGCGAGGCACTTGTCTATTCAGGCAGATCCGAGGAGGCACTCGCCTATTTCGATCGGGCGAGGGTTCTGAACCCTTACTTTCCGGATGTCGTTCTTCACTTTCAGGCCTGGGCCTTGTTTCAACTGCGAAGGTACGAAGAGGCCGTCGAACTGTTGCTGCAGCGCGTGAGCCGAAACCCCGTCACCGATGTCTCGCGCGCGCTTCTGGCTGCCTGTTACGGGCACCTCGGCCGTTTCGAAGAGGCTCGCGCAACGTGGCAAGAGGTGCTGCGCGTCAATCCCGACTACTCCTTGGAATACCGGCGCAAAGTCTTGCCCTTCAAGAACCCCGCCGATTTCGAGCTCGTCATGGAGGGGCTACGCAAGGCCGGTGCCGTACAATGACGGTGATTAATGTCCGATCTTGAAGCTGTTGGCGCCATTTGCACAGAGTATGAGCAATAGCCAATGCCCGCGCAACGACGACCTCCAGCGTGATCGCAAGCAAGGTCTGCTTTCAGCAAGCTGCGAAGCCGCCCTCTATGCCAGGCATGAAAGCGCATAGTTGTCGAAACTTTCGACGCAGACAGATGCCCGCTCGGCCTGGGTGCGCTCTATGCACTCCAAACTCCTGAAAGGATTCGAACCCGTCGCAACGCCGTCCAGTGGATTGGATAAATAGAGATGTAGGCTCCAGAGCACCTGTTGCGCCCTTCCAGACTCTGCCTGCGGTGCCATGGCTCTTTCTCAATTGAACACTGTCGCGACATTAATCGGAACAGTCGACGGGACACCCGATGGTCCGGCCACGACAAAAGAGGCGCCGGGCGTCCGTTCGCCGCCTCTTTGATTTTGAAGGCGCTTCGCGATCCTTTATGAAAAGGGTTGCGCGCAGGCATCGGCTCCCAGGCAAGGACACAGATGGCGCCTCGGCCGCGCGCAACCCCTTGCTTCGCCTTTATTTGGTCCTACTGGCGCTCGTCTCAATTCTCCCCAATTGAGAGCTCACGTAGTCGCCGTAGCGAAGCTTTGCGAATTCGTCGGTTGCTTGTGCCGGTGCGCTCTTGAAAACGTACCATTGACCGTCCGGTTCGCGTTTTTGATAGATCAGGCCGCCCTTCTTGCGGTGGCTGAAGCAGGTGATTGCCGTCGCCGTTCCGGTCTTGGCGTGCCAGTCGGCGTTGAAGCAGAGTTTACCCCGCTCCGTGATGAACCAGCGGCCCACGCCGAAGGACGGCGAGCCGTTTTCCCGCGACCAGGCGGTAAAGCGGCGCGCCTTTGTGGAGAAGTAGCCGGCGCCGGCTTTCCACATCCAGGAATTCTGGTTGTAGAGCTGATAGATTTCCGCGCTGCTCATCGGCTTTGCGGTCTCGATCCCCGCAGGCTCATTGGTTCCCGCAGCGGACGCGGCCGTGGCGATACCGCCGGTCAGGGCCACGGCCAGGAGCGTTTTTTGAAGCATGGACATGTTCAGGTTCCTTCTTGTTCAATTGATGCTTTCGCGGACGACCCGCCAGTCGGGGCGGCCATAGCCGTCCGGCCACGGATAGACTTCACGGTCGTTGAAGTAGATAACGGCGCTCAGGGCCGGGAACTGGGGATGGCGTTTCGCTACGCTCTCAGCCCAGTTTCGCACGTATGAATCGTCGCCTTCGTAGCCGAGTTCCGCAACCATGATGGGCTTGCCGTAACCAGCGACACGGGCGTATCCGGGCGCAAGGTGCTCTGCAAACGTCTGGTCATGGCCGGTCTTGTCCCTGTCGTATTGCTGCAGGCCAAAGACCGAGAGCCCGATGAGATCGACGACATCGTTGCCGGGATAAAAGGCTTGAAGCCCCTCATTGCCCTTCGGTGACCACATGTATTTGGCCGTCTTCAGGTGAACTTTGCAGACCTCCACCATTCGACGATAGGCCTTGGCATAATCGGCGCCATGCCAATGCGACCAGGAGAACTGGTTGTCGGTTTCGTCCATTTCCTGTCCCCAGCGAATGATGACTGGACTTTTCAACTTGGCAGCAGTCGAGCAGACGGCGGCCATGTTCGCATCGCGCGAACCGTCCAGGATGCTGTGCAGCAGTTCTTGCGAGGTCTGGCGCCAATCGGGTGACCAGGTCCAGGGCTCGACCGAGATCAGCAGGGTGCGGCCATGCGCTCGCGCATAATCATCGGCGAGGGCGAGCGTGCGCAGATCGACGTCTTCCCAGGGCAGGAAGAGGTGTTCGATCTTCGAATCGGGCGAGGCGCCGAAATCTCCGTGCGGATCATAGGCGCCGAACGTGATCGACTCCTTCGTGACGACCGGCATCTTGGTCGGCGGCGCGATGGACGATGTCGTCATGGCAAGCGGGTGCCCTTCGGCAAAGCTGCCCGGAGCGGTCGGTAGGACCGCAACTCCCGACAGCAACAGGCCGGTGAATGACAACAGGGCTATTTTGGATGGGCTATACATTGTGTACTTCCTCTAGGCTCGGCCGCAAATCCGGGTGAGCGGCATCCGTTCTCAGTTGGATTTCCTCCGGATCGGAGATCCATCGTGGTTTGAAGAAGATCGTGCGCAGGGCGGTTCCGCCCCGGCCTGCACCGGAGACGGCGTAGCGTTCTTCGAACAGCTGAAGACGGCCGCTGCCCCAGGCGAGTGCCTCGGTCGCATCCTTTCCGCGCATGATGGTTGCAGCCCCCGGCAGCGCGACGAGCGCAAGAAGCAAGGTCGCCATTGCCGGACGATAGAAACGCGGGGCCGCCGCAATCTTATTTTCCTTCGAATGGCGCCCGACGATGACCAGCAGCAGCGCGCAGTAGATTGCCGCGTTCAGGACGGTAAAGAAGTAGCTCCCCTTGGAGGCGCCGGCATCGCCGATCGCCAAGGCGGGCAATACCGCCATGAGCGCCAGCGCAGCGTAGGGCGCCAGGACTCGCACCGGCAGCGGATCGACTTCGGACCGCCCTTTTGGCGTGACGCGGAAATCGACGAAGGAGCCCGTCAGAAAATCGTGCACCGCAGCCAGGGTGCCGGCGAGCGCCCAGGGCCAGCGCGCGAAGAGAAAGAGCATGCATTCCCAGCTCAGGATCTTGGCATCGTGGGGACGAAACGAGCTGCTGGCGCGCCAGCGATAAGCCATCACCACGAGCGCGATAGAAAGCGGCGCGAAATGCGCGAGGAAATCGAGATAGGTCACCGTCACGAAGTTCTGGCCGCGCACGAGCGCGATGATCGGCATCGCAAACATGAGCAACATGAAAAACGCAAACAGGGGATACCAGAGTTGCGAAAAGAGGAACTGGAACCTGAGCCGGGGCGGCAGCCGGCCGACGAGGCTCGGCGAGTACCGCAACAGCAGCATGACCAGGCTGCGCGACCACTGGAATTCCTGCGTCACGAGATCGCTGAAGGTTCTGGGGCCGTCACCATGGGCGATGGCATCCAGCGCATGCACACCCCGCCAGCCGCCGGCATTCATCATCAATGTCGTCGAATGGTCTTCAGCCAACTCCGGGCCAAGGCCGCCGATCTGTTTGAGGGCGACGGTACGCACCGCGTAGTGCGACCCTATGCACAGCGGCGCCAGGCCGTCACTGTAACCGGCTTGGAGCGAGCCATGCATGCTGGCTTCGGCATAGAGCCTTCCCCGTGCCGACCAGCTTTCGGAAGCGTTCTTGTCGCAAATGCTGGGGGCCGAGACATAGCCGACCTTTGGATCGGCGAACGGACGCAGCATGTGGAAGAGATAGTCGGGCGCGGGAACATGATCCGCATCGAGTTGCGCCACGAAATCGTAGCGGCTGTAGCCGTAGTGGTCGTAGAAGAAGGCGAGGTTGCCTTCCTTGCACCGCGTGCGTCTGGGCCACGACGTCCGATGGTAATCGGATCGCCCCTTGCGGGTCGAGACGAAGACCCCGTGCCTGGAGCACCAGTCGAGGGTCTCGGGGGAAGGGTCTTCGTCGGCAAGCCAGGTGTCGTGTTCCACATCCTGGGCAAGCATTGCCAGCAGGGTTTCACTGACGACCGAGAAGGGTTCCGACGGCGCCTTGGTCACGACCATGGCCACTCGGCTGCCGGCCGGTAAGCGCAAGGGACCGTTCGGTCTTGCCGCCCGATAGAAGACGACGATGAAATAGGCCGGCAGAGCGGTAACCCAGGCAAGAACGAGGCTCACCGTAATTGTGCCGAAAGCATCGACGTGATGGCGCGGCTCCAGCCACCAGATCCAGAAATAGGCGAAGGCGCAGGCCCATACGGCCGCCAAGAACAGATATTCGGCCCGCCGATATCCGGTCAGAACCGGGACAAGAAGCAGCTCCGGGCAGGGTTCCGGAGCATGCGTCGCTTGGGTGATCGCGGGTTCGGTCACGCGCGCCTCCAGTCCGAAGAACGGAGCCGCCGTCCGCACGATGGTTTCCAGGTCGGAATATCGAGGCTGGAAGCAGAGCGTCTCGCGGGCCAGGCTGGCGTCGGCGTAAAGGCTGGGCGGATCGCCAGGCCGGCGCGGATGGATGACGACCGGGACTTCGCACCCGGTCGTTTCCTCGATCACGCGCAGCACTTCCCCAATGGAAAACCCTCGCCCGGTGCCTAGGTTGACAGCGAGGTTTGATCCGCCATTGGCGAGATGGGTGAAGGCCTGAACATGGGCACGCGCGAGATCTGCGACGTGAATATAGTCCCTTATGCAGGTCCCGTCAGGGGTGTCGTAGTCGTCGCCAAATATCTCCAGGTGCGGAATCCGGCCGGCCGCGGCCAGCAGTGCCCGCGGAATGAGATGGGTTTCCGGAACGTGCCACTCGCCAAGCTCGCCGTCCGGATCGGCTCCACAGGCATTGAAGTAACGCAGGGCAACATAACGCAGGCCGAAGGCCGCCGCATAATCGGCGAGCATATGCTCGCCGATCAGCTTCGTCATGCCGTAGGGATTGATCGGCGCCTTTGGCATCGTCTCGTCGATCGGCAGCACAGAGGGGACGCCATAGACGGCACAACTCGATGAGAAGATGACGTTCTGAAGCCCCGTCTGCCGGCAGGCATCGATAAGCGACAATGTACCGCAGACATTGTTGTTGTAATATTTTGCCGGGTTTTGCACGGACTCGCCCACGTAGGCCGAGGCGGCAAAGTGGATGACGGCATGGGGAGCATATTTCTCGATGACCTCGATCAGGCTTGGCGAGTCGAGGACGTCACCCTCGACGAAAGGGCCCCAGCGCACGGACGAACGGTTTCCGGTCGTGAGATTGTCGTAGACGACAGGCTCAATCCCTTCCGAGCGGAGGAGCTTGGCGGTGTGGCTGCCGATATAGCCGGCACCGCCCGTAACAAGGACCCGGGGCGCATCCATCAGACCGCCTCCAGTTCTCGTGCCGAACGGGTGAGAAGGCCATCGAAATAGTCGATCGTCTGACGCAGGCCGCTCGACAAGGCCATCTTCGGCCGCCAGTCGAGTTCCTGCATGGCAAGCGAAATATCGGGGCGACGCTGACGGGGATCGTCAACCGGCAGAGGGAGATGGATGATTTGCGACCGGGAGCCGGTCATTCCGATCACCTGCTCGGCCAACTCCCGGATCGTGAATTCGCCCGGATTGCCGAGATTGACCGGCCCCGTCAGCGACGCCGGCGAGGCCATCATGCGCACGATGCCGCCAATGAGATCATCGACGAAACAGAACGAGCGGGTCTGCGAACCGTCGCCATATATGGTGATGTCTTGCCCCGTCAGGGCCTGAACGATGAAATTCGAGACGACGCGGCCGTCGTCCGGACGCATCCGCGGGCCGTAGGTGTTGAAGATGCGGATGATCTTGATCTCGACGCCGTGCGTGTTGTGGAAGTCGAAGAACAGCGTCTCCGCGCACCGCTTGCCCTCGTCATAGCAGGCGCGCGGCCCGAACGAATTGACGTTGCCCCAGTAGCTTTCGACTTGCGGGTGGACGCTCGGGTCGCCATAGACTTCGGAGGTGGATGCCTGGAGGATGCGTGCGCCGGTGCGCGCGGCCAGCTCCAGAAGGTTGAGGGAGCCCAGCACGCAGGTCTTTGTCGTATGGACCGGATCAGCCTGATAATGCGGGGGCGATGCCGGGCAGGCGAGGTTATAGATCTCGTCGACTTCCAGATCGAGCGGGTGGACGATATCGTGGGCGACGACATTGAAGCGATCAACGCGCTTCAGATGGGCGATATTGCGCCTCATGCCGGTGGAAAAATTGTCGAGGCAGATCACCTTGTGTCCGGCGGCCAAAAGGGTCTCGCACAGATGTGATCCGAGGAAACCTGCACCGCCGGTGACAAGAACTCTCTTAGGCGCACAAGATTTTCTCGATGAATAATTTGCGTCACGAGCCGACGCTTGCGCAGAGCGCGCACGAATTTTACCAAGATAGTTCACGACTACCTCCCGTGTTTTCAGATTTGTTCTGTAGAATTTTTGTTTTTTACTTCTACATTCCGAACAACTACGTCGTTCGATCAGGAGAATATTCTATTAGCCCGGCTTTTCCTCTGGAAATAACCGTCGTTTATTTAGATACAGCCAAGGGAGGCAATTGTCGTTATCCTCACATCCTGGAAATTATCGCTCCGTACATTTCTGAGCGAAAAGGAGTATGATAAACAACTTATGGAGGTGGCGCTTCGGGCACCTCCGCTTTTTAAGGCGGGTTCTGCGGAGATTTCAGCCGCAAAACAATTGCTTTTCTCGGTTTCCATGGCTCGCGTCGGGTCATACGCTGGAGGAATTGGATGGCTACAGGGGCTGAATCCGACGATGATCCTCCTCCAGAACAGGAACGGCCGGCGCATATGGAGCGGCGGCGCTGGCCGCGTGAACCGGCCATGCGCAAGGAACGCCCGCCCCATGCCTCCCCTGCCCTCGTGCCGCTGCGGTTCTCGACGCAGGACCTGCCACCGGCAGAACAATTCCCGGCCTGGCGGGCACATATGGCGCCGCTCGTGGATGTTCATCTGCCGCAGGGAAAATCACCGGAAGACGGGTTCCTCGCGGAGCAGATCGGCTGGCATCTCGGCGATATCCTCATCGTCCAGCAGCGCGCGCAGGCCCACAGATATATCCGCGATCAGGCCGTGCTTCGATCAAGCCCCATCGACCATTGGAACGTCGGCCTGCTGCGCAGCGGCCAGGCCTGGACCGAGGTCAACCGTCGTGTCACCGAGACCGGCGCCGGCGAGATATTTTTCATGTCTCTCGGCAGCCCCTATCGCGGACGGATGACCGACACCGAAGCTTTGCTCGTGTTCCTGCCCTATGAGCTGCTGGCTCGCGATGCGAGCCTTCTCCAGAGCGCCGGCAACACGGTTCTCTCGGGCAGCCTCGCCGAGTTGCTCACGGGCTATCTCACGGGCCTCGAAACGAACCTCGGCAATCTGACGACAGAGGAAGTGCCCCGGATCATCCAAACCATCGGCGATATGGTCGTTGCGGGCGCGGCATCGTCGACAAGGACGGATACCGGTCAAAACCAGACCAACCTGGGACTGATGGAGCGGGCGCACCGCTACATTCACGTCAATCTCCATTCGGAAAACTTGACACCGGACATGATGTGCCGCGCGTTGGGGATTTCTCGTACGCGGCTTTACCAGCTGTTCGAGGCGAACGGAGGCGTGCTCAATTATATTCGCCGGCGGCGATTGCTGCAGGCCTATGCGGATCTCAGCATTCCGGCCGACCACAGGCCGATTTCAGAAATCGCAGAAGCCGCAGGTTTCGAGGTCGCCGCCAATTTTACGCGCGCCTTCATCCATGAATTCGGGCTGAGCCCGCGTGAAATCCGAAGGGCGGTGGCAACCCAACAGCGGCCGGCGCCGGCCGTCCGCTCCACGCGGAGTTACGGAAAAACGATCGGCGATTGGCTGGCGCTGACGGGTTGATCCGGCATGCCGCTTGCTTAGGGCCGTTTCTCAGCTGAGCGGGAGATCAACGCAACTCGTTCGGGGAAGCGCGGCATGATTGCCAAACGCCATTGATGATTTAGGAGGGCGTTATCTCAACCCACTGCGAGAATGTCGCCGCCTGACCGAAATCCTGTCCTTCTGCGTTCCGCAGCTGCCAGACTATTCCGTCTTCCATCCAGAACCGGCTCCCCGACTTCGTCACCCGCAAGCCACGATAACCCGCCATAAACCCGTTTCGCGCCACTGCATCGAGCAACGCCTGACGCTCTGACCGCTCGCTTGGGCCAGCGGACAACCGGGATTGCAGCTTTACGAACTCGCTCCAGCTGTACCCGAACCGCCTCTGTGCTGCACCATTGGCATAGACAAAGACGGGATCGGGCGCGGAATTGTGGGCAAGGACCACAAACGGGGCATCGCCGTAGAGCCACTCGGGTCCCCGATCCCTCGGGAGAAGATCTCGGCCGACAAGGCGCCGGAAGCTCCCAGTGAGAAGTTCAAAGAATTCGGGATCGTTCGGGTTCAATTCGCCGTTCAACTGCATCTCGTTTCCTTCTCCGGTGCGGCCGCTTCACGAGCCTGTTCCGATCTAGTCACGGCATATGGCATCGGTGCGGCAATCCGCACCGATGGGAAGAGCTTAGTTCGGCAGGAGATAGTTTTTGCGGATATAGGATGGCTTGAAGCCTGCCTTCTTCAGGTTGGCGAAGGAGATGTTCGGCTGATCTTCCTGAGGTTCGGCCGTCTCCACGGCAAAGAGAGAAACGCCCTGCGCGAGACCCTCGTTCAATCGAGCGTTGATCAACGCCTTTTGCGCGCCGCGGTTCCGGTACTCACCAAGTGTCGTTCCGCCTCCCAGCCATGCGCATCCGTCCTCCACGAACATCGCCCCGGTTCCGATCGCCGTTCCCTCCAATTCCGCAATGAAGCAGGCCCAGCCTTTCTTGCCGACCAGGCATGACCACAATGTCTCAAGCTCCGTCGGAAAACCAAAGCCTGTGCACATCAGCCTGCCGAAAATCGGCGCGTCATCGATACCGGCCAAGCGCGTGTGCACAGGTCCTTCGATTGCAAGCGGAGCGGATGGGGCAGGCCGCGTGAGTTTCATCCAGGCACCGTTCTCGACCAGTCCGTGATCCAGTATCCAGCCACGCAGCGCATTGGCGGCAAAGGTTTCGCGGATCTGGACATGCCGCCTGCCTGTTTTGGTCTTCATCCATTCGAATGCGAGATTGAGTTCGTCCCTGTCATTTAAAGCAAAAATGCGGTTGAGCCCAACGGCAGGAGCCGTGGGCAGCGAAATGGCGCAGCCGGTACCCACCGGCATGCAGGCAAACTCGACGCTGTCTTTAAAGGGCTGGGGTGTGATCCTGGCCAGATCAATGAAAGCCTTGGCCTCAATCATCTCTTCCCAGGAAATTCTATCGCTTGAAATACTCAATTTATTTCCTCTTTAAATCACGGGCCACTGAGATCGGCTGCGCAAGCTCCGGCGGATTTCCTCGTCCCTTTCGGGAGTGGTCTCGCGGGCGTCGAGATAACCTGCATCGCATTCACGAATAAAGTGTAGGTCGGTTAAAAAAGAGGTTAAAAGCAGCCATCGAGAACGTAGACAGGCTGTTCCACTGCGCCGCAACCGTTGCGGCAATCGTCGTGCGTTTATCGTACGTCAGAAATAGATCGACATGACCAGATCCTGGTCGAAATCACCAAACCCCTTGCCGAAGAGGTTCATCCCACCTGGATTGTCTGCCTTTTCGTCGATGCCGATGCGAAAGCGGATTGAGTGGTGATCGGGTATGCGCAGAGAGGCGATGGTCTGGGTCGAAACCATGGCGCCATCGATCCAGGTTCCGGTCTCGTCGATCGTCCACGTCTTGAGCTTGCCGTATTGCGAGCCGGACAGCTTCCACCAGGAGGGCGAATACATGCCGCGGCGGTCGCCGAAATCGCCGGGTGAGGTCCAGTGCCCGGCCTTGATGCCGTTGACCCAGATCGAAATGTCGGAGGGCCAGTTGGCATTCGTGGCCGGCGTCTCGGAGCTCAGTTCGGCCGAGAATTCCACCTTGCGGATCTTCTTGCCGGAGACCTTGGCGTTGTTGGGAAACTTGTATTCGACGTAACCCCGGGTAAACCAGAGCAATGCCGCCTGCATGCGCTGCGGATCGAGGAAAACCTCCTGCACGTCGAGCATGCCGATGACGTTATTGACCGAACAGAGGCCGCAGGGGGCGCCCACGTCGAATTCGGTGAAGAGGCCGATCGGCATGCTGACGGTGACCACATCCTCGCTCGCCTTGGTGCCGTTGGTATCGAAGCGGATCAGGATTTCATCGTAGATGCTGGAGCAGACCTTCTGATTTCCCTTCGTCGCCTTCATCGTCTGGGTCTGGATGAGGCCGGCCTGCTCGAGCGACTTCAGATTGGTTGCCGTCGTCGATTGCGGCAAGCGCATCTGCGCCGCAATGTCGTTGACATTCAGCGGCCCCTTCTGGCGCAGCAGGTTGAGGATTTCGATACGCGTCGGAGAGCCGAGAGCCTGGACGACGTCAACGTCCCTCATCGGATCGACGGTTAGAAGTTTCGTCTCCATACTTTAATACTGGTTCTCCAGTCTTTCTTGCTGGTTTCAGCTGATATCACGGCGTCATGTCCGATGTCGCCGCTCTTTTTCGTGACGCCGGTCCGCGCCTCGGGAGAGCTCTCGCGGACCGGCTGGGCCTTCTCACCTCGGCCCGGAAGCAAATCTCTCATGCACCTATCCCTTGATGCCCGATGACAGCATCAGGGCCTGCGTTACGCGTTTCTGGAACAGGAGGTAGGCGACGGCGACCGGCATGGCGGCAAGGATCGCCACCGCCATATCGCGCGCATATTTGACGCCGAAGGCATCTCTCGTCTGGGTAATGCCAACCGTGATCGTCATCATGTCGTCGGAGTTGGTCACGAGGAACGGCCACAGGAAAGCGTTCCACGCCATGATGTAGGTGATGATGGCAAGTGCCGTGGTAATCCCCCAGTTCAGCGGCAGATAGAGCTTGAACAGGATCTGGAATTCGCCGCAGCCATCGAGTTTGGCCGCCTCGCGCAGTTCCTTCGGCACGGAATCGAAGAACTGTTTGTAGACGATGACGACCACGGGAACGATCAGCTGCGGCAGGATGATGCCGCCCCAGGTATTGATCAGGTTCAGCTTGTGCATCAGCACGAACTGCGAAATGACGAGCGCCTGCGAGGGCACCATGAAACTTGCCAGGATGATGCCGTAGAGAAGCTTGCGGCCGGGAAAGACGATCTGCGACAGCGCATAGGCGCACATGACGCTGATGAAGATGACGACGACGGTCACGCTCACCGAGGTGACGATGGAGTTCAAATACCATGTCGAAAGCTTCGTCTCGAAGAGTGCGTAGTAATAGGCCGAGAAATTGAAGACGTCAGGGAAAAGGGTTGTCTTGTTGACCACATCCTGTTCCGGCTTGATGGATGTCACGATCGCCCAATAGATCGGGAAAGCCCAGGTGCAGGCGATCACCAGCGTGAGGATCAGAAGCAGCGCGTTGCCGATTGTCTTGCCGGGCATCTCAGCGCTCCCGCACACGCAGGAGCTGATATTGCAGCACCGAGACGACGACGATGATGATGAACAGGATCACCGCGACAGCAGAGCCGAGACCGCCATGGTTCGATCGGAAGGCCTCGCGATAGACGAGCTGCAAGAGCACATAGGTGGAATTGAACGGCCCGCCCTCGGTCAAGAGATAGACCTGGTCAAAGATCTTGAGCTGCAGGATGAGCTGCAATGTCAACACCAGCGCGGTCACCGGCCAGATCAACGGCCAAGTGATGCGCTTGAAGCATTGCCAGCGCGTCGCGCCATCGAGCATCGCCGCCTCATAATAGTCGTGGGGAATGTTGCGCAGGCCGGCAATGAAAAGCAGCAGGTTGAAGCCGTTGGTCCACCACACTGTCACGAGCGCCACCATCGGCATCGCCCAGATCGGATCACGGAACACACTGACCCGCCCGCCTGTGAAGGCCTCGATGAGGAATTGCGCGATCCCGAATTGCTGGTCGAGGACCCATTTCCAGATCTGGGTGACAACGGAAACCGGAAGAATATAAGGGATGAAGAAGAGCACCAGCACCAAGCTCTGCACCCAGCCTTTCAGGCGCACGACCATCAGCGCCAGCCCGAGGCCGATCAACGTGTTCGGGATGACCGTCAGCACGACGAAATAGCCGGTGTTCCAGACCGAAGTATAGAAGAGCTTCTGGTGGAAGAGCCTCACATAATTGGCGAAGCCCACCCATTGCCCCTCGCCGACGAGCGGGGCGTCGGTAAAGCTCAAGGCGAACATCTTGTAGACCGGATAGGCAAAGACGATCGCATAGGCGATCAGGAACGGCGCGATCATGACGATCGCCGTCAGCGTCTTGCGTCGCTTTTCAGTATTGACCACAGATCATCTCCCTGGACGAAGGGCTGGCCGGAGACAGGCTCCGGCCGGCATCTTCTCACTGCTGGCTCTGCAGCTCTTCGCGCATCTGTTCGATCGCATCTTCCGGATCGAGCTGACCGTTGAGTGCGGGAACCACGAAGTTCTGCGTTGCCTCGTAGATCGGGCCGGCAACGCCTGCGAGCTTGGAGACCGGGTCGAAGACAGCGGTATCGGCAAGCTTCGCATAGGTGGCGTTCGGCTGCATTTCCTTGAATTCCTTGCTGTCAGTCACCGGCTTGTAGGCGGGGATATGGCCAGCACTTGCCCAGGAGATGCTGTGCTCGTTCATCCAGGCGATGATCTGCAGCACGGCCTTCAGCTTTTCAGGCGTGATCGGCTTGCTCTCGCTGTTTGGAACGGCGAAGGAATGCGAGTCCGCCCAGGTGGCCTGCGTGCCCAACAGGTTCGGGATTTCGATAGCCCCCCATTCAAAGCCGAGCTCACCCTTCTTTGCGAGGTCGGCCATCGTCGGCACTTCCCAGACGCCGTTGACGTGCATCGCAGCCTTGCCTGAGGTGAAGAGCGCGATCGAAGCTTCATAGGAAATCAGCTTCGGCGAATAGCCTGAGGAGACCCAGTTCGCCATGGTCTTCAGCGCCTTTACGCCGGCATCGCCCGGCAGGATCTGGTCACCGTCGATAAACTTGGCGCCCTGCTGAGAAAGAAGCGTATAGAAGACGCGCCACATGGAACCGCCTTCATCCGTGTGCAGCGACAGCGGATATTCCACCTTGCCCGTCGCCTTGATCTTGTCGAGCGCAGCATTGAAATTGTCGAGACCGTCGAGACCCTTCGGCAGACCGTCGTCGCCGAGCAGGCCGGCTTCCTTCAGGATATTCTTGTTATAATAGAGAACGATCGAATGGACGTCGAAGGGAATGCCGTAGACCTTGTTGTCGAAGGTCGCCTGCTTCCAGGCCGCATCGACATAGTTTTCCTTCTTGATGCCGGCGGAAGCCAGTTCCTCATCCGTGAAGGGACGCAGGATGCCGGTCGGTACGGCAAGCGGATAACGCGACATATGATAGGTCATGATGTCGGGCTGCTGGCCGACGGCAGCTGACGTTTGCACCTTGGTGTAGAACGGCACGCCCCATTCCAGGGTCGTGGCATTGATCTTGATGTCGGGATGGGTGTCGTTGAATTCCTTGATGAGCGCTTTCATGCGCACGCCGTCGCCGCCGCTTAAGAAATCCCACCAGGTAATGTCGGTCTGGGCGAATGCGGCTGCCGAGGGCAGCAATGCGATGGCCGCCGAAACGGCAAGTTTTAAGAGTTTTCTCACGTTTGTTCCTCCTCTAAAGCATGGGTTGGGATCATCCCGCGTCTCGGGCTGACTTTTGCCGCGAGCCTCCTCCAAAGGCGCGCGATCAAGATCTCCTGCATTCCTTTCCGGTCTCCGGATCTCAAGCTCCGGACCCGTTCAATCAGCTGAGCCTTCTGCCTTCGGCATCGAAAGCCAGCATCTCAGGCACTCTCAGAGAGAGGCTGATCTTCTCCTTCGGCTGAGGCCTGCTTTCGCGGCACTCGACCGTCATCTCCGCATCGGTTGCGGTCAGCACGTGAAGATATCCAGTGCCACCAAGCTCTTCGGTGAACTCCGCAGTGACGGGCAGCGTCAGGCCGGCTTCCCCGTTGTTGAGCCCGATATGCTCGGGTCGGACGCCGATATTGATGGCAGCGCCTTCGGCGACCGGCGTGCGTGTCGGCAGCTCGAAAGCCTGGCCTGGTGCGTCATCGAGCTCGACGCGGGCAGAGCCCTGTCCGGCGCCGATGACCTTGCCCTTCAGAAAGTTCATGCCCGGCGATCCGATAAAGCCGGCGACGAACATGTTCTGCGGATCGCGATAGAGCTCCAGGGGCGCGCCGACCTGCTGGACGATGCCCTCCTTCAAGACGACGATCTTGTCGGCAAGCGTCATCGCCTCGACCTGGTCATGGGTGACGTAGACCATGGTCGCTCCGATCTGCCGGTGCAGGCGGGCGATTTCCATGCGCATTTTCACGCGCAATTCGGCATCAAGATTGGACAGCGGCTCGTCGAACAGGAAGACACGCGGTTCACGCACGATGGCGCGGCCGATCGCCACGCGCTGGCGCTGGCCACCGGAAAGCTGACTCGGCTTGTGCTGGAGATAGTCGCCAAGGCGAAGGATATCGGCGGCCGCCTTCACCTTCTCTTGAATCTCCGCCTTCGGACGCTTGGCGATCGACAGGCTAAACGCCATGTTTTCGAAGACGGAAAGATGCGGATAGAGCGCGTAGGACTGGAAGACCATGGCAACGCCGCGCTTCGATGCTTCCCTGTGCGTGACGTCTTCATTCTCGATGCTGATCTGCCCGCCGCTCGTTTCCTCGAGCCCCGCAATCATCCTCAACAGCGTCGATTTCCCGCAGCCGGATGGGCCGACGAAAACGGCAAACTCACCCTGCTCGATCTCGATATCGACGCCGTGGATGACCGCGAAGGCCCCGAACGACTTCCTGACGTCAGTCAGTTTTATCCCAGACATATATCCTCCCGATGGACACTCCAGACGGGGCAGCCTCCTCCGCTGCCCCGATGGCGATCAACTCACGCCGAAGCGACGGAGAGCAGGATGAAATGATAGGATTTCGCCGGCAGCGATCCGGTGAGCCTGCCCTCGTCGGTGACCTGGAGGCCGGATCCTGCCGTCGGCACGATACGGTTCTGATCCTCGACGGAGTTGCGTGCCTTCAGGTCCTCGCCCGCCATCGTGTGATGCTGGACGATCTTGGCGCCCTTGAAGCCCTGCAGGGCGACATCGAGATCGATCGCCTCATCGAGGCTGCGGTTGATCGCAAAGAGCGCGATGCTCTTGCCATCCTCCTGCAGCACGGCCGAAAGATCGAGATAGGGAACGTCCTGCGCGACATCGCAATCATAGGTCGGGCCGGAGGCCGAAACCGTCAGCGCCGTGCCGCGGCCATACTTCGACGCGAACTGCAGCGGATAGTAGATCGACTGGCGCCAGGCCGGGCCTCCGGCCTTGGTCAGGATCGGGGCGATGACGTTGACGAGCTGCGCCATGCAGGCGATCTTGACGCGGTCGGAGCGGCGGATGAAGACGTTGATCAGCGAGGCGACGAAGATCGCATCCTCGAGATTATAGAGCTCTTCGAGCAGCGGCGGCGCTTCCGGCCAGTCCCAGTTCTTGTAGCGCTGATCGTCTTCCTTGCGGTCGTGATACCAGACGTTCCATTCGTCGAAGCAGATCTTCACGTCGCGCTTGGAGCGCTTCTTCGCCTTGATGTAATCGATGACGCCGCCGATCGTGACGATGTAGCGGTCGAGTTCGATCGCCTTGGCATAGTAGTTCAGCGTGTCGTTTTCCTCGTTGCCGAAATATTTGTGCAGCGAGATGTAATCGACGCTGTCATAGCTCGCATCGAGAACCTGTGCCTCCCATTCGGGATAGGTCTTCATCTTGTCGTTCGACGAGCCGCAGACCACGGTTTCGAGCGTCTTGTCGAAATATTTGAAGGCCTTGCTGACTTCGTTGGCAAGCAGACCATATTCCGTTGCGGTCTTGTGACCGACCTGCCAGGGGCCGTCCATCTCATTGCCGAGGCACCAGATGCGGACATTGTGCGGGTCCTTGTATCCGTGCTTGGCGCGCAGGTCGCTCCAGTAGGTGCCGCCCGGATGGTTGCAATATTCCAGGAAATTGCGAGCGTCATTCAGGCCGCGCGAACCGAGGTTCATGGCGAGCATCATCTCGGTCTTGGCGAGCTTGGACCAGTCGGCGAATTCGTTGACGCCCATCTGGTTGGTCTCGCGGGTCCGCCAGGCAAGATCGAGACGCGTCGGACGCTGGTCGCGCGGGCCGATGCCGTCTTCCCAATGATAAGCCGAAACGAAATTGCCGCCCGGATAGCGGACGATCGGCATATCGAGATCGCGCACCATATCAAGAACGTCGGTACGGAAACCGTCCTTATCAGCTTTTTCGTGACCAGGCTCATAAATACCGGTGTAAACGGCCCGGCCCATATGCTCCAAGAAGGAGCCATAGACGCGCTTATCGACGGTCGAGATGGTAAATTCCCTGTTCAGGGTCGCTTTAGCCCGCATTGATGTTCCTCGTTTATTGAATTTGATTTTTGAGCAAGCTATTCTGAGAGATTTTTTTAATCAAGTATTTTGTTTAATATCCAAAAATCAGTTTTAGTATGGCAAAAGATCAAAGGAATCCGTGAGAAACCAGGCGTTTCAGGCCCAACCGTCGGTCTCCGCTGGGTCGTTAAGGCCGCGATTAACCAACCAGCCTCTGGCGCGGGAACAAATTCTGCTCCGCAACGTTTTGGCGCTCGCGACAGGAGGAGGAAAAACAGATGCCAAATGCAAAATGGAGCGAACCGGTCGAAATCGAGTTCGACAATGCCGGATCCCGGACCGTCAGAGGCCCCTTCGACGCACTCATCTATCTCCACGACATGTGGCCGCGGCGCACGGGAGCGAAATTCGTCAGGGCAAGCAACGCCTGCAAGGGCGCCGTTGAAGGACGCGTTAGCCTGGAAGCGGCACGGGAAGATTTTCTCGCGGCCGCAGCAGAAGCGAGACTAACCACACATTGACCCCGAGGGGTGGACGCGCACATGCCGCGTCCACCCCTATTTCTGAGGAAGGAGACTGCATGCGCGCCTTGCTGGTATCGTTGCTGACCTTGGCCGTGACCGCCATTTCGACAGGCCCGGCCCTATCTGCCGACATGATCCAAGGGTATGAACGCCCCCATGTCGTCAAGCATCGACCGAAGCCGGTCATTCGTGCACGTTATGTGCAGCGACGGCATCTCGATTGCACGGATATGATCGTCGAATACCGCTACATTCCGCGCACGAATTTGGTGACGGTGTGCCATCGCATCTGAGGCCTGCCAGACCGGCCGGCCGGTGTCAGATCGGATAGTGCCCGGGCTGCGATGCCACCGTCATCCACCTGAGGTCGGTGAATTCGTTGATGCCGGCCTTGCCACCGAAGCGGCCATAACCGGAGGCCTTCACGCCGCCGAAAGGCATCTGCGCCTCGTCATGCACGGTCGGACCGTTCACATGGCAGATGCCGCTTTCAATCCGTCTTGCGACCTCCATGGCGCGGGCGGCATCCCTTCCGAAGACGGCGGCGGACAGGCCATATTCCGTATCATTGGCAACACGGACCGCCTCATCGATACCGCGCACGCGTACCATGCAGGCCACCGGACCGAAGCTTTCCTCTCCATAGATCCGCATCGACGGTGTCACGTGGTCAAGCACCGTGGCGTCCATCAATGTCCCGATCGCACGGCCCCCCGCAAGCAGGCGGGCGCCTTTGGATACTGCATCCTCGATCAGGCCGTTGACGCGTTCAACCGCATCGAGGCCGATCATCGAGCCGAGCGGCGAATTGCTCTGGCGCGGATCGCCGGCAACCAGCGTCGAGGCCTTGCGGGCGAACTGATCGGCAAACTCGTCGGNNCGGTCGACATGCAGATCTGCCCCTGGTTCATGAAGGCACCGAAGGCAGCGGCTTTCACGGATTCGCCGATATCGGCATCATCGAGCACGACGAAGGGCGCCTTGCCGCCAAGCTCCAGCAGCACGGGTTTCAAATGGCGGGCGGAGACCTCGGCGATGATCCGGCCGACGCGGGTCGAGCCGGTGAAATTGACACGGCGCACCGCCGGGTGGGCGATCAGCTTTTCGACGATAGATGCAGCATCGGCGGGCGCATTGGTGAGCACATTGACGACACCGTCGCCGAGGCCCGCTTCGCGCAATGTCTCGCCGATCAGATGATGCGTCTTCGGGCAAAGCTCTGACGCCTTGAGGACGACAGTGTTGCCGCAGGCAAGCGGCAGGGCGACGGCGCGTACGCCGAGAATGACGGGCGCGTTCCAGGGTGCAATACCAAGGACGACACCGGCCGGCTGGCGCACGGCCATCGCCAACAGGCCGGGCTTGTCCGAGGGGATCACTTCGCCGGTGATCTGGGTACACATGGCGGCGGCTTCACGCAGCATATTGGCGGCGAGATAGACGTTGAAGCCCGCCCAGGCGGCTGTCGCTCCCGTTTCCTCGGCCATGGCGGCGATGAATTCGCCGGTGCGGAAATCCAAGAGGTCGGCTGCCTTCGAAAGGCGCTTGCGCCGCTCTGTCGGTGCAAGCGCCGACCAGCCCGGAAAGGCCGCGGCCGCAGCGGCAACCGCTGCATGCGCATCTTCCAGCGTTGCGGCGGCCGCCTTCGTCGCAAGCTGACCGGTAATCGGGTTCAGCCGTTCGAAAGTCGCGCCGTCCGAAGCCGGCATGGCACGGCCGCCAATGAGAAGCATCAGGTCAACCATCTCGATCCCTTTCAGATATGCGCCTGATTTCCCTCCCAAAGGGTTGGCGCGATGATGTCTGCTGGTTTCCGGCATCCGCCGGGGGTCATGCAAATCCCGCGGTCACGCCGGGAGATCGACGTCTTTCATTGGAAGATCCTCGCCCATATCGCCTGAATTCAGGCGCTCCCCAGGATCCAGTAGGAACCAATCCATCGGCGAAATGAATGGATTTTCCTGGCAGTTTATTGTACTTTTTCGCAAATTTTTCAGATTCCCGCTTGGCATGCGATCGCCCGGCCGGTTGTGCGCCCGGAGTTCATGATGGCGGAAAAATTGCTCGATATGCCGGCCCTGTCGGTCACTGCATCGATGATTTCCGCCGGCCTCGGCAGCCAGACCTGGAGCCTTGACGCCCACGGCAGCCGTCCCTTCTATCAGGCCTTTTTTGTCTCGCGGGGCAGAGCGAGCCTTTCCATCGATGGAGAGGCGGGGCTTACGCTTTCGGCACCTGCAGCAGTTTGGCTGCCGCGGCGGATTTCGGGGGCTTTCGTTCTTGCCGCCGGCAGCGAGGGGGCGATGCTCTCGGCGGCCGAAGGCTTTGTCGGCAGAACGGTCGGCGACAGCCCGGCCGCCGTGCAGTTGCACGATATGATCGAACGCGTAGTCTTGGCTCAGAACGAAAATCTAGCGGGGCGTGCAGGCGATATCGGTCGTGCCTTCGAGGTCATGACGCAGGAGGCACGGGACCAACGACCCGGCGGGACAGCGCTTGTCGGCGCCTATTTTTCCGTGCTGCTGCTGCTGATATGGCGGGCCTCAGGGGCATCGGCCCCGACGAGGACGTCAGGCACAGGGGCGACCACCTTGCAGCGGTTCAGGCAGATCGTCGAATTGCGTTTCCGCGAACAGCCGGCGATCACCGATGTCGCCCGCGCCATGGGCATCACCTATGACCACCTGCATCGGGCCTGCATTTCCGGCACCGGACGAAGCCCGATGGAACTGATCCATGAAAGGCTGATCGCCGAAGCAAAGCTGCGGCTTGGGCAATCGGAGCAATCCGTCGAGCAGATCGGCTTCGGGCTCGGCTTTCGCGATCCGGGCTATTTCAGCCGCTTCTTCAAGAGCCGCGTCGGCGAACCGCCCGGCGCCTACCGGCGCAAGATCGCCGAGCAGTCACAGAAAGGCCTCGCCCCATCCTTTGCCGCCTGGCCGTGAGGCACTCGCGATTGAGGCGACGGCCGTTCAGAACGTCCGCAACTCACGCGTCAGCGCCTGGAGCTGCTTGAAGCCCTCGTAGCGCTTTGCGTGACGATCAGCGATCGCACCTTGCGCCGGCTTGTAGGTCTCTTCGGCGGCCGAGAGTTTCGTCATTGCTTCACGCATATCGCTAAACAGCCCGCCAGCGACGGCGCCAAGGATCGCAGCACCCAGCAGGACGGGTTCCTCCGCCTTCGTCGCGATCACCGGTTTGCCGCTCGCATCGGCAAGCATCTGACGGACGAAATCATGCTGGCCAGCACCCCCGCTGATGACGATGTTGTCGATGGTGACGCCGGCATCAGCCTGCGTGTCGATGATCTGTCTCAGGCCATAGCCGATGCCGCAGAGGCCTGCGACATAGAGCGAGACCAGACTGTCGAGACCCCTCTCCATGTCGAGACCGGCAATCACGGCGCGGGCGTGCGGATCGGCGAAGGGCGCGCGATTGCCGAGGAATTCGGGAACGACATGCAGGCCTGCGACGAGTCTGACGGCATCGGAAGAATACCCTGCCTTTTGCGCGGCCATGTCAGCCAGAAGGACCGGCAGCGGAACGCCGCTGCGCTTCGACAATTCCTTTGCCTCGCTGGCGGCGGGATGGAGGGACAAGAGCTGTTCGATCGCCGCACCCGCAGCACTCTGACCACCCTCGTTCAACCACATGCCTGGCACCATGGCAGAATAGTAGGGACCCCAGACGCCCGGAACGAAGGCCGGTTCGACGGTTGATGTCATGGTGCAGGACGACGTGCCGAAGACGTAGCCGAGATTGGCCCGCGGACCGGCGCCGATACCAACGGTTCCGATGCCGCCAGCATGGGCATCGATTAGCCCCGCGGCGACAGCCGTTCCCGGAACGAGGCCGAGTTCACCGGAGGCCGCCGCTGTCAGGCCCTGACCGAGCGGCGAGCCGGGCTCGACGATCGACTGGCCGATGCGGGCAAAACCTTCGTCGGCCAATGCGCCGAGGCCGATCTCATGAAAGTAGGTCGCATCCCAGCGCTTCTCATGGGCGAGATAGGTCCATTTGCAGGTGACGGTACAGGTGGAACGCGCGAGATCGCCGGTCGCCCGCCATGTCAGGAAATCCGCCAGATCGAAGAATTGCCAGGCCGCATCGAAGACCTGCGGCCGCCTTTCCCTCAGCCAGAGCAGCTTCGGCGTTTCCATCTCGGGGGAGATACGACCACCGACATAGCGCAGCACTTCATGGCCGAGCGCGTTGATACGCTCCGCCTGCGGGACGGCGCGATGGTCCATCCAGACGATGATATCCCGGTTCGAGTCTTCCGAGGGACCGACGGGCAGCGGCCGGCCAGCCTCGCCGAGCACGACGAGCGAACAGGTGGCGTCAAACCCCAGGCCTGCAACCGAAGCCGGATCGATACCGCTTGCGGCGACGACCTCGCGGACGCAAGCGCAGACGGCCGTCCAGATTTCCGTACTCGACTGCTCGACGATGGAGCCGGCTTCATGAAACAGCGTGATATCCCGCTTGGCGGATGCGAGCATCAGGCCATCGAGGTCGAAGAGGCCGGCGCGGGCGCTGCCTGTACCGACATCGACGCCGATGACATGTTTGGCACCCGCTGATGACGTGTGTGAAGTGTCGCTCATGATCTCTCGTTCAAATCGGCAGTATCAGGGTTCCAGAGCATTTCCATCTTTCCTCGAATCGCGGAAACGCTCTATCTCTTTGTTTTCATGCAATTGCGGACGCAAGACCGCTACGCATTCTTGCTGGAATTGCTCTAGAGCAATCGGCAACGGGACCTGTCAACCTCTCAGAGGTCGACGCTGTTCGGCAGGATCACCAGATCGCGCACAGTGACGTTACGTGGCCGTGACAGCATGAAGAGCACGGCGTCGGCCACTTCCTTTGGCTGCATCAGGCTGCCATTGGCCAGCGCCTCTTCCATCTTGGCTTTCGGCCAGTCATCCAGGAGCGCGGTAACGACCGGTCCGGGCAGCACCGCGCCGACACGCACGCCATGCTGGGCGACCTGGCGGCGGGTCGAGTGGACGAAGGCCTGAACGGCAAATTTCGAGGCGGTGTAGATCGGCTCCCAGACGACGGGCACGACGCCGGCGATCGAACTCGTAAACAGGATATCCCCGGACTTCTGAGCGATCATATGCGGCAGCACCGCATGGACCGAGCGGAAGGCCGCATTGATGTTGAGGTTGAGCACCCGGTCCCAGGCATCCGGATCGCCGTCGGCGACCGGGCCGCCAATATAGGCGCCGGCATTGGCGTGGAAGATATCGAGCCTGCCGGCCAATTCCAGAATACGCGGCAGCATACCGGAGACCTGCGGGCCATCGAGAAGATCGACGACAAGCGGCAGGGCGCCCTCACCGATCTCCTTGCAGAGGGCCTCGAGCCTGTCCTTGGCACGATCGATAAGAACAACGATTGCGCCTTCGGCACGCAGGGTGCGGGCGCATTCCAGCCCGATGCCCGATGCCGCACCGGTGATGGCGGCAACCTTGCCCTTCATGAGATCAGTCATGCAAATACTCCTTGAGAATGCGTAATCAGGCGCGGCCATGGCTGACACGGGACCGGCGAGCTAGCGAATCGACGATGACGGCGATGGCGAGAACGGCACCAGTGATCATGTAGCGCAGCGACGAACTGAGATTGAGCAGCGTAAGCCCGTTGGAAATCGCCTGGATGACGATGATGCCGAGGAGAGCCGAATAGGCGCTGCCGCGGCCACCGAACAGGCTGGTGCCGCCGATGACTGCTGCCGCAATGGCATTGAGGTTCACGTCGCCCGTGCCGGCCTGCTGGCTGGAGGAGGCAAGCCGCGAGGCCGAGAGAATGCCGCCGATGGTGGCAAGCGTCGAGCAAAGCACGAAGGCGCTGAGATAGATGCGGCGCACATTGATGCCGGCACGGCGAGCCGCCTCGCGATTGCCGCCGACGGCAAACATGGAGCGTCCCCATTTGGTGCGCGTCAGCGCATAGTTCAGGATGACAGCGATTGCGACGAAAAGGCCGAACATCCACGGCACGCCACGGCCGAGATTGAGATAATAGACGGCAAATTCCAACGCGGCGGTAAGAATGACGGCCTTGACCGCAAGCGCCCCGACCGGTGGCGAGGAGAGGTTCGAAGCCTGCCGCTGGCGGCGCTTGCGCATCTCGTTGACGACGAGGACCACGCCCGGCAAGAGCGCCAGCACGTAGGACAGCCAGTCGGGCATGACGAGAATCTGGCCGAAGCGCACGAGCGGCGAGGCATAGGGAAGGTTGATGCTGCCGGTCGGTCCCAGGATGTAGAGCTGCATGCCGAGGAGGGCCAGCAGACCGGCAAGGGTCGCAACGAAGCTCGGCATGCCAAGCCTGTTGTAGAGCACCGCATACAGCGCACCAACGACGATGCCGGCGAGGATCGCAACCAGGATTGCGAGCGGGATCGGCCAGCCCATATTGACCCAGAGCACGCCAAGGATGGCGGAGGAAAGTCCGCTCATAGAGCCGACCGAAAGGTCGATTTCGCCGAGCATCAGCACGCAGACGATGCCGAGCGAGATGACGCCGACGGTGGCACAGTCAAACAGCAGGTTGACGAGGTTGTTTGGCGCCAGAAACACCGGATTGAGCAGCGAGAAGACCGTGGAGATGACGATCAGGCCGACGAAGACCGGCAGCATGCCGAGATCGCCCGAGCGTACGCGGTCGAAGAAGGCCTTGACCATGCCCATGATGTTGTCGTCGTGGCGGACGCGTTCGTCGCTGCGATCAAGGGCAGCGGGCTGGCTGACTGTATCGGACATCTTCTGGCTCATGCGGACCCCCCGCTGGTTTCGTGTGCAGCAGCAGTCTTGCGCTCGATCCGTCGGGAGACGGCGTTTTCGGTGGCACCGGTGATTGCGGCGACGAGTTCCTGGTTGGACGAATCGGGCGTGAAGACGCCATTGTTGCGACCGAGGCGCAGCACGACGATGCGGTCTGCCACAGCGCGCACGTCTTCCATATTGTGGCTGATGATGATGACGCCGAGGCCGCGCTCGCGCACGCGTTCGATCAGGTTCAGCACTTCCGCGGTCTGGGCGACACCGAGAGCGGCCGTCGGCTCGTCGAGCATGATGATCTTCGGATCGAGCAGCAGCGAGCGGGCGATGGCAACCGTCTGGCGCTGGCCGCCGGAAAGCGAGGCGATCGGCTCGCGCACCGAGGGAATACGGGCGGCAAGTTCTCTGAGCAACGTCCAGGCGCGCACCTCCATGGCAACCTCATCGAGGCTCCAGGGGGACATTTCATGTCCGAGAAAGAGATTGGCGACGACGTCAAGGTTCTCGCAGAGCGCCAAGTCCTGAAAGACGGTGGCAATGCCGAGCTCCAGCGCCTTGCCGGGACTATCGAGCGTGACATTGCGGCCACAGAATTCGATCGTTCCCGAGGACGGCTGATGCACGCCGGCAAGAACCTTGATCAGCGTCGACTTGCCGGCGCCGTTATCGCCGACCAGCGCCACGACCTCGCCGGCCTTCACTTCGAGATCGATGTCGGTCAGCGCCGACACCGCGCCGAAATTCTTGGAAATATTGCTCAACCGGAGGATCGTCTGTCCCTTCTCCGGCATATCCTTCACATCCCTAGTCATGGGGCAGCCCTTCTTGCAATAGGGGCATCCGGCCGCGACAAGCGCGGCCGGAGCTCACTCAAGTGCGTTTAGTTGGTAATGCCAAGCTTCTTGCAGCCTTCGGCATATTCGCCGGTGCAGATCTGCTCGGGCGTCTGGATCTTCTTGTCGAAGATTTCGGCCTTGATGTTTTCTGCCGTCACGACGGCGGGGATGAACAGCTGAGACGGCGTATTGTAGAGCGCCGTCTTGGCCTCAGGCTTTTCACCCTTGATCATCTGCACCGCCACATTGGCAGCGGCTGCTGCGACGATTTCGGATGGCTTCGAAATCGTGTTGTACTGGTCGCCGGAAATGATCAGCTGAAGGGCTGCAATCGTCGCGTCATTGCCGGTGACCGGCGGAACCGGCTTCACGCCTGCGGCCTTGAAGGCGGCAATCGCGCCGCCGGCCGTGCCGTCATTGGCGGCAACCACGCCCTTGATATCGGCCCCGAAGCGGGTGATCTGGCCGGCAGCCCATTCCTGCGCCTTTGGCGGCGCCCATTCCGGCGTGTCATATTCGGCAAGCGTCTTGTAGGTGGATTCCTTCAGGCCGCGGTGGATGCCGTCGCGGATGAGGCCTGCGGCCGCATCGGTCGGCGAGCCGTTGATCTCGAGCACGCCTGCGCCGTCGGCAACGCCTGAAGCCTTGAGATGCTCGACGAGCGACTTGGCGATCGCATAGCCGATGCCTTCGTTGTCGAAGGAGACGTAATAATCGGCCGGCTTGTCCGGGATCGGGCGGTCATAGGCGATGACCTTGACGTCCTGGGACTGGGCGATTTCGACGAGGCCGGCTGCAGCGGCGGAATCGACAGGGTCAAGAACGACCACCTTGGCGCCCTGGGCGATGACCGAGTTGAACTGCTGCTGCTGCAGCGAGGCATCGGCATTGGCGTTCTGATAGATCACCGTGCACTTCGGGCACAGCTTCTCCATCTCGGCCTTGAAGCCCGGGAAGTCGTGCTGCTCATAGCGCGTGGATGCCTGGTCGGGCATCAGAAACGCGACGGTCGCCGCTTCCTGAGCCGAGGCCATGCCGGCAAAACCGATGAAAACGGTCGCCGAGGCCATAAGCAAATTGCGATAATTCATTTTCTCCTCCTTGGTGTGATCGAAAGACAGGCCCAGGCATTGCTGGAAGTCACCACGGTTCGCCCGCTCGCCGCAGCCTTCGCCGGCGCCGTGCCTGAGGGTACCCGCGTTCTCTCCGGCGCCTGCGAGAATTTCGGTACGGCCGAGCCGCTCGGGCCCTGGCGCGATATTGCCCGGCAAGCCCGCTGGACGCTGACAAGGGCTTCCAGCGGCAACTGGATCACTCTCTTCTCCGAAGTGCTGGATCTTCTGACCGAGGCGCTCCAGCCGACATTGCTCGTCATCGAGGATATTCACTGGGCCGATGACGCCACGCTGAACCTCATCCGCTATATCGGCCGGCGCATCCGCCACACCTGCCTGCTGCTGGTCGCAACCGCGCGGAATGACGATACGCCGGGCCAGACGCGGCTCAGGCGGCTGCTCGCCGATATTCCCCCCGCCCACTGGCTGCGCATCACTGTCCCGCCGCTGTCGAAAGCGGCCGTGCTGGAGCTTGCGGACCGCAAGGGCCTCGATGGCGAGGCGATCTTCAGCGCCACCGGCGGCAATGCCTATTTCGTCAGCGAGCTCGTGGATTGCGCCGGCAGCGATTGCCTGCCGCCACTCAGCCGCGACCATCTGCCGACAACCATCCGCGATGCCGTGCTGGCGCGGGCCGATATCCTTGACGAGGCTGACAGGGAGGCGCTCTGGGCCGCCTCCACCTCGCCCGATGCCTTTGCGTCTGAATTGATCGAGGCGATCTGCGGCAGCGATGCCCGCGCCTCGCTTGAAGCCTGCACGGCTTGCGGGCTTCTGGTGCCCGCAAGTAGTGGCCCGGGGGGCAACCTCTTCATGTTCCGCCATGAGATCGCCAGGCAGGCCGTCGAGCAATCGCTGCCGCCGCTGCGCCGCCGGGCGCTGCATGAAAAGGCGCTTGCCTATTTCCGCAACCGTGCCGAGGCCTCGGTCGCGCGCATGGTCCACCATGCCAATGAGGCGCAGGACATGAGCGCGATCTCGGAGCTCGCCCCGAAGGCCGCAGCCGAGGCCGGCAGGCTCGGCGCCCACCGGCAGGCGATGCGCCATTACGAGCTGGCGCTCGTCCATGCCGGCGAGTTAAGCGATGCGAAGCGCGCCTGCCTCTACGAGGGCTATGCCTTCGAATGCCACCTGACCGGCCAGATGGAACGGGCCATCGCCGCCCAGACCAGCGCGCTTGCGCTCTATCGGGCGCTCGGCGATATCAGGCATGTCGGCGACAACCTGCGCTGGCTGTCGCGGCTGAGCTATCTCGCCGGAGACCGCAAGGGCGCCGATGCCTTCGGCCGCGAGGCTGTTGAGGTGCTGGAGCAGGCAGCAAGCCCGGCCGAGCTCGCCATGGGCTATTCCAACCTGTCGCAGCTCGGCATGCTGGCGGGCGATGCCGAAACCGCAACCCTCTACGGCGAACGCGCCATCGCGCTCATGACATCGGACGATATCGCCAGGCCCGAGGTCCTCTGTCATGCGCTGAACAATGTCGGCACCGCCATCTGCTGGCGGGAGCCGGAGCGCGCCCGGCAAACGCTCGATCAGGCGCTGGCAATCGCCCTCGACCATGGCTTCCAGGAACATGCGGCCCGCGCCTTCACCAACCGCGCCTGGGTGGAAATCCAGCTCCACGCAGTCGATGCCGCCGAGAACGTGCTGGCGCACGGCATTGCCTATTGCATCGAGCATGACCTCGATACCTGGCGCGACTATATGCGCGGCGAGCTCGCGGAACTGCTGACCTTCCTCGGCCGCTGGGAGGAGGCCGCCGCAGCAGCGCAGGCCGTGGTCGACAACCAGAATGCCCCGGCGCTCTCCCGCTATCCCTCGCTCGTGGCGCTGGCGACGCTCAGAACGCGGCGCGGCGAGACATCAGGCGAACTGCTGCAGGAAATGGCGAAATTCCTCGAAAACACCTTTGAATTCCAACGCCTGTCAGCCCATGCCGCGCTGGTGGCCGAGCGCGCCTGGCTCGGCCTCTGCGACCGGGAGGATGCGCTCGCCGGCCTGCGGCAGGCCGCTTCCCTCTGCAGCGACGATGCCGCCGGCTCGATGATCGGCTTCTGGGCGCATATTCTGGGCGAAACCGGCCTTGCGCCCGAGGACTCCAGCGGCGACGCTGCCGTGATCGCCATGCTCAACGGCCGATGGCAGGAGGCCGCCGATATCTGGACCGACCGCCGCGCGCCCTATTTCGCCGCCCTTGCCCTGCTCGACGGCGATAATGACGCGCTCTACCGCGCCCTGACGACGCTGGAGGCCCTCGGCGCCACTGCCGTTATCACCCACGTGAAGGACCTGATCCGCAGGCGCAGCGGCCGGCTTGCGACGCGCGGCCCACGGGCCAGCACCCAGGCCAACGCCGCCGGCCTCACGACACGGGAAATGGACGTGCTGCGCCTGATCGACGAGGGTCGCTCGAATGCCGAGATCGGCGCGCGCCTGTTCGTATCGGCCAAGACGGTGGATCATCATATTTCCTCGATCCTTGCCAAGCTGAGCGCAAAATCGAGGGGACAGGCGGCTGCCGAGGGACGGAGGCTGGGGCTGCTGGGATAAGGTGAGCCACAGCGCGCGGGACACCCCCCTCTGCCCTGCCGGGCAGAGGGGGGTGTCACTCGGCACAGCTTCAGTTTTCAGCCCTGACCCGTTGCTGCCGGGACCCGAAAGAACAGGTGAAATCCATTAGAGAATAAAAGTATCGGATCCGCACATTCATAGACCATCAAAAGCTGAATGACCGAAACATTCTGCAAAACAAATCCATGAAGATGAATTTTATTCCTGAACAATAGACTACTATAAATTTATATAACCACGCAAAATGGACTACATATGATTTATTACTAAAATTATCTTGACGTGCACCTTATGCGATAGTTTACTTGCAATATTGCCACCTCACCGGGAGGTTGCGCATCGAGACGGGGGCTTGTCGCATGAGCAATAGCAGCCGCGTTATCCTTTTGGCCGTGTTCTCCTCACTCGTTGGTCCGCTGACAGCCAATGCCGCGCACCACGCGTACCGAGGCATTTGCGAGGCCTCGGCCGCAGCATTGGTCGATAAGTCTCATGTGGCCGTCGCAAGCGACGATTTCTCTGCGATCATGATCTATCAGCGGGGAAAGCCGAAACCGGTCAAACATTTCGCCGTCGATGATGTGACTGACATCGAAGGCAGCGCCCGTATCGGCGACACGATTTTCTGGCTCACATCCCATTCGCTCAACAGCAGTGGGGAAGACAAGAAAAAGCGCAAGGAACTGTTGGCAACCGCCGTATCCGCCGACGGGACATTGTCCAATTCCGGCGAAGTCTATCGCAATCTTCGTGCGGACATGGCCGCAGCACTCGGCAGCAGCGAAGACAGTTTGAAGACCCATCTCAACATTGAAGGTCTGGCAGCGACACCCGAAGGGCATCTCCTGATCGGCCTGCGGGGACCGTTATCCGATAATCGCGCCATTGTGCTCGAACTCGCCAATCCGATGCAACTGGTCAAACTGGGTACCGGCGACGTGGGATCTGCGCAAATTACCCCTCCCGTCATGATGGACCTCTCCGATGGACCGGGAACGATCGGTCGCGGCGTGCGTGACATCGCGCTGGTCGGCAACCGATATCTCGTCCTTGCAGGCTCCGAGCCAGATGGCAGCAACCCGCCACCAAAGCTTTTCTGGTGGGATGGAAATAAGGAAGGCCGGGTAACGCCCGGTCCGGAAGTTGATTTCAAGGGGATGACGCCGGAAGCAATCGTGGTCTGGAACGATCAGGAGGGCGAAATCCTCAGCGATAGCGGCGGCGCGCTGATCAAGGGCGTGGAATGCGCCGACAAGGATCCGCCGACGGACGCCTTCTTTCCCACCGTCGACCTGAAATTCTGAGTTTCGGCAACGTTTGATCCGGCAAGGCAAATGCGTGCCGAGCGTGATCAACGCCGCCTTGGGCTAAGAACAGGTCCCCGTCGCCCGGTGAGGGTCCGGGGCCGTAAACGCCATCACACCCTCCCCTCGACACCCGCGCCGGCTGCCACCTCGAACAACTGCGGCACGGCCGGGTTCTTCGCCGTGCGCGAGGCGCAGAGCACGACATCGAATTCCGGCGCATCGTCGACCTGCCTGGACACCACGCCCTCCGCCAGATCGCTGCAAAGCGATTGCGGGATCAGCGCCACGCCCAGCCCCTCCTGCACCAGCCGGATGATCGTGTGCTGCAGGCGCGGCTCGAAGGCAAAATGCGGGATGACGCCGCCGGCAGCGCAATAGAGGCTGATCGCCGAGCGCAGTGTTGGCGCCACGGTTGCGGGCGCGGCGATCAGTTTTTCGCCCGCAAGCGACTCCGGCCCGATGGTTTCGGCCTCGGCCAGTGGGTGGCCTGACGGCACGATCAGGCACAGCCGGTCACGGGCAAGCAGCAGCGTGCGCAGATGCGGTGCGGGACCGCCGCCGAAGGTGACGGCGGCATCGAGTTTGCCTTCGGTGAGCATCTCCTCGATATCGGTGGGTATGCGCTCTTCGAGGATCAGCCGCACATCCGGACGCGCCCGCGAATAAAGCCGCACCAACGCCGGGATGACGCTATGAGCGGCATGCATCATGAAACCGAGCTTCAACTCACCCTTCATGCCGCTGGCGACTAGTTGCACATCGCGGCAGGCAGCATCGAAGCGTTCAAGCACGGTGCGGCAATCGGCCAGGAAATGCCGGCCGGCCGGCGTCAGCGCCACATTGCGCGAATTGCGCTCGAAGAGCCGCACACCGAGCGTCTTTTCGATGGCTGATATCTGCCGGCTGAAGGGCGGCTGGCTCATGTTCATGCGCGCAGCCGCATGGCCGAAATGCAGCGTTTCGGCCAGCGCCACGAAATAGCGCATATGGCGTGTGTCCATTCGATACCCCAGAAGTATCAATCAGCATTGCAGATGACATTGGATTATCTCGATCTCAGGCGCTAGGCAATCATCGCCCTCAAGTGAGACTTGCCCATGCTGACGAACCTTTCGATTGTCCTGCCGATCTTCGCCCTCATCCTTGCCGGCTGGATCGCCCGCAAGACCGGGGCGCTCAGCGAAAATGCCACGCGCGAGGTCAACCGGCTGGTCGTCTATCTCGCTTTGCCCGCGCTCCTCTTCGATATTATGGCCAATGCCAAACCCGCCGAGATCTGGCAGCCGGGCTTCATCCTGGCGTTTACCGCCGGCTGCGCGGTCATCTTCGGCGCCACGCTCTTCTGGCGCGTCGCCAGGGGCCGGCATCTGGCGGATGCCGCGATAGACGGGCTGAATGCGAGCTATGCCAACACCGGTTTCATCGGCTTTCCGCTCGTCCTGTCACTGATCGGCGACACCGGCATGGCACCGACGCTGATCTCGACCATCCTCACCGTCTGCGTACTCTTCGCCGTCGCCATCATCCTGATCGAAGGCGGGCTGCAATCCGAAACCCGGCGGCGCGATATCGCGCTCAAGACGGCGCGTTCCCTGGCGAAAAACCCGCTGCTGGTCGCACCCGTGCTCGGCGCGCTGGTCATGTTCTCGGGTGCATCGCTCCCAGCCCCCATCCATGCCTTCCTGAAGCTCCTGGGCGGGGCAGCCTCCCCCTGCGCGCTGATCGCGCTCGGCCTGTTTCTCGCCGGCACCAAGGCTGGCGAAGCGGGCGCCCGGGCGACCACAGCCAGTATTCTCGTTGGCCTGAAGCTGATCGCCCAGCCCGCCGTTACCTGGCTGATCGCCGCACCGCTCCTCAACCTGCCGCCGGCTGCCACCCATACCGCCGTGCTGCTCGCAGCGCTGCCGACAGGCACAGGCCCCTTCATGCTGGCGGAATTCTACGGCCGCGAGGCAAGCCTCACGGGCCGCGTCGTGCTTACCTCGACAGTGCTTTCCGTGCTGACGATCTCTGCCTATCTGGCCGTTGCGGGGAAGATCTAGACGCAGCCCTTGCCAGTCTCTGATCAGCCGAGCAGGCCGATCAGCCGAGCAGAGCTGATCGCAAGGCCGGCGATCGCCACTAGGATGAAGACGCTCGCGATGACGAGAAAGATGCGGTTCTTCACTGTGTCTCCTTCGAGGCCGGACGGAAGAAGTGGAGTAGCAGCTGCGGCTAAGAGCGGCAACAGCTTCAGGAGCGACGGACCCGCAATCGCGTTCCTTCCCGACAGGCCTTGCTTCCGGGCTGCCGCGCGCCTCTTTCCACCCCAACGAGAAGACCGAAGCAGGGTGAAAAGCCCCAACGGGCCATATCTCGCGATTCCCTCGCACCGCAAAGAGGCAGGATCAATCGCCGCATTATTCCATCTGACATTGAGGGAAGCAGGGGCCGATCATGTCATCCATCACCGCAGGCAATGCCGAGCAATATAGCGACAGCAAGAAGCTAGCCGCGCGCGGGCGCCTGAACCGCGAATATACGATCGCCGAAACCGGATGGTTTCCCTGGGTGGCGCAGCAACTGCCGCTGAAACCGGGCGATGCCGTTCTCGACATCGGCTGCGGCCCCGGCTGGTTCTGGGCTTCGGTGGCAAGCGAGCTGCCGGAGGGCCTGAACCTCACGCTCGCCGATCTCTCCCCCGGCATGCTGCAGGAAGGGCTGGAGCGCTGCCGGGCGCTCGGCTTCGCCGCCGTTTCCGGGGAGCAGGCCGATGCCGCCGCCCTGCCCTTTGCCGACGCCTCCTTCGACACCGTCATCGCCATGCACATGCTTTACCATGTGGCCGATCAGGCCAAGGCGATCGCCGAAATGCACCGCGTGCTGAAACCGGGCGGTCACCTTGCGGTGACGACCAACGGCGCGGGTAATATGCGCGGCATGTATGCGCTCACCGCAGTTTTCGGCAGCCCGCCCTATGATCCCGCCGGTGCCGCCTTCGGCTACGAGACGGCCGAACGGCTGATGCTGGCTGAGTTCGGCAATGTGACCATGCGCGAGCACCCGGCCCATATGCTGATAACGGAGCCGGAGGATGTATTTCTGGCGCTGACATCGTATCCACCAGGTGACCGAGCAAGCGAGGAAGAGCTTGCGGCTTTCCGGGCGGCGATATCGGAGGCGTTCCAGACGGGCGGCGGCGTGCTGGAGGTGGGTAAGGAGACAGGGTTGTTTGTGAGCCGCAAGGCGGGGTGAGTGGTTCGGGCTCGACCGCGCTCGAGCGCGG
>UCCS01000029.1:0-21562 GCA_900470965.1 Hyphomicrobiales bacterium
GCCAAGGCTTCCGTCCAGTACCTGGATCCGGAAGATGGCGACGACACCACGACGGGTTACTTCCGTCTGCAGCGCTCGTTCTAATCTGAACGACGGACCCCCCGGCTTAGCGCCGGGGGTCTCCTAACCCACGAGTTTCTGATCAGAATGACCTCCGATCAGTAACGAGGGACTGGTCCGGTTTTCCCTGCTGGGCCAGTCCTTTGCAGTTGAAAGCGGTCATGAAGCCAGGAGCGCCGCCACGCTTACCGGTTTCACCTTGCCGGAAGGCTTTCCTCCGGATTTTTCCCGACGTCGAGCACATTTAAAAACTATCAGTGTATTCGCTGCCCTTGATCAATCGCGCCCTATTTTGTTGCGCGATATGCACCTTTTGGTTGAAAAAAATTATCCGATGAACTACGCATCTGGACAGGTTCTATTCCTCGGGAATCGATGCCAATAATGTGACTGTAACGTGACAGGTGAGGCGCTATAAGCATTTCAGAGGCTGGCATTCACTACTACTCTCGGGTAGGTTTCGATAATGGACGATCTTAACGACTACTTCTATTTTGCTGCCGTCGTCTCCAGCGGTGGTTTTGCATCCGCAAGTCGAACATTGAAAATACCCCGCTCCAAGTTGAGCAGGCGGGTCAGCCGTCTGGAGGATTGCCTCGGCGCCAGGCTGATCGAGCGCTCCACACGTCACTTCCGGGTGACGGAGATCGGGCAGGCCTTCTATGAGCAATGCCAGACGATTCTGAGAGAAGCCGATCGTGCGAAGTCGATCGTCACGGAGGCCCAGTCCGATCCTCAGGGGATCGTGCGCATGGGCTGCCCGCTCGGTCTCATCGATATTTCACTCGGAGCCGTGCTGCCGGAATTCCTGGAGCGCTACCCCAAGATCAAGCTGCAGATCATCGGTTCCGACCGGCGCACGGACCTCATCAACGAGCGCATCGACGTCGAAGTCCGCGCGGCGAGCGAGCCGGAAACACAGACGAGCCTGATGATGCGCAAGCTCGACCGGGCACGGCGCATCCTGGTCGCCAGCCCCTCGCTCGTCGAGCGCATGGGCGAACTCGGCGGCGTTGACGACCTCGGCAATGCGCCGACGCTTGCCATGACCACCTGGATGTCCTTCCACACCTGGGAGCTGGTTGGGCCTGATGGCGAGAAGAAGGTCGTACGCCATCAACCGCGGCTCACCTGCCGCAGCATGACGGCTATCCTCGATGCTGCTCGGGCAGGTGTGGGCTACGGTCTCATCCTGGAAAATGCCTGCGCGTCGGATCTCCAGTCCGGCCGGCTGGTTCGCGTGCTGCCGGAGTGGCAGACGGTGGAGAGCCAGTTCTATCTGGTCTTCACGACAACCAAGGGCATGCCGCCGGCGGTGCGGGCGCTGATCGATTTCCTCGTCGAGAAATCCAAGCAGCATCAGATCGTTACGACAGGGGCTGCGATCGCAGCACAGTAAAGCTCTGTTCCATGCAAGTGTTATCGCGAAACCGCTGCACAATTTTGCTGAAATTGCTCCGGGCGCTTTAGCCGAGCCGAGCCAACAGCTTTTCGCTCGTCAGTTCCCGGACCGCGTCCTTGCCGATCCATCGAGCCGTCTTGTCCATGCTTGCGGCGAGGCGTTCGGCGAGGGCGAGCGCCTGACCATGGCAGGCGCGGCTGCGCTTGCCGATGTTGCGGAGTGCCCAGTTGGCAGCCTTGCGGACGAAGTTTCTGTTATCGGTGGAATGCGCTGCGATCAGCGGCAGGTAGGCAAGCAGGCTTTCATCCGGGTCCTTCTTCCGGTGTACGGCCGCACCGGCGATCATGGCGAAGGCGGTTCGCCTGACGAATTCACGCTCATCGGCGGCAAAGTCCGGGATCAGTGCGTCGAGTTTCGCCTCGATGAAGAGGTCGGCGGCGCAATCGACGATTTCCCAGGAGTTGAAGTCGGCGGCAAGTATGCAGGCCTCGGCTTCCATAAGACTTTTCGGATCGAACGTGTAGAGCGCCAGCAAACGCGCTTCGCGGATGCCGCTTGCCCAGAGCGCTTTCGCTCTGGTGTGATCCTTCTTCGCGAGCCGGGCGATCCTCTGCAGATCAGGATTGGAAATGCCGATGGCCGTCTCGGTAACGATGCCGAAACGCGCCATGCCGGCGATATTGTCTTCAGAGCGCAGCGTCTGAAGATGCGCGATCAGTTCTGCTGCACTCGAAGATGGGGAGATCATTGACAGGGCGTGGTCATTTTTCGAGGCGGGCGAGCAGAGAAGACGTATCCCACCTGTTACCGCCGAGCGCCTGGACATCGCCGTAGAACTGGTCGACGAGGGCCGTCAGCGGCAGCTTGGCGCCATTGTTGCGAGCTTCGGTCAGCACAATGCCGAGATCCTTGCGCATCCAGTCGACGGCAAAGCCGAAGTCGTATTTGCCCTGGTTCATGGTCTTGTGACGGTTTTCCATCTGCCAGGAGCCGGCCGCCCCCTTGGAGATGACGTCGACCACCTTTTCGATATCGAGCCCGGCGCGCTTGCCGAAATGCACGGCTTCGGCAAGGCCCTGGACGATACCGGCGATGCAGATCTGGTTCATCATCTTGGTCAGTTGGCCGGAGCCGGCTGGCCCCATCAGGCCGACCATGCGGGCATAGGCGTCGATAACAGGTTTTGCCTTTTCGAAGACAGCCTCGTCGCCTCCGCACATGACGGTCAGCACGCCGTTTTCAGCACCCGCCTGACCGCCGGAGACGGGAGCGTCGATGAAGTCGATGCCCTTTGCCTTGGCGGCTTCATGGAGTTCGCGGGCGACTTCGGCGCTGGCCGTGGTGTTGTCGATCAGCACCGAGCCAGGCTTCATGGTCTTCAGCACGCCGTTTTCACCTGAAGTCACCTGGCGGAGATCGTCGTCATTGCCGACGCAGATGAAGACGAAATCGCAGCCCTCGGCAGCTTCCGCAGGGGTAGGGGCGGACTTGCCCGAGAACTTTTCCGCCCAGGCAGCGGCTTTTTCGGCCGTGCGGTTGTAGACGGTGACATCGTGGCCGCCCTTTGTCTTCAGATGTCCCGCCATCGGGAAACCCATGACGCCGAGACCGATGAAAGCGACTTTCGCCATATGCTGTTCTCCATGACCGCTTGCAAACTGGTTTCGAGAATTAGCCGAAACGGGGGGCGGCGGAAAGCCAGGAGGACGGGTTAGAAGGCCTACCTTGGAACAAAATTTCTCCGAGCCTGACAAAACGGGGTCGGGAAAGTTTCAGATATCGCGAATATGATAAATTTCTTTGTCGATCTAATTTATAGACTAAATCATCATCACTCCATTGAAACGGACCGGCCAGCGCAGCAGGAGCGCCGGCCTGCCAAAAGGGGATATAGATGATCACACGTCGACAAACGTTGGGGCTTTTCGGAGCTGCCGCAGCCACGGCCATTCTGCCGTCCGTCAAGCCGGCCCGTGCCGCAGCAACGGAATTTCGCATCGGCTGGCAGAAGAACGGCGTGCTGGCACTCGCCAAGCGTCGCGGCGCCTTGGAAAAGCGGCTTGCCGATCAGGGCATCACTGTGAGCTGGTCGGAATTCACCTCCGGCCCGCCGCTGCTCGAAGCGCTCGGCGCCGGCGCGCTCGATTTCGGTGCGACGGGCGACGTGCCGCCGCTCTTTGCGCAGGCGGCAGGCGGTGCGCTCTATTATGTCGGCATCTATCGCGGCAGCCCCGCGGGCTCGGCCATCCTCGTTCGCAAGGATTCGCCGATCAAGACGCTGGAAGACCTAAAGGGCAGGAAGGTTGCCTTCAAGCGCGGTTCAAGCGCTCATAACGTAACGGTCAAAGCCTTGCGTAAGGCGGGGCTGGCGCCGCAAGATGTGCAGCAGATCGATCTCGCGCCGCCGGATGCGGCAGCTGCCTTCAAGAATGGCAGCATCGATGCCTGGTCGATCTGGGATCCCTATCTCGCCATCGCGGAAGCCGATCCCGATACGCGCATCCTGACGACGGCGGAAGGGATCGTCGATTCCTACAGCTTCTTCCTCGCCAACAAGGATTTCACAGACGAGAACGGCACGGTCATCGTCAACGTGCTGGACGAGCTCGCCAAGGTCGGCCGCTCGGCGCAGGACAATCTCGATGCGACGATCAAGGAGCTCTCGGAAATAACAGGTGTTCCCGCCGAAGTGACGCGGGTGACGCTGCAGCGCCCCGGCGCCGATCTCGGCAGCGTGACGACGGTGAGCGATGCGGCAGCGGCCTATCAGCAGGCGCTGGCCGACGAGTTCTACAATCTCGGTATCGTGCCGAAGAAGCTGACCACCGGCGATATCGTCTGGCGCCCGAAGGCGAGCTGATAGCTGCCGGGCGAGCTGACCAAGTCAGCCGCCGAGGTAGCTGACTTCGTCAGCACCCGGCCGATCTGATAGCCGCCGGACGGAGGATCTCTTCTGCAGCTCGGGGTGGACGCTGGGGCAGGGTCCTACGACCGCGGCATGGGAGTGTACCCATGCCGCGGAACCGGGGAAAATTATTCTCCTGACCGAGTTAGAATAGCAAATTGATATTGTCGATCTAATTGGTCGTCTATGTCAGTATCTCCGCATGATCAGGCGCGACTGGTTCGCGACATTGGTTCGCAGCAGGGAACGGCCGAAAGCCACCAAAACGGAGAAGAGATTTCATGTTCACTCGCAGACAGACGCTCGGCCTTTTCGGCGCTGCGGCCGCCGCCACCATCCTGCCGCAGGTTCGCTCCGCAAAGGCTGCGGCCACGACGCTTCGCATCGGCTGGCAGAAGTTCGGCGTGCTGCCACTCGCCAAGGCCTCGGGCGCGCTGGAAAAGCGGCTTGAGGCCAAGGGCGTCAGCGTCGAGTGGAATGAGTTCACGTCAGGCCCGCCGCTGCTCGAGGCTGTCGGCGCCGGCGCACTGGATTTCGGCGTCTCTGGCGATGTGCCGCCGCTCTTCGCACAGGCGGCCGGTGGAGATCTTCTCTATGTCGGCGCCTATCGGGGACCTGCCGCCTTCCACGGGCTTCTCGTCCAGAAGGATTCGCCGATCCAGAAACTCGAGGATCTGAAGGGTAAGAAAATTGCCTATAAGCGTGGCTCCAGCGCTCATAATTTTGCACTCAAGGTGCTCGCCAAGGCCGGGCTTTCGCTTGCCGATATTACCGAAGTCGATCTGCCGCCGCCGGATGCGGGAGCGGCCTTCAAGACCGGCAGCATCGATGCCTGGGCGATCTGGGACCCGTTCTTTGCGGTGGCCGAAGCCGATCCGCAGACGCGGGTGCTGACGACCTCCGAAGGCCTGCTCGACAACTGGGGCTATTTCCTCGGCAACGGTACCTTTACCGGCGCCAATCCCGAAGTGATCGTCGATGTGATCGACGAGCTCGCCAAGGTCGGCGCGGCCGCCCAGGCCAATCTTGACGACACGGTGAAGGCGCTGGCCCAGATCACCGGCGTACCCGCCGATATCACCCGCGTCACGCTCACCCGCAGCCAGGCCGACCTCGGCAAGATCTCTCTCGTGCCGGATGCCGCGCTCACCTATCAGCAGGCGCTCGCCGATGATTTCTACAAGCTCAAGATCGTGCCGAAGCAGCTCAAGGTCAGCGATATCGTCTGGCACCCGAAGGCGAGCTGACAGCCGCCGGGCGAGCTGACAGCCGCACCGCCGATTTCAGACAGTTATAAGAAAGGAATGCGCTCATGACCACTTCATCCGACCCGATCAATTTCCTCTGGTTCATCCCGACTTCAGGTGACGGCACCTATCTCGGTTCCACCGATCTCAACCGCGCACCGGAGATCGGCTATCTGACGCAAATCGCCCAGGCGGTCGACCGTCTCGGCTATTCCGGCGTGCTGCTGCCGACCGGTGTCGCCTGCGAGGAATCCTTCGTCATGGCCTCGGCGCTGGCAGCGCGGACCGAGAAGCTGCAGTTCCTGGTGGCGATCCGCCCGGGTACTGCGTCACCCGCCTATTATGCCCGCCTTGCCACCACGCTCGACCGCATCTCCAACGGCCGCCTGCTGCTCAATATCGTCGTTGGTGGCAGCCCCGCCGAGCTTGCCGGCGACGGCATCCATCTGGAGCACGACGAGCGCTACGCCCATGCCGACGAGTTCTTTCATGTCTTCGAAGAACTGCTCGAAAAGGGTGTCGCCAGCTATGACGGCAAGTACATCAAGGCGACCGATGCCCGCCTCGGCTTCCCCTCGGTGCAGTCGCCGCGCCCGCCGCTCTATTTCGGCGGTTCTTCGGATGCCGGCATCGATTTCGCCGTCGGCCGCGTCGACAAGTATCTGACCTGGGGTGAACCGCCGGCACAGGTTGCCGAAAAGGTTCAGAAGGTGCGCGCTGCCGCTGCCGGCAAGGGCCGCGACGTCTCCTTCGGCATCCGCCTGCACTTCATCGTTCGCGAGACGGACGAAGAGGCATGGGAAGCCGCTGACCGCCTGATCCGCCATCTCGATGACGAGACGATCGCCGAAGCGCAGGAGCGTTTCGTCAAGGAATCCGACTCCGTCGGCCAGAAGCGCATGGCAGCCCTCCATGGCGGGCGCCGCGACAAGCTTGAAGTGTCACCGAACCTCTGGGCCGGTATCGGCCTGGTGCGCGCCGGTGCGGGTACTGCGCTCGTCGGCTCACCGAAAACGGTGGCTGCTCGTCTCAGGGAATATCAGGACGTTGGCATCGATACGGTCATCGGCTCCGGCTATCCGCACCTGGAAGAGGCCTATCGCGTCGCCGAACTGCTCTTCCCGGAACTCGGCATCAGCAGGGACGAACAGCGCTTGAGCTTCAACAACGAGTTCGGCCGCAAGAAGGTTTTTGCCGGCGGTAGCCATGGCGGCAACCTGAAGGTCGTTTCCGGCTCCTGATAGGGGCCGCTTTTCCCAACGCAGTTCCGGACACGAAGCCCCGCACAGCTTTGCCGGAATTGCTCAGAACCGAAGCGCGAGGAAGATATCCATGTCGACTTTCGATACGCCGTTTGCGCGGGCTGCCGCCGAGACGCGCAAGGGTAGGGCGGGTTTCCGCCTGCCGCTGCCCGGCCGCGACAAGCTGCTGCCCTATCTGGTGCCGGTTGCGATCGTCGCACTCTGGCAGCTTGGCTGTTCTGTCGGCTGGATTTCCTCGCGCATCATGCCGTCTCCGGCCGATGTCGCCTCTGCCTTCTGGACGACGACGATCTCGGGGCAATTGCCTGAAGATGTTATGGTCAGCGCGGCGCGGGCCTTTGCCGGCCTTCTGGTCGGCGGCTCGATCGGCTTCCTGCTCGGCATTGCCAATGGCGTGTCGAAACTCTCGGAGCAACTGACGGATACGACGCTGCAGATGCTGCGCACTGTTCCGCATCTGGCGATGATCCCGCTCGTCATTCTCTGGTTCGGGATCGGCGAGGAATCGAAGCTATTCCTCACTTCGCTCGGCGTGCTCTTTCCCGTCTATCTCAACACCTATCATGGCGTGCGCAATGTCGATCGCGACCTGATCGAGATGGGCAAGGTCTATGGCATGAGCGGCTGGACGCTGTTCCGCAAGGTGATCTTCCCCGGCGCGCTGCCGTCGATCTTCGTCGGGCTGCGTTATGCCCTCGGCATCATGTGGCTGACGCTGATCGTCTCGGAATCGATTGCCGCATCCTCGGGCATTGGCCACATGGCCAACAACGCCCGCGAATTCATGATGACCGATGTCGTGGTGCTGGCGCTCGTCATCTATGCCGTGCTCGGCAAGCTCGCCGATGTCGTCGCCCGCGCGCTGGAGCGTCAGACGCTCAAGTGGAACCCGGCTTACGCCAAGTAGGAGTTGAAGCCATGACCGTTGTCACGCACGAACGTTTTCATGCCGCCGAAGCTGTAGAATTCTCCGAGAACCAGCCGGTTGCCCCCGGTGAAGGCGCTGCTGCCATCACGCTTTCCGGTCTCGAAAAGAGCTTTGGCGCCAACCGGGTGCTGCGCGGCATCAATCTGCATATTCCGGCCGGCCAGTTCGTCGCCGTTATCGGCAAGAGCGGCTGTGGCAAGAGCACGCTGCTGCGCATCCTGATGGGCCTCGATGAACCTACGTCGGGCGATCTACACTTCGAAGGTGCTGATGGCAGCGAGACGCATCCGAATGCTCGCATTGTCTTCCAGGAACCGCGCCTCTTGCCCTGGCTCAGCGTCGCCGACAATGTCGTCGTCGGTCTCGGCGAAGGCGTCGAAAAGAAGCGTGCGCGTGAGGAAGCCCGGGCTGTGCTTGATGAAGTGCAGCTTGCCGAAAAGGCAGGCGAATGGCCGGCACGCCTCTCCGGCGGCCAGCGTCAGCGTGTGGCGCTCGCCCGCGCGCTCGTCAGCAAGCCGGGCATTCTGGCGCTCGATGAACCGCTCGGCGCGCTGGATGCGCTCACTCGCATCAGCATGCAGCAATTGCTGAACCGCGTCTGGCGCGAACTCGGATGCACCACTGTGCTCGTCACCCATGATGTCAGCGAAGCCGTGCATCTCGCCGACCGGGTGATCGTACTGGAAGAGGGCCGTATCGCGCTTGATCTCGCCATTCCCTATCCGCACCCGCGCCGCCACGGCAATCCGGCGTTGGCGGAGCTCGAAGGGCGGCTGCTGTCGGCGATCCTCGGTAGCGATGGCGGGCATTAGGCTCGCCATTCGTCGCCTTCCGGAAGGCAGGCACCTGAATGCCGGCAAGTGACATTGCGTCGCTGCGATGGCGCGAGGGCGGATCATCCGCTAGATAAGAGCAGGTTCGCATCATCGCGATACCTGGCATTCAATCAGAGCGGATCACTCCCATGACCATTCAACTCTACGGCTTCTGGCGCTCAAACGCGGCTTTTCGTGTCCGCGTCGCGCTTGCCCTGAAGAAACTGCCTTTCGAGGAAATCGAAATCGATATTCTCTCCGGGCGTCAGTTCGATGACGCTTATGCCGAAGTGAACGCCGAACATGTCGTGCCCACCCTGGTTCACGATGGCCATCGCGTCTTTCAATCGCTGGCGATCATGGAATATCTCGACGATATCCATCCGCAGCCGCGCCTGATGCCCGAGGATGCCAGGGAGAAAGCCTATGCTCGGTCGCTGGCGCTGGTCGCCGTCGCCGATGCCCACCCGCTGATCGTGCCTCGCGTGCGCAAACATCTCGGCCAGGCATTCGGCGCAGATGCATCCGCGATCGAGACATGGTGCCGGCATTGGACGACGGAGGGACTTGCGACCTACGAGCGCCTGCTCACCCGGCGCCCGCCGGCACCGTTTGCGCTCGGAGAGGCCCCCGGCATTGCCGATATCTGCATCGCCGGCCAGATCGTCATGGCCGATCTCAATAAGATCGACCTATCGGCCTTTCCGTCCCTGGCGGCTCTCGGGAGGCGCTGTTTCGACCTTCCGGAATTTGCACAGGCCCATCCTTCTCGACAGGCCGGCTACTCGAACGCTCATTAGCAAGGCGGGCGCCCGCTATTCCTGCGGCCGGAACTCGTCCGGCAGGTTTTCCTTGTAGGGGTAGAACTTGAAATAGGACAGCGCCTCTTTCAGTCCGCGGGCGAAGGAGGGGCGCTCCAGCAGACGGCGGTAATAGGCTTCGATGCCCGGGCGCTTCTCGGTGAAGGGCACCAGCGTGCGGGCGTAGAAGAGGGCGGGTGCCGCGGCGCAGTCGGCCATGGTGAAGGCGTCGCCGGTGATCCAGGCTTTGCCGTCGATCTGCTTTTCCACCATGTCATAGGCGAGAGACAGCATGGCGCGCGCTTCATTGACGCCGTGCGGATCGGCCGAGCCTTCCGGGCGTATCCGGTCTATGACGATCTTCTGCATCGGCACCTGCACATAGAGATCGAAGAAACGGTCCCAGAGGCGGACCTGCAGGCCGGCATTGGTTTCCTCCGGCACGAGTGAAACAGGGCCTGGATAGTGCCGGTCGAGATATTCGATGATGATGCTGGTTTCGGGAATCGTGCTGTCGAGCGTCTCATCGCGCAGGATGGGGATCTTGCCGACCGGCCAGAAACGCAGAAGGTCGGCGCTCGATTGCTCGTCGGCGAGATCGACGAAGCGGTTTTCGAAGGGCGTCCCATTTTCGTAGAGAGCGATCAGCACCTTGTGGCAGAAGGAGGCAAGCGGATGCTGGTAGAGAACGAGCGCCATGCGTTGACCTTTCCTGAAGAGATCAGGTCAAGAAATTAGCAAGGCGCCCGTAAAATGCCAGATGGCACGTTCAGCCGTTATAACGCGCGGTCACCAGATGGCCGGGGCTTGGCTGGCCCTCCTGCATTCGCACATTGATCTCCATCATCTCGATGAGCTCGAAGCCTGTCGCGGCCAGGCGCTCGCGGATATAGGTCTCGGTGTGGATGAAGCGCTGGTGCGGGCCGACCATATAGGGGCGGCCGTCTGCCAGCCTTTCGGGCAGGGTTTCCGAGGAGAAGATGAAGATGCCGCCGGCATTCATGTTCTCGGCAGCGCCGAAGAACAGCGGCTCCAGCGCGCCGAGATAGGGCAGCACGTCAGTCGCGGTGATCAGATCGAAAGGATCCTCTTCATTGTCGTCGAGGAAATCCTCGACCTCGGCAACGAAGAGCGTCTCATAGACTTCCTTCTCATCGGCGATGACGACCATATTCTCGGAGATATCGATGCCGATCATCTCCTCGCAGAGGTCATTCAGCGCGCTGCCGGTCAGGCCCGTGCCGCAACCAAGATCAAGCATGCGCTTGAAGGGGCCGAGCTTCAGGTCCTGCAGGCGCTGGCGCACGAGCATCGGCACATGGTAGCCGAGCTGTTCCACCAGCACATCCTCGAAGACTTCGGCATGCTGATCGAAGAGAGTTTCGACATAGGCGTCCGGCGCTCGAACAGGCGTTTCGCCGCGGCCCATGGAGGCAATACGCACAGCCGCACCGCCGTGATCGTCGGGATCGATGGCCAGGACTTCCTGATAGGCTTCCACGGCCGCATCGATGTCACCGGCTTTTTCAAGCGCAAGAGCGCGGTTATAGGCTTCCGCGAGAGCCTCTTCGTCGATCTTCTTTTTGTTCATGCGGGCGTTTTAGAGCCCACAGCTTACCATCGCAACTGCAATTTCAGTGCAATATGAATTCGCCCTTAAGGGAGCGCCACTCCGTTGCCGAAATGAGCCTGCGGTGAATGTAACGCACCGAATGCAGCGGCCCATCCAGTTTCTCCTGCCAGAATTTCAGGAAACCATGCATTTCCGGAAAGTCCGGTGCGAGGTCGTAGTCCTGCCAGATATAGGTCTGAAGAAAGGCCGGATGATCCGGCATGCGGTAGAGGATCTGGGCCGTCGTCAGCCCGTAACCCTTAAGCTGCTTTTCCATGTCCTTGTGCATATTGTCTCACTTCTTCTTGTTCCCACTCTGCGCTTATTAGCGCTGCATGATATGAGATCATGCCGTGGTTAACGGAAGCTTGACAGATATCGCATAAAAGCGCTATTTGTTTTTGATTTCAATAACTTGGCAGCAGCAATAGGAGAGTGCTGCCAAGTCTCTTCAGCGCTTCAGGTGGCGCGTAAGGCGGCGCTCGATCCAGCCCCAGAGGTGGCGCAAGGCTTCCACGATCGTGAGATAGAAGATCGCCGCCCACAGATAGGTCTGGTAGTCGAAGGTACGCGAGAAGGCATAACGCGTCTCGCCCATCAGGTCGAGCACGGTGATGATGGCAACGACCGCCGAACCCTTGATCAGCAGGATGATCTCGTTGCCATAGGGGCGCAGCGCCACGATGAAGGCCTGCGGCAGGATGATTTTGCGGAAAGCGATGATCCGGTGGATGCCGAGTGCATCGGCCGCTTCGCGCTGGCCATACGGTACGCTTTCAATGGCGCCGCGCAGGATTTCCGCCTGATAGGCGGCGGTATTGATGGTCATGGCGAAGACGCCGCAAAACCAGGCATCGCGGAAGAACCACCAGAGACCGACCGCTTCCAGCTGCGGCCGGAACGCACCGAGGCCGTAATAGACCAGGAATAGCTGGGCCAGCAGCGGCGTGCCGCGGAAGAAATAGATGTAGCCGTAGGCGAGCCAGTTCAGCACGCGATTTTTTGACATGCGCGCCATGGCGAGCGGCAGAGACAGCACGGCGCCGCAGACGACCGAAATGCCCACAATGCTGAGCGTCATCCACAGGCCGTGCAGATAACGCGGCCCGTAGCGGGTGAACTTCTCCGGATCCCAGCCATTGATGACGGTGTAGATCAGGAGTGCGGCAAGCAGCGCCCAGAAGGCCACGAATATATTGCCGGCGAGGCGTGAGGCCGTCATCGGCTTTGCCACGGCGCGGGGTGCCGGCTGCGGGGGGATCAATGTTTCAGCGTAGCTCATCGACGGACCTCCGAGCGCTTGGCCCAGCGGTCGACATAGACGAGCAGGAAGGAGGAAAGGATGGCCAGCGCCAGATAGAGACAGCAGGCCAGGCCATAGAAGAAGAAGGGCTCCTTGGTCACGCGCACGGCGACACTCGTCTGGCGCAGGATATCGGCAAGGCTGATGATCGACACATAGGACGTGTCCTTCAGCAGCACCATCCAGAGATTCGTGAGGCCGGGCAGGGCGATGCGAACGAGCTGCGGCAAGACGATGAGGCGCAGCGTGCGGCCGCGATGCAGGCCGAGCGCGTCTCCCGCTTCATATTGCCCCTTGGGAATGGCGCGGAAGGCCGAGAGCAGCACTTCCGAGCAATAGGCGGAAAAGACGACCGACAGCGCGATGACGCCAGCAAAGAAGGCGTTGATTTCGACCGGCGGGCCATTATAGCCGGCGAGATCCAGCAGATACTGGATGAGGATCTGCATGCCGTAATAGATGATGAAGAGCGTCAGAAGCTCCGGCAGGCCGCGGAAGATCGTGGTGTAGACGCCGGCGGCGAGCCGCAGCGATTTCTCTTCCGATTGCTGGCCGAGCGCGACCAGAAAACCGATGACGAGACCGATCGGCAAGGTGACGACCGCCACCGAAACGGTGACCTGCAGGCCGAGTGCGATCTCGTCGCCCCAGCCGGTATCGCCGCAGGCAAGAATCGTCGACGGCGCTAACCAGGTGAAGATGCCAACGGGCCCGCACAGTGGATCGACGATGTGCACAATCAGGCTCCAGAAGGAGCCAAGCGCGGAAAATAATCCGCCCATGCCAGAATTCCCCTCACGGCTTTTGCCGTTTTGATATTGCCACCTTTGTCAAACAAAAATGGCGGAAGAGCAAGCCTTCCGCCATCATCTTCATCGGCCAGATAGCGAATTTATCATTCGCCGTAAACGTCGAAATCGAAGTACTTTTCCTGGATCTTCTTGTACTCGCCGCTGGCGCGGATCGCGGCGATCGCGGTGTTCAGCTTTTCCTTCAGCGGATCGCCCTTGCGGATGGCGATACCTGCACCGTTGCCGTTGATTTCCTTGTCGACCGGCAGGGTCGTCAGGATCTTGCAGCAGGAGCCGGCATCGGACTTGACCCATTCGGAGAGAACGACGACGTCGTCGATGACGGCATCGACGCGGCCGCTGGAGACGTCGAGCTTGTACTCGTCAGCCGTCGGGTAGAGCTTCAGTTCGGTGTCGGCGAGATGCTTCTCGGCGTAGTTGGCGTGGGTCGTGGAGGTCTGCGCGCCGATCACCTTGCCCTTGAGGCCGGCAACATCGGTGATCGTGGAGTCCTTCGGCACGGCGATTGCCGGCGGGGTGTTGTAATACTTGTTCGAGAAGTCGACGAGCTTGAGGCGCTCAGGCGTGATCGACATGGAAGAGACGATCATGTCGAACTTCTTGGCGTTCAGAGCCGGGATGATGCCGTCCCAGTCAGTGGACACGAAGGAGCATTCGGCCTTCATTTGGGCGCAGAGTGCCTTGGCGACATCGATGTCGAAGCCCTGAATGGTGCCACTGGCGTCGACGAATTCGAAAGGCGGATAGGTCGAGTCCGTGCCGATCACATATTTTTCGCCGTCGGCAAGCGCCGCGCCGGCGAAGAGAGACATTGCCGCCATCGAGGCAGCAGCAAGGAGCTTGGTGGAAATGCGCATGAGGATCCTCTCTGTTGGTGGCTCCGGGCCTTTTTGTTGTTCGCCGGAGGCCGCACACTTCGACGGTGCCACCACCGTCTTGCGGCGATAATCAAACCTTTTCTCACAAAATTGCAACAGGAATCCCGCCGCAATTGTGCGCTGCAACCGGCAGCCAGCGTGCGAGCCGACATGAACGGGGACCGACCGCCACGTTCAGGCGAGGTTAATGCGTGCCTTCCTAGCTTCCGGAACAAATCGGCATTTTAGCGCTTTGAGTTTCGCCTGGTGCACAAAAAGCCGTGATTGCGGGGCAGTGAGCCCCGGTCGAAGTCAAAACAAGGACGAGGAAACCCCATATGGGCATGAAATCCAGACTGTTTGCGAGCGCGGCCTTTCCGCTGCTTTCCCTTGCCTTCGTAGTGCCGCCGGTAGGCGCTTACGCCGCAGTCGGCGGGGTTCGCCATGGCGCTGTCGGCACTGTTGCCAATACCGTCGTTGGGGGCAGCTACGAGGTGGCGCAGGACGCACCTTCCGAAGAAGAGCTCCTGAAAAAGAAGAGGAAGCAGGCAGAGGAGCAGCAACAGCAGNNCCCGCCGAAAGCGCTCCGGAACCGGAACAGAAGCCCAAGCGCCAGCGCGAGCCCGAACCGCAGGCAGAGCCGCAAGTCCAGGCACCCGCGGCCGAGGAGCCCGCACGTCCACGCCGCCAGCGCGAAGCCCAGCCAGAACAGGCAGCACCCGACCAGCAGGCTCCTGCCGCCGAGGAACCGCAGCGGCCGCGCCGCCAGAAGCAGGCACAGCCGGAACAGCAGGCCGAGCCGCAAGCTCAGCAGCCGCAGGCGGAGCAGCCCCCGGCAGAGCAGCCGAAGCGCCAGCGCGATCGCAAGCAGAATGCCGAGCAGGCCGCTCCTGACTCGCAGCAGCCCGCTGTCGAAGCTCCGGCCGCCGGCGAGGCGAATCAGCCTGCTGAAAAACCGCGCCAGCGCCCGCAGCGCCAGAAGACGGAAACGACCGAGCAGCCCGCGGAACAGCCGGCGGAGCAGCAGGGCGGCAAGCGGCCAGCCGGCGGCAAGCGTCCCGCGGCAACCGAGCAGCAGGCAGCACCTTCCGGTGAGGCACCCGTCCCAGCCGGAAAGCCCGCAACGGCCGAACAGCCCACAGGCGAGAAGCCCGTCCCGGCGGAAAAGCCTGCGACAGCCGAAAAGCCCGCTGCAACTGAAACGCCGGCAACCGCTGAAAAGCCTGCCGCTGGCGAACAGCCCGCCAATGGTCAGCAGGCTGTCCAGCCCGTACCCGGCCAGCAGCCTGAACAGCCTGCCGCCATCGTACCGCAGCCTGGCGAACAGCCGGCAGCCGTAGCGCCGCAGCAGGCCGAACAGGCCATTCCGGCGCCTGAAAAGGTCACCCCGCAGGAGCTGGAGCGCCGCAAGGAAATCGCCCAGGACCCGGCCAAGAGCAACGAGACGATCGTCCTGCCGGTTGAGAATGGTGCCGCCGTTCTCGACAGCGACAAGGATGCCGACCGCAGCCAGGGCCGACAGGGTCGTCGCGACCGCGACCGCCAGCGCGCCGACAGCCAGGATTTCAAGCTGCCAACCTCGGATGCCGAGGCCCAGTCGCTGAGCCGCGGCCAGCAGCGCGCGCCGGTCGAGATGGAAGCCGTGACCCGCGAGCAGGGCCGCCGCATGGACCGCCGCCCGCAGTTCGACCGGCAGGAAGGTGCAAACTACGGCGAGAGCACGGACGACAGCCGTATCATCATTCAGTTCGGCGACCGCACCGTGGTGCGCAGCGATGACGACCGCCGGTTCCTGCGTGACGGCGAACGGCCGAGCTATGAGGAGCTTTCGGGCGACCGCTACCGCGAGACGATCATGCGGCCAGAGGGCTATCGCATCGTGACGATCCGCAACCGGTACGGCGACATCATCCAGCGCTCGCGCGTCGATGCCCGCGGCCGGGAAGAAGTGCTCTATTATTCGCCCGAGCTCTATGAGGATCCGGACCGTGATTACTTCGAGGATCCGGGTGCCGACCTGCCGCCGATGCGCCTGCGCGTGCCGCTAAACGACTATATCATCGATACCAGCACCGATCCGGACCGTGACTATTACGAGTTCCTGAGCGAGCCGCCCGTCGAACCGGTCGAGCGCGTCTATTCGCTGAACGAGGTGAAATATTCCGCCCGTATCCGCGACAAGGTGCGCCGCATCGACCTGGATACGGTGACCTTTGCGACCGGCAGTGCGGAAATCCCGATGACCCAGGCCCGCACGCTGCGCAAGGTGGCCGATGCGATCAACGAAGTGCTCGATAAGAACAAGAGCGAGACCTTCCTGATCGAAGGCCACACGGATGCGGTGGGTTCTGACCAGAGCAACCTGATTCTGTCTGACCAGCGCGCGGAATCGGTCGCCAACGTACTGACGGATGTCTATGGCATCCCGCCGGAGAACCTTGCGACTCAGGGTTATGGCGAGCGCTATCTGAAGGTGAATACAGCAGGACCGAACCAGGAGAACCGGCGCGTGACCATTCGCCGTGTGACGCCGCTCGTGCGGCCGGTGGCACAGAACAGGTAAGCGAGTAACTGGAATTTTATGAGGAGGGCGGGGTCCGTGAGGGCCTCGCCCTTTTTATTTTGTGATGGCGATGATGGGAGGAGGTGGTCCGAAGGGTCGGATGAGGGGTCGCAGGTAAAACAAATGCGGTCTTCGCTATCCGCTCAGACGTTCGCTCACGCCGGTTGGGGAGACGGAGGAGCCCCAAGATCAACCGTGTGCGCAACAAAATCCGCGATCGCGGCTGTATCATCAAGATCAAACACGGCGAGCCCTGCAGCGTCCTCGACCTCGTGATCCGCCGCAATCGCCACGATATGCGGATCCTCGGGCGCCAGCGGATCGCGCCTCGCAGCCTCCAGCCGCCGCGCCTCGATCTTCGGGATCGGCTCGCGCTTGTAGCCCTCGATCAGCACCAGATCGCAAGGCGCAAGCCGCGCCAATATCTCCTCGAATGTCGGTTCCGGGGCGCCGCGCAACTCGTGCATGATGGCGTAGCGGGTGCCCGAGACGATCGTCACCTCATGCGCGCCGGCCTGGCGGTGGCGGTAGCTGTCGGCGCCGACCTTGTCGATGTCGAAATCGTGGTGGGCGTGTTTGATGGTGGATATGCGGTATCCGCGGCGGGTGAATTCCTCGACGAGGCGCACCGCAAGGCCCGTCTTGCCGGAATTCTTCCAGCCGGCGATGCCGAAGATTTTCTGTGTCATCCGCCCATCTTCTTTCATGTGCCCATCTTTTTCATGCACGAAGTGCCTTCAGCCAGCGTTCGGCCTCCATTAAATCATCCGGCGTGTTGATGTTAAAGAAGGGATCGAGAACGCTGGCTCGGGTCGGATGCAGCGGGAAGGAGACTTCCGTTACGTCATGACGCAAGAGGAAGTCGCGAACACGGCGCTTCTCGTCCATCCTGACCCATTCTTCCAGATCGCTCGCGAGCGCCGTCGGCCAAAGGCCGAAGACCGGATGGCTGCGGCCTTCCGAGGCAGCAATGGCGATCTGTTTGGGATGGCTTACCGCGCCCGCAAGCCGGCTAACAAGATCGGCCGGAAGGAAGGGACAATCGACGGAGACGGTGACGACATGGGTGGAAGGCAGGCCGGCGCCATAGACCATGGCCGCATGAATGCCGGCCATCGGCCCCGCCTTGCCGGGAATACTGTCGGAAACAACGGGCAGGTCGTGTCCGTCGGCCGCATCGGCATTGACGGCGATCTGTGCCGTCTGCGGCGAGAGGCGGGCCAGAACATGGGAGAGCAGGCTGCGGCCGCCGAGCGTGACGCCCGCCTTGTCGCGGCCCATGCGCGATGAGCGCCCGCCGGCCAGCACGACACCGGGAATGGTCGATTGGTCGAGCACGAAGTCAGTCATGGCGATACCTCGGACTATCACACGGGAGAGCGGGGCGCCGATTCCTGCGCGACCGGCGGCACGTGGCGCTTGGCCTCACGATAGAACGTATAGAGGCCGGAGGCGATAACGATGGCAGCGCCCACCAGCGTCCAGAAATCAGGCACTTCGGCAAAGAAGAAGAAACCGAGCAGGGAGGAGAAGATCAGGCTCGTATAGCGGAAGGGCGCGACGAAGGATATCTCGCCGGTACGCATGGCGAGGATGACCGACTGGTAGCCGACGAGCACCAGCACGGAGGCAAGCAGCAAATGCGTGAGTGAGGTAACGCTGACCGGTTCCCAGCCGCCGAGGAAGGGGATCATAAGCGCGCCGAAGATTGCTACCGAAACCGCCGTCACCGTCGTGATCATCAGCGAGGGAATATCCTTGCTGATGCTGCGGGTGGCGAGATCGCGGCCGGCGGTGGAGGCGACGCTGCCGACGCAGAGGAGGGCGGCGGCGGTAAAGCCTTCCGGGCCGGGGCGGATGATGATCATCACGCCGATGAGGCCGACAAGGATCGCCATCCAGCGCCGCCAGCCGACCGGCTCCTTGAAGAAGAGTGCCGCGCCGAAGGTGACGACGAGCGGCAGAGACTGCAGGATCGCCGAGGCATTGGCGATCGGCATCATGCCGAGAGCGGTAATGTAGGTGACGGCGGCGATGATCTCACAGGCAATGCGCAGGGCGATGACGGGTTTGAGCATGACCCGCCAGGGCCTCAATGCGCCCAGCTTCCAGGCGATCAGATAGACGAGGATGCTGGTGAAGAGGCCACGCAGGAACATGATCTCGCCGGCATTCATGTAGGAAATGACCGATTTGGAGAGTGCGTCGCTTGAGGAAAAGCCCGCCATCGCCATGCTCATATAGATGGCGCCTTCGGTATTGCGTGATCGCGGCATGCTGGAGATTCCCTTACCTTACAAGCCCTTTTAGAAGGGAACCGACAGCAAGGGAATCGGAGGAATGCCACACCTGAAATAATTCGATGCTGCAGCGCAGCGCAACCTAACGTTAGGGAAGGCAAATCCTTGTGCAGTTGCGGCAAATATTAGAAATATAAGGATAATTCCCAAATCTTCCGGTTGCGAATTAAGGTTGTATCAACCGATTCAGCGAAATATGCGACCACTCTTCATGATGGAGGAGGCCGCCGAACCATCCGGAATGATTGCGGAGTGGACGGTACCATCAGTTTCAAGGCGCGCCTCAATGCACTTCATCGACCGACTTCTGCAAAGCCGTCGTATCGTCACCAAGGTCCTGCTGTTCGTCATCCCGCTCGTCGTGCTGATCGCCGGTGTCGGCATCCTCGGTTACCACACGGCCAATATCCTGAACGGCCACATGACGGTGACGCGTGCGACGATCGAAAATATCTCCGATTTCGAGAACCTGCAGGCGGCACTCCAGGAGTTCCTCTCCGATCCGTCGGATGCGAGCAAAGCCGGTTTCGGCAAGGCGATCGATGCGCAGGAAAGTGGCGTCGTGCGCCTGAACGGCTTGCTGAAGACCGGCGACCAGCGCAGCCAGCTGACCGAAGTCAGCGCCCTGGCGTCAGCCATGCGCAGACAGCAGGAGACGCTGTGGGGCCTGCGCCAGACGGAAGATGCGAGCGTTGCAGCCATTACCAGGACGGTGCAGGCGATTTCGGCTGCCGCAGAGGAAGCCGGTGGCCAGACCGATCTCGTGCGCAAGGATTTCACCGACAAGGAAGTCTTCGCCAAGGCACTGCTCTACAATTCCGCTGCCTTCAAGTCGCTGACCGATATCATGGGCGCGATGCGCGTCGACATCCAGATGGGCTTTACGCCCGAGGAGCAGATCGAGGCCGCCCAGCAGCATATTGCCGAGATCCTGAAACAACTCGATGTCGCCAAGGCCATGGTCTCCAAGGATGGCCAGCAGTTGATCGGGCAGGTTGCCGAGACAGCCGGCAAGCTCGACGCGCTCCTGAAGGGCAGCGGCACACCGGATGAGAAAGCCTCCGGCATGGCGCCGCTACTGACCGGCTTCGTCAATACCGAGGGTCAGATGACGCTGCAGTCGGCCAAGAACAGCGACACGGCGTCCGCCCGCTTCGTCAGCCTCGACAAGAGCATTGCCGAACAGCGCGAGCTTTTGACCTCGGTCGACCAGGTGCGCGACAGCGCCGACCGGTTGCAGGTGCATGTGAGCCAGATGCTGACCGCGCGCGATGCCGCTGCGCGGGACGTGGTTCTTGCCGACCTCAAGGTGCTGAACGAAACCGCCAAGAAGATCTCCGCCTTCGGCGCCAATGATGCCGTCATGAAGGCTTTCGCAGACAAGGTCGCCCCGGCTGCCGCTTCGCTGACGGCTGCTTCTGCAGACATGCTGAATGCGGCTGCGGATTGGAAGGCGGCGCGCCAGCAGTCTTCCGAAATCCTCGCCGGCGCCATGGCCTCGCTTCGCCAGTTCGTCAGCCAGGCGCAGGAACTCGGCAAGGAAGACAGCGAGCGTTCGGCCAATGTTTCTGTCTTTGCGATGATCCTCGGGACGCTGCTGGCGATCATCGGCGGGCTGATGCTGGTCGAAACCCTGCGCGGCCCGCTGAAGCGCGTTTCAGACGTGATGACCCGGCTTGCCAATGGTGATCTCGAAGTTGCCATCGAAGGCCGTAACCGCGGCGACGAGATCGGCGACATGGTTCGCTCGGTTGCTGTCTTCCGTGATGCGGCTGTCGAAAACGTCCGGCTCGAGAAGGAGGCCGAAAGCGCGCGGGCGCTCTCAGCCGACGAGGCGAGCCGCCGCACCGCCGAGCGCGCTCGCATCGAGGCCGAACAGAAGCAGGCGCTGAATGCTCTCTCCGACGTGCTGCAGCAGCTGGCACAAGGCAATCTGGAAATCGGCATGCGCCGCGATCTCGCCAGCGATTTCGTCGATATGGCGGATACCTACAATCATGCCGTCGAGGCACTCCGCCAGACCTTGGCCGATGTGCGCGGCGCCACCGTCGAGATCAAGGGCGGCACGGGCAACCTTGCATCCTCGGCCGACGATCTTGCGCGCCGCACCGAACAGCAGGCGGCCGCACTCGAGGAGAGCTCGCGGGCGCTGCGGCACTTGAGCGATGTCGTGCGCTCCACCGCCGACCGCGCTAAGCAGACGGCGCAATCCGTCAACGAGACACAGGTTTTCGCGACCCGTTCCGGTGAGGTCGTCGCCAAGGCCGTCGATGCGATGGGCGAAATCAACCGGTCGTCCGAGAGGATCGCCACCATCATCGGCGTGATCGACGAGATCGCCTTCCAGACCAACCTCCTGGCGCTGAATGCGGGCGTCGAAGCAGCACGTGCAGGTGAGGCGGGCCGCGGCTTTGCGGTCGTGGCGCAGGAAGTGCGTGAACTTGCCCAGCGCTGCGCCAAGGCCGCCCGCGAGATCAAGGAGCTGATCTCGGCGAGTTCCGGCCAGGTGCAGAGCGGCGTAGAGCTTGTCGAGGAAACCGGCCAGACGCTCGCCGAAATCATCGCCCATGTCGGCGGCGTGCAGCGCCTCGTCGCCGAGATTTCGGCTGCGACAGGCGAACAGTCGACAGGCCTCCACGAGGTCAGCAAGGCGGTGCATGACGTGGAGCTCATCACCCAGCAGAATGCGGCGATGG
>UCCS01000029.1:21576-37723 GCA_900470965.1 Hyphomicrobiales bacterium
CACCGGTGACGAAGGCGACGTGCATGGATATGGCCGCGCCGAGGGTCGCTGGACGGGCCGTGCTGCATAAGTCAATGCATCGGCTTGAGATCAGAAAGGGCCCGCGGTTTTCCAACCGCGGGTTTTTCTTTTGAACAATTTGGCGCCTGCGTCGTTTTCCAACCACGTCCAACAAAGGAGAACCGTGATGGATTGGAACCGTGTTGAAGGTAACTGGAAGCAGGTGAAGGGCAAGGTCAAGGAACAGTGGGGCAAGCTCACCGACGACGACCTCGACCAGATCAACGGCCGCCGCGAACAGCTTGAAGGCAAGCTGCAGGAACGCTACGGCCTCGCCAAGGACCGCATCCGCAGCGACGTCGATACCTGGTACAACGGCCAGACCTGGCACTGATAACAATCCGACATCAGAGTATTCCACTCAGAAAGACTTGGCCCCGCTGATGCGGGGCTTTTTTCGTGCTGGTTATCAGCCGCGGCAAAGCGGGTTGAGTCGATAGCCGAATCCTGATCTCCATTGGACATCTTGAAACGGCGCACAACGGATAGACGAGACATGAGTACCGCGGAAAAATCGGACCACTCGAACCCCGAACTGCCCATGGGATATTCTCCGGTTCCCAGGGGCAAGCTTGCAAACGCCGTCACCTGTCTGGAAATGACCGAGAAGCCGCTGCCGAGGGAGATCGGCAACACTGCGGGGCTTTCCCTGGAGAGGATGCTGGCGCCCGATCCGCAGACTTATCGGCAGCTCTTCCGGGCGATCGGTGAGGACTGGCTTTGGGTTTCCCGGTTGGTCATGGCCGATGAGGCGCTGAAAGCCGTCATCGGCGACCCCTTGGTGGAAATCTACGTGNNAACGTGCTGCTCTCGGATGGGCAGCAAGCCGGAATGCTGGAGCTTGATTTCCGGCAGCCGGGCCAATGTGAACTGGTCTTCTTCGGGGTCGGAAAAAGCGCCATCGGAACAGGAGCGGGGCGCTATCTCATGAATCATGCTTTGTCCATCGCCTGGGCGCATCCGATCGAGCGACTCTGGGTCCACACCTGCCATTTCGACCACCCGAACGCGTTGCCCTTCTATCAGCGGTCCGGCTTTAGGCCCTATGCCTTCATGGTCGAGGTCACGGATGATCCGCGGCTGACCGGAGTCTTGCCGCGGTCGGCGGCGCCGCATGTGCCCATCCTCGAGTAAGGCAATGCCAGGCGGAGAGGCACTTCGAAAGTTTCAGGATAGAAGGCTGTAAAGGTTCGTCGGCGCACCGTGGAACATGACCTGGCCTTCGAAGCCGAAGCCGCATTTCTCGAGAACGCGGCGAGACGCGGGATTGGCCGGGCGTACCAGGCCGATAATCCGGCGGGCCCCCAGCTCTTCGAAGGCAAAGGCCAGTATGCCGCGAACCAGTTCGGTTGCGTAACCGTGTGCCCAGCTTCGGGGATCGAGATGATAGGAGAGGTTGAGACCCTCGAACTCGCTCGACACGGTGACCCCGCCAAAACCGATCAGCTCACCATTGGAGAGGACCGCAAAGCGGCCGAAGCTGTGTTGTTCCCAATGCGCCATGTCCCTCGCCAGCCGCGCGGCGCTTTCTTCAGGGCTGTCCGGCAGAGGCACGGGCCTGTGCGCGACCAGTTCAGGCTTTGCGAACAGCTCCGTCAGAAAATGAAGATCCTCCATCGTCGGTGGGCGCAGCAGCAGCCTGTCGGTGCGGCGCGTCTCATTCATTGAAATATCATTGCCGTCAGTCATTCACGCTCCGCTCGGCAAAGGAAAGGCGCGGGGCAGGAAATATCGATCACAATGTCCCGACACCAGATGGCCTCTTCCTGTTCTCTCGTGCGGCGCAACATAGTCTCTCAACTCATATAGCCGCCATCCAGCACCAGCGGACTTCCAAGCATGAAGGAAGAGGCATCCGAGCAGAGCCACAGCACGCCCTCTGCAATCTCCTGCGGCGTGGCGACCCTGCCGATCGGCGTCTGGGCGATGATGGCGGCCGCAATATCGGCGCTCTTTTTCATAGAGGATTCGACGGGCGGGGTGCCGACCCAGCCGGGGCAGATCGCGGTAATGCGGATACCCTCGCGGGCATATTCGAGTGCGGCACTCTTCGTCAGCCCGATGACGCCGTGTTTTGCGGCCGCATAGGCCGCACCGCCCGGAAAGGGATAGCCGCGCAGGCCGTCAACGGAGGAGTTGTTGATGATGACACCGCCGCCGTTCTTCTGCATGGCCGGGATCTGATAGCGCATGCAGAGGAAGACCGAGGTCAGGTAGCCGTCGATGGTCTTGCGCCAGGCATCCTCGCCGAGGCTTCCAACCGGTGCGCCGCGTCCGCCGCTGCCGCCATTGTTGAAGGCGTAGTCGATCCGACCATATTGCTTGACGATGCCGGAGATCAGCCTTTCCACAGACTTGCCATTGGCCACGTCGCATTCGACCCAACTGGCGCTGCCATCCGGCAGGCTGGCAAGCGCCTGTTTTGCCCGTTTCTCGTTGCGGCTGGAGATGATGACGGTGGCACCCTCACGGGCGAAAGCCTGCGCGGTCGCAAGGCCGATGCCGGATGATCCGCCGGTAACAAGGGCAATCTTGCCCTGCATTTCGGGATAACGTTTTGGGCTGGTGTCTGTGGGCATTCGGCGATTCCATGTTCACACAGTCATGCCATATGAGCGTGCCTTGCGGCTCACTGCAAGATCAGGTGCTCGATGGCGGAAGGGAGGGCGCCATGCATGGCTCAGGGCGTTCGACGCTGCAATCGATTGCTCCCGCTTCGCGGGGCCGCATCTCAGCCCCCGGTGACACTCATATGCCGGGCAACGGCCGGGCGCTTGTGGGTGCGGTCGATGATGAAATCGTGGCCCTTGGGCTTGCGGGTGATGGCCTCGTCGATGGCCGCATGGAGCAGGCCGTCGTCTTCGGTAGCGCGCAATGCGGCGCGCAGGTCGGCGGCGTCGTTCTGGCCGAGGCACATATAGAGCGTGCCGGTGCAGGTGAGGCGCACGCGGTTGCAGCTCTCGCAGAAATTATGGGTGAGCGGCGTGATGAAGCCGAGGCGGCCGCCGGTTTCCGCGACCCGGACATAGCGGGCAGGGCCGCCGGTCTGGTAATTGATATCGGCAAGCGTGAATTGCCGTTCCAGATCGGCGCGCAGTTTTGAGAGCGGCAGGTACTGGTCGGTGCGATCTTCTTCGATCTCGCCCATCGGCATGGTTTCGATGACGGTGAGATCCATGCCGCGGCCATGCGCGAAGCGCAGCATGTCGGGCATTTCCGCTTCGTTGAAATCCTTCAGCGCCACCGCGTTGAGCTTGATCTTCAGCCCGGCCTTCTGGGCGGCGTCGATGCCTTCCATGACCTTGGCGAAATCGCCCCAGCGGGTGATCTTTCGGAATTTCTCCGGATCGAGCGTATCGAGGGAAACATTGATGCGGCGCACGCCGCAGTCATAGAGCTCCTCGGCGTGGCGGGCGAGCTGCGAGCCGTTGGTGGTGATCGTCAACTCGTCGAGACCGGAGCCGACCAGGCGGCCAAGCTGGCGTACCAGGTACATGATGTTCTTGCGCACAAGCGGCTCGCCACCGGTCAGGCGAATCTTGCGCACGCCCTTGGCGATGAAGGCGGAACAGAGCCGGTCGAGCTCTTCCAGCGTCAAGAGATCCTTCTTCGGCAGGAAGGTCATGTTTTCCGCCATGCAATAGGTGCAGCGGAAGTCGCAGCGGTCGGTGACGGAAACGCGTAGATAGGTGACGGCACGCCCGAAGGGGTCGATCATCGGCGCTGCATCCGCTACCAGCGGCGAGGCATTGCCTATCGTTCCGACTATGGTGTTCACGTCAATCTCCGTACTCTCCTTAATGTGGGCATATGCTATTGTGGCGTCAAGGGAAACAGCTTTCGGCGCCACGGCAAATTACGCTTGCGCCGAAAAAGATCAGCGCCTACTCCTCGCAGAAGAAGAGGACATAACGATGAGCGATATCTGGCCCACCGAACTCCGGGTTTCGAAAGACCGCCAGAGGCTGGTGGTAAGCTTCAATGACGGGCAGAGCTTCGATCTCTCGGCCGAGCTTCTGCGCGTGCTGTCGCCGTCGGCCGAGGTTCAGGGGCATGGGCCGGGGCAGAAGGTCACGGTGCCGGGCAAGCGCAATGTCGCCATCATCTCAATGATCCCGACAGGCAATTATGCCGTGCGCATCGGCTTCGACGACATGCACGATACCGGCATATATACCTGGACCTATCTGCGCGAACTCGGCGAGCGCGGCTTCGAGCTTTTCTCCGCCTATGAGGAAGAGCTGAAGGAAAAGGGAATGAGCCGCGACGTGGCGGAAAAACCAAGATAATCTTCAATATCAGGCGAAGGGGCGACGAGGGGGCACATGACGGAAACGCATAAAAAGAGCTGGCTGCGAGCCCACGGGCATACCGGCAGCAGGGTCACATTCCTGGAACTCTTCTTCGATCTCGTTTTCGTCTTTTCCATTTCACAGCTGTCGCATGCGCTCTTTGCGCATTACACGCTGCTGGGCGCCGCCGAAGCCGCACTGATGATGTTTGCCGTCTGGTGGGTGTGGATCTTCACCGCCTGGGCGACGAACTGGCTCGACCCCGAGCGCATGCCGGTGCGATCCTTGCTGATCGTGATGATGATGCTCGGCCTCATTCTTTCGGCCTCCATTCCCGAAGCTTTCGGCGAAAAGGGCCTGCTCTTCGCCTCAGCCTACGTGCTGATGCAGGTCGGCCGCTCGGCCTTCACTGCCTATGCGATGCGGGCTGCAGGCCGTTCGGCCACACTCAACTTCGTGCGTATTACCGCCTATTTTGTCGTTGCCGGCATATTCTGGATCGCTGGCGGGCTGCTGGAGCATGAAGCACGGCTGATCTGCTGGGTCATCGCGCTCGCCATCGAATATTGCGGGCCGGCGCTCTCCTTTGTCGTGCCTGGCCTCGGCAGATCGAATGCGGCGGAGTGGGATGTTTCCGGCGCGCATATGGCGGAGCGTTGCGCGCTTTTCATCATCATCTGCCTTGGCGAAGCGATCCTCGTATCCGGCCGCACCTTCTCCGAAATGGAATTCTCGGCCATGACCGGCGTGGTCTTTCTGATCGGTTTCATCGGTACGGTCGCCATGTGGTGGCTCTATTTCCGTTTCGGCCATGAGCGCGCGGCCCACCGGATCGAGCATACGGATACGCCCGGCAGTATCGCACGGCAGGCCTTCACCTATGCGCATATCCCTGTCCTCGCAGGCATTATCGTGCATGCCGTGGCGGTGGAATTCATGTTCGAACATCCGCATGAGACGGGCAGCCTCGCCATTGCCGCTTCCGTGCTCGGCGGCTCCGGCCTCTTCCTGATCGGAAATCTCTGGTTCAAGGGCGCCACCAGCGGCCGTCTGCCGCTCTCCCATCTCGCCGGCATCGTCATCCTGATCCTCTGCACCTTCTTTGCCCCGTTCATACAAGTCTATGTAATGGGCATTCTGGCGGCGCTGGTGCTGATTATCGTGGCGGCCTGGGAGTACAAGTCGCTGACGCGGGCGCCGGCCGGGCCGGTGTTGCATTAGAGAGTCCGGCATCGCAAAAGGTCATGCATCACGCAGAAACTCCTGCGGTGTAACGGCAAGCCCTTCCAGCCAGCGATTGCCGCGCTCGTATAGAGCTTCCACCTGTTTGCCCTTCAGGCCCGGCATATCGCGCTTTACACGATATCCGATCTGCTCCTGTATATAGGCGAGATGCCGATATCCTTCCGGAAATGCCTGCAGCACCTCTCGGTCGATCCCGAGTATATCGGCGGGCGAAAGAGGATCGATCCTGTCTTTCTCATAGATCGGCTGCCGGATGACGATTGCCCAGCGGTCATTTCTCTTTTCGAGGAAGTCGTAGAAGCGCCCGGTGCAAACCACGTCGCAAGGGCAACCGTGAACCGATGCCCGCTGGGAGATCGTCATCTTGGTCTGAGCTATCGCCCGATGCGCTCTGATGTCGATCGAACTGCCGCCGAGAAAATGGAGGATGCTTACGCCTTTGTTCCAGCCATCCCGGCTGACACGGATAAACTCCGTTGCAGGCCCTTGGAACCAAGTCGCCATCATCCAGGCGTCGTCGTGCCATACGGTCTGGAAACGCTCCCAATGACCGGCATCCCGCCAGATCGCCCAGTTCTGAAGAAGCTCGTTTATCGCAAGCTTGTCATCCCATGCCGGCATCGTTACTAACCCCCGCTCGTGTGCTGCAAGCCTCGAAGATAGCTCCGGGCTCAATCCTCGTCACGCAGATCCTGCAGCAGCACGGTGATGATGCGCTCCATCGAGTCGGCGGTCGCCATGCATTGCTCGATCGGCTCGTCCGAGAGCACACGGTCGATGAGGCTGGTCTGGATGGCCATGGCTTCCTCGCTCAGCTTTCGCCCCTCCGGCGTCAGGTAGAGGCGCAGCACGCGCTTGTCGCGCTTGTCGTCGCGGCGCAGGATCAGGCCGCGCTTTTCCATCTGCGGCAGGAGCATGCTCATGTTGGAGCGGCCGACCAGCAGCTTGCGGGCCAGCTCCTGCTGCGAAATGCCTTCGAAGCGGTAGAGATTGACGAGAATATCGAGATGCGGGGGCTTGATATCGAGATCGGAAAGCGAGCGCGCCAGGGATTGTTGCATGAGCTGGCAGGCGCGAGCCACCGCGATCCAGCTGCGAAAACGCGGATGATCCCAGGGTAGGGATTGATTTTTGTTCATCGTTGTACTTTATTGTTCAGTGTTGAACATTATTGGAATCCTATCATGGCAAAATTTGCGCTTGAGGTCACCCGCCTCGGATTTTCGCTCATGCAATCCGTTTCTCCGCGTCTTGCCGGCGAAGCGGCCTTCCGGCTGTTCTGCCGAACGCCATCCGTCAAGCCGAAAGGCGAGAAGGCGAAGGCGGCGCATGCGGCAGGTGTTGCCAGGCTTGCGGGCGCGGAACGCTTCCTGCTGCCGGTCGAGGGTAAGCGCGCCCATGCCTACCGGCTGAACGGCGGGGCACTCGGGCGGCGCAAGCGTTACCTCGTCACCCATGGCTGGGGCTCCGGCATGGCCTATATGGCCGATCTGGTAACGATGCTGGCGGATACCGGCGCGGAAGTGATCGCGCTCGATTTTCCCGGCCACGGTCGCGCCGGCGGGCGCTTCCTGCATATGGGATTGGCGGTCAAGGCGATTGCGGCGGCGGAAGCGCGTTTCGGCCGCTTCGATGCCGTCGTCGGCCATTCCTTCGGTGGTGCTGCGCTCATGGTCTCGGCCTCCGCCATACTGCCGGATGTAAAACCCGTCTCGACCGAGCGCATGGTGCTGATCGGCTCGCCCAGCGAGATGCAATGGCTGTTTACCGATTTCGGCCGGATGCTGCGGCTGAAGCCGGCCGCGCAGGCAGCGCTCGAGGATGTCGTGCAGCGTGTCACCGGTCGCAGACTTGAGGATTTCGACGCGGGAAAAACGGCCGCAGGCATCGGCAAGCCGGTGCTGGTCATCCACGCCGAGGACGACAAGGAAGTCGGTGCCTCCCATGCGCGGCGTTATGCGGCCTCGGGCGGGCAGGTGCGGCTGTCCTGGGCGAACGGTTTTGGCCACCGGCGCATCATCTCGGCCGCCCCAGTTCTTGACGAAGTCGCGGCATTTCTGGCTGAGGGAGACATCAAGAAACCTGCTGAGATCATTCCGATTTTTGAGCTTCCGGCGCGCCGCGCATCGGTGTAGCGTCCGGCCGGTCGCGGGGCAGGCGGCCGGCAACAGGACGGGGTAGCGATGAAGATCATCAGCAGTATCGAAGAGCTCAACGAAATCTATGGCGCGAGCCTGTCGCAGGCATCCGTCGACAAGGTGACGAAACGGCTGACACCGCTCTATCGGCATATGATCGAGATCTCGCCCTTTACGGCGCTTGCCACAGTCGGCCCGGAAGGGCTCGACTGCTCGCCGCGCGGCGATATCGGCGGCGTGGTGCGCATCATCGACGACACGACACTGCATCTTCCCGACTGGCGCGGCAACAACCGCGTCGATTCGCTTTCCAACATCGTGCGCGACCCGCGCCTGTCGCTGATGTTCCTCATTCCCGGCTCGAATACCGTGATGCGCATCAACGGCCGCGGCGTGGTCTCCAACGACGAGGCGCTGCTCGCGAGTTTCGAGATGGATGGCAAACATCCGCGCACGGTCGTCGTCATCAGCATCGTCGAGGTCTATTTCCAGTGCGCGCGTGCGGTGATGCGCGCCGAGCTGTGGAATGCGGAGCACTTCGTCGACCCCGCGAATCTGCCGACGCCTGGGCAGATGCTGAAGGATGCGGTGGGGGATTTCGATCATGAGACTTATGATCGGGAATGGCCGGTGCGGGCTGCCAAGACGATGTGGTGAAGTGAGGGTAAGGCGGGGTTTTTAGAGGGTCCGAACCGGCCAAGCGATAGCACCAAATTGGGCAGCCTCTAAGCCGCCACTCTCCTCGGAAAGAGCACAGCGTCCGGCGCCGTCCTGACCCCATCGACGACAAGCGGCGTCCCATAGACATCAGGCACCTCAATCCCAAGCCTTGAATGCAGTGCCTCCGCCGAGCGCGGCAGAAACGGCAGGAGGCAGCGCGCAACGACTGCCAACCCATAAACCTGCTCCGCGAGGCAACCACCAAGACGATCAACTGTCGCCTGCCGTTCTTCGGGCGTGATGTCACCAAGTAGCGCCTTCGCATCCGCCCATGGGGCACGCTTCGCAAAACGGCGGTTCGCCTCGCCGACAAAAGCGAAGATATCGGCAAGACCGACATGCAGCTCATAGGTATCGAAAGCCGCAGCCACCTTCGCTGGAAGCCGCGCCGCCTCCTGTGTAAAATCGCTCTCCTGCAGCGGAGGAACGACCCCACCGAAGGCAGATGAGACAAGTGCCAGCACCCGGTTAGCGAGATTGCCGAGCTGGCCGCCGAGCTCTCCTGTCCAGGCGGCTTCCAGACGCTCGGCCGAGAAGTCGCCATCATCACCCGAGCGGATGTGCCGGAGCAGGTAATAGCGCAGGGCATCCGGCGTGCCATAGGCATCGACGACGTTGTCGGGGTCGATACCATTGCCGGCCGACTTGCCGATCTTCCGGCCATCGACCGTCACATAGCCATGGACAAGAATCGACGATGGCGGCGGCAGACCGGCCGAGAGCAGGATGGCCGGCCAATAGATGGCGTGGAATTTCGAGATGCCCTTGCCGATGACATGGATGCGCTCACCGGCGGCGGTCCAGTAGCGGTTGAAGAGTTCCTGATCGGTGCCGTAGCCTAGCCCCGTCGGGTAGTTCGCCAGCGCATCGAACCAGACATAGATAACTTCATCGCTATCGGGCACCGGAACGCCCCAGCCGCGCGCCCGCTCGGCGCTGCGCGATACGCTGATATCGTCAAGGCCGCGCCTGATGAGGGCGAGCACTTCGTTGCGCCGGTGGGCCGGAACGATGGCGAGCTCTCTGGTCTCGATCAGTTGCAAGATGCGGTCGCCATAGCGGGAGAGGCGGAAGAACCAGTTCTCTTCCCGCACAAGTTCAAGCGGGACGCCGTGCTCCGGGCAGCGTCCGTCGACGAGGTCCGTGGGCTCGTAAAACTGCTCGCAACCGACACAATAGAGGCCTTCATAGGCCTTGCGATAGAGGTCGCCATTGTCAGCGCAGGCGTTCCACAGCGCGTGCGCACAGGCGACATGCCTTGGATCGCGCGAGGTGCGCACGAATTCGTCGTTGGAGATATCGAGCCGCGTCCCCAACTGCTCGAAGCGGTCGGCATTGGCGTTGACGAAATCCACCACAGGCAGGCCGGCGGCGTCCGCCGAGCGAACATTCTTCAGGCTGTTGTCATCGGTGCCGCACTGGAACCGCACGTCGCGGCCAAGCAGGCGGAAGTGGCGGGCATAGGCATCGGCCTGCACGAGTTCGAGCGCAAAACCCACATGCGGGGCGGCGTTCACATAGGGGATCGAGGTGGTGATATAGGTCTTGTTCATCGGTTGATCCTTTCGAAGGCTGGTTGCCCCACGAGACGGATCGCCAAATGAAAAGACCGCCTCGAGGGCGGTCTCTGGTGCATTCTGGACGCACGAAACCCGCCACGCTATGAGCGCAGCATCATCATCACGAAGGTGCTGATCGCGGTTCTGTCCATGTAGGATGTGGTATCACCGGGCGCGAAATCAGACAAGCGCGGCCTCAGACATTTTCCGCGGGATGAAATTTCAATGCCTCAACCAGCATCGTGAAGGCGGGCGAGGGATGCCGTCTTGATGGATAGTAGAGATGATAGCCGGGAAAGGGTGGGGACCATTCGTCCAGCACCTGCACGAGGCGCCCGCTGTCCAGATATTGCCTGACGACGTCTTCGTGGACAAAGGCCAAGCCATAACCATCGAGCGCCGCCCTGATCACCTGCGGCACGCCATTGAACGCGACTTGCCCATCGACCCTGACGCGCACCTCATGTCCGTCACGTTCGAATTCCCAGGGATAGAAGCCGCCATAGGTTGGCAGGCGTATGTTGATGCATCGATGCGCCGTCAGTTCCTGTGGCGAGGCGGGCGCCGGTCTTTCTGCCAGATATGACGGAGTACCCACGACGATCATTCGCGCCAGCGGCCCGATGCGAACGGCGATCATGTCCTTTTCCACCTGATCGCCAAGCCGCACGCCGGCGTCGAAGCGCTCAGCGACAATGTCCGTTAAAGCCAGATCTGCGATCAGCTCGACCTTGATGTCGGGATAGTCGGCCAGGAATTTCGAAAGCTTCGGCCACAGAAGCGTGTCGATCGCATGCTGACCGGCGGTGATCCTGAAACTTCCCGCAGGCTTTTCCCGGTATTGGCTCAGCGCCGACAGTTGCGCGTCGATGCTGCCGAATGCCGGGCTGAGCGTCGCCAGCAGCTGTTCGCCTGCCGTCGTCGGCGCGAGGCTGCGCGTCGTGCGGGTCAGCAGGCGAACACCCAACCGTTCCTCCAGCCGGCGAATGATGAGGCTGAGCGACGACTGCGATGTTCCGAGACGCGCAGCCGCCTTGGTAAAGCTCCTCTCCTCGGCAACCGCCAGAAACGCCATGAGATCGCCCAGGTCTTCGCGCCGCATTTATTTATCTCCGATATAAGTCAAATCTCATATTACCGCCTAATCGAAACAAAAGGCAGGGTCTATGGTGTCGAGCAGTGAAAGCAGTATGCCGGCAATGGACGGAGCCTCGATCATGGCATGGACAAAAGACGAACTGACGCGCATCGCCGCGTCCGATGATCTGCATATTTCCCCTTTCCGTGATGACGGCGTCACCTCCGGCACGCCGACATGGATCTGGTCGGTCGTTGTTGACGGCGCCCTGTTCGTGCGCGGTTACAATGGCCAGGCTTCGCGCTGGTATCACGCGGCGCTGAGGCAGAGAGCCGGGCGCATCAGTGCCGCAGGCATGATGGCGGACGTCACGTTTGAACCCGTTGGTGATGCGGCAAGCAACGACAGGATCGATGATGCCTACAGGGCGAAATACGCGGGAAACCGCTACCTCGATCCGATGATCGGGGCACGGGCGAGGGCCGCCACGATCCGCGTCGAAGCGGTCCGCGCCTCATAGACCCGAATGGACGGAGCAATGCGGAACTCTCTTGCCTTGCACCAGACGCCGGGTCTGACGGCAACATGCGCCTCATCACCAATCAGTCACACTGCACAATCCGTGCATTGAGAACAGGAGAACCAAATGGAAAAGCGTAAACTCGGACAAGGCCTTGAAGTCTCGGCATTGTCGCTCGGCGCCATGGGATATGGAAAAGCCCGCGAACTGCCTGACAGGGCCGAAATGATCTCACTCATGCGCAGCGCAGTCGAGCGCGGGATGGACTTCTTTGACACGGCCGAAGTCTACGGCCCTTTCACCAATGAAGAGATGGTCGGCGAAGCCCTTAAGCCGCTGCGCGATGAGGTCAAGATCGCGACGAAGTTCGGCTGGGATGTCGACCCTGTTACCGGCGTCAATCATGGCGGCGTCAATAGCAAGCCGGATCATATTCGCCGTGCCGTCGAAGGCAGCCTCAAGCGTCTTCGCACCGATCATATCGATCTGCTCTACCAGCATCGGGTCGATCCCGATGTACCGATGGAGGATGTCGCGGGCGTCGTGAAAGATCTGATCGGCGAGGGAAAGGTGCGCTGGTTCGGCCTTTCGGAAGCCGGGGGCGGCTCCATTCGTCGCGCCCATGCCGTACAGCCGGTCGCAGCACTGCAGAGCGAATATTCGCTCTGGACCCGGGAGCCGGAAGCCGAGGTGATCCCGACACTCGAGGAACTCGGTATCGGCCTGGTGCCGTTCAGCCCGCTGGGCAAGGGTTTTCTGACCGGGAAGATAGACACAGGGACCGAGCTCGACAAATCGGACATGCGCAACAACATTCCGCGCTTTGCGCCGGAGGCCCGCGAAGCCAATCTGGGGCTGGTCGACCTCATCCGGCGTATCGGCGAAAAACACCATGCAACGCCTGCGCAAGTGGCGCTCGCCTGGCTGCTCGCACAGAAGCCCTGGATCGTTCCCCTGTTCGGCACCCGCAAGCTGGAGCGCTTCGAGGAGAATATCGGATCGCTGAGCATTCAGTTGACGCCTGATGATCTCAAGGAAATCGAAACGTCCGATATCAAAATCCAGGGTGCCCGCTATCCCGACGAGCACATGCGTCGCGTCGGACTTTGACCAGCGGCCATGTCGCTTCGGTTTTAGCTGAGGGCCGGCATGGCTGCTTTCCAGCCATTGTACGCTATCCTTCGCTGTCTTGAAGCGCATGGAGGACGCGATGGCGATGGAAAGCGTGAGAACCGGTGGCTGCGCGTGTGGCGCAGTCAGGTACGAAGTCGAAGGCGAGCCGTATCAGTCCGGGCTCTGCCACTGCACAAAATGCCGGAAGCTGACCGGTTCCATCTTTTCGGCAACGGCGAACTGGCGTCGCTCGAAGTTCAAGATGGACGGCGAGATCAGCATCTACGACAAACGGTCGTTCTGCCCGATCTGCGGCTCGCGGCTGTTCTTCATGCTCGATGACGCTGTGGAAATCTTCATCGGCACCCTGGATCAGGCGCCGAACGACATCCACCCCATGGTCGAGGTCTGGACCATCCGCCGCGAGCCCTGGCTGCCACGGGTTCCGGATGTCAGGCTTTACGACGAAAACGAACACGCACCGTAAAATCGGCAGGCGCCCGCATCATCAGTAAAAGGTCGATTTGAAGGGAACGATCGCCGAGCCCATGGCAGCGGCGTCGCCTGATATGTCGGAGACGATGAGCTTGGGGTGTGGGCGGGGCACGCCGTAGCGCGGGCGGCCGAAAAGCTCTGTGCGTTCGCTCAACATCTGCGCCAGTCCCGGCGGCACCTGGCCGCCGAAGACGATCGCCTGCGAGCACCGCGCCACCACAGACCAGCGCATTCCGACCCTGAAACAGGTTTTTGAAACCATTCGCGGCCGCATCTTCGCCGATCTCGACTTAAAGGATCGCGGCCTGTTTTCGGAAGTGGCGGCCTGCGCCCGCGAGATGGGCGTGGCCTCCTCCGTCGACCTGAAGACAACAGTCATGACCCGCGAAGATCTCGCATGGGTACGAGCCCAGCACATCGAGGGCGTGCCCTTCATGGCGATGGCGCATTTCACCGCCGCCGGTATCCATGAGACGCTTTCGCTGCTCTCGGAAATCCGGCCCTTCATGTGCGAGCTGCGCTTCGATCAGCTCAACACGATCGCAAACAACCAGCAGCTCTTCCGGGATGCCAATATGGCGATCTGGTTCAACACGCTGGATATGGCCGCAAGCGGCGAATGGATCGACACGAGGGCGCTCACCGAGCCCGACGCCATCTGGGGACGCCTCATGGACGCCGGCATCAGCACTATCCAGACCGATGAACCGGCCGCGCTGCGGGCCTATATCGAGACGTGGAGAGCGGCGCAAAATCCCGTGGCAACCCGCGTCGCGGGTTGATCCTCTGCCGATCTGCGGGCCACCCGCCGACGCGTGGTGGCCCGCATCTTCCGCATTCGGGCCGCACGACACAGTGAGGCTAGGAGTCCGTCCTGAAATTCAAATCTGCTGGCCACGTATCCTTTCGGCGCGATCGTTCGTCTTGGTTATTGTTGGCGATTGTCCTCGACATCGCCCCCTAACAAATTGGAGCGTGACAATGGATAGCAAGCAGAGCTTGGCAAACAAGATATACTACGAAACGAACGCAGAGGCTTGGCGCAGCGGTCGAGAATTGCCGCCGGAAGCCTCCGAGTGGTCCGTTCTGACGGCGGAACCCGGCGGCGTCGATTACGTCGAGACGAACCTCGGCGACAAGACCGCGTTGTGGGTGCAGCCAAAACTGGCGGCCAGGGATCGGGTCATGCTTTACGTGCACGGCGGTGGCTATGTCGGCGGATCGATCTGGACGCATCGCAAGATGGTCGGACACCTCGCCAAGGCGGTTGGCTGTTACGCTTTGATCGTCACTTACGACTACTCGTTTCAGAGCAAGTTCCCGCGGCAAATCGAACAGGTCGTGGCCGCGTTCGACTGGCTGGCCGGGCAGGGTATCGGGCCGAAGCATACTATAGGTGCAGGCGATTCCGCTGGCGCAGGCCTGGTCATTGCAGCCGCGATGAAACTCCGTGATGCGGGACGTCCGCTGCCGGCCGCGCTCCTCAGCATGTCTGGCTGGCACGATCTGTCGGCGAGCGGCCTCTCTTACGACGCTAACCGCGAAAAGGACGCTTTCTTCCAGAAGGCGACCGTGGATATGCTGGCATCGCAAGTGCTCGGAGGGGCCGATGCTCGAAATCCATTCGCCAGCCCAATCTTTGCCGATCTCAAGGGCCTGCCGCCGATCTGTCTGCAAGCGGGCGAAGACGAAACCCTGCTTGACGACAGCCGAGTACTCGCGGACCGTGCGAAGGCCGCGGGCGTCGAGGTGCGCTTAGAGGTATTTCCGGGGATGCTGCACTCGTTCCAGATGATGGCTGGCCGCGCTCCCGAAGCCGATGACGCGATAGAGCGGTTTGCACAGTGGGTTCGCCCCAAGCTCGGCCTGACCGAAGCCGCGGCAGCACGCGGTGAAAGTCACGAAGTCGCATGACTCGTATCTTCCTCAATGACGTTAGGATGTGACAGATGAAGGGCATGCGGGAGCGACCGGTCGGTTTATTTGACGTGCGATATCGAGCCTTCCTCGAGACGGTGTCAGACATTCGTGCCCAGTTGCATCGCTACTGCGCCCGCATGACCGGCTCACGGCTCGACGGTGAGGATCTCATGCAGGAAACGCTATTCGAGGCCTACATGAAGATCGAGACCCTCGATGAGGCCCGCAGGCTGAAACCCTGGTTGTTTCGCATCGCTCACAATCGCTGCATCGACTTTCTGAGGCGGCGCGATGCGCGCGAGCGCGCAGAGAGCGCCTATTCGGACGACATCGGCGTCGTCGCTGCGGAGCCGGCGACGACCGATGCACGTCGCGCCATCGAACGGCTGGTCGGCAGCCTGCCGCCCAAGGAGCGCGCCTGCGTCCTGCTAAAGGATGTGTTCGACTATTCGCTGGAGGAGACTGCAGAACTTGTGGATTCGACGGTTGGCGGCGTCAAAGCCGCACTCTCCCGTGGACGGGCGAAGCTCGCCGGCTTGCCCGCTGAACCGACAGGCGAACCGAGCCGTCCGCTTGATCCCGACATAGCGCTGCTCCTGCAGCGCTATGTTGACCTCTTCAACCGCCATGATTGGGATGGCGTGCGGGGTCTCACCAGCGCCGATGCCCGGTTGCGGGTCGGCGACTGCTTCGACGGCCTGCTCAGGAACTCTCCCTATTTCTTCGAATACGAGCGAAACCCGGAAACGTGGACCATGGAGTTGGGGGCGATCGACGGGGAGCCTGTCCTGCTCGTGCTCTTCCAGCGAGGAGGCCTGTGGCAGGTCGCGTGGCCGGTTCGCGTCCATGTCGCCGGCGGCATTATCGACCGCATCGAAGACTATTATGCCTGCCCGTGGGTCATTGGAAACGCCGCGGAGTCCGAATTAAAACTCATGACCGATTCAGTCGTCTTGCAAGGAGGATGACAGAGGCGGCGCGGAGGAAGTCTCGGCGGTGGCGATAGT
>UCCS01000142.1 GCA_900470965.1 Hyphomicrobiales bacterium
GGTTAGGGAAGCGGAAGGCGGCATAGAAGACGTCGGCCATCGGCCCGGTGCCGAGAGCGGCGGCCATCAGCGTTTCGCGGGCAAAACCGAAGATGCGGCTTCCGAGCGTGGCGCCGCCGACCGTGGCGAATTTCTTGACGAGGCTCATGCGGGGAAATCGGCTTTCTTTTCGGCGGCGGTAGCGGCAGGGGCGATGATCCCTGATGGCATGCGTTCGCGCAGTTCGTCCTGCTCCTCGGCCATGACCGCTTTCATACGGGCAGTGATATTGGCGCGCTTGCTGTCACCGGAGATCTTCTGGCCGACAAGATCGGTGACGTAGAAAGTATCGATCACTTTTTCACCGAAGGTGGTGATGCGGGCCGACTGGATGTCGAGCGACAGATCGGACAGGACGGCAGTCATTTCCGACAGCAGGCCGGGCCGATCGAGGCATTCCACCTCGATGACCGTGAACTTGTTCGACAGGCTATTGGTGATCGCCACCGACGGCGGAATGATGAAGGCCTTGCTCTTCTTGCGGTTCTTCGCGCGGGTTGCGATCACATCGGGCAGGCGCTTGCGGCCTGACAGCACGTCCTCGATCATCCGGCCGATCGTGCCGGCGCGGCGAAGCTCGTCCTCGTCGTTCGGAAACTCGCGGCTGACATGGATCGTATCGAGCGCCCGGCCATCCGAGGTCGTGAAGATCTGCGCATCGACGATGTTGGCGCCGGCTGCCGCACAGGCTCCGGCAATGACGGCGAGCAGGCGCGGATGGTCGGGCGAGAGAACGGTGATTTCGGTGATCGCGTGGAAGCTGTCAGTGCGCACCGTGGTTGCCAGCGCCTGGCCGGCTTTGTCCGCCTGGCGAATGAAATGCGCATGGCGGATCTGGTCTTCCAACGGCACGGAGAGCAGGTAGGGCTGGTAATGCAGCTTGGCATAGGTGCGCCGGTCCTTCTGGCTCCAGTCGGCAAGCGCCGCATAAAGCGCTTCGGCGGCAGCCTGGGCGCGCTCCTTACGCGACACTTCGGAGAAGCCGCCGGCAAGCAGCAGTTCCGTCTCGTAATAGAGCGTGCGCAGCAGCTGGCCCTTCCAGCCGTTCCACACACCCGGTCCGACGGCGCGGATGTCGCAAATCGTCAGGATCATCAGCATCTTCAGGCGGTCGAGAGACTGAACACGGTCGGCAAAGTCGGTGATCGTCTTGCGGTCCGTCAGGTCGCGCGTCTGGGCGACCATCGACATCGTCAGATGTTCTTCGATCAGCCAGACGACGATCTCGGTCTGCTTCTGCGACAGGCCAAAGCGGGCACTGAGCTTGCGGGCGACGCGCGCGCCGGCGATCGAATGGTCTTCCTGGCGGCCCTTGGCGATATCGTGCAGCAGCACGGCGACATAAAGCGCCTCGCGATCCTCGATATGCGGCATCAGCTTGTTGGCGAGCGGATGCAGCTCCTCCGCCTTGCCCTTATCGATCTCAGTGAGAACATCGATGGCGCGGATCAGGTGCTCGTCGACCGTATAGTGATGATACATGTTGAACTGCATCATCGCGACGATCTTGCCGAATTCGGGAATGAAGCGGCCAAGCACGCCGGCCTCGTTCATGCGCCGCAGGATGAGGGCTGGATCGCGCTTGGAAGTGAGAATCGACAGGAAAAGCCGGTTGGCCTCGTCATTCTCGCGCAGGTCGTTGTTGATGAGGCCGAGCGAACGCGTGACGCGCTTCAGCGCATCGGGATGAAATTCCAGCCCGTTGATATCGGCCACATGGAACAGGCGGATGATGCTGACCGGATCGCGCTTGAAGACATCGGGATTGGCAAGCGTAATGCGGCCGCGATCTTCGACGAACTCGACGCTGCCGGGGATCTTGCGATTGCGGTGGGTAAAGCGGTTGATGACGCCCGTCAGACCGGGGATCGACTTCGCCTGCTGGTCTTCGAGCGCGGCGCAGAGGATGCGCGTCAGGTCGCCGACATCTTTAGCCACCAGAAAGTAGTGTTTCATGAAACGCTCGACGGCCGAAAGGCCGGGGCGGGAATGATAGCCGAGCGCCTCGGCGATCTCGCGCTGGATATCGAAGGAAAGACGTTCCTCCGCTTTCCCGGTCAGGAAATGCATGTGGCAGCGCACGGCCCAGAGAAAGTCGTCGGCCTTCTCCAGAAGCCGGTATTCCTGCTTCGACAGCACGCCGAGCGGCACCAGATCCGCCGGGTCGCGAACATGATAATAATATTTCGAAATCCAGAAGAGCGTATGCAAGTCGCGAAGGCCACCTTTGCCCTCCTTGACGTTCGGCTCGACGAGATAGCGTGTGTCGCCGGCCTTGCGGTGGCGTTCGTCGCGTTCGGCAAGCTTGGCGGCAATGAATTCCGGCCCCGTGCCGGTGACGATTTCCTTGTCGAAGCGGGCTTCCAGCTCCGTCTCCAGCGACTTCAGGCCGCAGATGTAGCGCATCTCCAGGATGGCGGTGCGGATGGTCATGTCGGACTTGGAAAGCGCGATACATTCCTCGACGGTGCGGGTCGCATGGCCGACCTTGAAGCCCATGTCCCACAGCATATAGAGCATGAACTCGACGGCTTTATGCGTCTCTTCCGCTGGCTTCGGCAGGAAGAGGAAGAGCAGATCGATATCGGAACCCGGTGCCAGTGTGTCGCGCCCGTAGCCGCCGACTGCGGTGACCGCGAATTTGTCCTTCTGCTTCGGAAAGACATGCGCCGTGGCGAAATTATAGAGAATGGTGATGATCTGGTCCTGCAGCCAGGAAATGCGGTGGGCGCAATCAAGCCCGCCGCCCTGGGCGTCAAGCAGTTCGCGCGCCTTCTTGCGTCCTTCGACGCTGGCTTTCTTCAGAGCGGCAAGAAGATCGTTCCGCAGCACGTCGGGACGGTTGCGGTTGGCTTCGGCAATGGCGTCACATTGCCCCTGCAGCAATTCCACATCGAGGATTTCGGAGAAATCGATGTCGTGCGTCGCCATCGGCCGGGGGGTTACCTCTTCGGTCCGGGCCGCTTGCTCATGGCGCGCCTCTTGTTTGATCTGCATGCGCTATAGCCTCTTTGCCCGCGGATTGACACAGGCCTCCATATTCCATGAACCTTTAAATTTGGCGAAATGGTGTTGGCAAGCCGTCGGCCGAGGACGCTTTGCCGCAAGTCCTTAGGCTGAAGCCTGCGTCAGCAGCGTATCGAGAACCTGCCGCGTTTCACTCATGATGCCATTGAGCGTTGCCTTGTCGCATTCGCGGTATCCGGCGTCAATGATTGCACTGCTGAGCTCGCCGATCTTCAAGCAGGAGCCGGTAATCTTCGCCATGCCGATCGGCGTATTCCAGCCGCGCGCCTCCAGATTACCATCAGATTGTTTCATAATCTCCAGCATCGAGACGATGACGGAGAGGCGCTGGGTTTCCTGAAGCAGTTTTTCCATGAACATCGGGGAATTCCTACTTCATCTTTTTCTTGAGATCGTAGAGCGCATCGAGCGCCTCGCGCGGTGTCATATCGTCGAGGCTCATCGCCTTCAGGGCCTCCTCGACCTTGGACGGCCCGCGGGTCGCCTCCTCGCGGCGCACTGCGACCTGGAAGAGCGGCAAGTCGTCGATCAGCTGGCTTGCCGGGTTCTTGCGGTCGGCATCCTCAAGACGGGTCAGCACGTCCCGCGCCCGCGCCACGACCGAGGCCGGCAGGCCGGCGAGCCGCGCGACCTGAATGCCGTAGGACCGGTCGGCTGCCCCTGGACCGACCTCATGCAGGAAGATCACGTCGCCGTCCCATTCCTTCACGCGCATCGTTGCGTTCGATAGCCGGGCAAGCTTTTCGGAAAGCACGGTCAGCTCATGGAAATGCGTCGCGAAAAGCCCGCGGCAGCGGTTGGCTTCATGCAGATGCTCGACAGCAGCCCAGGCGATGGAAAGACCGTCGAAGGTCGCAGTACCCCGGCCAATCTCGTCGAGAATGACCAGCGAGTGCTCGCTCGCCTGATTGAGGATCGCCGCAGTCTCGACCATCTCCACCATGAAGGTGGAACGCCCGCGCGCCAGATCGTCGGATGCGCCGACGCGCGAGAACAGCCGGTCGACGATGCCGATATGCGCTGACGTCGCCGGCACGAAGGAGCCCATCTGCGCAAGAATGGCGATCAGCGCATTCTGGCGCAGGAACGTCGATTTACCGCCCATGTTCGGGCCGGTCAGCAGCCAGATCGCGCCATCCTTACCATCGGAGACGGGCGACAGATCGCAATTATTGGCGACGAAAGGACCGATGGACTGGCGCCGCAGTGCCTGTTCGACGACGGGATGACGCCCACCCTCGATCGCAAACATCTTCGAGCCGTCGACCAGCGGCCGGCAATAGGCCTGCTCTTCGGCAAGGAGTGCCAGACCTGCAGCGACATCGATGACGGCAAGCGCCCGTGCGCCAGCCTTGATCGCTTCAGCCTCGGCAACGGTCGCTTCCGTCATCCGGTCGAAAGCTTCGAGCTCGATCTGCAGCGCGCGGTCGGCGGCGTTAGCGATGCGGCTTTCGAGATCGGCAAGCTCCGTCGTGGTGAACCGCATGGCATTTGCCATCGTCTGGCGGTGGATGAAGCGGGCCTTCGCCTCCGCCGTATCGGTCATCGGTCCGGCATTGCCGGCGGTGACCTCGATGAAGTAACCGAGGATATTGTTGTGTTTGATCTTCAGCGATTTGATGCCGGTCTCTTCGGCATATTGCAGCTGCAGGCCTGCAATGACCCGGCGCGACTGGTCGCGCAGCGCCCGAACCTCGTCGAGGCCGGCATTGGCGCCGTCGCGCAGGAAGCCGCCATCGCGTTTTAAGAGCGGCAGTTCCTCGGCGAGGTTTTCGGCAAGCAAGGTTTCGAGCTCGCACGGTAGAGCCTGCAGTCCCGTACGCGCCTGTTCCAACTCCTCCGGCAGCATCGCGCTTCCCAGCAGATCGGCAATATGCGCCGCAGCGCCAAGCCCCTGGCGGATCGCCCAGAGATCACGCGGACCGCCGCGGTCGAGCGCCAGGCGGGAGAGCGCCCGCGGCATGTCGGGTACGTGTTTCAGTGCATCGCGCAGGTCGCCACAGAGCGAGGGTTCCTGCATCAGGAAGCTTATCGAATCCAGGCGCTCGTTGACGCGGGCGGGATCGGTGAGCGGCGACATCAGTCGTTCGGCAAGCAGCCGCGCTCCGCCACCGGTGGTCGTGCGGTCGATCGCCTTCAGCAGCGCACCATTGCGATCACCGGAGAGTGTGCGCACAAGTTCCAGATTGGCGCGAGTGGCCGGATCGATGAACAGCGTCGAGGCGCCGCTCTCCCGTTCCGGTCTGCCGAGCGGCGGCCGTTCGGCAATCTGCGTCTTCTCCACATAGGCGATGGCGGCTGCCGCGGCTGCAAGCTCGGCGCGCGAGAAACTTCCAAAACCGTCGAGCGTCGAAACGTCGAAGTAGCGCGCTATACGGGTTTCTGCCGTCGCGCTGTCGAAAAGCACAGCCGGTTGTGGAACGGCGGTGCGGCCGAGTGCATCGAAGACCGATTTCAGTTCGCCGTCATAAAACATCGTATCCGGTACGATGAGTTCGCGCGGATCGATGCGCAGGATATCGGCGAGCAGTCGCGATGCATCGGTTTCCGCCAACCGGAAGACGCCGGTGGAAATATCGATCCAGGCAAGCGCCAGCACCGGCTCGGAAGAACCGCGGATACGCGACAGAGTCATCAGATAGTTCGATTCCGAGGGCGAAAGCAGCTTCTCCTCGGTAATAGTGCCCGGTGTGACGAGGCGGACGACATCGCGCTTGACGACGGATTTCGCCCCCCGCTTCTTGGCTTCCGCCGGGTCTTCCACCTGCTCGCAGACGGCGACGCGATAGCCGAGCGCAATCAGCTTCTGCAGATAATCGTCGGCCGCATGCACAGGCACGCCGCACATCGCAATATCCTGCCCCATATGCTGGCCGCGCTTGGTGAGCGTGATGCCGAGCGCGCGCGAAGCCTCGAGCGCATCCTCGAAGAACAGCTCGTAGAAATCGCCCATGCGATAGAAGAGCAGCGAATCCGGATTGTTCGCCTTGATCTCGATAAACTGTTCCATCATCGGCGTCGCCGAGGCGCGGCTTTCTTCAGTCGCGAGCTCGGCTGCCGAGAAGGCTTCGTTTCTGATGTCTATTCGTGCGTTCACGGAGGTGCAGTTTTTCCCAAAAAAACAGGTGCCAACCCTATCCGCGCGCCGCTATAGATGACAACAGCAATTGGGGAAGAGGAAAACGTCACCCACAGACGTTTGGAGGAGGAATGTCCCAGATGGAGAAGAAAGAACGGCCGGTGACCTCTGTTACCGATCAGGAAGCGCTCGAATTTCACGCGATGGGTCGGCCCGGCAAGCTGGAGATCAACCCGACCAAGCCGATGGCGACGCAGCGCGACCTCTCGCTGGCCTATTCTCCCGGTGTCGCGGTGCCGGTCAAAGCCATCGCCACCGATCCGGCCACGGCCTATGATTATACGACCCGCGGCAATATGGTTGCCGTCATTTCCAATGGCACGGCCATTCTCGGTCTCGGCAATCTCGGCGCGCTTGCCTCCAAGCCGGTCATGGAAGGCAAGTCCGTACTCTTCAAGCGTTTCGCCGATGTCGATTCCATCGACCTTGAAGTCGATACGGAAAATGTCGACGAATTCATCAACTGCGTGCGTTTCCTCGGTCCGTCCTTCGGTGGCATCAATCTGGAAGACATCAAGGCGCCGGACTGTTTCGTCATCGAAAGCCGTCTGCGCGAGCTGATGGATATTCCTGTTTTCCATGACGATCAGCACGGCACCGCGATCATTGCCGCCGCCGGCCTCATCAACGCGCTGGAACTGACCGGCCGCGATCTCAAGACCACCAAGCTCGTCTGCAACGGCGCGGGTGCTGCCGCCATCGCCTGCGTTGAACTCATCAAGTCGATGGGCTTTGCGCCTGAGAATATCATCCTCTGCGATACCAAGGGCGTCATCTATCAGGGCCGCACCGAAGGCATGAACCAGTGGAAATCGGCGCATGCGGCAAAGACCGATACACGCACGCTCGAAGAAGCCATGAAGGGCGCAGACGTCGTTTTCGGCCTGTCGCAGAAGGGCGCCTTCTCCGAGGAGATGATCCGCTCCATGGCCGACCGGCCAATCATCTTCGCCATGGCCAACCCCGACCCGGAAATTACGCCCGAGGAAGTTGCTCGTGTTCGTGATGACGCCATTATGGCGACCGGCCGTTCGGACTATCCGAACCAGGTCAACAACGTGCTGGGCTTTCCCTATATCTTCCGCGGCGCCCTCGATGTCCGCGCCTCGACCATCAATGATGCGATGAAGATTGCCGCTGTGAAGGCACTCGCCAGCCTTGCCCGTGAAGACGTGCCCGATGATGTTGCGGCTGCCTATCAGGGCAATCGTCCGCGTTTTGGTGCGCAATACATCATCCCGGTTCCCTTCGATCCGCGCCTGATATCCGCCATTCCGGCCGCCGTTGCCGAAGCGGCGATCGAAAGCGGCGTCGCCCGCAAGATCATCACCGACATGGCCGGCTACAAGCGAGAGCTGTCGGCCCGCCGCGACCCGATCGCCTCCACGCTTGCCAGCCTCTATGAGCGCGTGCGCCGCCATCCGAAGCGCGTGGTCTTTGCCGAGGCCGAAGAAGAGCAGGTGATGCGCGCCGCCATGTCTTACGCCAATCAGCAGCTTGGCACCGCGATCCTGCTCGGCCGCGAGGATCTGATCCGTGCAACGGCCGAACGCGCAGGCATCGACCTCAATCGTCCGGGCCTCGAGATCGTCAACGCCCGTATCTCGACCCGCGTCGAGGCCTATATCGATTATCTCTATGCCCGCCTGCAGCGGAAGGGCTATTTGCACCGCGACGCGCAGCGCCTGATCCATAATGACCGCAACCATTTTGCTGCCACCATGGTGGCGCTTGGCGATGCCGATGGCATGGTGACGGGCATCACCCGCAACTATTCGACGGCACTCGAAGATGTGCGCCGCTGCATCGACCATAAGCCGGGCCATCGAGTGATCGGCGTGTCGATCGCGCTTTGCCGCGGCCGCACGGTCTTCGTTGCCGACACTGCGGTTCACGATATGCCGACGGCCGAGGAGCTTGCCGATATTGCCGAGGAGGCCGCAGGTCTCGCGCGTCGCATGGGCTACCAGCCGCGCGTCGCGTTGCTCGCCTATTCCACGTTCGGCCATCCCTCGGGGGAGCGCTCCGAGCGCGTCCGCGAAGCTGTGAAGATCCTCGACAAGCGTCGCGTCGATTTCGAGTATGATGGCGAAATGGCCGCCGACGTTGCCCTGAACCGTAAGGTGATGGAACAATATCCTTTCTGCCGCCTCTCCGGTCCGGCCAACGTCCTCGTCATGCCGGCATTCCACTCGGCATCGATCTCGACGAAGATGCTGCAGGAACTCGGCGGCTCGACGGTCATCGGACCCATCCTCGTCGGCCTCGACAAGGCGGTGCAGATCACCTCGATGGGCGCCAAGGACAGCGATATCGTCAACATGGCTGCGATTGCGGCCTATGCTGCCGGTTCCTGATAAGTAATAAAGGCGGACCGCTAGTGTGGTCCGCCTCAGACGAGCTTAGCCTGCAAAAGCGATCAGATTTCCATCCGGATCGCATACGATGAATGTTCGCGCGCCCCAGGGTTCCAGCCTCAGCGGCTGATGAAACGGAACGCCGTTTGCGGTGTATTCGAGAAAAAGCGCCTTCACGTCATCAAGCGTAATCGTCGCCGAGAGGATATCCCTCTCGCGCTGGCGAAGCTCCGGATGGAAGGCCGGCATGTCAACGTGCCGGAGATTGAGCCTTGCCGCACCGCGAACGACCCGCGCATAAAAGGGCGGTTCGCCATAAATGAAGGCGAGGGCGAAGCCGAGCTTCTGTGTGTAGAAATCGCAGGCGGCCTGGATATCGCTCACGAAAAGCTGCGGCTGGGCATCGAGCAGCGTCGGTTGGGATGTGGATTTTTGTTCGGCTGTTGCACTCATGTCGGCGAAACCCTTTTTCAGCGCCGCCCAGCTTTCGAATCCCTGCTGCGCCGCCACCAGTTCCTGCGCATCCGCAAGCTTGAACTCAAGCTCGAGGATTTGCCGGTCACTGAGATGGCGGTAGCGGGCAAGCCAATAGCGGATTTCCGCTGCAACAGGATAATAACGATCCTGATGCCACCGTTTGAACCGCTTAGCTTTCTTCCTGAGATTTTCGAAATTCGGCATGGCGCAAGGTTTTGATGTTGTAGGCGGGCATAGCCCAGCCGGCACCATTGCCGATGCGCCCTACTGAAAACGCCGAAAGAGAATGAATTGGCGAGGCACCGCCGTCAAGCGGCAGCCATCAGCTTGCAAAACGGCCTGCATCCGCACCGTAATAATTGAGATACCGGTCGGAAATGCTTGATATCGGCAACACGATCAGCACGTCGGTCGTGTTGAACGCCTGATCGACGACAGCGTGGGAGCCGACCATTGCGCCGAGGCGTAGGTAACCCTTGATGAGCGGCGGCAGCGCCATCAGCGCCCTTTTCGGGTTGACACCTTCAGCCGGCATCAGATCCATGTCGCGCGCCAGATGCGGCAGCGCGCCGACGGCCCATTCATCCTTGGCGAGTACGTTGTGATAGAGGAAGGAGAGAGCCAGCGCATGACTTTCCGGTTGAACACCCGGGAAGGAAGCGCAGCCGAACATGGCGCTCATGCCGTGCTTCAGCGCGTAAGCCCAATTGCCCTGCCAGAGCAGTTCGACGATGCGCTTGGTGCGGTATTCCGGCAAAACGCAGGAGCGACCGAGCTCCATGAAGCGCTTGTCGGGGTGGCGGGCAATGAGCTCGTTGATCGCAAATTCCGAAGCCGAGTAAAAACCGCCATTGGCCATGGCGACGTCCTGTCTGAGCAGGCGGTAGGTACCGACGATCTGGTCTTCGGCATCGCCCTCGATCGAGCGGTCGAGAACGAGGAGATGGTCGCAGAAGGCGTCATAGGCATCGAAGTCCCGCTCGCGGCGCATGGCGTCCGCTGGCAGCTGAGCCTTCATTTCCTCGACGAAAACGCGGTAGCGCACGGCCTGCGCGGCATCGATCTCACGCGCGCTGCGGGCAAGGCGGGTCTCTAAATTGCCGATGCGGCCGAGAATATCGCCTTCCTTCGGTGCGGCCGTCGATGGCCGAGCGGTCTCGGCAGTGGCGTCACAATTAAGGATGTCAACAGACATGGCGATTCTCCCGTCTCCGGCCTATCACACGCCATAAAACACTTATGTACGACAGGAAAGTGACATACCGAATTTGTGCACGCAAGAAACGTGCCGTTTTCCCCAGCTTTAGCGCGCCTCAGCCCGGCGGGCTGAAAGAGCAACAACCGCCTGTACTTCGGTGAGCAGCCTGACCGGATCCACCGGTTTCACCATGACGCGATTGGCGCCGTTGAGCAAGACCTGTCGCCGCGATTCGTCGCTCTTGTCCGCAGTCAAAACGATGACCGGAACCGGCTGAAGATCGAGCCTTCGTTCGTGCCCGCGCAGGCGTCCGAGCATGTCGATACCGTTGCCGCCGGGCATGGAGAGATCGCTGATGATAATATCGGGCCTGTCGTCACCAAGCGCACAATCGAGCAGAGTTTCGAAATCATCCACATGCCTGACGGAGTGGCCGCCTTTTTCCAGCATGACGCGTACCAGCATGGCGTTGATCGGATCGTCCTCGCCCAGGAGGACGGAAAGGCCGTTGCCCACCGCCGTCCGTTCTGCAATGGACGGGCCGAGGCCGGGCTGGTTGTCGTTCAGAGCATCGCGCTTCTCCATGCCACGCATGCGTCCGCGCAGCACGTCGATCAGCGACTGCTCGCGCAGCGGCCGGATCAGCCACGCATCGAAGAGGTCGAGCGAATAGGAGTTACGCTCTTCCGGATTGACGAGCAGCACCTTGCGCAGGCCGAGTGCCGCGATCTCCGTGCGATCGGCGATATGCAGCGAGAATTCCTCGGACATGCGGTGATCGACGATGATATCGGTCGGCCGGTCGCCGCTGCGGGCGAGGGCCAGCAGGCTCTCGCGCGCCGCCTCGCCGCCAGCGACGAGGTGGTAGCGCCCGCCGAGCGTCGTGATCGTCTCGGCAATCGCCGTGCGCGCTGCACCCGCCGGGGCAAGCAGCACGATGCTGTTTCCCGCCAGCAGTGCATTCCTGGTGGCTTTATCCTCTTCCGAAAGTTCGACGGGGAAGCGAATGGTGAACTGGCTGCCCCTGCCCCTCTCGCTTGCAACTGTCAGCGAACCGTCGAATTCACGCATGATGCGGGCGGAGATTGCAAGGCCGAGGCCTGTGCCGTTGCTCTTCTGGGCAAGCGAGCCGCCCTGTTCGAATTCCCCGAATATGCGCGCCTGTTCCTCCGCCGTCATGCCAGGCCCGGTATCGTTGACGGTAATCGACAGCTCGCCAGCTGCCCTGGAGACACGGATGAAGACGCCGCCGGTCTGCGTGAATTTCACCGCATTGCCGATGACATTGAAAAGCACCTGCCGCAGCCGCGCCGGATCGAAGCTCATCAGCTCCGGCACATCGGCAGAGACCGTAGCGCCGATCTCGATACCCTTTTCATGGGCGCGGTGCGCCAGCATTTCCACGACGCTTTCGACGAGCTTGCGCAGCGATTCCGATCTCGGGCGGAGTTCGAAACGGCCGACCTCGATGGTGGAGAAGTCGAGCAGATCCTCGACCAGCTGCGTCAGCGCATGGCCGGACTGGCGGATGCTGGTCAGATAGTTCTGCTGTTCCTGCGTCAGCTTCGTTTCAGAAATCAGATGCGCCATGCCGAGAATGCCTGACAGAGGCGTGCGGATTTCGTGGCTAACCGTGGCGAGCAGCCGCGATTTGGCGGCGCTGTTATATTCTGCCTTCTGCCGTGCCTCCTCGCGGCTTTCGGCGGCAAGCCGCTCTTCGGTCACGTCGCGCGCGATGCTCTGCAGAAGCAGGCGTCCGTTTGCCGGATCACGGGTCACGACATCGTGCCAGAGAAAGATGCGCTGTCCTGCCGGTGTCGAAATCTCCACATCGTATCGATGCGGCTGCGGGCCAGGACGGAAGGCAAGGCCGATCTCCTCACAGGTCTGGCCTTCGGGTTTGGCGCGCCCGGTGAGGCTGCGGAACGTCTCGTTGGTGCTGATGATGCGCCGGTCCATCATGCGGGTGACGACGATATCGCCGAGCACGTCATGGACCGTGCCGAGCAGGCCGGTTGCATCGACGCGTTCCGTCGTCTCCGGGCTACGGCCGCCGGGCCGGTTTCCGTTCCTGAAAAGAAGGGCAAGATAGCCTGCAATCGCGGCGATCAGGATGAGGCCGAGGACTGCCATGAGCGGACCGCCCCAATGAGAAAGCAATAGCAGCAGGATCGCCGAAATGAGACCTGCTCCGCCGAGCCAATGAAAGAGCAATGGATGCACGGAGCGAAGGGTAGCCGGCGACGTCAATTCACCCGCCGTCCGGCCTCGATAGGCCCTAACGGCGGCTCCGCCGAATGCGGCGGACAATCGTTCCTGTAGCTGCGCCATACTCTGCATGCAGTTCAGCTAACATATTGCCCGTTCCGAATGTTTTCAGGAATCCGCTAAAAATTTAGTGATCCGCCTTTTTCGGCTTCTGCAGCATCTCATCGAGAATGACGCAGCCGGCGCCGACAGTGATGAAACTGTCAGCGAGATTGAATACGGCGAAAGACCAGGTTTCCGTGTGGAAGAGGATGTAGTCGATCACGTGGCCATAGGCGAAACGGTCGATGAGATTGCCGATCGCCCCCGCAATGATGAGCGCATAACCAAGATGCGCCAGCCAGCGGTCCTTCGCGGTGCGATGCCAGAGATAAAGCACGAAGGCGACGATGATCAGACGCATCCCCACGATGAACCAGCCGTCCATACCCGACAGCATCGAGAAGGCGACGCCGAGATTGTAGGTGCGGTAGAGCGCCAGCATCGGAATGACGGGAATCGCTTCCTGCAGCGGCAGGTAATGATCGACGGCGATCTTGACGATCTGGTCGAGGATGACGGCGATCACGATGAAGATCAGGATCGGCAGCGGTCGCGAGAAGAGCGCCGGGCGTGCGGTCGCAAGATCAGTCATTTGCCCTCGGACAGTGAGAGGAGATGGCGGCGTGCCTCGAAAAGCATGACGGCGGTGGCAACGGCGAGATTGAGGGAATCGGCGCGGCCCTGCTGGGGAATGCGGGCAAGCGCATCGGCTTCCTTGGCAAGCTGGTCCGGCAGGCCGGATTGTTCGTTGCCCATCAACAGCACGACCGGTTTTTTCTTGTAATCGATCGTGCGGTAATCGACCGAGCCGGCAAGGTGGGTCGCAACAACGGAAACGCCGGCATGCTTCTTCCAGGCGGTGAATTCCTCTGCCGTCGCATGGGCAACCGGAACGGCAAAGACCGAGCCCATGGTGGCCCGCACCGTTTCCAGCGAGAAGGGATCGGTCGTCTCGCCGACAAGGATGACGCCAGAAGCCCCGGCCGCATCGGCCGTGCGGATGATCGTTCCTAGATTGCCGGGATCGCGCACGCGGTCGAGCGCTACCCAGGTTTCGCCATCCTTCGGCCTGATATCCCTAAGCTTCGCCCAGCGTGTTTCGAAAATGCCGACCACCATCTGCGGATTGTCGCGCCGAGTGATGGAGGAAATCACCTTTTCGTTGACCTCGAGCACGAGCCCACCGGATGCGACGGTCTTTGCTGCCATCTGTTCGACCAGCGGCTTGCCCTTGGCGGCCTTGGCATAGACGAGTGTACGGATCGTCCAGCCGAGCTCGATCGCATCGATGACGAGCTTCAGCCCTTCGGCCATGAAGGTGCCGCTCTCTTCGCGCGACTTCTTGTTGGTCAGCGCCTTGATGTCCTTGATGATCGGATTGGCAAGCGAGGTGACTTCCTTCACCTGCCCGACCTTGCGAGGGCCGCGATCGTGGAATTCGTTCATTTCGGCACCCAGCGGGAAAAGAGAGATGTGGAGAGTGCGCGGCCCGGCGTCTTGCGGTCGAGGCCACCCTCGCGGATGACGAGTTCCCCTGACTCGACGACGCCGCCTGCGCCGCGCATCGTCTCGCGCATCAGTTCATGGATGGAATAGAAGCTTGCCCGGATCGAATAGGCCGTCAGCACGAGGCCAACCGCCTTCGGCGACAGGATCTCGCGGCAGATATCCAGCATCAACGGCAGGTGCTCGAAAAGGTGCCAGACCTCGCCATTCGGACCGCGGCCGAATTTCGGCGGGTCGGTGAGGATAATGTCGTACTGGCTGCCGCGCCGTTCCTCACGCAGGATGAATTTCATCGCATCTTCGCAGATCCAGCGGATCGGCAGCTTTTCCATGCGTCCCAACGCCTGGTTCTCACGCGCCCAGCCGATCGCCTTCTTCGAGGCATCGACATGGGTGACTTCCGCACCGGCAGCCGCGGCGACCAGCGAGGCAACGCCCGTATAACCGAAAAGGTTCAGCACCTTCAGCGGCCGTCCGGCGCTTTCCACCTGTTGTTTCATCCAGCTCCAGTGAACGATCTGCTCTGGAAAGACCCCGACATGCCGGAAAGAGGTGAAGCGGCCGAAGAAATCGACGCCGAGCAGGTTGAGCGGCCAGGTTTCGCCAAGCGCTTCCTTCGGAAAACGCCAGCGGCCGGTGCCTTCTTCATCCGTATCGCCGGTGAAGGCAGCATCGACCTTCTCCCAGACATGGGCGGGCAGCGACGGCTGCCAAAGTGCCTGTCCCTCGGGCCGCACGATCCGATAGGGGCCGTACTGTTCAAGCTTCTGACCGTTGCCGCTGTCGATCAGATGGAAATCGCCGGCACCCGTCGATTCGAGGATGACAGGCACGCGCTCTGCAGGCCGCTCGCCGTGGCGCGCAGTCAGCGGGCGTTCTATTACCGCTGGAACGGCTGCCGGTGGGCGCTGTTCGCGCGCTGGTGTCGCCTTAGCGGGCGTCTTTTCCGGCTTTGCAGGCCGCACATCGGAGCGGCGTCCGCCGGAAGGGCCTGTCGCTACCTTCGCGCCAGGCCGGCGTTCTCTTTGTTTCAACGTGGTCTTCCGCGTCTTAATTCAATTGAGCCAGTGCAAATAGCATTCCGCCCGACCTTGGCAAAGCGCTTTCCCGCTATGATATGGTCAGACCATGGAAATGGGGAATTGCTGATGGATCTGATCGGGGAGGAACGCATCGCCGCGCGGCGGGATGTTGTATGGGCGGCCATGAACGATCCTGATATCATCAGGCAATGCATTCCCGGCTGCCAGAGCGTGGAAAAGCTGTCGCCCACGCAATTCCTCGCAACCGTCAAAGTCGGCTTCGGCCTGTTTTCTGTGACGTTCCACGGCGAGATCAAGCTTTCGAATGTCGATGCGCCGCGCAGTTACACCATCGCCGCGGAAGGGCGGGGCGGCATTGCTGGCTTTGCCAGGGGCGAAGCCGATGTCACCTTGGTGGATGAGGGGCTGCACACCCTGCTGCGTTATAGTGCGGACGGCGATACGGGTGGCCGGATTGCCGAGCTCGGCGGCCGGCTGATCCGCACCACGCTGGAAAAGCTCGCGCGACGCTTCTGGGGGAGCTTCAATGCGGCCGTCATCGAAAAGGCCGCAGGCTAGGCACATGGGCTTGGCATCCTCCTTAATCCCTTTTACGCAAGACCGATGACCTGGAAAATCCGACCCAATTGCGCCGAAGACGTGACGCAGCTTGCCGACATCTACCTGTCTGTCCGGCGCCAGACCTTCACCTGGGTTGATCCCGGCAAGTTTCATCGGGAGGATTTTGCCGCCCATACCAACGGCGAGGTCGTTTCCGTCTGCGAGGCACTCGACGGGAAGATCGCCGGTTTTATCTCGATCTGGGCGGCGGATGATTTCATCCACATGCTCTATATCCTGCCCGAATTCCAGGGCAAAGGCGCGGGAACCGCCCTGCTGCAATCGCTCCCCGGCTGGCCAGAGCATAACTATCGGCTGAAATGTCTCGTCAACAACCGCGACGCCAAGGCCTTCTATCTGGCACATGGCTTTCAGGTCACCGGCAGAGGCGCCTCACCCGAAGGCGATTATGAAGAGCTGAGTTTCACCCCGGCGCCAGTGGAATAACGGCAATCATCGCGAGGGCAACTGCCCGACGATCTCTTCCGCGCGCGTCTTGTGACGATCTGCTTCGCCCTGCCAGCGGATAGCCTCCTTGGCTTCGACGCGTGCGCGCTTGCGGTGCTTGCCCTGGTTGAACCAGGTCGCAGCAGAGCCCACCAGCATGCCGATGATGAAAGCGATCAGCAGGAAAACGAAGAAAGGCGCGGCCAGGGAAAGAACCTGATCCTCCGGCCGGAACGGATTGAAGGCAAGCGTTACACTCTGCCGGTTGGCGACGCAGAAGATGATCAGGATGACGCCAAGCGGCAGCAAAATCAAAAGGTTGATGATCTTCTTGGTCATGTCGGTCTCCGCGCCGGTTTAGCGAAGGCAAGCTTCGTTGACGCCAGAATAGAAGTGCGGCGGAGAAGTTCAAGTGCGGCTTGATGCCTGATGCCGAGGATCAATCCTCTTCGTCGGCTTGTCCGGGGTTCAGGCGCTCGCGCAGTTCCTTGCCGGTCTTGAAGAAGGGGACCCACTTCTCCTCGACGAAGACCGTATCGCCGGTGCGCGGGTTGCGGCCGGAACGGGAAGGGCGGTTCTTTACGGAAAATGCACCGAAGCCGCGCAGTTCGACGCGGTTGCCGGCGGCAAGCGCATCAGTGATCTCGTCGAGGACCGCATTGACGATATTTTCAACATCGCGGTGGTAGAGATGCGGATTGCGTGCCGCAACAATCTGCACCAATTCGGACTTGATCACGGTCGCCCCCTTAAATTATTGATTTCTTGTTCAATCCTGGCCAACCTGCCAAACTGAAAGCAGCCCGTCAAGAAGCAACTTTGGGGGCAGGATGCCGTTGAGATCCTGACTTTTGACAAGATCACCATAACCAAGGATCGTAATCAACCGGGAAACAGCTCCAGCGAGTAAGAAGGGCGTATTGCTCTTCTTGTCCCAGTCGACGACCGGCAGTTTGTCGCTGACGTTTCGGGAGGTCAGATAGGCGCGAATTTCCGGCTGTCCACCGACCGCATCGATGAGTTTCACCTTCAGCGCTTGCCGGCCCGTGTAGATCGTTCCGTCGGCAAGCTTCAGAACTTCGTCATGCGGCAATTTGCGCCGGTCGGCAACGAGGTTGACGAACCAGTCGTAACTGTCGAGAACCATGTTGCGGATCATGGCCTTGGCTTCTTCACTGGTGTCGTGGAACGGCGAGGGCTCTGCCTTGAGCGGAGAGGATTTGATCTCCTGCAACGAGACGCCGAGCTTGTCGAGCAGTGGCTGGATCTGCGGGTACTGGAAGATGACGCCGATCGAGCCAGTGATCGAGCTTTCGCCCGCGATGATCGTATCGCCGGCCGTCGCAATCATATAGCCTGCGGAGGCTGCAAGCGTCCTGACGTCGGAGACGACGGGCTTCTTTTCCGCAATCGCCCGGATCGCCTTGAAGATCTTTTCGCCGCCATAGGTCGTGCCGCCCGGCGAGGAGATCGAGATCACGACTGCCTTGACCTGATCATTGTCCTTGATCTTTTCCAGTCGCTCGAGCAACTCGTCATCATCGGTGATCAGGCCGGAGATCGTCACATGGGCGATATGGGGCCGCGCGGTGCTGCCTTCGCTGAAGGCAAAATTATAAAGCGCAAAGCCGAGCGCGACGAGCAGCACGACCGCGGCAAGGCGCCAGAAGCCAAGCCTGCGGCGCAGCAGCCGGCGGTCTGCGATGATCGAGCTGTCCATTCCAACCTCCAGAGACGAAACCCAACGGCGGTACTCCGCCGCTGGGGAGATAAGGCGCACGCTGCCGCGAGAAAATGCCTCGGGAACCTGCTATTTTCGGTTTAGTTGCTTGTTGCAGAAAAAAATCCATATTGGCAAGCCAATGTAATAATGCGAAACGAACTGTGATTGGCGCCCGGCATTGCTATATAAGCGGCACGATCATCACACACGGACCAGGCATATGCTCGATACCCTCAGGAACAACGGGAAGCCCGCATACGCGGGGCCAAAGGACAGTGCCTATGGCCTTGCCCGGTTCCATTCCGCGCGTGTCCGCCGCCTGAAGTTCTTGCTGCCGGGTGCAGCCCTCATCATTTCCCTCATCTTCATCGCCGTCTCGGTGATCCGCACTTACCTGCCGGAAACCATTAAGATCGAGGGCGCCAAAATCGAGAACGGCAAGGTCGTGATGGAAAAGCCGGCAATCGCCGGCCGCAACTCCGACGGCATCAACTATTCGATGCTCGCCGAACGCGCACTGCAGGATATTCGCAATCCAGATCTCATCACGCTGGAGACGATCAAGGCCGCCGTGCCGATGAATGACGGCCTGATGGCCCGCGTGACCGCGGCGACGGCAGATTTCAATCGCGCCACAGACAATCTGCATATGACGGCGCCGTTCACGCTTGTTCTGAGCAGCGGTCTCGTTGCGAATTTTCAGTCTGCACACCTTGATATCAAGGGTGGAAACATGACGACGGATGATCCCGTCAGAATTACCAAGGACAATGCTTCGATTGTTGCGCGGTCGATGAATATAACCGATAAGGGGCGCGTGATCACATTCGAGGGGAACGTTCGCATGAATGTTGATTCATCCACCATCCATAAACAGGGCACCTAAAGAGCCGGGTCACATGACAAAAGATTGTCGCATTTCAACTCGCAAGACTGGCGTAGCTTTTATCACAGGCGCGCTTGCCTTCGTCCTGTCGGTCGCGGGGGCGGCCGCCCAGTCGACGACGATGCCTGGCATGAAGCTTTCCAGCGATCAGCCGATCCAGATTGAAAGCAACAAGCTGGAAATCCATGACCAGGAACACACGGCGCTCTTCACTGGCGACGTCAAGGTTGTTCAGGGCACGACGACGTTGCAGGCCGGCAAGATGACGGTCTATTACAAGGACAAGGCGAAGCAGCCGGCAGCGGGCGATGCTGCCACCAAGCCGGCACCTGCTGCCGAGACGGCTCCGGTCGCTGCAGAACAGTCGAGCTCGCTTGCCTCGGGTAGTGCCGATATCGATAAGATCCTGGTGACCGACAAGGTTTACCTGACCTCGGGCACGCAGACAGCGACCGCCGATGATGGCAATTTCGATATGACCTCGCAGGTCTTTATCCTCACGGGCAAGAAGGTCGTGCTGACCGATGGCCCGAACGTCTTTACCGGCTGCCAGCTCACGGTTCACATGGCGACCGGTCAGGCGGAGCTTGAAAGCTGCGGTGGTCGTGTCCAGATTCAGCTCGATCCAAAATCGCAGCCGAGTCAGCAGCCAAAGCAGAACTGAGAAGTCGGCCTTTCACGTGAAGCTATTCTCTCTATCCACCAAGTCCGGCAGAGCCGCGACGGAAGCCGCGGCTCCTGTCGACAAGGCTCGTTATCAGGGAACGCTGATCGCACGCGGTCTGACCAAGACCTATGCGACGCGGCGTGTCGTCAATGGCGTCTCGCTAGTCGTGCGGCGTGGTGAGGCTGTGGGCCTGCTGGGGCCTAACGGTGCCGGTAAGACGACCTGTTTCTACATGATCACCGGCCTCGTGCCTGTTGATGAGGGAACGATCGAAATCGACGGCAACGACGTGACGACGATGCCGATGTATCGTCGCTCCCGCCTCGGCGTCGGCTACTTGCCGCAGGAAGCCTCGATCTTCCGTGGGCTGACGGTGGAGGAGAATATCCGCGCCGTCCTTGAGGTGCATGAAAAGGACAAGACGGCGCGTGAGCGCAAGCTCGACGAACTGCTTGAGGAGTTTCACATCGCGAAGCTCCGCAAGAGTGCCGCCGTGGCTCTCTCGGGCGGTGAACGCCGACGCCTGGAAATTGCCCGCGCACTTGCGACCGACCCGACCTTCATGCTGCTCGACGAGCCCTTTGCAGGTGTCGACCCGATCTCGGTTGCCGATATTCAGAACCTCGTGCATCATTTGACGGCACGCGGCATCGGCGTTCTCATCACCGACCACAATGTGCGTGAGACGCTCGGGCTGATCGACCGGGCCTATATTATCCATGCCGGCGAAGTGCTGACCCATGGACGCGCGAACGATATCGTCAACAATCCGGAAGTGCGCCGGCTTTACTTGGGCGACAATTTCAGTCTCTGAACCAGTCCCGGACGACAGAAAATTGCGGCTGCGGCATAGGTTCCGCTTGACCAAGTAGGATAAAAAAGCAATTTTTGGGCCAACTCGGAATTCCGTGGCCTGAAATCTTCATCAGACGCGGTTTCCTGGAGGAGTCGAGGGAGTTTCGCGTCCGCCATGGCCCTGTCTGCCAATCTTTTTCTGCGACAGAACCAGTCCCTGGTGATGACACCGCAACTGATGCAATCCATCCAATTGCTGCAGATGACGCATGTCGAACTCACTCAGTTCATCGCCCAGGAAGTGGAGAAGAACCCGCTTCTGGAACTTCCGTCGGGCGAGGGCGAGGCCGGCGAACGCGGCGAGGCTGCGGACGAACCATACCCCCAGCAAACGGATGATGCGGGCGAGGGCGAATATGAGGATCGCGGCGAAACGTTGTCCGGCGACTGGTACGATAATGGCAGCTCAAGCCGGCTGAGTGACGAGCTGGATGCCAATTACACCAATGTCTTCCCCGATGACGGCGCGCCGCAGCGACTCGACGCACCGGAACTCATCAGCCAGTGGAAATCGATGCCGGGCAGCGCCGAAGGTGCTGACAGCAATTACGATCTTGATGATTTCGTCGCCGGTCAGGTCTCTTTGCGCGACCATCTTGCCCAGCAGATACCCTTCATATTGCCCGATATGGCCGACCGCCTGATTGCCCAGAATCTGGTCGATCAGCTCGACGATGCCGGCTATCTGCAGGCCGATGTCGCGGAAGCCGGCGAGCGTCTCGGTACCGATGCAGATGACATCGAGCGCGTGCTCTCAGCGCTGCAGACGCTCGATCCGCCCGGCGTGTTCGCCCGTAGCCTTGCCGAATGCCTGGCGATCCAGCTTCGCCAGAAGGATCGTTTCGATCCCGCCATGCAGGCGCTGGTCGAAAATCTCGAATTGCTGGCGCGCCGCGACTTCGTCACCCTGAAACGCCTCTGCGGCGTCGATGAGGAAGACCTGCTCGACATGCTCGCCGAAATCCGCCAACTCAATCCGAAGCCCGGCAGCGGTTTCGAGGCTGACGTTTCAGAGGCGATCATGCCCGACGTCGTGGTCCGCCCCTCCGCGGATGGCGCCTGGCTGGTCGAACTCAACCCGGATACGCTGCCGCGGGTCCTCGTCAATCAGTCCTATTTTTCGCGCGTCGCGAAGAACGGCGAGGATCACGCCTTCCTCTCCGAATGTCTGCAGACCGCCAATTGGCTGACGCGCAGCCTGGATCAGCGCGCCAAGACCATCATGAAGGTCGCAAGCGAGATCGTGCGCCAGCAGGATGCCTTCCTCTTGCACGGCGTCGATCATCTGCGGCCGCTGAACCTGAAGACGGTGGCCGAGGCGATCAAGATGCATGAATCGACGGTCAGCCGTGTCACGTCGAATAAATACATGCTGACGCCGCGCGGCCTCTTCGAACTGAAATACTTTTTCACGGTTTCGATTAGCGCCGTCGAGGGCGGTGATAGTCATTCGGCTGAAGCAGTTCGCCACAAGATCCGCACGCTGATCCTGCAGGAAAGCCCCGATGCGGTGCTCTCCGATGATGATATCGTCGATATGCTCAAAAAGGGCGGCATCGATCTCGCTCGTCGTACGGTCGCCAAATACCGCGAGGCGATGAACATCGCCTCTTCCGTCCAGCGCCGCAGGGAAAAGCGCGCACTGGCCAAGGTCGCCGGTTTCTGACTTGCAACGCCGGGGCGAGCCAATGATTGCCGCCTGGAACCGTTGATGGCGGAGACATCCCAATTTTATGGGATTTTCAGTGCACGTTTTCCGCGTATGCTAGACCTCGCTGTGCCGGGCTATTGACTTTCCGGGAGGCTGTCGCTAGAAGCCCGCCGCAATCGGAGCAGCGAAGGGCATCCGGGCATTATCCCCATCATCCTCACGGCACCAGGGACACGCAGACTTGAGCTCATCTTGCTTGAGATTGCGCGAAGTGCTTGGATGAGGTTGAGGCTTGGCGTAAACTGATACCCGCAAACTACCATAAGAAGGGAAACTCCATGAGTGTGCGTGTATCCGGTAAACATATGGAAATTGGTGACTCCTTCCGTCAAAAGATCGAGGACCAAATCGGTTTGGCCGTCACGAAATACTTCGACGGGGGATATTCCGGTCAGGTGATCGTGGAAAAGTCGAACTCTCGTTTTTCCGCTGATTGCAAGGTTCATCTCGATAGCGGCGTCGTCCTGCATGCGGCAGGCGAGGCCATGGATCCGCAGATTGCCTTTGATGCGGCATCCGAGCGTATCGAGAAGCGGCTGCGCCGCTACAAGCGGAAGCTCAAGGATCACCACGCAGGAAATCATCTGAACGGTAACGGCTTTGCAGAGGTCGCCTACACCGTCATGGATGCGGTTCCCGATCATGAGGACGAGGTCCCGGACGATTTCGCTCCGGCCATCGTCGCCGAAAGCACCAAGCAGCTCAAGACGATGTCTGTTGCAACCGCCGTCATGGCGCTCGACATGACCGACGAGCCGCTTCTCCTGTTCCGCAGCCCCGGCAAGGAACAGCTCAACATCGTTTACCGTCGTCACGACGGAAATATTGGCTGGATCGATTCGGCCAATATCAAAGGCTGAGATCAGGGCGGGGGAGCGGCGCAGGGCGCCGCTCCCCCGGACCCGAACTCTCGGCGACAGAAGGAAAAAGAAATGGCATTGGCAGATTTGCTGCACCAGGATGCGATCATTCCCGCCCTCAGGGTAAATTCCAAGAAACAGTTGCTTCAGGAATTGGCAGCAAAAGCCTCCAGGACTACGGGGCTTTCCGAACGGGAAATCTTCGATGTGATCCTGCAGCGCGAACGCTTGGGCTCGACCGGTGTCGGCAACGGCATCGCCATCCCCCACGGCAAGCTCGTCAATATCCACTCCATCGTCGGTATCTTCGCCCGGCTGGAACAGCCCGTCGATTTCGAAGCGCTGGACGACCAGCCGGTCGATCTGGTGTTTCTGCTTCTGGCGCCGGAAGGCGCCGGTGCCGATCACCTCAAGGCGCTTTCGCGCATCGCCCGTGTCCTGCGCGACCACGATCTGGTCGCCAAGCTGCGCGCGACCGATTCCGCTTCAGCGATTTATGCCTTCCTCAATGAAGAGCAGACGTCGAACGCTGCCTGACGGTCGACGATCTACCCGGAATGCAAGAAAGGCGCCTGATCGCTCAGGCGCCTTTTTCTTGTCATGCGATCAGCGATCAGAACTCTTCCCAATTATCCTGGGCAACAGCCGCTGAGCCGCGAGACTGGGCAACGGCTCGGCGCGGTGCCGGAGCGGCCGCGCGTGGTGCCGGCGCAGCCGGTGCGCGCATCTGCTGTGCGGTGGAGCGCAGTGTTGCCGCGGCATTTCCCTGCCCGGAGACGCGGAAGCGGGTGACCAACGTCTTCAACGTCTGGGCCTCGTCGTTCAGCGTCACGCTGGCAGCAGTGGTTTCTTCCACCATCGCGGCGTTCTGCTGCGTGACCTGGTCCATCTGGTTCACGGCCTGGTTGATCTCCTTCAGGCCGATGGCCTGTTCGCTGGCCGAGGCCGAGATCTGACGGATAAGGCCGTTGATGCCCATCACCTGCTCGGCAATCTTGTGCAGCGTGTCGCCGGCGCGGCCGACGAGATCGACGCCTTCCTTGACTTGGACGGCCGAGGTGTTGATGAGTGTCTTGATCTCCTTGGCGGCATTCGCCGAACGCTGAGCGAGCTCCCGGACTTCCTGTGCGACGACTGCAAAGCCCTTGCCTGCTTCACCGGCGCGGGCCGCTTCGACACCGGCGTTCAGAGCCAGAAGATTCGTCTGGAAGGCGATCTCGTCGATAACACCGATGATACGCGAAACTTCCGTCGAGGACTGTTCGATACCGTGCATGGAGGCAATGGCCTTCTGCACCACTTCACCGGATTTCTCGGCGTCTTCGCAAGCGAGATTGACGTTGTCAGCCGCGGTGCGGGCGTTCTCCGCGCTGGAATTGACCTGGGCGGTCAGCTCGTTGAGCGCCGCTGCCGTCTCTTCCAGACTTGCCGCCTGCTGCTCGGTGCGCTTGGCAAGGTCGGAGGCGCTGTTGCTGATCTCGCCCGTACCGGAGCCGATATTGACGACGCTGAGGCTCATCGTGTTGATGGTTTCCTCGAGGCTTGCCAGAGCGGCATTGAAGTCCTGCTTCAGCTTGCCGTATTCGCCGGGGAATTCCTCTGTAATACGGTGGCCGAGATTGCCCTGTGACAATTCGGAAAGGCCTGCACCGACGATCGAGACGATGTGACGCTGCAGGTTGACCGATTGTTGGCGTGCCGATTCCGAGCGACCGCGTTCGGTTTCGGCGGCAAGGCGCTGGTTGTCGGCCTCGGCTTCGAGACGCCGCGTATCGGCAAGCGCGAAGCGGAAGCCTTCGAGAGCCTTGGCGACCGAGCCGATTTCATCGGCACGGTTCTGGCCGGCAACCGTTTCGTCGTATTTTCCGTCGCTCAGCGCCTTGACGCTGGAAACGAGGCCAGCGAGCGGACGCTGAACAAGCGCGCGGACGGCGAAGTAGAGGGCGAGCAGCACGGCGCCGAGGACGATGATGCCGTTGATGACCATCATGAAGGTCTGGTCCTGAACCGGAGCATTGATCGCCGTGTGCGGGACGTCGACCAGCACGACCCAGTTGGCGTTCAGGCCGGGAACTGCGAAGGGATATACGACGCGGTCGAAGGGATCGAGGCCGTCGAAGCTGAGGTTCTTGACGAGGCCGACCTTCATGGACGAAAGCGCAGCCTTTACGTCAGCCGAGCCAGGATTGTCGCCATAAGGCTTCGACATTAGGTCGGGGGTCGGAGCGACGATCCAGTTGCCGTTCTGGGCGATCAGCGTTACACGGCCGGAGCCGAAGGGGCGCAGCGCCTGCACCTTGTCGGTGAGCGACTTCAGCGAGATATCGACGCCTTCCACACCGATCATCTTGCCACCGGACATGACCGGATAGGCAATCGAAGTCAGCAGGGTCGGAACGTCGGTGCCTTCGGCGAGGTAGGGCGCAGTGATCGCGCCCTTGCCGCTGTCCGCGGCGAGCTTCCACCATTCTGCAGTGTAATCGTTTTCGAAGGTCGAGAACTGGATGTCACCGGTCCTGTTCTTCGACCAGTAAGGCGTGAAGGCGCCGACCTTGTTGGTGCCTTCGTCATTGTTGTTGGCGATTTCCGTGGTCTTGCCGTCGAAGGCGCCAAGCTGCTCGCAGAACCAGCTGCCGAAGGCGAAAGCGTTCTGTTCGAGATTGGCCTTCAGAATGCTGATGATACCCTTGCGATCGAGGATCTTGCCTTCATGTCCGCGTCCGACGACGCCCGACATGGTGCGAGCAGCGCTCGCAAGCTCGCCGACATTGGCTGCAATCTCGTTGGCGATCGATTTGGCTTCCGAGTTGGCCTGATCCAGCGTCAGGGTCTGGACGCGGTTACGGGTCTGGTCGATGAGGAAGAGGTTCGAAACGACAAGCACCAGTGCAATGGCGGCACCGGTAATGACGATGAGCTTCGCCGCAAGCGATTTCATTCTGAAAATGAACATAGGTTCCTCGGGGCAAGGACGCGCCGAAGGGCCATTCTCCGGCGCAGCGGGTAAGGCAGGCTCTATCATGGAGCAGCCTGGGGGTTGACCGCCTCGCAGATGAACGAGGTGGCGATCGCCCGAAGGATCGCCAGAAACCTCTTAAATTTGAATGAAATTCTATATGTCGCCGCGGCAAATCCTGCACGCTACCCCAAAACTAGGGGTAGTGTTTCATGCTCAGTTCGCGGCTAGACTGGACTATATTCTGTCTGCGACTTCGGCTGCCAGCGGAATGGAGGGTTGTGCCCCCGGCTTCAGGCAGGCGAGCGAGCCGGCGACCGCTGCACGGCGCAGCGCCGAGTTGAAATCCAGTCCCTCATCGAGGCTTGCTGCGAAGTAGCCGCAGAACGTATCGCCGGCGCCGACAGTATCGACGGGTTCGATGACAAGCCCCTGCGCCCGGGAAATCTGGCCATCCCGAATCGCAATCACGCCATCGCCGCCGAGCGTAACGATCAGCGTCTGACCGGTCTCGGCATGCAGGCGCTCCAACGCCGCCTCGCGGTCACCGGCACTCATGTTTTCCTGTCCCGCCAGCCGCTCGAACTCGGTTTCGTTGGCAATGACGATATCGGCCAGCCGGCCGAGGCGCGGCGCATCCGGAATAAGCGGCGCGAGATTGAGAATGCTGGTGATGCCCTTGGCGCGAGAGGCAGCAAGCGCGCGCTCGACCGCCTCGACGGGAACTTCGAGCTGCAGCATGAGTATATCGCCCTCGTTCATGGCGTTGACGGCGGCCTCTGCATTGTCGCCGCTCACCTTGCCGTTCGCGCCGGGAATGACCGCGATCATGTTCTCGCCGTCGCCGCCGACGAGAATGAGAGCTGTGCCCGTCGGCCCCTCGACATGGCTGACGCGGGAAAGGTCGGTGCCTGCGCCGTCGAGCAGTTCAAGGGCGCCCTGGGCAAAGGCATCCTTGCCGACAGCGCCCGCCATATGGACATAGCGGCCTGCTCGCCGGGCGGCGAGCGCCTGATTGGCGCCTTTGCCACCGGCAGCCGTTGCGAAGCTGTTGCCGGCAACTGTTTCGCCGGGCTTCGGCAGGCGCTCGGTGGTGGCGATAAGGTCCATATTGATGGAGCCGAAAACTGTGATCATGGCATGTCCGTCCCTTGCTTCGGGCCGCGACACTGCCGAAGCGATCACTCCTCGTCAACCACCCTGAGCTTGAGCAAACCAGTTCGGCTTTCGACGGATTTCGCCGCCGGCTCGTTCTCGCGGGTTGGCTTGCCGTCGCCGCCTGCTTCGAATTCCAGCGCCTCGATCTTCGCGCCGCGCTTGGTGAGCTTGTCCGCCGAGGTAATGATCTGGTCCACGTCGCGCTGCGTCTGGGAAAAATGTCCCTGCAGCTTGCGTACGCGCTCGTCGAGCCGGCCGAGATCGTCCATGAGGAGGGCGACTTCTCCCTGGATGACATGCGCCTGCGCCCGCATGCGCTGGTCTTTGAGCACGGCCTGAATGACCTGGATTGACAGCATCAAGAGCGAAGGCGAGACGATAACGATGCGTGCGCGGTGCGCCTTCTGCACGATCCCTTCGAAATTTTCGTGAATTTCAGCGAAGATCGATTCTGAGGGAACGAAAAGGAAAGCCGTCTCCTGCGTCTCGCCCTGGATCAGATATTTCTCGGAAATATCCTTGATGTGAACTTCCATGTCACGGCGAAACTGCTGACCAGCAAGCTTACCGGCGTCTGCGCCGCCTGCATCGCGGATCGCGTTCCATGCCTCGAGCGGAAATTTGGCATCGATGACGAGCGGCGGTGCGCCATTCGGCATCCTGATCGTGCAGTCCGGGCGCGAGCCGTTGGAAAGCGTCTGCTGGAAGGCATAGGCGCCCATCGGCAGGCCATCGGCGACGATCGTTTCCATGCGCGACTGGCCGAAAGCCCCACGCGTCTGCTTGTTGGAAAGAATGGCCTGCAGCCCGACGACATCCTTGGCGAGCGTCTGGATATTGTTCTGGGCGACATCGATCACCGCCAGGCGCTCCTGCAGTTTCTGCAGGTTGTCGTGCGTTGATTTCGTCTGCTCGGTCAGCGTCGAGCTCATGCGCTGTGACATGCCGTCGAGCCGCTGGTTGATCGCGTGATTAAGCTCGGCCTGCCGTGCACCGAAGACTTCCGTCATGGTCGAGATGCGTCCCTGCATCTCCGCTTGTATTTTCAGAAGCTCAGCCATGCGCGCCTCGCTTTCCGCCGCGCGAAGATTGGCTTCTTCGGCTTGCTCGCGACGGATGCCGGCATTGCGCAAGGCAAACACGATTGTCACCAGAATGAGAACGGCGAGTGCGCCGCCGGCAAGTGCAAGCACGCCGGGGCTCAGTATCGGCAGGGAAATAGTGAGTGAGTCGGATGTCATGGTCATGCTGCACCATAACAAAATAAGCGGCGATATCCAGATCAAAACGTGAACAATCCACACCGTATCACCAATACGAACGACGCTAATTTGCTGTAACGGAAGAAAAATCAGCCGCGCACTTAACGATTGCTAAACCATATTCGCCAAATCTGGCGCTGCAATTTCCCTCCGCATTCGCGCCAGATAGAGATCCCCCATGACTTCCCACCAGACCGACAATGCCCTCAGGCAGCGCCTTGACTTCATTGAGCTTGACGATGAGGCGCGCAAGAACCTGCGGGAGCTACGGCCGGCGATCTCGGAGCTTCTCGGCGGCGCACTCGACAAGTTCTACAGCAAGCTCGCAAAGACCCCGGCGGTAGCAGGCTTCTTCTCCAACAAGGCCCATATGGGCCACGCCAAGAAGCGCCAGCAGGAACATTGGGGCAATCTTTCGGGCGGCAATTTCGACGAGAGCTATGTGAATGGTGTTACTGCCGTCGGCCGCACCCATGCCCGCATCGGCCTGGAGCCGCGCTGGTATATCGGCGGCTATGCGCTTGTCATGTCTGAGCTCGTCCGGGGCCTGATGGAAAAGCAGTGGCCATCGCTCTTTGCCCGTCAGCAGGGAAAGGCGCTTGCCGAAAAGCTGACCGCCGTCATCAAGGCGGCGATGCTCGACATGGATTATTCCATCTCCGTCTATCTGGAAGCGCTCGAGGAAAAGCGACACGCGTTGGAAGAAGAACGCGTCCGCTCAGAAGCCGATCAAGCGCTGGCACTGGAACATCTGCGCCGCGGCCTCGAAGCACTGTCGCGTGGCGATCTCGAAGCGACCCTTCCTGCCGATCTGCCCGGGAATTTTCGCCAAATGGCTGAAGACTATAACAGGGCCGTCAACGCTCTTCGCGAATCTTTCACGTCTGTCCGCACCACGTCCGGCCACATTCTCGAAGGTGCCGATGTGATGTCCAAGGCGACGGACGATCTCGCCTTGCGCACCGCGCAGCAGGCAGCCGGCGTCGAAGAGAGCTCGGCTGCGCTGCAACAGCTCTCCGTCAGCGTCAGCCAGACCGCCGCCAACGCCGAAAAGGCGTCCGGCGCCGTGCGCGAAACGCAGGAGAAAGCCAAGAATTCCGGCGAACTTGTCACCAGCGCCGTTTCGGCCATGGCGGGTATCGAGAAGTCCTCCACCGAGATTGCCAAGATCATCGGCGTCATCGACGAGATCGCCTTCCAGACCAACCTGCTGGCACTGAATGCCGGCGTCGAAGCTGCGCGTGCCGGTGATGCCGGCAAGGGCTTTGCAGTCGTCGCACAGGAAGTCCGTCAGCTTGCCCAGCGCACCGCCGATGCCGCCAAGGCGATCAAGAATCTGATCTCCGAAAGCTCGACGCAGGTGAACGAGGGCGTCAGCATCGTCAGCAGCACCGGTGAGGCGCTGAGCGACATGATCAGCCGTATCGACATCATCAACAGCTTCGTCGCCGATATTGCGGCTGCCGCCCGCGATCAGGCGACCGGCGTCAACGAGGTGAGCGTGGCGATCCGCAACATGGACACGATCACCCAGCAGAATTCCGGCATGGTCGAGCGTACGTCTGCCGAAACCCGCAGGCTGAAGGATGGGGTCGAGAACCTCATCGAACTGCTGCAGCGTTTCCGCGCTCGTACTGAAGGTCGGCAGGTTGCCGGTACCGCCCGCCGCGCAGCCTGAATAATCCAGGCAAAATCCGGGCAGGCGCTGCAAAAAACCGCAATCCCTGCCCGGCGGATAATTCCCTAGTTTGAAAAGATGGGTTATGGGAACGCCATGACCATCAAGCCACTCATCATTCTTCCCGATCCCGTTCTCCGTCAGGTTTCCAAGCCGATCGAGCGGGTCGACGCCGATCTCCAGCGCCTTACGGACGATATGCTGGAAACAATGTATGACGCGCCGGGCATCGGCCTTGCCGCAATCCAGGTCGGCGTTCCACGCCGCATGCTCGTCATCGATCTTTCGAAGGAAGGCGAGGAAAAACAGCCGCTCGTCTTCATCAATCCGGAGATCGTCAGCTCCTCGGATGACCGTTCCGTCTATGAGGAAGGCTGTCTTTCCATTCCCGACTATTATGCGGAAGTGGAGCGGCCAGCGCAGGTCACCGTCAAATATCTCGACCGTGAAGGCAAAGAACAGAGTGTGGTGGCCGACGGTCTGCTCGCTACCTGTCTCCAGCATGAGATCGATCATCTGAACGGCGTGCTCTTCATCGATCACATCTCGCGGCTGAAGCGCGAAATGGTCATCAAGAAGTTCACCAAGGCTTCCAAGTCCAAGGCGCTCTGAGTTGCAGCATTGAAAATGTTGCGGCCGCGCCTTATGATATCGATGATATCATAGGAGCTGTTAATGGGTGATCTTCTGATCCGAAACTTGGATGATGCCCTGAAGCACGAGCTTCAAAATCGCGCGCGGGAGAACGGACGCAGCCTTTCGGAGGAAGCGATCATCCATCTGCGTCGCTCACTCAGCACCTTGCGCGAAGATCGGCAGCCGGCAGGAGAATGGCTGCGTGGTCTTCTCGGGGCTGAACGCTGGACCGATGACGAGCTATCAGCGATAGAAACTGCACGGCATGAAGCGGACCGTGCTCCACCGAAATTCCACGAATGAGCGTCGTTCTAGATACGAACGTCATCTCCGAGTTGGAAGGCCGTAAATATAGCGAGCGATTGCTGCATTGGTTGAACGGCTTTGACAGAGCCGACCTTTATCTGACGACTATCAGTGTTGCAGAAATCCACTACGGTTTGTCTCTCTTGCCAGAAGGCAAGCGGCGAGAGGCGCTGATGCAGGACTATCTTCGTCTTGAGGAGGCATTTTCGGGCAGGATAATTCCGTTCACCCTGGCCGCAGCGCATCGTTACGGTGCACTCAGGGCGGCGCGTGAAAAGCGCGGTCGAAGAATGGAGACGAAAGACGCCATGATCGCGGCCATCTGCCTTGTGCACGGTGCGACGCTTGCAACCCGCAACACAAAAGATTTCGAAGGGCTTGATCTCAAGCTCGTAAACCCGTTTGAAGACGGTTGATCCTCAATTGGCGAGATAGAATGTCTCTTCGTATCGTTTTCATGGGAACGCCCGACTTCTCCGTCCCGACGCTGCGCCTGCTCGTCGACGCCGGCCATCAGATCGTGGCTGTCTATACTCAACCGCCGCGGCCGGGCGGACGGCGCGGGCTCGATCTCCAGAAATCGCCGGTGCATCAGGCGGCCGAGTTGCTTGGCCTGCCGGTCTTCACACCGGTCAATTTTAAGGATCCTCAAGAGCGTGAGCGCTTCCGTGCCTTGGGTGCCGATGTCGGTGTCGTCGTTGCCTATGGCCTGCTGCTGCCCGAGGCTATCCTGACCGGCACGCGTTACGGCTGCTATAATGGCCATGCCTCGCTGCTGCCGCGCTGGCGCGGTGCTGCGCCCATCCAGCGGGCGATCATGGCCGGCGACGAGAAGACCGGCATGATGGTCATGAAGATGGACAAGGGCCTAGATACAGGCGATGTCGCGCTGACTCGTGAAGTCGAGATCGGCCCGAACATGACGGCTGGCGAACTGCACGACCGCCTGATGCAAACAGGCGCGAAGGCGATGGCCGAAGCCATGGTCAAGCTGGAGATGGAAGATCTGCCGCTGACGCCCCAGCCCGCCGAAGGCGTGCTCTATGCCGCCAAGATCGACAAGGCGGAAACGCGTATCGATTTCAGCCGCGACGCCAAAGACGTTCACAATCATATCCGCGGCCTCGCACCTTTCCCAGGCGCCTGGTTCGAGCTCGAGAGCAATGGCAAGGCGGAGCGCATCAAGGTGCTCGGCTCCGAACTTGCGGCGGGTGAGGGCGCAGCCGGCGCGCTTCTGACCGATGATCTCGTGGTTGCCTGCGGGGCGGGCGCCGTCCGCCTCACGAAACTTCAGAAGGCCGGCGGTAAACCGCTCGCCGCTGCTGACTTCCTGCGCGGCACACCGCTTACTGCGGGCACGAGGCTCGTCTGATGCCGCGATACCGCATGATCGTCGAATATGACGGCGGCCCCTATGTCGGATGGCAGCGACAGGACAATGGACCTTCGGTGCAGGGCGCGATCGAAAAGGCGATCTTCTCGGCAAGCGGCGATACCGTGTCAGCCCGCGGCGCGGGCCGCACCGATTCCGGCGTCCACGCCATGGGGCAGGTCATCCATGCCGATCTTTCGAAGGACTGGTCGCCCTTCAAGCTGCAGAATGCACTGAATGCCCATCTGAAGCTTGCGGGTGAGAAAGTGGCGATCCTTGATGTCGAGGCCGCGAGCGAATTCTTCGACGCGCGCTTCTCCGCGCTCCGCCGGCATTATCTCTACCGCATCATCAGCCGTCGCGCGCCGTTGGCGCTGGAGGCGGGCAAGGCATGGTGGGTGCCGAAGACGCTCGATCATGAAGTCATGCATGCCGCAGCCCAGACCCTCGTCGGCAGGCATGATTTCTCGACTTTCCGTTCGGCTCACTGCCAGGCAAACAGCCCCGTGCGCACGCTCGATCGGCTGGATGTGACCCGTAATGGCGAACTGATTGAGATCCGTGCTACCGCCCAGAGTTTCCTGCACAATCAGATCCGCTCCTTTGCAGGAACGCTGAAGCTCGCGGGCGAGGGCAAGTGGACACCTGACGATGTACGGGCAGCGTTGGACGCGCGCGACCGCAAGGCCTGCGGCCCCGTGGCTCCGCCGGATGGGCTCTATTTCATGCAGGTGGATTATCCCCAGGTGATCACGGATCGCCGCAAAGCGGTGGATGAAAACGGCGATGGTGACGATCTATCGTAATCCGGCCCGCTACACGTTGCGCAACACGCTGGCTATGATCCGCTAGGCCGGCGAAGTCCCCGAAGTCATCGAATATCTCAAGACGCCGCCGAGGTGATGGAGAAGTCGTTAATCCACGCAGATCAAGCCGGATAGATGCCGAGGAAGTTCTGCAGATATTCCGACAGCACCATCGATGGCACCAGAAGCACGAGCGTCAGGGCGCCGACCATAACGGCATGACCATGGCAGATCATCCTGAGGATGCGCGCCAGCACGAAGACCTGTGCCAGCATGAAGACGAGAAGCAGCATCGACACGAGGCCGACCGAACCCGGCAGGAAGAAGACGAGCGCCAGCAGCAGCCCGTTGATATAGGCAAGCGGCACGCCGAGCCAGTTGACGCTGACGATAACGGGCGCAAAGCGCTCGCCCATACGAACGGCAAGCAGCAGCAGCCCGGCAAAAACCAGCGGCACGAACCAGTTCGCAAGCTCCACGAGCCCAAGTCGGAAGTAAAAGGGAAGTCCGACGTCCGTCTCCGGCGGCATGGAGCGCAGATAGGCATTGCGCCACCAAAGCCAGGAAATGCCTGTCGGCGGCAAGCACCAGATGATCGCCCAGAAGGATCGGTTGACGCCGCGATCCGATATGTCGAGGAAGCGGAAACCGCGCGGATCGAGCTTGATCAGCAACCAGATGCCTGCGAGATAATACTGAACCTCTCTAAAGCCCGGCATTTTCAAACCAACGTTCGATGAAAGTCTCGTAGATCACCGTCAGCGTCTCCAGATCCGCAACGGCGACCCGTTCGTCGACCATGTGCATGGTCTGGCCGACAAGGCCGAATTCCACGACCGGGCAATAATCCTTGATGAAGCGCGCATCCGATGTGCCGCCCGTCGTCGACAGCGCCGGCGATGCGCCGGTAACGGTCTCGACCGCCGACGACAGCGAGGCGATCAGCGCATTGTTGCGCGTCAGAAAAACATGGCTCGGGCGGTCGGCCCAGATGATCTCGTATTTCACCGGCTCGCGACCCGGCCGTAATGTGCCGTCAGTGGCAGCTGCATCAAGGCGCCGGACAATTTCGGCTCGAAGCGTATCTGCCGTCCAGGTGTCGTTGAAGCGAATGTTGAAGCTCGCTGAAGCCTTGGCTGGGATGACGTTCGTCGCCGGATTGCCGACATCGATGGTCGTCACTTCGAGGTTGGACGGCTGGAAATTGTCCGTGCCGGCGTCGAAGGGCGGATCCATCAGCGCCTGGGTGAGTTGCAGCATGCCGCGCACCGGATTGTCGGCAAGATGCGGATAGGCCGCATGCCCCTGCACGCCGTGCACGACGATCTTGCCGGACAGCGAACCGCGCCGACCGATTTTGATCATGTCGCCGAGCTTGTTCGGATTGGTCGGCTCGCCGACGACGCAGGCATCCCATGTCTCGCCGCGCTCAGTCGCCCACTGCAGCAGCTTGATCGTCCCGTTGATCGACGGGCCTTCCTCGTCGCCTGTGATCAGGAAGGAAATCGAGCCCTTTGGCGCGCCATGCTTTTCGACATGCCTGGCAACGGCGGCGGCAAAACAGGCAATGCCGCCCTTCATGTCGACTGCGCCACGGCCGAACAGCTCGCCATTGGCAATCTCGGCGGCAAAGGGCGGATGCTTCCAGGCACCTTCATCGCCCGCTGGCACGACATCAGTATGGCCTGCAAACATCAGATGCTGTCCCTCGGTGCCGAGACGGGCATAGAGGTTCTCGACATCAGGCGTGCCATCTTCCTTTGCGACCATTCGGTCGACCGTGAAACCGAGCGGAGAAAGCATCGCTTCCAGCGCGGAAAGCGCGCCGCCTTCTGCTGGCGTCACGGACGGGCAGCGGATCAGGGTCTGAAGATTGGCAACAGGATTCGTGGCGGTCATGGCGGTCGAATTATCCGGTGGGAATGGCAAAGGCGTGGCAAGGCGTGAGGCGGCCTCGCCTAAAAGACGCCGATTGTTTACCGAATCAATATCGGGCTGTCATCAATCTCGGAGCAGTTCGTTGATGCCCGTCTTGGAACGGGTCTGCTCGTCGACACGCTTGACGATCACGGCGCAATAGAGGTTAGGCGCTTGCTGGCCGTTTGCCATCGTCTTGTCTGATGGCAGCGAGCCCGCAACGACGACCGAATAGGGCGGGACTTCGCCATAGCTGATCTCGCCGGTAGCGCGGTCGACGATCTTGGTCGACTTGCCGATGAAGACGCCCATGCCGAGCACCGAGCCTTCACGCACGATGCAGCCTTCGACGACTTCCGAACGCGCACCGATAAAGCAATTGTCCTCGATGATCGTCGGTCCGGCCTGCATAGGCTCCAGAACGCCGCCGATGCCGACGCCGCCGGAGAGATGCACATGCTTGCCGATCTGCGCGCAGGAGCCGACGGTGGCCCAGGTGTCGACCATCGTGCCTTCGCCGACATAGGCGCCGAGGTTGACGAAGGACGGCATCAGGATGGCGTTCGGAGCGATATAGGCCGAGCGGCGCACGACCGCACTAGGCACGGCGCGGAAGCCGGCGGCGCGGAACTGGTTCTCGCCCCAGCCTTCGAATTTCGAGGGCACCTTGTCCCACCAGGTCGACTGGCCGGGACCGCCCTTGACCACTTCCATATCGTTGAGGCGGAAGGAGAGCAGCACGGCCTTCTTCAGCCACTGATTGACCTTCCAGACGCCATCGGTGCCGCGCTCGGCCACGCGTGCCTTGCCCCCGTCGAGCAGGTTTAGAGCGGCCTCGACTGCATCGCGCACTTCGCCTTTCGTCGACGTGTTCACATTGTCGCGATTGTCGAAAGCGGTTTCGATGGTCTTTTCAAGGGATACGAGGTCGGTGGCGCTCATGGGAATTCCTTAAACTTCGATCTTTATCGTGGAGACGGCAGGCCTCCGGAATTGCGATTGGCGGGTTGTCACCCGATCTATAGCATGCACCCGTAAAATGGAATGATTTTTCGGACAAGATCATATCTGGATTCAAGGCGTTATAGCGACATATCCGGTCATTCGTGGCCGGTGATACTGAAAGGCATTTCGATATGGCAAAGGCAAGAAACGGTGGCGGACGACGCAAGGACGGTGTCTGGGATCCGTTGAAGAGCAGTTCGAGCGACAGGCAGCGCGCGGAAGCGGTTCCGAAGACGCCGCAGACGCTCTCGCCGGCCTATCGCCTTGCCTATGTGGATGAGGATTTCCTCTGCCGCGAGGAACTGCGACCGATCCGCCTGCAGCTCGAACTTCTGAAGGTCGAGATGATGATGGCCGAGCGCGGCATCAAATCGACCGTCGTCATGTTCGGCGGCGCCCGCATTCCGGCCCCCGGCCAGAGCGCCTGGGCAGCCCGCAACGAGACCCAGCGTGCAAACCTCGAAGCCGCATCGGTCTATTATGACGAAGCTCGCAAATTCGCCCGCCTCTGCTCGCGTTATGCAGCCGGTTTCGATTTCCACGAATATGTCGTCGTCACCGGCGGTGGCCCGGGCGTCATGGAAGCTGGAAACCGTGGTGCGGCGGATGAGGGAGCCCCTTCGATCGGCCTCAACATCGTGCTGCCGCACGAGCAGGCGCCGAATGCCTATGTGACGCCCGAGCTCAGCTTCAACTTCCACTATTTCGCGATCCGCAAGATGCATTTCATGGTCCGCGCCAAGGCGGTCGCAGTCTTCCCCGGTGGCTTCGGCACGCTGGACGAATTCTTCGAATGCCTGACGCTGATCCAGACTGGCCGCATGGAGCGCATCCCGCTGTTGCTCTTCGGCTCGAAATTCTGGCACAGCATTATCAATTTCGATGCGCTCGCCGAATTCGGAACGATCGCGCCTGAGGACGTAAACCTGATCAGCTTCGTCGATACTGCCGATGAGGCCTGGAAGATCGTGCAGGACTTTTACGAACACCGCGAATAGAGCAGTTCAAGCCAAACTGGTCAGCGGCTTTACGCCCGGTACAAACGAAAAACCCTCCTCCCGTGTACGGGAAGAGGGCTTCGGGTGAGGGGCAAACCCCTCGCGATATCCAGGGAACGCTTTGTTATTCCCTTCAAAGGAAGGGCTGGTCCGGCATATCGTCGATCGAGATCACGCCGTCCTTGTTGCGGTCCATGCGATCGAAGAATTTGTTGAAGGCGGTTTCCGCTTCCTGCTTGCTGATCTGGCCGTTCTGGTCAGTGTCGATGCGGCCCATCATCATGGTGATTGCCATGAAGCGGGCATTGCCATGCATCCAATGGTGACCGTCGTGGCCGTGACGGCCATGGTCCTTGTCGTCGCCTGCCTGCGGCGCCGCATTCTGATCCGCATCGCCCTGCTTGGCCGATACCGCTTCACGACGCGCCTTGAACTGTGCTTCGCGGTACGCGCGGATTTCGCCTGGCGTCAGCGAGCCGTCGTGGTTGGTGTCGATGGCGGCGAAGATTTTCTCCATGCCATCGGTCGCCTCCTGCTTGGTAATCTGCCCATCCTTGTTCGTGTCGAACTGTTTCAGCATGCGCACGAAGAGGATTTCGCGGAAGGCCGCGCCACGCGGACCGCCCATCATGCCATGCTCCATTTTTCCATGGTGGCCTGGATGATCAGCCTGATCGCCTGGTGCTGCGAAGCTGGCCCCGGCGGCTGCGCCGAGAAGAAGAACAGAGGAAAGCGCCGTCAGGATAAGCTTGTTGCGGTACATGTCAGTGCGTCCTTTCGTAGGATGTCCCTCGATACGAAAGGTAGGACCGAACCCTGCCACGGCCCAGTTAAACATCTGTAAGATGGATGAAACTTTGGTAAGTTAGGTCGTAATCTTCTTCAGGAAATCAGCGAGATCGTCGGTGACGAAATCGATGTGGTCGTCCTCGCCGCTCGTTCTCTCCCACCATTCGACGACAGTTTCTTCCAGATTGCGCGGCACGAGCAGAACGGTCTGCATGCCGAGCGCTTTCGGTACGGTGAGATTGCGCGGCAGGTCCTCGAACATCGCAGCCTTGCCCGTCTCGACCTTCTTCAGTGCCGTGAACTTGTCATAGGTCTCCTGTGCCGGCTTCGGCAGATAGTCGGCCGCGACGATATCGAAGATGTCGTCGAAATGGTCGAGGATGCCGAGCGCGCCGGCCGTCGCCTGTGCATGCTGGACGCTGCCGTTGGTGAAGATGAACTTGCGGCCCGGCAGGGATTTGATGGCTTCGGCAAGCTCCGGCTGCGGGGTCAGCGCCGAATAGTCGATCGCATGCGCCTTTTCGAGAAAGTCGTTGGGATCGACCCCGTGATGGATCATCAGGCCCTGCAGCGTCGTGCCGTGATCGTAGTAGTACTGCTTCTGCAGCTTGCGGGCCTCTTCCTGCTCCATTTGCAGGAGCGCCGAGACATATGCCGTCATGTTCTTGTCGATCTGCGCGAAGAGATTGACATGATGCGGATAGAGCGTGTTGTCGAGGTCGAAGACCCATTCGGTCACATGCTCGAAATCGTTTTTGGTAGGTGTGCGGTCGATCTTTGTCATAGCCGCCCTTATGGCATGGTCGCCGCGGGAAACCAAAGGCTTTTGCTTGCAGGTCCGGCCTGCCAAGGCTCTCCCAAAAATGCCGCCAGATTTTCACAACTTCAGAGAGATTTTGGCTGACTTTCGCCATCGATCGCTGGTGACCTCTGCCTGCGTCAGACAGGGGGACCCGCAAGGGTGAAGTCGCATGAAGATCGTTCTGATAAACCCGCCGCATACCGCGATCGGCAGCCGTATTCCCGATGATCATCTTCCACCGCTCGGCCTTCTTTCGGTCGGAGGTCCGCTGATCGACGATGGTCACGCCGTCAGCCTCATCGATGCCGAATTCGGGCCGATGACGGTTGCAGACATCGTCAGCCGAGTGATGGCCGGCAGTCCCGATCTGGTGCTGATGGGCCATTCCGGCTCGACGTCGGCACATCCCACTGCCCGCGTGATCGCAGAAGCGATCAAGCGCGGCGATCCCAAAATCTCTATCATCTATGGCGGCGTGTTCCCCACCTATCACTGGCGGGAGGTGCTCGCCGAGACCGAGGCATTCGATATCCTCGTGCGCGGCGAGGGCGAGGAAACCATGCGACGCCTTGCCGATGCGCTGGCGACGAACCGCCCGCTCGCGACCATCCCCGGAATCGCCTTTCGTGATGGCCATGGCGAAATCCTGGCAACGCAGCCGGCACAGGCGATCGCCGATCTCGATGCCTATCGCGTCGGCTGGGAACTGATCGACCACCGCCAGTACAGCTACTGGGGCGGCAAGCGCGCCGTCGTCATGCAGTTTTCTCGCGGTTGTCCGCATCTCTGCAATTATTGTGGCCAGCGCGGTTTCTGGACCCGTTGGCGTCACCGCTCGCCGGAGCTTTTCGCCCGCGAGATTGTACGGCTGTATCGCGAAGAGGGCGTCGAGCTCATCAATCTCGCCGACGAGAACCCGACATCCTCGCGAAAAGCCTGGCTGGCTTTTCTCGAAGCGATGATCGCCGAGAATGTGCCCGTGCAGATCGTCGGCTCGACGCGAGCGGACGATATCGTCCGCGATGCCGATATCCTGCACCTCTACCGAAAGGCGGGTGTCGTGCGCTGGCTGCTCGGCATGGAAAACACCGATGAGGCGACGCTTGCCCTGATCAAGAAGGGCGGCGCCAAGACGACCGATCGCGAGGCTATCCGCCTCCTGCGCCAGCACGACATCCTTTCTATGGCGACCTGGGTCGTCGGTTTCGAGGAGGAGAGGCTGAGCGATCTCTGGCGCGGCTTCCGGCAGTTGCTCTCCTATGATCCCGACCAGATCCAGGCGCTCTATGTGACACCGCATCGCTGGACGCCGTTCTTCCGTATCGCCCGCGAACGGCAGGTGATCGAGACCGATATCCGCAAATGGGACTACAAGCATCAGGTCCTGAAGATGCGGCATCTCAACCCGATCGTGCTGGTCGCTTGCGTCAAGCTGATCGAGGTCGCGGTCCAGGCGCGGCCGAAGGCGCTACTGCGCATCCTCTTTCATCGCGATCCGGAACAGCGTCATTCCATGCGCTGGTACACGCAGATGGGTCGCCGCGTCTGGTTTCACGAGATCCTCGAATTCCTCTTCCGCCACCGCCATCCCAAGGAAGGTCCGACGCTTGAGACATTCTGGGGCGCCCCCCAGGATGCGGAGGAGGAATCGATGTTGCGCCCGCAGCGGCATGTGAAGAGCCTCGACGCTGCGGAATGAAATAGACGCCCGATTTTCGGCGGACGACACAGGCGCAGAGTGCTAGAAAGCGGACATGCTTTTCGAACGCCCCGATGATGACACGCTCTATGATGCCCTGATCACGCGCAGCGCCGATTATGAGGGCCAGGCCTATGTCTGCGTGAAGACGACAGGCATCTTCTGCCGTCTGACCTGCCCGGCGCGCAAGCCGAAGCGGGAAAACGCCATCTTCTTCGACACGATCGCCGCCTGCATGCATTCGGGCTTCCGCCCGTGCCAGCGCTGCAAGCCGCTGGAGCAGCCGGGCCGCGAGCCGATCGTCGACATGCTACTGGCGCGGCTCGACAGCGAACCGGAGGNNCTGGTTCGATACACCGCTCGGGCCGATGATAGCAGTCGCCGACAAGACGCATCTGCATCTCCTCGAATTTCACGACCGCAAGGCGCTGCCGACCGAACTCGAAGCGCTGCAGAAGCGTGTCCGTTCCTCGGTCGCGATCGGTCGCACGCCTGTTATCGACCAGATCGAAACGGAGATCAGGGACTATTTCGAAGGGGGGCTAACCACGTTCAAGACGCCGCTGGCGCTTGGCGGCACGCCCTTCGAAAAGCATGTCTGGGCAAAGCTCATCGAAATCCCTGTCGGCCAGACGCGCGCCTATGGCGATCTCGCAAGAGAGATGGAAAGGCCGGAGGTGGTGCGTGCCGTCGGCCGCGCCAACGGCGCCAACCAGCTCGCGATCATCGTGCCCTGCCATCGCGTCCTCGGCGCGGACGGCTCATTGACGGGTTATGGCGGCGGGCTCTGGCGCAAGCAATGGCTGCTTCGGCACGAGGAAAAAATCAGTGCGCATAAGATGGAGAGGACAGCATGAACCAGATTGAAAAGGCCGAGTTTTTCGGCACGCTGCATCGCAAGGGCAATCCCGTTATTCTCTACAACATCTGGGATGCCGGAACGGCCAAGGCTGTGACGGAGGCCGGTGCGAAGGCACTTGCGACCGGAAGCTGGTCCGTCGCGGCCGCCAATGGTTATGGCGACGGCCAGAAGCTGCCGATGGATGTGCTTATCGAGACGGCGCGCTCGATCACGGCCGTCAACAACCTCCCGCTCTCGGTGGATTTCGAAGGCGGCTATTCCACGGAACCCGCCGGTGCCGCGGCCAATGTCGCAAAGCTCATCGAGGCCGGCGCCGTTGGGATCAATTTCGAGGACCAGCGCGTCGGCGAGACCGGCCTTCACCCCATCGAAGCGCAGGCAGCACGCATCCGCGCGATCAGGGAAATGGCCAAGGCACGGGGCATCGATTTCTTCATCAACGCCCGCACGGATCTCTTCCTTCAGGAAGGCGATGGCTCCAGGCATGCAGGGTTGGTCGATGCGGCGAT
>UCCS01000045.1 GCA_900470965.1 Hyphomicrobiales bacterium
TTTTTGTAAAAGGTTGATTTTGCTGACAATTTTATCGCCTCCGGTCAAAGGGAGGAATTTCCCCGTCAAATCACCCCGTTTCAGATCGACTTTCGCCGATTCCGGCCAATTAGCGGCGGCTTCGCGTACTGCCTTTATATGGGGCGGCGCGCAGGTGATTTCCAGGGCGCTTGCCTCAACCGTCCCAATCGGTAGTTTGACACGGATATATCCATGCCTTTGGGGAGTTCGGAATGCTTGTCCTCGATGAAGATCAGACGCGGTCAGCTCTGCCCTGGGTGCAGCTCATAGATGCGATCGAGGCGATGTTTCGAAGTGATTGCGTCATGCCCGTCCGCCATCATCACGACATGGAGGTTCCGGGAGAAGAGAATGCTACCCTGCTGCTCATGCCTGCCTGGCTTCCCGGACAATATACGGGCATCAAGACGGTTTCGGTGTTTCCCGGCAATGTTCGTCGTAGCCTGCCTGCAATCTTCGGGAGCTATCTGCTTTCTTCTGCGGCAAGCGGGCAGATGCTGGCTGTCATCGAGGGCGGAGAATTGACGGCGCGGCGGACGGCAGCGACCTCAGCCTTGGCATCGCGCTATCTTTCCCGAACGGATGCAGAGGAAATGCTGATCTGCGGCACCGGCCGGCTTTCACTTAATCTTATGCAGGCGCACGGGACAGTCAGGCCGATCCGGCGCTACCGTATCTGGGGGCGCAATAGCGAGGCGGCGGAGAAGGCGGCGGCGGAAGCGCGGGCTCTTGGGCTGCGGGCCGAAGCGGTGAGCGATATTGAAGCGGCCGCAAGAACAGCCGATATCATTTCCTGTGCGACACTCTCCAGTGAGCCACTTGTTCGAGGCGAATGGCTGAAACCCGGCGCCCATCTCGATCTGGTTGGCGCCTTTAAGCCCAGCATGCGGGAGAGCGACGATGCGGCCGTACTGCGCGCCGCCGTCTATGTTGACACAAGGGCAGGCGCGCTGAGCGAAGGCGGCGACATCGTCCAACCATTGAGGAGCGGGCTGCTGAAAGAGAGCGATATACGCGGCGAGCTGGCAGAGCTGATATCAGGTGCCTGTGACGGGCGGAAAGATGCACAAGAGATTACCCTCTTCAAATCCGTCGGCGCAGCGCTCGAGGATCTGGCGGCTGCCATCCTTGCCTATGAAATGGTGACGGCCCGAAAGTGAAGACGACGCCCTCTTTGCCGGAGCTTCCGGTTTCGCATGTGCTGCCTGATATCAGCGCGGCGCTTGGCAAGGAGAAGCGAGCCGTGCTTTCGGCTCCTCCAGGCGCCGGCAAAACGACGCTGGTACCGCTTCATCTCCTTGGCCAGGCCTGGCGTGACGAAGGGAAGATCATCCTGCTGGAACCGCGCCGGCTGGCGGCACGTGCCGCGGCGGGCCGCATGGCGTCCCTGCTCGGCGAGCAGGTGGGCGAAACGGTCGGTTACCGCATGCGCCTGGATAACAGGATATCGGCCAGGACGCGGATCGAGGTTGTCACCGAGGGCGTCTTCGCCCGTATGATCCTCGATGATCCCGAGCTCTCCGGAGTCTCCACCGTCATCTTCGACGAATTCCACGAGCGGTCGCTGGATGCCGATTTCGGCCTTGCGCTGGCGCTCGACGTTCAATCGGCGCTTCGCGAGGACCTGCGTATCCTTGTGATGTCGGCCACGCTCGATGTCGAACGGGTCGCTGCACTGCTTAATCATCCGCCTGTTGTCGAGAGTACGGGTCGAAGCTTTCCGATTGATATCCGTTATCAGGACCGGCCGGGCGGCGAGCGCATTGAAGACGCGATGGCGCGGGCGATCACCAGTTTTCATGCGAGCGAATCTGGATCGATTCTCGCCTTCCTCCCTGGCCAGGCGGAGATCACCCGGACAGCAGAGCGGCTCGAGGGGCGGTTCGGCGCCGAGACGCTGATTGCACCGCTCTATGGCAATCTCAGCCAGAAGGAGCAGGATGCGGCGATCCGCCCTGCGGCACCTGGCACGCGCAAAATCGTGCTTGCGACCTCGATTGCCGAAACTTCGATCACCATCGACGGCGTGCGGATCGTGATCGACAGCGGGCTGCAGCGACTGCCGGTCTTCGAGGCATCGACGGGCATCACGCGGCTGGAAACCGTGCGGGTGTCGCGCGCTTCGGCCGATCAGCGTGCCGGCCGCGCGGGAAGGACAGAACCTGGCATCGCGATCCGCCTGTGGCATCAGGGCCAGACGGCGGCACTTCCGGCCTTCACACCACCACAGATTCTTTCGAGCGATCTTTCCGGTCTCGTGCTCGATCTCGCCCATTGGGGCGTTCAGGATACGAAATCGCTCGCTTTTGTCGATCAACCGCCGGAGACGACAATCAAGGAAGCACGCGCGCTATTGGCGCAGCTTGGGGCGCTGGACAAAAACGGTGCGTTGACGGCGCGAGGCAAGGTGATGCGCGACCTCGCCCTGCCGCCGCGGCTGGCCGCCATGGTGGTTTCGGCTGGCGAATCGGGTCATGCCAGGGATGCGGCGCTGATATCCGTGCTGCTGACCGAGCAGGGGCTCGGCGGCACTGGCATCGATCTGGAAGAGCGTCTGCGACGGTTCAAAGGTGAAAAAGGCGAAAGGGCCGAGGCTTCGAGACGGCTCGCAGGAAGACTCTCAGAAGGTCTCAACGGGGTTTCGAGCGCTGAACCTCCGCTTGCAGGAAGGCTTCTGCTGCATGCGTTCCCGGATCGAATCGCGATTCAGCGCGGCGCGCGCGGGCGGTATGTCATGGCGAACGGCCGAGGCGCCGAGCTTGCGGAGACCGAGCGGCTGGCCGGCAGCCAGATGCTCGTAATCGCCGATCTGACGGGTCGGGCCGCACAGGGGAGAATTCTGGCGGCAGCGGACGTTTCCCGCGCCGACATCGAAGCCGAGCTGCCGGGCGAAATCCGGACGGACGATCAGACCTTTTTCGATAGGCAGAGCCGGCAGGTGCGGGCACGCCGGGCCACAAGACTCGGCGCGATCGTTTTCGAGGAAGCGCCGCTTCCACGCCCCTCGGGCGAGGCGGTGGTACGGGCGCTTGCGCAAGGATTGCAGGAGCTGGGGCTCGATCAGCTTCCCTTTTCCAAGGAGGCTCTGCAGCTTCGGGAGCGGATCGGCTTCCTGCACCGGACGATCGGTGAACCATGGCCCGATATGAGCGACGAAGCGCTGCTTGACCGCATGGAAGACTGGTTCATCCCTTTCCAGATGGACGCGCGAGGGCTTTCGGATATTTCCGCCTCCGGGCTCTCCAACGGACTGATGGCACTCGTGCCACACGACCTGCAGCGCGATCTCGCACGGCTTGCACCAACGCATTTCGAGGCGCCGACGGGGCAACGCCATCCGATCCAATACGACGGCGAAGAGCCGACGCTGACGATCCGGGTACAAGAGCTCTTCGGTCTCAAGCAGCATCCGGCGGTTGCCGGCGGACGATTGCCTCTGCTGCTGGAGCTTACTTCGCCGGCCCACAGGCCGATCCAGACGACCCGCGACCTGCCAGGTTTCTGGGCGGGCTCGTGGAAGGATGTGCGCGCGGATATGCGGGGGCGCTATCCAAGACATCCCTGGCCGGAAAAGCCTGACGAAGCGGTGCCGACGACAAGGGCAAAGCCCCGTGGTACATAATCCGCGGCGTTGGAGCGCCGTGCGTTCATTCGGACGCGCAACGGACGCTCTAACTCTTTGAATCTACTCATCAGGCTTTCCGAAATCGATTCCGATTTTCGGGCGATGCTGTAGGAGTGTGGCGTGATTGAGAAGACCGAAATCCAGACACGGGAAGACAGGCTAAGCAGCCGCCGGCTACGCCTGCAGACTTTGGTGCGATTGCGATGGCTGGCGGTCACCGGCCAGGCAGTAACAGTCTTCATCGTCGCGTTCCTGTTGAAATTCCCTCTGCCGCTGGTTGCCAGCTGCTCGCTGATTGCCGCACTCGCCGGGGTGAATTTCTATCTGACGATACGCTATCCGCCGACTCACCGGCTAGAGCCACGTGCCGCTTTCGCGCTTTTGGGTTTCGACCTTCTGCAGCTCTGCGCGCTGCTCTTCATTACTGGCGGCCTTGCCAATCCCTTTGCGGCACTGGTCTGCGTTCCCGTCATCATTTCCTTCGCCTCACAGCCGATCCGCTACAGTACAGCATTGATCGGCTTTGCGATGGTCTGCATTACCGTGCTTGCCTTCTCGCCCTTTCCGCTTCCGTGGTTCGACGGGATGGAAATCAACGTCCACAATGTCATGCAGTTCGGCGTCTGGTGTTCAATTGCTTCGACCATGGCCTTTGCCGCCTTCTATGCCTATCGGGTGTCGATGGAAGCAAGCCAGCTTGCCGACGCGCTGGCGGCAACTGAGCTGGTGCTGCAGCGGGAGAAGCATCTTTCCCAGCTCGACGGGCTTGCGGCCGCTGCTGCGCATGAGCTCGGCACACCGCTTGCCACGATCAGCGTCGTTGCCAAGGAGATGGAGCGTGAGCTCAAGAATGACGACCGGTTCCGCGAGGATGTGCAGCTTCTGCGCAGCCAGAGTGAGCGCTGCCGCGACATCCTTCGCCGGCTGACGACGCTGTCTGCAGAGGGCGAGGCGCATCTGCGGCGGCTACCCCTTTCCTCGATGATGGAGGAAATCGTGGCGCCACATCGGGAATTCGGCATCAAGCTGGAATTGATAGAGAAGAGCCCGCGCAGGGGCGAGCCTGTTACCGACCGCAATGCCGGCATCATGTACGGGCTCGGCAACCTCGTCGAGAACGCTGTCGACTATGCGCGGGAGAAGGTGACGGTCACGGTCGAGCACGATCACGAAAAGGTGCTCATCGTCATCGAGGACGACGGCAACGGCTACGCGCCCGATATTCTGACGCGGATCGGCGAGCCTTACGTCACCAAACGGCAGAGGGAAGATACGGCTGGAGGCCTGGGACTGGGGCTTTTCATCGCCAAGACGCTGCTGGAGCGCTCCGGCGCGTCTTTGATTTTCGAAAACCGTGATCCGGAAAATGCCGGCGCTCGCATTCGAATCGAATGGCCGCGCGTGTTGATAGACGCAAATTCGACAAAATGACTTTGTGGGCATAAACAGAATATAAGCGGTTGACGCATTCGGACATTCAACCGCCGGGACCGTAGCGATGACAGATCAGAACCATGAGATTTCCGCCGGCTCCAACGAGGAGCATATCGGGCCTGACCCGAGCCTGCTGATCGTCGATGACGACGGCCCCTTTCTGCGTCGCTTGGCACGGGCTATGGAGGCACGCGGCTTTCATGTGGAAACGGCCGAATCGGTGGCGGAAGGTGTGGCAAAGTCCAAGGGCCGGCCGCCGAAATATGCGGTGGTCGACTTGCGGCTCGGCGACGGCAACGGTCTCGATGTCATCGAGGCGATTCGCCAGCGCCGCGACGACACGCGAATCATCGTGCTGACGGGCTACGGCAATATCGCCACCGCGGTGACCGCCGTGAAGCTCGGGGCTGTGGATTACTTGGCGAAACCTGCTGATGCCGATGATGTGTTTGCGGCGCTGACGCAACGGCCCGGGGAAAAGGCGGAACTGCCGGAAAATCCCATGTCGGCGGATCGCGTGCGCTGGGAGCATATCCAGCGTGTCTACGAAATGTGTGAGCGCAACGTGTCTGAGACGGCACGCCGGCTCAACATGCACCGCCGCACGCTGCAGCGCATCCTCGCCAAACGCGCACCGAAATAGTCAGACGTCATCCACGTTGAACGGCTTGCCGTTTGCCCATTCGGCCATCATCAGCCGCTGCGCGGCTGCGCGCGAAAAGTTGAGCGTTACGGCCTTACGGGTCGCTGGCGGCAGGCGGTGCTCAGGTGCCTCGCGCAGCATATGCGCCCCGTAACCATCTGAAAGAAAAAGGCCGCACTCCTCTGGAAATATATCGACAGGCACATCCTTGTGTGTTGCAAAGAATAGCCGGTCGCAATGCAGACGGTAATCCGGCCATTTACGATCGACCTTGAAGTCCTCGATCGACGTCTTGATCTCGATGATCCAGACCTCTCCCTTTTCAGAGATGGTAATCAAATCGGCCCGGCGGCCGCTCGCCAGCGGCAGTTCCGGCAGCACTGCGTGGCGCATATCGTGTAGCAAAATCTGCATGCCACGGCGCACCATCATGGCCCTGTCCGATTGCCGGCCATCGATTAACGGATTGTTATTGTAAACGCTCAAAATCGTCATGGATAAGTGTCAGGGGGCCTTGGTCATTGTTGCAAAAAAGCCATGCGCTTCTAATTTGCGGCGCAGATGGATTTTGTCGCACCGCAGCAGCCTTGCAAAGGCAAAGTTAATCGAAAATAAACCATAAGCAACGATGGTCGAAAGACTATCCTCCCTTGCCCCAAAACCTTCACGAGTCATCCATGCGCATCCGCAATGCATTCCCTGTATTTGGCCTGCTGGCGACCCTGGCACTGGCCGGCTGCTCCACGACGTCCGAATCCGCGTCCGTCGATGACAAGGGCGCAGGTCCGACCGTTCAGACGGCACAAATCTTCAATGACGCCTACGGTGTAACGTCGGATGCCGGATACTCCCTGCCGGCAATTCCGATCGACCGCGTCAAGCCGGAATTCCGCCGGCAGATCGTCAGCTACCAGAGCGACGAGCGTCCGGGCACGATCATCGTCAACACGCGCGAGCGTCACCTCTATTATATCCTGCCCAACGGCAAGGCCGTCCGCTACGGGATCGGCGTCGGCAAGCAGGGCTTTGCATGGTCCGGCACGGCCTATGTCGCCTGGAAGCAGGAATGGCCAAACTGGCATCCGCCGAAGGAAATGGCCGTCCGTCGTCCTGAAATCGCCAAGTATGTCGAAGACGGCATGGGTCCAGGCCTCAGCAACCCGCTCGGCGCACGCGCCATGTATCTCTTCAACGAAAAGGGCCAGGACACGCTCTTCCGCCTGCATGGTACCCCCGAATGGGCATCGATCGGCACCGCCGCTTCTTCTGGCTGCATCCGCCTGATGAACCAGGACGTGATCGATCTCTACAGCCGCGTCCGTCCGGGCAAGACCACCTCCAAGGTCATCGTTATCCAGTAAGCTAAAAGCTGAATTCGGTATAAAAAAGGCCGCCGGACTTTTGAGTCCGGCGGCCTTTTTGTATCTGGCAGGCTCAGGCGGTCTGCTTTGCCTTGAGCTCGATGCGGCGGCGATGCAGGACCGGCTCGGTGTAGCCGTTCGGCTGTTCCCTGCCCTTCAGGACCAGATCGAGTGCTGCCTGGAAGGCAACGGAATCATCGAAATTCCCGGCCATCTGGATGTAGGCCGAATCGCCGGCATTCTGCTGGTCGACGACGGCGGCCATACGCTTCATCGTTTCAACGACCTGCTCCTTCGTGACGATCTTGTGGTGCAGCCAGTTCGCCATGTGCTGGGCGGAAATCCGGAGTGTCGCGCGGTCTTCCATGAGGCCGATATTGTTGATGTCAGGCACCTTGGAGCAGCCGATGCCCTGGTCGACCCAGCGCACGACGTAACCCAGAATGCCCTGTGCATTGTTGTCGAGTTCGCGCTGGATTTCTTCCGGCGTCCAGTTCGGCCGTACAACGACCGGCACCGAGAGAATATCGGAGAGCTTGGCGCGGGTGCGATCCTTCAGGCCTTGCTGCACCTTGGCGACATTGATCTGGTGATAATGCGTGGCATGCAGAGTAGCGGCCGTCGGCGACGGCACCCAGGCGGTGTTGGCCCCGGCCTTCGGATGGGCGATCTTCTGCTCCAGCATCGCGGCCATCAGATCGGGCATGGCCCACATGCCCTTACCGATCTGCGCGTGGCCGGAGAGGCCGCATTCGAGGCCGATATCGACATTCCAGTTTTCGTAGGCTCCAATCCAGGCCGCCTGCTTCATGTCTCCTTTGCGGATCATCGGGCCGGCTTCCATAGAAGTGTGGATTTCATCGCCTGTGCGATCGAGGAAGCCCGTGTTGATGAAGACGACCCGTTCGCGGGCAGCGCGGATGCATTCCTTGAGATTGACCGTCGTGCGGCGCTCCTCGTCCATGATGCCCATCTTCATGGTGTTGCGCGCCATGCCGAGAGCATCCTCGACGCGCGAGAAGATCTCGACTGCGAAGGCGACCTCTTCGGGGCCATGCATCTTCGGCTTGACGACATACATGGAGCCGGCACGCGAATTCTTGCGGCGTCCCGATGGGCCGACATCGTAGAGCGCAATCAGGCCGGTGATCGCGGCATCCATGATGCCTTCTGGAACCTCGTTGCCGTCGCGATCGACGATCGCCGGATTGGTCATGAGGTGGCCGACATTGCGCACCAGCATCAGCGAGCGGCGATGCAATTCGAAGCTCTGCCCGCCGGGGGCCGTGTAGACGATATCCGGATTGAGCTTGCGAACGAATGTCGAACCGGCCTTGGCCACTTCCTCCTGCAGGTCGCCCTTCATCAGGCCGAGCCAATTGCGGTAGACGACGACCTTGTCCTCGGCGTCGACGGCAGCAATGGAATCCTCGCAGTCCATAATCGTGGTGATGGCCGATTCCAGCCAGACGTCAGAAATATGGGCCGGATCGGTCTTGCCGATCGCGGTCGAGGCATCAAGCACGATTTCGATATGGATGCCGTTATTCTTCAGGAGAATATGGGTCGGCGCGTTCGCATCGCCGCGATAGCCGGCAAAGTGTCCGGCATCTTTCAACGCCAGTGTTTTGCCATCGACGGCAGTAATCGCCAGAGCACCATTCTTGACCGCGAAGGAGCCGACATTCTTCCAGGAGCTGCCATTAAGGGGAACGGCGGAATCGAGGAAATTGCGCACCCAGGCGATGACCCTTTCGCCGCGCTTGGGGTTGTAGCCCCTGCCCTTTTCGGCGCCGTCCGTTTCCGGGATGGCATCGGTGCCATAGAGCGCGTCATAGAGCGAACCCCAGCGAGCATTGGCGGCATTCAATGCGTAGCGGGCGTTCATGACGGGAACGACGAGCTGCGGGCCGGCAAGAGAGGCGATCTCGGCATCGACATTGGCAGTCGAAACCTGAAAATCCGGCCCTTCGGGCAGGAGATAGCCGATCTCTTTCAGGAAGGACTGATAGGCGTCCATATCCGTCGGTCCGCCGTTCCGGCGATACCAGTCGTCGATCTTTGCCTGCAGCTGGTCGCGCTTCAAAAGCAGCGCGCGGTTCTTCGGCGCCAGATCATGTACGATCGCCGAGAAATCGGCGAAGAACTTGTCCGCATCGATGGCGAGGCTCGGCAATGCCTCCTTCACGAGGAAATCATGAAGGACGGCTTCGATGAAGAGACCATTCTTTTCAATGCGGCTCATGCGGTGTCTCCCTTGCAGTGGCAGCTTTTTTCATGCTGCCACTTTGCCCGGCTTTCATTCACAGTCAATTCAGCATCAATTCGAAAGATTTATGCAGGCTTGGAAACAGTCCGGCGGGTCACGCGCATCGGAAGGCCGTTTTGCGGCTGCGTCGTCAGCTTCTGCACCGGCCAGGGATTCGTCTGATCGGTCGAATCGAAACGGTGGTGCTGCATCAGGACGGCCAGCGCGATAACCGCTTCCTGAAGCGCAAAGGTGGCGCCGATGCAGACGCGCGGACCGGCGCCGAAGGGCAGGAACTGGAAACGGCCGATGGAAGCACGGTTTTCCGGCAGGAATCGTTCCGGCATATAGGCGCGCGGCCGATCCCAATGGAGTTCATGGCGATGCAATGTCCAGGGCATGACGAGCACGGTGACGCCAGCCTCGATCTCGACACGCTCGCCCTTGGGGCTGGTCCATGAATCATCTGCAATGGCAGCGCGATTGATCGAAGGAGCTGGCGGATAAAGGCGGAGTGCCTCCTCGAAGGCGGCGCGGGTCTGTGGCATCAGATCCGGCCATTCAACCGGTTCTGCGCCTGATGCGAGGACCCTATCGATCTCCTCTTCCATCGCCTCGCGGATATGCGGACTGTTCGATACGCAATAGAGCGTCCAGGCGAGCGCGCGGGCGGTTGTCTCGTGGCCTGCACCGATGAAGGTCAGGATATTGTCCTCGATCTCCTCCTTCGTCAGGCCATCGGGACCGGCCTGCTCCAGCAGCAGGGTCAGGAAATCGTTCGGCGCCGTGCTGCGGTCGGCCTTCATCTTGGCGAGCCGCATATCCATGGTGTTGCGGACGATGGCACGGAATTTCTCAAGGACCTTCTGGCCGCCGATGCGTGTCACACGTGGAACCCAGGACGGGGCCCGCAGCAGATCCATCGGATCGACGCGGCCCATGCGATGCAGCAGCTCGTTGACATCGTCGGCGAAGTGGCCGCTCGATGTGACGATCTCACCGGAAAACAACGTGTCTGCGAGGATGGCGAAGGTCAGCTCCGTCATGTCGGTGCTGATATCGAAAATCGTGCCGGCCTCCTCGACATCGGCATATTTGCGGGCGTAGTCCTCCGACTGGCGCAGCATCTGGTTGGCAAAGCCCTTGGCATGCCGGGGCGTGAAGACGGGGGCGACGGCCTTGCGCGAGCGTTTCCAGACAGGGCCTTCCGCAGTCAGCAGCCCATCGCGAAGGATCGGGCGCAGGACGAGCTGACGGACATCGGACATGCGGTAATTGTTGGCGTTATCGACCAGCACATGTTTGATGAGGCCGGGATCGTTGACGATCAGCGTTCTCTGGCCGAAGAAATTGGTGCGGATCCAGGGCAGCGTATAGGATGGTTCGCCCCAGAGCTCGAGCGGGTTGCGGAAAATCGTCCTGATGATCTCGAGCCGCGACGGCGGCACGGTGCGCGGCAGCGGTGCCGGCGGTACGAAGGGGTCCGGACGCATGTCCATGAGCATAGCCTTTCGCGGGAAGCTATCGTCTTCCCAGCAGGCCTCGAAAGTTAGAGCAGGCTCTTCAGCTCGTCCAGTTTATCGTTGACCAGCCAGCCGTAATAATTCTCTTCCGGCCAGACCGTAGTGCCGGAGGAGCGATTCTTGGCGGCAAGCGCTGCTGCGCGCTGGCGAGAATTGCCGACATTATAAAGTGTGGCCGTGACGCCCGGATTGCCGGAGATATCCATGCCGGCGATCTCCTTGTAGTCGTCGATCGACCTGCGGATCGAGGCGGCGACGAAGGCAAGCGAGATGTCTGGGTCCATGATTGCCTTGTAGACCGAGCCGGCATTCTTCTCGTTCAGCTTCGGATAGCCGGAAACGCGGGATACGAGATCAGACAGCGTCAACGCCGTCAGCGGGTTGACCTGGCCAAGGCCGAAGGTCTGGCCTGCGTAGAAGGGCTGGAAGAAGACGGCACTGAAGCGGTTGTTCGGGAAGCTCTTGCCACCGACGGTCTTTCCACGAAAATCACTTTCCCAGACATCCTCGCGGCAAGTCCAGAGCGTGTAGGAATCGCTCTTGCCGTTGCAGGCGGCAAATTGCGGCCGGTCGACGAAATCGTCGACGTTCTCGCCATCATAGGCAAAGCGGAAGCTCTCACCGGCATAGGAAGCGGCCTTCACATAGTAAGCCTGCAGGCGGTCATAGGCATCGACATTATAAGTATGTTCGCCGACGATCGCGCCGATCACGTGAATGGGATTGATGCCGTAAGCGTTTGATACCTTCTTGATCTTGCCCAGGAGCTCATGGTCGGTCGACAGGAGATCGTACACCTTCTCATATTTGATATCGAAGGTCGTCTTGGTGCCCTTGGTGCGGCGGACCGAAGCGCCTGGAATATCCGGCTGCTCGGCATGACGGTTTCCGGGCGGAACAGCCTGCGCCGCAAGCGCAGGGACCGAGCCCGCAATGGTCATGGCAATCACAAGGCTTGTCAAAAGGCGTCGCACGATCTGCTTTCCCGTCTTTCCCTGTCGTCTTCGTGGCGGCTGACTGGACCAGAATCTTGTCCGAATAAAGCCGTACAAAAAACAAAGCGGGCCTTTCACTAAAAAGTAAAGGCCCGCTGTCGAGAGTTCAGATCGTCAAAGTTTTTGCATTACCTGCGCAAAGACAGGGAGCGATGTTTCCCGATCACAGGATGAAGCGCGACAGGTCGGTATTCTGCGCGAGATCGCCGACATGCTCGCGTACGTAAGCGGCATCGATCTTCACATCCGTGCCGGCGCGATCCGGTGCGTTATAGGAGATGTCGTCCAGCACCCGCTCCATGACCGTCTGCAGGCGGCGCGCGCCGATATTTTCGACGGAGGAGTTCAGATGGACGGCGACATCGGCGAGCGCATCGATCGCGTCATCGGTGAAATCGAGCGTCAGGCTTTCGGTTTCCATCAGCGCCTTGTACTGGCGAATGAGGCTTGCCTCGGTTTCCGTCAAGATGCGGCGGAAGTCTTCCTTGTTCAGCGGACGAAGCTCGACGCGGATCGGCAAGCGGCCCTGCAATTCCGGCAGCAGATCCGACGGCTTGGAAACATGGAAGGCGCCGGAGGCGATGAAGAGGATGTGATCCGTCTTCACCGGGCCGTATTTGGTGGAAACCGTCGTGCCTTCGACGAGCGGCAGTAGGTCGCGCTGGACGCCTTCGCGGGAAACGCCGGCGCCAACACCGCCATCGCGGGCCGCGATCTTGTCGATTTCGTCGAGGAAGACAATGCCGTCATTTTCAACCGAGCGCACAGCCTCGCGCTGGATGACTTCGTTGTCGATAAGTTTATCGGACTCGTCGCGGACCAGGTCTGTGTAGGAGGCCTTCACCGTGGTGCGCACCTTCTTGGTGCGGCCGCCCATCGCCTTGCCGAACATTTCCGACAGGTTCAGCACACCGATATTGGCGCCCGGCATGCCGGGGATATCGAAGCCGCCCATGCCGGAGCCGGTATCGGCCACTTCGATATCGATTTCCTTATCGTCGAGTTCGCCATTGCGCAGCTTCTTGCGGAAGCTTTCACGGGTCGCGGGCGAGGCCGTCGCACCGACCAGCGCATCGAGAACGCGCTCCTCGGCGCTCATATGGGCCTTGGCCTGAACCTCGGCGCGCTTCTTTTCACGCACCAGGCCGATGCCGACTTCGACGAGATCGCGGATGATCTGCTCGACATCGCGGCCGACATAACCGACCTCGGTGAACTTCGTGGCTTCGACCTTGATGAAAGGCGCGCCCGCGAGCTTGGCGAGGCGACGGGAGATTTCCGTTTTGCCGACGCCGGTCGGGCCGATCATCAGGATATTCTTCGGCATGACTTCATCGCGCAGGCTCGGATCGAGCTGATGACGGCGCCAGCGGTTACGGAGCGCGATCGCCACGGCGCGTTTGGCTTCATGCTGGCCGATGATGTAACGGTCGAGCTCGGAAACGATCTCGCGGGGAGAAAAAGTAGTCATATCAGATCCGTTTCTTCGGGTGGGTCCATAACCATGAAATGGGCTGGACCATATATTGATATTCTCGTGTCGAAATGCCGGAAGCCTGCCTTTTCGTAAGCGCGGATCGCTCTTGCATTCGCCGGGTCGGGATCGATCACGATCCGCGTCGCGCCGGCAGCGAAAAGTTCGGCAGCTATCTGCCTGACAATCGTGCTGCCGTGACCCTTGCCCAGCAAGTCCGCATCGCCGATCGAAATATCCAGTCCAAGCGTGCCTTTCGGCTGATCCTGATAAGGATGGCCCTCTTCAAGATGCGGATCGTAACTCTGGAGATACGCAATCGGCGCTCCATCCAGTTCCACGATCATCGGCCGTGTTTCCACGCTCGTCATAGACTCCCTGATCGAAGCAAGCTCCTTGTCGACAGCGCCCCACCATTCCGCAATATGCGGCCCACCGAGCCAGCGCGCCAGAAGCGGAAAATCTCCGTCAGTGACATCGCGGAATGTATATCGGGGTACGCTGTCAGCCTTCGACATCCAGCGTTTCCACGATGACGTTGTGGTTCGTATACACGCAGATGTCGGCAGCAATATCGAGCGAGCGGCGGGCAATCTCTTCGGCGGACTTGTCTGTGTCGGCCAGCGCGAGAGCCGCGGCAAGCGCGAAATTACCACCCGAACCGATGGCCATAACGCCATGCTCAGGTTCCAGCACATCGCCATTACCGGTAATGGCAAGCGTCACCGACTTGTCGGCAACAAGCATCATGGCTTCGAGATTGCGCAAGTAACGGTCAGTACGCCAGTCCTTGGCGAGCTCGACGGCGGCGCGCATCAGCTGACCCGGATATTGCTCCAGTTTCTTCTCGAGCCTTTCCAGAAGCGTGAAGGCGTCGGCCGTCGCACCAGCGAAACCCGCGATCACTTCGCCCTTGCCGATGCGGCGGACCTTGCGGGCATTGCCCTTCATGACGGTCTGGCCGAGGCTGACCTGGCCATCGCCGGCCACCACGACCTTTCCGCCTTTTCGAACTGTAATAATTGTCGTCATCAAACACCTGTTGCCCCAACTCGCGGGCGGTTACAGCGGGCCGAACATCGGCCCTGTCCAACCCTATGTAAGAGGGTCCGCCGCGATTGCAAATGGCCTGCCTTTTCTGCCCTCGCGCTTCTGGATATTTCGCAATGCGCCTGATAAGGAACCACCTTGATTTCAAGGAGAAAGCCATATGGCCGAGACCGCAGCAAGCCGCACGGGCAGTGTTTCCCGCAAGACCAACGAGACGTCCATTTCCGTCTCCGTCAATCTCGACGGCACCGGAAAGTCGACGATTTCGACGGGCGTCGGCTTCTTCGACCATATGCTGGAACAGCTTTCGCGACATTCGCTGATCGACATGGAGATCGAGGCTAAGGGCGACCTGCATATCGACGACCACCACACGGTCGAGGATACCGGCATCGCAATCGGCCAAGCGATTTCGAAGGCGCTCGGCGACCGCCGCGGCATCACGCGTTACGCCTCGATCGATCTCGCCATGGACGAGACAATGACGAAGGCGGCTGTCGATCTCTCCGGCCGTCCCTTCCTCGTCTGGAACGTCTCGTTCAGCGCGCCGAAAATCGGTACTTTCGATACCGAACTCGTGCGCGAGTTCTTCCACGCGCTTGCGCAGAATGCCGGGATCACCCTGCATATTCTCAACCACTATGGTGCCAACAACCACCATATTGCAGAGACATGCTTCAAGGCCGTCGCCCGCGTTCTGCGCGCGGCGACAGAGATCGATCCGAGACAGGCGGGCCGTGTTCCCTCGACAAAGGGCACGCTCGTCTGAGCCCCAGCAGGGAGCATCAGATGGCATCCAGCTACGTTTTTCTTGTTCCACCTGATGGTCAGCGCGAGGATACGCGCACGATCCGCGATGGTTTCTCGTGGCTTGCCTTCCTCTTTCCCTGGATCTGGCTACTCGCCCACCGCCTCTGGCTTCATTCAATCATTGCCTTCGCACTACAGGCGATCGGCGGCGTGTTGGCAGAGGAATCGGGCTTTGGACCGGCGGGCATGGCGCTCGCCATCGCGGTCAACCTGTTCGTCGGCTTCGAAGGACAGAATTTCCGCATCCGCAATCTCGCCTCCCGCGGCTGGCGAGAAGAGGCCGCGATCGGCGCTTCCTCGATCGACCTTGCGGAAGAGATCTATTTTTCCAGTATCGAGACCGGCGCCGATCTGAAAGCGCCCGAATGGAACCAGGTTTCCGGCCCGCAGGCGCGGCAGAGCCATTCCACTTCCCTCGGTCTCTTCGGTTTTGATGGAGGACGCAAATAATGCGCGTCGCAATTATCGATTACGGCTCTGGCAATCTGCGCTCGGCCACCAAGGCTTTCGAACGCGCGGCCCGTGAAGCCGGTATCGAGGCGGAAATCAACCTGACGGACAAGGCGGAGATCGTTGCCGCTGCCGACCGCATCGTGCTGCCGGGCGTCGGCGCCTATGCCGATTGCCGTCGCGGGCTCGATGCCGTGCCCGGCATGACGGAAGCTCTGCTCGAAGGCGTCGAGCGGAAGGCTCGCCCCTTCCTCGGCATTTGCGTCGGCATGCAGCTGATGTCCTCACGCGGTCTTGAGAAGACGACGACCCAAGGCTTCGGCTGGATTCCAGGCGATGTCGTGGAGATGACGCCTGCTGATCCGGAGCTGAAGATCCCGCAGATCGGCTGGAACACGCTCGACCTGAAACATGAACATCCGCTTTTCGACGGCATCCCGACCGGGCCAGATGGCCTGCACGCCTATTTCGTGCACTCCTACCATCTCGCCGCCGAAAATGCCGGCGACGTCATTGCCACCACCGACTATGGCGGGCCGATGACGGCCTTTGTCGGGAGGGACAATATGGCCGGTTCTCAGTTCCACCCAGAAAAAAGCCAGAAGCTTGGGCTGGCGCTGATTGCGAATTTCCTGCGCTGGGCGCCGTAAGGGCTGGCTTTTAATACGCGCGCCTTATTTCTCCTGTAATTGAAAGGGCAGTTACAGGAGCGCGCTCGATGCCGGCTTCGCGGAAATCAGGCAAGATATTCTACAGGTTGCGGCCCTCCAGAGAGGGGCAACCGCCTTTTGTCGATATCAGGCTGCCCGGTGGGGCGATCATCCGCCAGGTGGATGAGGCTCTGCATCACAAAGCACTCGCGAACGCGGCCAAAGCACTCAAAGAGAGGCTCGGCGGCTGATGCAGGAGACCTTTCCAGGAAACGAGAATTCACGGTTGCGATCAGGCGAGATAAGCGCCGGCGATCTCGCCGAAGCGGTGCTGGAATTCTACATCGAAAGCGAGGATGATCTGATCGGCCTGCTTGCCTATGCACTTTACGAGCGCCAGAAGCGCGACTTCATTGTCAGCCATCGCAAGCGCAATGCCGGCCGCTCACCCAATGAGGTGGAAATCGCGGCGGTGACAAGCAACTACCTCTCCGCCGATCTGCGCAGCACGCTGCGCGACCGCGCTTCGCAGATCCTTTCGAGCTATGCCGATACCTATGTCGAAGCCATGGAGCCGCAGATCCAGCTCATGGCCACCAACAGCGAGGCGCTGCGGCAGGCGCGGGATATTGAAAAGTCGGTGAAGAAGCGCACCGGCTTCTGGCGCCAGGTCCGGGTGGCCTTCACCGTGACCCTGCTGCTGATCGTGCTTTTTGCCGCGGTCGCCATTGCCGCTGTCTTTTTTCGTTCGGATATCGTAGATGCGTGGAATGCACTGATGGTGCCCACGACGCTACGGACTTGAGACGAATGATCCTTTTTCCCGCGATCGACCTGAAGGGTGGACAATGCGTTCGCCTGAAGCTCGGCGACATGCAACAGGCAACGGTCTACAACACCGATCCGGCCGCTCAAGCGAAATCCTTCGAAGAGCAGGGTTTCGAATGGCTGCACGTGGTCGATCTCGACGGTGCCTTTGCAGGACATTCGGCCAATGGCGATGCGGTTGAAGCGATCCTCAAGGCCACGAAAAACCCGGTTCAGCTTGGCGGCGGCATCCGCACGCTCGAGCATATCGAGAACTGGCTGTCGCGCGGGCTGCGCCGCGTGATCCTCGGCACCGTTGCCGTCCGTGACCCGGCGCTCGTCATCGAAGCCTGCAAGGCATTTCCGGGCCGTGTCGCCGTCGGCATCGACGCCAAGGGTGGCAAGGTGGCTGTCGAAGGCTGGGCGGAAGCATCCGAACTCGGCATTATCGAGCTTGCGAAGAAATTCGAAGGCGCCGGCGTTGCCGCGATCATTTATACTGATATCGATCGCGATGGCATCCTGACCGGCATCAACTGGGCATCGACACTGGAGCTGGCGGACGCTGTTTCCATCCCGGTCATCGCATCTGGTGGACTCGCCTCGATCGAAGACATCAAGCGCATGCTGCAGCCGGACGCCCGCAAGCTTGAAGGCGCCATCTCCGGCCGAGCCCTTTATGATGGACGGATCGACCCCAAGGAGGCGCTCGATCTCATCAAGGCCGCACGGGCAAAGGAGACCGCATAATGACCCTGAAAGCCCGCGTGATCCCCTGCCTCGACGTCAAGGACGGCCGTGTCGTCAAGGGCGTCAATTTCCTCAATCTGGTCGATGCCGGCGATCCCGTCGAGGCGGCAAAAGCCTATGATGCGGCCGGTGCCGACGAGCTGTGCTTCCTCGACATCACCGCCTCCTCGGACAATCGCGAGACGATCTTCGATGTCGTCGCACGCACGGCCGAGCAGTGCTTCATGCCGCTCACCGTCGGCGGCGGCGTGCGGACCATTGCCGATATCCGCAAGCTGCTGCTTTGCGGTGCCGACAAGGTCTCGATCAATTCGGCTGCGGTCAACAATCCGGATTTTGTCGCCGAAGCGGCTGACAAGTTCGGTGACCAGTGCATCGTCGTGTCGATCGATGCCAAGCGCCGGCTGACGCAAAAAGTCGGCGGCGACAATCTCAGCGCCTGGGAAATCTATACACATGGCGGCCGCAACGCGACCGGCATCGATGCGGTGGAATTCGCCCAGAAGATGGTCGCCCGCGGCGCCGGCGAACTGCTCGTCACCTCCATGGACCGCGACGGCACGAAGATCGGCTACGATCTGGAACTGACGCGGGCGATTGCCGATTCCGTCCGTGTGCCCGTCATTGCGTCGGGCGGTGTGGGTGATCTCGACGACCTGGTGGCCGGCGTGAAGGAAGGCCATGCCAATGCGGTGCTTGCCGCATCAATCTTCCATTTCGGCACCTATTCCGTCGACGAAGCAAAACACTATATGTCTGAGCGCGGCATCGCGATGCGCCTCGACTGAGTTTGAAAGCAGTATCATGAGCGGATTTTCCCTTTCCGACCTTGAGCGGATCGTCGAAGAACGGGCGAAGGCCTCTCCGGACGAATCCTGGACCGCCAAGCTGGTGGCCAGCGGGCAGCAGAAAGCAGCCAAGAAACTCGGCGAGGAAGCGATCGAAGCTGTCATGGCGGCCGTCACCAACGACCGCGATAACCTCACCTATGAAGCAGCCGACGTTCTCTATCACCTAATGGTCGTATTGAAGATTGCTGAAATACCGCTAGAGAATGTCATGACCGAACTTGCGCGAAGGACCGCGCAATCCGGCCTCAAGGAAAAGGCCAGCCGGCAGAATTCATGAGCATCGCGACACAGATTATCGGAGTGGCGGAAAAGCTGGATCACTTCCAGAGTGCATCCTTTTCCCCCTATCACTTCTTCACATCGAAACAGTGGGCTAAGTTTCGTGCCGACACGCCGATGACGCTGACGGCCGATGAGGTCAAACGGCTCCGCTCCATGGGCGACCCGATCGACCTCGACGAAGTCAGGCGCATCTACCTGTCGCTCTCGCGCCTGCTTTCCGCGCATGTGGAATCCTCGCAGCTGCTGTTCGAGCAGCGCAACCGTTTCCTCAGCCTGTCGGACGTGACAAAGACGCCATTCGTGATCGGCATTGCCGGTTCAGTGGCCGTCGGCAAATCCACGACGGCGCGTATCCTGAAAGAGCTGCTCGGCCGGTGGCCTTCCAGCCCCAAGGTCGATCTCGTCACCACGGACGGTTTCCTCTATCCCAATGCCGTGCTGAAGCGCGAGAACCTGATGCAGCGCAAGGGTTTTCCGGAAAGCTACGATACGGGCGCGATCCTGCGTTTCCTGTCGGCGATCAAGGCTGGCCTGCCGGATGTGAAAGCGCCTTCCTATTCGCACCTCGTCTACGACGTGCTGCCGGACGAATATAAGATCGTCGACCGGCCTGACATCCTGATCTTCGAGGGCATCAATGTTCTGCAATCGCGCGATCTGCCAGCTGACGGCAAGATCGTCCCGATGGTGTCCGACTTCTTCGACTTCTCGATCTATATCGACGCCGAGGAAACCCAGATCCACAACTGGTATGTGACGCGCTTTATGCGGCTCAGGGAAACGGCCTTCCGGGATCCGAATTCCTACTTCCACCGTTACGCATCGATCAGCGATGAGGAAGCGATCGCGATCGCAGAGGACCTCTGGGCGAACATCAACCTCAAGAACCTGCGCCAGAACATCCTGCCGACACGGCCACGCGCCGATCTCATCCTGCGCAAGAGCAAGGATCATCTGATCGAGCAGGTGGCACTGCGCAAGCTCTAGGATTTTGGTGGGTTAGGGATTAACGCGGCGAAGCGTCAGGTTGATGCGGCCGCCGTTCCTCAGAAGCGTGGAGGTGGCCGGGTAGATGCGGTCGACGCCGTGGAAGCAGAGCCGCCCTTCCCCACCGAGAATGACGAGATCACCGCTCGACAGCTTGAAGGACATGGTCTTGTCGTTACGGTTCACTCCACCCACGCGAAACAGGCAGGCATTGCCGAGGGAAATCGAAACGACCGGCGCTTTCAGGTCGTTCTCGTCCTTATCCTGATGCAGGCCCATGCGCGCTTCATCGGAGTAGAAATTGACGAGGCAGGCTTCGGGCGGCTTGTCATAGCCCGAAACATCGTTCCAGATTTCCAGCAATTCCGAAGGGATTGACGGCCATGGCCTGCCGGTCGCCGGATGCATCGGCTGGTAGCGGTAGCCGCGCTCCTTGTCCGTCACCCAGCCGAGCGAGCCGCAATTGGTCATCCGGACCGACATAGGCTTGCCGGTGCCCGGCATGACCGGCACGTAGAGCGGCGCTTCAGCGACTATAGTCCTGATAAGGCCGACCAGCGCTTCCTGATGAGCGCGATCCAGATATTCAGGCAGGTGGCGGATGCCGCTCAGGAGTTCCGGCATATCATTCTCCGCCGCCCGGCCGGCCGCGCATCTTCTTGACTTCCGAACGGCCGGATTTTTCCTTCAGCCGCCGTTCAATCGAGCCCTTGGTCGGCTTTGTCTTCTTACGCGGCGGCGGTGGCGGCTTGGCGGCCTCCAGGACCAGCTCCTTCAGCCGCTCGCGCGCATCCTCGCGGTTGCGGTCCTGGCTGCGGAACCGGCTTGCCTCAATCATCAATACGCCGTCCTTCGACATGCGCTTGCCGGCAAGCTTGATTGCATTGGTCTTGACCCGCTCGTTGAGCGAGGGCGAGTTCGGGATGTTAAAGAAGAGCTGGACGGCGGTCGACACCTTGTTGACGTTCTGACCGCCCGGACCGCCCGCCAGAACGAACTGTTCCGTCAGCTCCCATCCGGCGATGGTAATCCTGTCGTTGATATAGAGCGCGTCGCTGGCCATACCGCCTTCTAGCGCATAATGGCTGCGAATTGAAAGCGGGTGAAATTCAGCGCAAGGGCGACGAAAACCCGGCGCTGGGAACGCCGGGTTTCACGTGAATCGCCAAGAGTTTATTGGTGAATTATTCGGCAGCGACCTTGATGCCGGGTGCTGCATCGCGCACGCCGCCGTCGACATGATCTTCGAACTTGGCGAAGTTGGCGATGAACATGGAGACCAGCTTTTCGGCATGCCCGTCATAGGCCGGCTTGTCGGCCCAGGTCGAACGCGGATCAAGGATGCCGGTGTCAACGCCTTCGACTGCGACCGGAACGGCAAAGCCGAAATTTGGATCAGCGCGAAGCTCGGCCTTGGCGAGTTCGCCCGAAAGGGCGGCCGTCAGCAATGCGCGGGTTGCCTTGATCGGCATGCGCTTGCCGATGCCGTATGCGCCGCCGGTCCAGCCGGTGTTGACGAGCCAGCACTCGACGCCGTGGCGGCCGATGAGCTCCTTCAGCAGATTGCCGTATTCGGCGGGATGGCGCGGCATGAAGGGAGCGCCGAAGCAGGTCGAGAAGGTTGCTTCCGGTTCCACGACACCCTTTTCGGTGCCTGCCACCTTGGCGGTGTACCCAGAGAGAAAGTGGTACATAGCCTGATCGGGCGTCAGCTTGGCGATCGGCGGCATGACGCCGAAAGCGTCGGCCGTCAGCATGATGATGGTTTTCGGATGGCCCGCAAGACCGGTTTCCGATGCATTCGGAATGAAGTCCATCGGGTAGGCGCAGCGCGTGTTTTCGGTCAGCGACGCATCATCGAAATCCGGCTCGCGGTTTTCGTTGAGAACGACGTTTTCAAGTACAGTGCCGAAGCGCTGGGTGGTGGCATAGATTTCCGGCTCGGCCTCTGCCGAGAGGCGAATGGTTTTGGCGTAGCAGCCACCTTCGAAATTGAAGATGCCGTTTTCACTCCAGCCGTGCTCGTCATCGCCGATCAACGTGCGGGCCGGATCGGCCGAAAGCGTCGTCTTGCCGGTGCCCGAGAGGCCGAAGAAGACAGCGGCATCCCCTTCCGGACCAACATTGGCCGAGCAGTGCATCGGCATGACGCCCTTGGCGGGCAGCAGGTAGTTCAACACGGTGAAGACCGATTTCTTCATCTCGCCGGCATAAGAAGTGCCGGCAATCAGAACGATGCCGTTCGTCAGATCGCAGGCGATCACCGTTTCGGTACGGCAGCCATAACGCTCCGGATCGGCCTTGAAGCTCGGCAGATCGATGATTGTCAGCTTCGGCGCGAAGCCTGCGAGCGCATCGGCCTTCGGGCGGATCAGCAGGTTACGGATGAAGAGCGAGTGCCAGGCGAATTCGGTCACAACGCGGGTCGGCAGCGCCTGCTCAGCATCGGCACCGCCGATAAGATCCTGCACGAAGAGGTCCTTGCCGGCGGCGTGAGCGAGCATGTCCTTGTGCAGCAGGGCGAAATGCTCCGGCGACATCGGCTTGTTATTGTCCCACCAGATCTGGCCATCGGTGTTTTCATCGCAGACGACGAACTTGTCGCGCGGTGAGCGGCCCGTGTGCTGGCCGGTGGTCGCGCGAAGGGCGCCTTGGGCTGTCAGTTCGGCCTCTCCCCGGCGAATCGATTCCTCATAGAGAAGAGCGGCGGAGAGGTTGTAACGTACGCTCCGTACGTCGCTGAAACCAATCGTCGCCAGCTCGATTGCCTGGTTATGAACTCCGAACGTCTCCATAGCTTTTCCCTTCGCTGAGGCGCCTTGGCCGTTAAAATTAACGCGAAAATAAGAGGAGAAATTTTAAATGGCAATAGCCATAACCCAGGAAAAGACAATGATATCAAATAATTAATCGATTTAAATTCTATAAGTTCATTTTAAATCGTTTGAAGACCGCCTGTTGAAACAACTTGTCGCACCACTTCCGATTGCTGCTTATACGGGTAGGCAATCTACCCCTTTATCTTTGCCACAATTTGTTCCACCTTTATCCTCCATAAGCGCAACCGGTCACGAAGACCGCCTGGGGACGACCAATCCGGGAGATTGCGCACTGATGACGGAGACCAACACCATGCCGACAATCGCGCTCGTTGACGACGACCGCAACATCCTCACTTCCGTGTCGATTGCACTGGAAGCAGAAGGATATAAGGTCGAGACCTACACGGACGGCGCTTCCGCGCTGGATGGACTGCTCGCGCGTCCGCCACAGCTGGCGATCTTCGATATCAAGATGCCGCGCATGGATGGCATGGAGCTGCTTCGCCGGCTTCGCCAGAAGTCGGACATTCCGGTCATCTTCCTAACTTCCAAGGATGAGGAGATCGACGAGCTCTTCGGCCTGAAGATGGGCGCCGATGATTTCATCACCAAGCCTTTCTCCCAGCGTCTGCTGGTTGAGCGCGTGCGCGCTGTGCTGCGCCGCGCCTCGAGCCGCGAGGCAGCTACCGCCGGCGGCGTTGCCACAGCCGGCGCGCCCAAGGCGGGTGCAGTTCAGCAGGCCCGTTCACTCGAGCGCGGCCAGCTGGTCATGGACCAGGAACGTCACACCTGCACCTGGAAGGGTGAGGCAGTCACCCTCACGGTCACCGAATTCCTGATCCTGCATTCGCTGGCCCAGCGCCCAGGTGTGGTGAAAAGTCGCGACGCCCTGATGGATGCCGCCTATGACGAACAGGTGTATGTTGATGACCGCACCATCGACAGCCACATCAAGCGGCTGCGCAAGAAGTTCAAAATGGTCGATACAGACTTTGATATGATTGAAACGCTTTACGGTGTGGGTTACCGCTTCCGCGAAGCAGCCTGACGCCTCGAGGCGCGGCAAGAGACGATTGAGGGCGGCGGGCCGGTCAAGCTGGCCCCGCCCTCCGAAAGGGCCTGTCATTGGCACAGTTGGTGCAGGAAAGGGATCTGGATGATGCGGAGGGCGTGAGCACTCGACGCGTCAGAGGCCGGCGTTGGTCGCATCCCTTCACCCTGATCCGCCGCATCTTCGGCAATGCCGTCTTTTCGAGCCTGACGCGCCGTATCGTCTTCTTCAATCTTGCGGCCCTGCTCGTCCTCGTCGGTGGCATTCTCTACCTCAACCAGTTCCGCGAAGGCCTGATCGACGCGCGCGTCGAGAGCCTGCTGACACAGGGTGAAATCATCGCCGGCGCGGTTTCGGCATCGGCCTCCGTCGATACGAACTCGATCACCATCGATCCGCAGAAGCTGCTCGAACTGCAGGCCGGCCAGAGCATTACGCCTGTTCCGAATGACGAAGACCTCGAATTCCCGATCGATCCGGAAAAGGTGGCACCGGTTCTTCGGCGGCTGATCTCACCGACTCGCACTCGCGCCCGCATCTTCGATGCCGATGCCAATCTGCTGCTCGATTCCCGGCATCTCTATTCGCGTGGCCAGGTTCTGCGTTTCGACCTGCCGCCGGTGGAAGAAGAAAAACAGACCTGGAGCGAATGGTTCACAGCCCTCTTCAACAAGGCACTGCAGCCGGGCAACCTTCCGGTCTACAAGGAAGCGCCTGGTGGCGACGGCTCGATCTATCCCGAGGTGATGAACGCGCTGACGGGTGTACGCGGCGCAGTCGTGCGTACGACGGAAAAGGGCGAGCTCATCGTTTCGGTTGCCGTTCCGATCCAGCGCTTCCGGGCCGTGCTTGGCGTGCTGCTGCTATCGACGCAGGCCGGCGATATCGACAATATCGTGCATGCCGAGCGTCTCGCCATCATGCGCGTCTTCGGCGTTGCGACGCTCGTCAACGTGCTGATGGCGCTCGTGCTTTCCTCGACCATCGCCAATCCGCTGCGCCGGCTTTCGGCGGCGGCCATCCGGGTGCGCCGCGGCGCCAAGGAACGAGAGGAAATTCCAGACTTTTCGGCGCGCCAGGACGAAATCGGCAACCTTTCCATAGCACTGCGCGAAATGACGACGGCTCTCTACGACCGGATCGATGCGATCGAGAGCTTTGCGGCCGATGTCAGCCATGAGCTGAAGAACCCGCTGACCTCGCTGCGCAGCGCCGTCGAAACACTGCCGCTCGCCAAATCCGACGATTCCAAGAAGCGGCTGATGGATGTCATCCAGCACGATGTCCGCCGTCTCGACCGTCTGATCAGCGATATCTCCGATGCATCCCGCCTCGATGCCGAGCTTGCGCGCGTCGATGCCGGATCTGTCGATCTGGAAGTATTTCTGCGCGACCTCATCGACGTATCGCGCCAGATCCGCAGCACCAAGAAGAAGGTCGAGATCGACTATACCGTCGATCGCAAGCCGAACGTCAAGACGCGCTTTGTCGTCAAGGGACATGACCTGCGTATCGGCCAGATCATCACCAACCTGATTGAAAATGCCCGCTCCTTCGTGCCGGAGGAGAACGGCAAGATCACTGTGCGTCTGGTCCGTACCCGTTCCCGTTGCGTCGTCTATATCGAAGACAACGGTCCGGGCATCCAGGCAGAGAATATCGACCGCATCTTCGAACGCTTTTATACCGACCGGCCGGAATCCGAAGGCTTCGGCCAGAATTCCGGCCTCGGGCTTTCGATCAGCCGGCAGATCGCCGAGGCGCATGGCGGTTCATTGCGGGCCGAAAACATTGTCGACGACGAGAGTGGCAAGCTGCTCGGCGCTCGCTTTATCCTTGCCCTTCCGGCCGATGCCGCGGCATGATCAACATCCACGCCACCGCAATCGTCATCGGAAAGACCGGCCTGCTGTTCACCGGCCCCTCAGGCTGGGGCAAGTCGATGACCGCTTTTACCTGCATGGCAGAGGCGCGGCGGCAGGGTGTTTTTTCTGTTCTCGTGGCTGATGATCAGGTATTTCTTTCGAAACAGGACGGAGCAATCACCGCCGCCTGTCCGCCCGCCATTGCCGGGCTCATCGAATTGCGCGGCACCGGGATCGTAAAGCACGATCATATCGCCCAGGCAGCGATGCATTTTGCAGTCCTGCCGGCCAGCGCCATGGGAGAAAACCGTCTCCCCGCGGAAGGAGAAACTGTCGTTCTTGCCGGGGGTTTCGAGTTGCCTGTACTGCGATTGCTGCCCAATCTTCCGCTGCCTCTTGCCGTGTTGATGGCAAAAGCGCCCCAAATAGGAAGTTGAGGCCTTCCGGACGGCCCGATACGGCCTATACATTTATATTTTTATCTTGCACTTCGGCTTTTGATCGCCAAGATGTGCCCCCACCGGTGGACGTAATTGCTGCGTTGCGATATTGGGGCCACGGTTTGCGTATGCCATGGGAGCAGTAATATCATGATCGGACTTGTGCTTGTCACTCATGGCAAGCTGGCTGAAGAGTTTCGTCATGCCGTAGAGCACGTCGTCGGTCCTCAGAAATTCATCGAAACGGTCTGTATCGGACCGGAAGACGATATGGACCAAAGACGACAGGACATTCTCGAAGCCGTTTCCGGCGCAGACGACGGCCATGGCGTCGTCATTCTCACCGACATGTTCGGCGGTACTCCTTCCAATCTCGCAATCTCGGTGATGAGCAGCGGCCACACCGAAGTCATCGCCGGCGTCAACCTGCCGATGCTGATCAAGCTCGCCGGCGTACGCGGCGAGAACAATATGGAAAAGGCGCTTGCCGAGGCTTCGGAGGCAGGCCGCAAGTACATCAACGTTGCGAGCCGGGTCCTGAGCGGAAAGTAAGAAGCCTCCATGACACCGCTCTCCCGGGAACTCCTTATTATCAACAAGCGCGGCCTGCATGCGCGCGCTTCGGCAAAATTCGTCCAGACGGTCGATGCCTTCGATGCAACGATCACCGTTTCCAAAGACGGCATGACGGTTGGGGGAACCTCCATCATGGGCCTTATGATGCTTGCAGCAAGCCCCGGCTCCAGCGTTATCGTCTCGGCGACCGGCAACCAGGCTGCCGAAGCACTGAATGCCCTCGATCAGCTCATCCAGAACAAGTTCGGCGAAGAAATCTGATCTTCAGCGCCATATAAAGATATAAAGACTTCTTTATATCCCCGTTGCCTTCCCGGCTGAAGCCTGCTAAACGGCGAGCATGACGTGCATTCCGCACGTGTTCGATCCGTTGCGGTCATCGTCGCGTCCTTGCGATGTTTTTGAGATGTTTCAGCCTGGAGAGCCCTATGAGCACTGAAAAAGATTATGTTGTCGCCGATATCGGTCTTGCAGATTTCGGCCGCAAGGAAATCACCATCGCCGAAACCGAAATGCCCGGCCTCATGTCCTGCCGCGCCGAATTCGGTGAATCCAAGCCGCTGAAGGGCGCGCGCATTACCGGCTCGCTGCACATGACGATCCAGACGGCTGTCCTCATCGAGACGCTGGTCGCGCTCGGCGCCGAAGTCCGCTGGGCTTCGTGCAACATCTTCTCAACGCAGGACCATGCCGCTGCAGCGATCGCCGCTTCCGGCGTTCCGGTCTTCGCAATCAAGGGCGAGTCTCTTGAGGATTATTGGGTTTACACCGACAAGATTTTCCAGTGGGCCGATGGCGGCTTCTCCAACATGATCCTCGATGATGGCGGCGATGCCACCATGTACATCCTTCTCGGCGCCCGCGCCGAAGCCGGTGAGGACGTTCTCTCCAACCCGCATTCCGAAGAAGAGGAAATCCTCTTCGCGCAGATCAAGAAGCGCCTTACCGCTTCGCCCGGCTGGTTCACCAAGCAGCGTGAAGCAATCAAGGGTGTCACTGAAGAAACCACGACAGGCGTCAACCGTCTTTACCAGCTCAGCCAGAAGGGCCTCCTGCCTTTCCCTGCGATCAACGTCAACGATTCCGTCACCAAGTCGAAGTTCGACAACAAGTACGGCTGCAAGGAATCGCTGGTTGACGGCATCCGCCGCGGCACCGACGTGATGATGGCCGGCAAGGTTGCCGTCGTCTGCGGTTACGGCGATGTTGGCAAGGGTTCTGCGGCTTCGCTTTCCGGCGCTGGCGCCCGCGTTAAGGTCACGGAAGCCGATCCGATCTGCGCCCTGCAGGCCGCCATGGACGGTTATGAAGTCGTTCTGCTCGAGGACGTCGTTTCCTCCGCCGATATCTTCATCACCACGACCGGCAATAAGGATGTCATCCGCATCGACCATATGCGTCAGATGAAGGACATGGCGATCGTCGGCAATATCGGCCACTTCGACAACGAAATCGAAGTTGCCGCGCTGCGTAACCTCAAGTGGACAAACGTCAAGCCGCAGGTCGACCTGATCGAGTTCCCGAAGGGCAACCGCATTATCCTTCTCTCCGAAGGCCGCCTCTTGAACCTCGGCAACGCAACGGGCCATCCGTCCTTCGTCATGTCGGCCTCGTTCACCAACCAGACGCTGGCGCAGATCGAGCTCTTCACCAAGCCCGGCCAGTACGAGAACAAGGTCTACATCCTGCCGAAGCACCTCGACGAGAAGGTCGCGCGCCTGCATCTCGACAAGCTCGGCGTAAAGCTTACCCAGCTCAGCGAAGAGCAGGCTGCCTATATCGGCGTGAAGCCGCAGGGTCCGTTCAAGTCCGACCACTACAGATACTGATTTCGTCTTCGATATCCACAAGATGTGGTAGCCCCAGCATTGACAAATGCTGGGGCTTATTTTTTGGGCGCTCTCTTTCCGACGATTCCCTTCCGAAGTATTGTTTTGAGACTTGATTCGTGGCTTCGGAGCTCTCCGTTTTCCACGAAAATGGGATGTCTTGTCGTGATGCGGCACATTAAAGGACGGAGACATACCGAGGATGTCGGAAATGAAACACAGCCTGCCCAGCCAGGTGGAGGGTCGCGCATATGCCGCTGACCGTCCGCTTCAGGCAGGCCAAAAATATAGGTTTGCCGCGGTCCTTGTGACCGCAAGGCAAAAGCATTGGTCTTTGGCACGTATTGCAAAGCTGTGCGCTGCGAGCACTGCAGTCGTCGCACCGGCTTGGCCGGCTCTGGCGCAGGCGCAGCCAGGTATTGGTGCGTCAGCACATCTTTTCACCTCCTCGCAAGTCGTCGGCCTTTCCGTCGTCATTGGCGTCATTTCAGCCGCCCTGCTTTCGACGCTCTGGCTGGTGCGCCAGCGCGGCAATCTCGAAAATGAAAGCCGCGAGATCCGCTCGGCGCTTTCGGACGCGCAGCAGCGCATCTCCCAATATGAGGCGCTCATTGCCGACAAGAACCGGCGCATCGTCATCTGGGATGGCGTCGCCCGGCCGGAACTCCTCGGTCAGCTTCCGCCGGAAACCGGCGCTCCACAGGACAATGAATTCCTTGCCTTCGGTCTCTGGCTGAAGGCGCGATCGGCTTCCGAGCTGGAGCGGGCGGTCGGCCGTCTCCGTGAACAGGCCGAAAGTTTCGACATGGTGATCGAGACTATCAGAGACGAGGTAATCGAAGCACAAGGCCGGGTTTCCGGCGGTCGCGCCTTCGTGCGCTTCGTGGCGCTCAACAATCTGCGTGCCGAGCTGGCTGAACTGAAGATCGAGCGCGATCGGCTGATGACGTCGATCTCCGCCTTTCAAACCATGCTCGACGCCATCGATATGCCGGCCTGGCAGCGTGATACCGTCGGGCGTCTGACCTGGGTGAACCATGCCTATGGCGATGCCGTGGAAGCGCAATCGCCGCAGCAGGCCGTCAATGAAGGCCGTGAAATCCTGACGACGATCGCGCGCGAGCGCATCCACGCCACGGCAACGCCGGAATCGCCTTTCCACGACACGATTTCGACAGTCGTGCGCGGCAATCGCACGTTCTTTGATGTGGTCGACGTAAAGGTCCCCAGCGGCTCGGCCGGCCTTGCCGTCGATGTTTCCGATATCGAAGCGGTTCGCGCTGAACTGGAGCGGACGCTTAAGAGCCATGCTGAAACACTCGATCATCTGGCGACACCCGTCGCCATTTTCGGCGGCGACCGCCGGCTGCAATTCTACAATCAGGCCTTCGTGTCGCTCTGGGAGCTCGATATCGCGTTCCTCGAAAGCAAGCCTGACAATAGCGAACTTCTGGAACGCCTTCGTGCAGCCAAGAAACTGCCGGACCAGCTGAACTGGAAATCGTGGAAGGAAACGGCGCTTTCCGTCTATCGTTCGCTCGATACGCAATCCGACCTCTGGCACCTGCCGAACGGACAGACGCTGCGCGTCTTTGCGACCGCGCATCCGCAGGGTGGCGCGACATGGGTCTTCGAGAACCTGACCGAGCAGGTCGATCTCGAAACGCGCTACAATACGCTGGTGAAGGTACAGGGCGAGACGATTGATCACCTTTCGGAAGGCGTTGCCGTCTTCGGGCCTGACGGCCGTATCCGCCTCTCCAACCCGGCCTTCCGGGCGCTCTGGGGCATCACGGAGACTGAAGCCAAGCCCGGCACACATATCCGCGGCATCGGCGAGGCTTGCGCCCCGTCCTATGACCAGCCCGACGGCTGGAAGACCTTTGCGGAACTGATCACCAGCTTCGACGACGAGCGTCGTTCCAGCCAGGGAACGCTCGAACTGTTGTCCGGCCTCGTGCTCGACTTTGCTGTCATCCCGCTGCCCAACGCTCAGACCATGCTGACCTTCGTCAACATGACCGACAGCGTACGAGCCGAACGGGCGCTGACGGAAAAGAACGAGGCGCTGCGCAAGGCAGACGAGCTGAAGAATGACTTCGTGCAGCACGTCTCCTATGAGCTGCGCTCGCCGCTGACGAACATCATCGGCTTCACCGATCTGCTGCGCACGCCGGGCGTAGGCCCGCTGAACGAGCGGCAAGCCGAATATATCGACCATATCGCCACCTCGTCCTCGGTGCTCTTGACGCTCGTCAACGACATCCTTGATCTTGCGACCGTCGATGCCGGCATCATGCGGCTGAACTATGCGGAGATCGATCTCGCCGATCTTCTCGACGACGTTTCCATGCAGATCGCCGACAGGCTGCAGGAGAGCGGCGTTTCGCTGGAGATCACCGCGCCCGCCTATCTGGGCTCGATCGTTGCCGATCCGCAGCGGCTAAAGCAGATCCTGCTGAAGCTTCTGGCCAATGCCGCCAATTTCTCGCCCGAGGGCGCATCGATTGCGCTGGAATGCCGCCGGGAAGGTACGGACTTCGTCTTCTCGGTGCGGGATCGCGGCCCGGGTATTTCGCCCGATATGATCGCGACCGTTTTCGACCGTTTCGCAACCGGCGCCAAGAGTGGAAAGCGTGGCGGCGCCGGGCTTGGCCTCTCGATCGTCGACAGCTTCGTCAGCCTGCATAATGGCGAAGTCAGCATCGACAGCGAGCCCGGCAGGGGAACAACGGTGACCTGCCGCATCCCCTCCATCAACCTGCCGCATTCCGTCGCTGCCGAATGACGCAAGTCGACGTCATCTCGCTTTTCCTGGAAGACGAGGCAGCAACCCTCCGCCTCGGCAATGATCTGGCGCTGGCGCTGAAGGCCGGTGATTGCTTGGCGCTGTCGGGCGATCTCGGCGCCGGAAAATCCTCGCTGGCGCGGGCTTTCCTGCGCACTATGGCTGATGATGAAGGGCTGGAAGTTCCAAGCCCGACTTTCACGCTGGTGCAATCCTACGATCTGCGCATTCCCGTCTCGCATTTCGATCTCTACCGGCTCGGCGACCCTTCGGAACTGACGGAGCTCGGCTTCGACGAAGCGCTTGAAAACGGCATCTGCATCGTCGAATGGCCCGAGATGGCGGAAGCTGAGTTGCCCGTATCGCGCATCTCCCTGCGCCTCGAACATGAAGGTACCGGCCGCCGTGCCGCGATCACGGCGCCGGAGAAAACTGCAGACCGTATCCATCGCGTGCTCGCGATCCGCGGCTTCCTTGCCGATGCCGGTTACGGAGAAGCCAAACGCCGATTCCTGACCGGGGATGCCTCGCTTCGGGCCTACGAATACGTCTATCCGAGCGACGCTTCGCGAAAGATACTCATGGACTGGCGGCCGCATCCCGAAGGACCGCCGGTCTATGAAGGTAAGCCCTACCCCAAGGTCGCGCATCTGGCACAGGATGCCTATCCTTTCGTCGCGATCGCCGATGCATTGCGCGAGCGGGGCTTTGCGACGCCGGAGATCTACAAGGTCGATTACGAACAGGGCATATTGCTGATTGAGGATCTCGGTACCGAGGGCGTGCTGGATGAGGACGGACGGCCGATCGCCGAGCGTTATCGGCAAAGCGTTGCCTGCCTTGCCCATCTTCATTCGATGCAGATCCCGCAGGACATCCCGGTTTCTACCGCGCATACGCATCACATTCCAGACTTCGATCGCGTGGCGATGAAGATGGAAGTGCGGCTGATACTCGACTGGCATATTGCCTGGAAACGTGGCACGGCGCCGACGGATGCCGAGCGCGAAGAGTATCTCGCGATCTGGGACCATTTGATCGACGAGCTGCAATCGGCCGAAAAGAACCTGCTGCTACGCGACTTCCATTCGCCCAACATCATCTGGCGGGAACATGAAAGCGGCATCCGCAAGATCGGCATCATCGACTTCCAGGATGCGATGATCGGACCGACCGCATATGATCTTGCTTCCATCGTTCAAGACGCCCGCGTCACGATCGAACCGGATCTCTTCCGTCAGTTAATGGACGACTATCTTTCGCTCCGACAGGCCCAGGGCGGTTTTGACGAAGCTGGGTTTATGAAGGCATGGGCTATCATGTCGGCGCAACGCAACTGCAAACTTGCCGGCCTATGGGTGCGGCTCTTGCAGCGGGACGGCAAACCCGGCTATCTGCAACATATGCCACGTACGCTGTCTTATCTGAAGGTGGCGCTGGAACACGAGGCGCTTGCCCCCTTGCGCGAATGGTGCGCAAGGGCTGGAATAGTCCCAGTCGAATCATAAGACCGGATCAGTATGACCATCAGACAAGCCATGGTACTGGCCGCGGGGCTCGGAACCCGCATGCGCCCGATTACCAACACGATTCCGAAGCCTCTGGTGAAGATCGGCGAAAAGCCGATGATCGACTATGCGCTGGATTCGCTTGTCGAAGCCGGTGTGGAGCGAGCTGTCGTCAATGTGCATCATTTCGCCGACCAGATGGAAACTCACCTTAAGAGCTATCCCGGGCTTGATATCCTCGTTTCCGACGAGCGCGAGGCGCTGATGGATTCCGGCGGCGGGCTGGCAAAGGGGCTGAAGCTGCTCGGCCGCGAACCGGTCTTCGTCATGAACGCCGATCTTTTCTGGATCGGCGAGCCGGCGGGTCAACCCAGCAATCTGCGACGATTAGCCGGATTCTTCGATGCCGAACGCATGGATATGGCCCTGCTATGCGTGCGCATCAAGGACACGACGGGGCATAACGGCAAGAACGACTTCAGCCTGGGGCCTGACGGTCGATTGACGCGTTATCGCGATGATCCCTCCAATCCAGTTGTCTATGCCGGTGCGATCGTCATGCGCCCCGCGCTGCTGGACGATGCACCCGAGGAAGCCTTCAACCTCAATATCTATTTCGACAAGGCGATCGCCCGCGGCCGGCTTTTCGGCATGATGATGGAAGGCCATTGGCTGACGGTCGGCACGCCTGACGCAATTGACGATGCGGAGGAGACGATCCGGCGGTTCCGGACGTTTGCGTGACGCATGGTGGAGCGGCACCGGCCACGCATTCTGACGATCCCATCCGGCCTTCCCTTCCTGAAGACGCTGGCAAGTTCGCTTTGTGACGGACGCCTGACACCGCTTTTCCGGCATGATCCCGCTGATCCGCTTTCGCTTGCCAAGGTGACGATCTATCTGCCGACCCGGCGCGCCGTACGTGTCCTGCGTTCGGAATTCGTCGATCTGCTCGGCGGCCGCTCGGCGATCTTGCCGGTCATCCGGCCACTGGGAGAGACGGATGACGACAGCGGCTATTTTGACGAGGCGCTGCCCGCGACGATCGATCTTGCCCAGCCGCTTTCCAATACCGCGCGCCTTCTGGAACTGGCCCGGCTGATCCTTGCCTGGCGCAACAAGCTGCCGGAGATCGTCCGGCATATCCATTCGGAATCGCCTCTCGTCGCGCCGGCAAGCCCGGCGGATGCCATCTGGCTTGCCCGCAATCTGGCGGAATTGATCGATTCGATCGAAACCGAGGATCTTGCATGGTCTGAACTCGGCAGGCTTGATACGGGTGATTATGCGGCCTGGTGGCAATTGACGGCGGAGTTCCTGCAGATCGCCAGTGCCTTCTGGCCGGAACGCCTGATCGAACTTGGCCGATCGTCGCCGGCCCGCCATCGCAATGCCATCCTGCGCGCCGAGGCCGGCCGTCTCTCGATGATGAAGCCTGCCGGTCCGATCATCATCGCCGGCTCGACGGGTTCGCTTCCTGCCACGGCCGATCTCATCGGCGCCGTGGCGAACCTTCCGGAAGGCGTGATCGTGTTGCCCGGCCTCGACCTCTCCATGCCGGAGGAGCACTGGTCTCTGGTCGCTCCTGATCTCCTGCCGGGTCAACGGGCCAACCCGGCAAGCCGCACGCATCCGCAGTATGGTCTTTCCGTTCTGTTGAAGCGGCTGAAACTCAGCCGCGAGGACGTTCAGCCGATCGAGGAAGCGGAAGCCGATCTGCGCTCTCGGGCGGAAGTCCTCTCGCGGGCGCTTACTCCATCAGAGGCGACGAGCGGCTGGGGCGATTGGAAAAAAGACCTGCCGGAAGGGACCGTTGCCGCGGCATTCGCGGACGTATCGATGATCGAAGCCGCCAACGAGCGCGAGGAGGCGACCGCGATTGCCGTTGCTCTGCGGCTTGCACTAGAACAGCCGGGCAGCGATGGCGAAAGCAGAGCTGCGCTTATTACGCCAGACCGCAATCTGGCGCGCCGTGTTATGGCGGAGCTTTCCCGCTTCGGCATTCTCGCCGACGATTCAGCCGGTACGCCACTGTCGGCAACGCCGCAGGGCACGCTGCTGCAATTGCTCCTGGAATCGACTCTGCGTCCCGGCGATCCGGTCGCCATCGTTTCGCTGCTCAAACATCCGCTTGCCCGCTTCGGGCTGGAGCGCGGCTTTCTGACCGGGGCTGTCGAGGCATTGGAGTTGCTGGCGCTGCGCGGCGGCGTGACGGAGGTTGATATCGGATCGCTCGAACAGCTGCTCGACCATCAGCTTTCGGAGCAAGCGCTCGACAGGCACGTGCCGGTGTGGCGCAAATCGCTGTCATCTGAAGCAGCGGAGATGGCCCGCAGGTTAGCCCAGAAAGTTGAACGTGCCGTGGAACCACTGGTATCGGCGCTCGTGCGGCATCGCGGGGATGATGATGGCCTGACGACCGGCATCTCGCTCTCGCAATGGGCCGAACGGACGGGCCGCGCCCTGGAAGGTATCGCTGCCGACGAACATGGCAATCTGGCAGGCCTCTGGTCCGGTGAAGCGGGCGATGCCCTGGCGAGCCTGCTTGGCGAAGTCATCGATACCGATGGCCAGATGGAAGCGGATGGGCCGCAATGGATCGATATCATGGTGGCGCTCTCCGCCGGCCATGCCGTCAAGCCCGGTGCCCTCAGCCACCCTCGCCTCTTTATTTTCGGGACGCTGGAAGCGCGCCTGCAGAATGTCGATACGCTGATACTCGGCAGCCTCAATGAGGGATCATGGCCAGGACAGACCGCCAACAATCCCTTCGTCTCCCGTATGATGAAGACAGAAATCGGGCTGGAGCCGCCGGAACGGCGCATCGGCCAGCTGGCGCATGATTTCGAGATGGCGAACGGGACGCGTCATCTGATCTATTCACGCGCCTTGCGCCAGGGTTCGACGCCAACGGTCGCCTCCCGGTGGCTGCAACGGCTGCTGGCGCTCGGCGGCGAGGATTTCGAAGAGCAATTGCGCAAGCGGGGCGCGCGCTTCGTTCACTGGGCAAACCAGATAGACCTCGGCGACAATCAGGCGCCAGCGCAGAGGCCCTCTCCCAAGCCGCCACGGGAACTGCAGCCCAAATCCTATTCCTTCAGCGAAGTCGGTCGGCTGCGCCGCGACCCCTATGCGATTTATGCGCGGCGCGTGCTGCGGCTCGATCCCGTCGACCCATTCAATCGCGATCCGGGCGCAGCGGAACGCGGTACTCTCTACCACAAGATTATCGATCGCTTTGTTCGCGAAGACCATACAGCAGGAACGCCGGAGGCGGCAACGGTGATGGAAATCATCCTGACCGAACTCTTCGACATGGAGCAGTTGCCGCCGCATATCGACGCCGTCTGGCGGCCGCGCTTCCGCGAAGTCGCGCGCGCTTTCCTGAAATGGGAGGCCGGGCGGCAGCCCGATGTGCAAAAGAGGCTGACGGAAGTGAGGGGCGGTGTCGAACTCGATGGGATCGATATCCGGCTCACCGGCGTTGCCGACCGTATCGATATCAAGGGGCCAAACAGCGCCGACATCATAGACTACAAGACTGGCTACAACCCCTCTCCCACACAGGCCCGCGCCTTGCTCGACCCGCAGCTCGCGCTTGAGGCCGCTGCCCTTCAGGCCGGCGCCTTCCGTGATGCCGGGAGCCTTGTACCGAACGACCTCCTCTATGTCCGCTTGCGGCCGGGCAGCCGCTTCCTGGTGGACAAGGTCAATAACGAGGAGGCCAACAGCGACAAGGCAAAATCAGCAATGCAGCTTGCCGAAGAATCGATCGACCAGCTGGTAAAATTCGTCACCCTGCTGCAGTCCGGCGAGAAGGGTTTTACCTCGCGGCTGATCCCCGCCCAACAATTCGATTTCGGCGGCGATTACGATCATCTTGCCCGCGTTGCAGAATGGGCAACTGCTGACCCGGAAGGAGGAGGCGATGAATGATCCGACCGCGCTTCCGGAGGGTGACGATCCCGGTACCTGGATCGGCTGGACGACGATCCAGCAGGCGATCGCTTCTGATCCGACCCGTTCTGCCTGGGTGTCGGCCAATGCCGGCTCCGGCAAAACGCATGTTCTGACCCAGCGGGTGATCCGGCTGCTGCTTGCCGGTGCACGGCCTTCCGCCATTCTCTGCCTCACCTATACGAAGGCTGCCGCCTCCGAAATGTCGAACCGCGTCTTCGAACGGCTGGCGGAATGGGCGATTTTCCCGGATGAGGAGCTTGCCAAGCGCATCACGCAGATCGAAGGTCGTGAGCCGGATTCCCTGAAGCTTGCGGAAGCAAGACGACTGTTTGCCAAGGCACTGGAAACACCGGGTGGTCTGAAGATCCAGACGATCCACGCCTTCTGCGAAGCACTGCTGCACCAGTTTCCGCTGGAAGCAAACGTCGCCGGGCACTTCTCGGTTCTCGACGACCGGGCGGCAGAGACGCTGCTTGCCGATGCGCGGCGTTCACTTTTGACGGCAACGGCACCGGAGAACGACCGGAACCTCGCTGGTGCCTTCACCTATGTGCTTAATCTCGGTGATGAATCCGGGCTCGAAAATCTGCTCGGCGAGATCGTTGCCAACCGTAACGCCATACGCCGCTTCATAACCGCTGCCGAACAGCATGGCGGCGCCGATAAGTTGCTGCGAAAGAAACTCGGGCTTTCACCTGATGATACGGAAGAGGGGCTGGCCGAGCGATACTGGCCCTTGCCGGGTCTCTCGGATGCGGTGCTGGAACTCTATCTTTCGCTCGCCGCTGCAAAGGGTGGCGCGAAGGCTCAAGACGTCGCCGAGGGTTTGCGCCGCGCTGCCCGCGAACGGGATGTTACCGCGCGCGCGCAAATTCTGGAGAAAGTTTTCCTGACATCGAAAGGTGAGCCGAAGACGGACGGGCAATTCTTTGTCAAGGTGATGCTTGCCGAAGCGCCGCAGCTTGGCGATGCTATCGCCTCTGCGCGTGCGCATGTCGTCAATTGCCGCGACCGGCTGAAATTGATGCGGATGCACACGGCAACCCATGCCGCTCTCGTGCTCGCGGACCGTCTGAACCGGGATTATGAGGAGCTGAAAAAACAGCGCAGCCATCTCGACTTCGAGGACCTGATCACCCGCACTGCGGACCTGCTCACCAAGAGTGGCGTCGGTCCGTGGATCCATTACAAGCTCGATCAGGGTATCGACCATATCCTCGTCGACGAGGCGCAGGATACCAGCCCTGTTCAATGGAGCGTCATCCAGTCGCTGGCGGAGGATTTCTTCTCAGGAGAAAGTTCGCGGCCTCTCGTCCGGACACTGTTTGCCGTCGGTGACGAGAAACAGTCGATCTATTCCTTCCAGGGCGCGCGGCCGGAACGGTTTTCCGAGGAGAAGGAACGAACGCAGCGTCGCGTGCAGAACAGCGGCCTCGCCTTCTCGACCGTTCGCCTGCCGCTGTCCTTCCGCTCTACCTCCGACGTTCTGCTCGCGGTCGATCACATCTTCACCCCACCGGAGAATGCACGCGGCCTCGGCACCGAGCCGGTCGTTCATCGCTCCAGCCGTATCGGCCATCCTGGGGCCGTCGATCTCTGGGAAATGGTCGTGCCCGATGTCGTGATAAAGGATGAGGACTGGACCGCTCCCTTCGATGCGACGCCCGAGAGCGCACCGGCCGCCATTCTTGCACGGCGTATCGCTCATACGATCGGTACTCTTGTGGGACGCGAAACGATCGTCGAAAAGGGCAAGGAACGCTTCATAGAAGCCGGCGATATCCTCGTTCTCGTCCGCAAACGCGACGCCTTCGTCAATGCGCTGACGCGTGAACTGAAGCGGCGCGGCGACATCCCCGTCGCCGGCGCGGACCGGCTGGTGCTGACCAGTCATATCGCCGTCCAGGATCTGCTGGCGCTGGGCCGTTTTCTGCTCCTGCCGGAAGACGATCTTTCGCTCGCCGCTCTCCTGAAAAGCCCTCTCTTCAATCTTTCGGAAGAGGATATTTTTGCGGTTGCGGCGCTCCGCGACGACCATGAAAGCGTCTGGCACCATCTTCGCAAATATGCCGCCGACGGCAATGAGCGCCTCCGCGCGGCCGTCGCAAGGCTGGAGCTCTTTCTTGCCCAGTCCCGAAGCCTTTCGGTCCATGATTTCTATGCCCGTGTCCTCGGCAGTCATGGCGGCCGGCGGCAGTTTCTGGCGCGGCTCGGTACCGAAGTCAGCGATATCCTCGACGAATTCCTGACCTTTGCGCTCGACCACGAGACATCGGATCTCCCCGGCCTGCAATCCTTCATCTCGACGCTTGAGCTTGAAGCGCCGGAAGTGAAGCGCGAACAGGACAAGGGCCGCAACGAGGTGCGCATCATGACGGTGCATGCCTCCAAAGGTCTCGAAGCGCCAATCGTCTTTCTGGTCGATGGCGGCTCCAAGGCTTTTACCCACACCCACCTGCCAAAGCTCCGGTTGCTTGATGCCGGGCCGGACGAGCCGCCGATACCGGTGTGGATTCCCGTCAGTGATCTCGGCAATTCGCTGACGTTGACCGATGCAGCGCGCATCCAGCTTCTTGCCGAAGAGGAATACCGGCGCCTGCTCTACGTGGCGATGACACGCGCCGCCGACCGGTTGATCGTCTGCGGCTATCGCGGCGTGCGGCTGAACAGTGACACCTGGCATATGATGATTTCCACCGCGCTCGACGCGGAGCATCCGCATGTCGAAAAGGCGACTTTCGCGGGGCCGGATGGCGCGTGGGACGGCATGCGCTGGCGTGTGCCGCAGGTCGAGCGCAGCTTCGAGCGAATGGACCGTGCGCCTGAACAGGCAACTGTCGAAACGGTCCCCCCGGACCTTTTCCGCCCTTTGCCGCCGCAAAAACTACTGCCGCGGCCGCTTAGCCCTTCCGGTGCCGGAACGATCATCGATGAGGAGGCCGATGATCTCTTGGTGACCTCGCCGCTCTTCGGCGATCAAGAGGGCAGCGATCGTTCCCTGGAAAAGGGCCGTCTTATCCATCGGATGCTTCAGGCTCTTCCCGATATTCCGGCGGAGGAGCGGGCCGATGCAGCGAAGCGTTACACTGAGCGCGCGGCGCGATTCTGGCCGGCTATAGAGCGGCAGGCTTTGGTCGATTCGGTTGTGAAACTTTTGCAAGATGAAAGGCTTCAAGCCGTCTTCAATGTTCATGCCCAGGCGGAAATCTCGATCATGGGAACCTTGACGCTGGAAGGCCGGGAATATGCCGTCTCCGGCCGGATTGACCGGCTTGCTGTCCTACCAGACAGTGTCGTCATTCTGGACTACAAGACAAATCGCGTTCCACCGACAAGCGAAGATAAGATCCCTTTTGCGCACAAGGCGCAGCTTGCGATCTATCGGGAAATACTGAAGCCGCTCTATCCTGCCAAACGGATCGATTGCACGCTGGTTTATACAGAAAATGCGACCATCCATACTCTTGGCGAACAGGCTTTGGCTTCGGCACTTGCAGGACTCAACACAAAGTGAAATATCGGACATTGAAATTCCGGCACCGCACCCTCACATGTTACGCAACAGCAAATTCCGGTAAAGGAGCAGCCTATGGCTACCGTTAAGGTCGATATCAACAACTTCCAGTCGGAAGTTCTGGAGTCCGCAGAACCAGTCGTCGTCGATTTCTGGGCTGAATGGTGCGGTCCGTGCAAAATGATTGCTCCGAGCCTCGAAGAAATCGCCACGGAACTGGCCGGCAAGGTCAAGGTCGCCAAGCTCAACATCGATGAAAACCCGGAACTGGCCGCCCAGTTCGGCGTTCGCTCGATCCCCACGCTTGCAATCTTCAAGGGCGGTGAAGTTGCCGACATCTCCATCGGCGCAAAGCCGAAGACGGCGCTTTCCAACTGGATTTCCAGCGCAGCCTGATGATATCGATAGTTCGATGCAAAAAGCCCGGCATTTGCCGGGCTTTTTCATTTAGGGGGTGTGCCGTTTTCCGCCAGCACGTCGCCGACGAGATAAAGAGAGCCGCCGATGAGGATACGTGGCGGCGGCGCCTCCGGGTCGACGCTCGAAGCGATGGCGTCCAGGGCATCGACGACTGATGACATCGGTTCGGCCACAAGCCCGGCATCATAGGCGGCGTGGGCCAGAATCACCGGATCGATCATTGCTTCGCTGCCGCGGATCGGCACGCAATAGATCTTCTCCGCCAGATCCGCAAAGGCCTTGAAATAGCCGACCGGGTCCTTGGTGTTGATCATGCCCGATATCAGGAATAGCGGACGGGACTGGCGCTCTTCGAAATTTGCCATGGCTTCGGCAATCACTTCACCAGCACCCGGATTATGGCCGCCATCGACCCAGATTTCCGACCGGGCCGGCGCGTGGCTCAGAAGCCTGCCTTCTGTCAATTTCTGCAGGCGGCCGGGCCACTCCACCGTTTCCATTGCCTTTTCCATCATCGGTTCGGCGACGGTAAAGCCTGCAGCCTTGACAGCCCTGATGGCGGCTGCGGCATTGGCATATTGATGGCGACCGGGAAGGCGCGGCAAAGGCAGATCCGCGAGGCCGAAATCATCCTGATAGATCAGCCGGCCATATTCCTCATGCGCGATGAAATCCTGGCCGAAAACGGCGCTCGGGCAGTGCAACCGCTCGGCCGTCGACATCAGCACGTCAAGGGCGGCGTCATACTCCTGATGGCCAATGACGACGGAATGGCCGCGTTTCATGATACCGGCCTTTTCCGCAGCGATCAGCTCCACCCGGTCTCCGAGATAGGGTTGATGATCGAGTGAAATCGGCATGATGACCGAAACGGCGGGATCCTCGATGACATTCGTCGCGTCGAAACGACCACCGAGACCGACCTCGATGATTGCGGCATCGGCTGGATGTTCAGAAAAAAGAATGAAAGTGACGGCCGTCAGTATTTCAAAGACGGTAATCTTCTCCCCGCCATTGGCCTTCGCCACGCGTCGCAAAACTTCTGCGAAAACGCTATCATCAACCAGTTGACCACGCCCGCCTGGAACACCCAGACGGTAACGTTCATGCCAGTTTACGAGATGCGGAGAGGTATGGACATGGGCGCTGTAGCCGCCCGCTTCCAGAAGCGCGCGGCAGAAAGCCGATGTCGAGCCCTTGCCGTTGGTGCCGGCGATATGGATGACGGGGGGAAGATTGCGCTCCGGATTGCCAAGTGCCTCCAGAAGGCGCTTGATGCGGTCCAATGACAAATCGTAGCCCTTGGGATGCAATCCCATGAGCTTTTCGATTTCCTGCGCCGCCTCACTCACCGCGATCTGGCCTCTGTCTGTCATCGGCCCGCCCTATTCTGTGAGATCTGCTGCTCAGGCGCTCGCCGCCAGAGCAATCACTCCATTGGCATCATTTGCCGCCGTAGCCGGCTTCTTGGTCAGGATTTTCAACAGACGCGCCAGCGTCTCCGGAATATCATGACGCTTGACGACCATGTCGACCACGCCGTGTTCCAGCAGATATTCCGAGGTTTGGAACCCCTCGGGGAGCTTTTCACGCAGCGTCTGTTCGATGACGCGCTTGCCGGCAAAGCCGATTTCGGCACCCGGTTCCGCCAGATGAATATCGCCAAGCATGGCGTAGGAGGCCGTTACGCCGCCGGTGGTCGGGTTTGTCAGAACCACGATGTAGGGCTGGCCTGCTTCCTTGAGCATGTCGACGGCCACCGTCGTGCGCGGCAGCTGCATCAAGGATAGAATGCCTTCCTGCATGCGCGCGCCGCCCGAAGCCGGGAACATGACGAGCGGGCACTTCTCCGCAATCGCGCGTTCGAAGGCTTTGACGATCGCTTCGCCGGCAGCCATGCCGAGCGAACCGCCGATGAAGTTGAATTCATGAACGACCGCGACGAGCTTCAGGCCCTTCACGCTGCCGAGACCGGCGAGGATCGTGTCTTCCTGCTCGGTCTTGAGGCGGCTGTCGCGCAGACGGTCGCTATACTTCTTGGAATCGCGGAACTTCAGCGGATCCTGGGCGACCTTCGGCTGCGGCAAAGCCTCGTATTCGCCGTTGTCGAACAGGTCGACAAGGCGCGCCTTTGCCGGCATCTTCATGTGGTAGCCGGAAGCGGGAATGACCCACTTGTTGCCTTCGAGGTCCTTGTGAAAAACCATCTCGCCCGTTTCCGGGCACTTGATCCAGAGGTTCTCCGGCACTTCGCGACGGCCCAGCATGGAATTGATCCGCGGGCGAACGTAGTTAGTGATCCAGTTCAACTCGAATACTCCTGATTGACTAGTGCCAATGTGGGGAAACTATTCGGCAGCAACAAGGCGCGCCGAACGCGTTCCTGTGGAAAGACCCCGAACGAGCGTCGCAACGGCCTGAACCGTGTCGGCCGTCGCCTTTCCATCCGCCGTCAGGGTGTTGGCTACCTGATTGACGATCGCAGTACCGACAACCACACCATCGGCCGAAGCACCGATGACCTTTGCGTGCTCTGCCGTCTTGACGCCGAAGCCGACGCAAACGGGCAGATCGGTATGGTCCTTGATGCGCTTGACCGCACCCGAAATCAGCGACGGATCCGGCAAAGCCGAACCGGTGATGCCGTTCATAGAAACGTAATAGACGAAGCCAGACGTGTTCTTCAGCACGGTCGGCAGGCGCTTCTCATCCGTCGTCGGCGTTGCCAGACGAATGAAATTGATGCCCTTCTTCAGCGCCGGGATGCAGAGCTCGTCATCCATTTCCGGCGGCAGGTCGACGATGATCAGACCGTCGATGCCGGATGCCAGCGCATCGTCGAGAAACTTCTCGACGCCGTAGATATAGATCGGATTGTAGTAGCCCATCATGACGATCGGCGTTGCATCGTTGGTGTTGCGGAAGTCGGCAGCGAGCTGCAGCGTCTTCTTCAGCGTTTGACCACCCTTCAGGGCGCGCTGGCCGGCCAACTGGATCGCCGGGCCATCGGCCATCGGATCGGAAAAGGGCATGCCGAGTTCGATGACGTCGGAGCCGGCTTCCGGCAGCGCCTTCATGATGCCGAGCGAGGTCTCGTAATCGGGATCGCCACCCATGAAATAGGTTACGAGCGCCGGGCGGCCTTCCGCCTTCAGATCGGCGAAGCGTTTATCCATACGTGCGGTCATGTCTCTTTACTCACCCATTCCCAGGATCTTGCCGACGGTGAAGATGTCCTTGTCGCCACGGCCGGACAGGTTCATCAGAATGATCTCGTCCTTGCCCATCTTGGGCGCGCGCTTGATGACTTCGGCAAGCGCATGCGAAGGCTCGAGCGCGGGAATGATGCCCTCGAGACGCGTCAGTATCTGGAAGGCTTCGAGCGCCTCATGATCCATGATCGGCACGTATTCGGCGCGGCCGATATCGTTGAGCCACGAATGTTCCGGGCCGATGCCAGGATAGTCGAGGCCGGCCGAGATCGAATGGCCTTCCTTGATCTGCCCGTCATTGTCCTGCAGCAGATAGGTGCGGTTGCCGTGCAGCACGCCCGGTGAACCGGCTGTGATCGAAGCGCAGTGCTCATCGCCCTGCAGACCTTTGCCGCCCGCTTCGACGCCGACGATCTTCACGTCCTTGTCATCGAGGAAAGGATGGAAGATACCGATCGCATTCGAACCGCCGCCGACGGCAGCAATGACGAGATCCGGGAGGCGGCCTTCGGCCTCAAGGATCTGCTGCTTGGCTTCCGTGCCGATAACGGCCTGGAAATCCCGCACCATCTCCGGATAGGGATGCGGGCCGGCGGCCGTGCCGATCAGGTAATAGGTATCATCGACGTTGGTGACCCAGTCACGCAGCGCCTCATTCATCGCATCCTTCAGTGTGCCGCTACCGGCCGTGACAGGCTTTACTTCGGCACCCAGCAGCTTCATGCGGAAAACGTTCGGCGCCTGACGCTCGACGTCGGTGGCGCCCATGTAGACGACACAGGGAAAGCCGAAGCGGGCAGCGACGGTGGCGGAAGCCACGCCGTGTTGGCCGGCACCAGTTTCGGCGATAATGCGCGTCTTGCCCATGCGCTTGGCGAGCAGAATCTGGCCGATGCAATTGTTGATCTTGTGCGAGCCGGTATGGTTCAGCTCTTCACGCTTGAAGTAGATCTTGGCGCCGCCGAGATGCTGGGTCAGGCGCTCGGCGTAATAGAGGGGGCTCGGGCGGCCGATATAGTGGGTGCCGAGATGCTTCAGTTCCGCCTGAAATTCCGGATCGTCCTTCGCCTTGTTCCACTCCTCCTGCAAATCGAGGATCAAGGGCATCAAGGTTTCGGCCACGAAGCGGCCCCCATAAATGCCGAAGCGTCCGTCTTCATCCGGACCGGCGCGGAAGGAATTTGGTTTAGGCGTCTCGTTCACTTTCAACTCCCTGAGGTCGTTTCAGGCAGGCATGCCTGTTCAACCGCATCGAAAAATTCATCGATCATGTCCAGGCTCTTCACGCCCGGCGCACTCTCGACACCAGAGGCAGTATCGACACCTGGCGCCTTCGTCATTGCAAGCGCCTGTCCGACATTGGCCTTGTTGAGCCCACCGGAAAGCATGTAGTCGACATTGCCGTCAAGCCAGGTGAGCAGACCCCAATCAAAGGAAACGCCATTGCCGCCCGGTAGTTCAGATCCTTTTGGCGGCTTGGCATCGAAGAGAAAGCGGTCGGCGATGCCAATATAGGCCTCGACCCTCTTCAGGTCGTCGGTGCTGCGGACCGACAAGGCCTTGATCACAGGGATGCCATACATCGCCTTGATGGTCAGCACGCGCTCAGGGCTCTCGCTACCGTGTAGCTGCAGCATATCCGGGCGCAAAAGCGCAACGATTTCATCAAGATCATCATTGCTCGGATCGACCACGACAGCGACGATCTTCGCCTTGCCTCGGGCAGGTTCCGCGAGCTTGCCGGCAATGTCCGGCTCGACATAACGCGGGCTTTTCTGGAAAAAATTGAAGCCGATATACGTCGCTCCGCGCTTCAATGCGCGCTCGACAGTCTCAGGCGTCTTCAAACCGCAGATCTTGATATCCGGTCTCATGGCAGCGAAGTGACACGAAACGGGCGAAGAGTCGAGCCAATTTGCAATGGCGGCCGCATTTAACGGCGGCGCTTAATCGAACTCTGTAGCGTGCAGCTGACTGCCGTGACGCTTCAGCCAGGACTTCGCCTCTTCCATGTGCGGGCAGAGCTTCTTGCAGAGCGCCCAGAAGTGTGGACCGTGGTTCATTTCCTTCAGATGCGCGACCTCATGGGCGGCGAGATAATCAATCACCAAAGGCGGCGCCATGACGATGCGCCAGGAGAAGCTCAGATTTCCTTCCGAGGAGCAGGAACCCCAGCGGCTGCGGGTATCCTTCATCGAAATCGAGCGGATCGGCGCCTTGATGGAACCGGCATGCAGGCGGGACAATCTCTCAAGATCGCTGCGCGCCTCCTTCTTGAGGAAGGTCGCGATGCGCCGGCCGATATGTTCCGGCATGCCGCTGACGCGAAGTACCGGTTTGCCGTCCATCACGACAGCCTCAGTCAGCCCACGCAGGCTGCCTGTGTGCTCGATGCGATGTTTTACACCGCGAAAGAGAATTTCGCCGCCGTCGCGCAGGCCCGCATCCGTCGAGAATTTCGCAAGCTTGGTCAGCAGCCAGCCCTGATGCCGATCAAGGAAGGCGTTGACTTCGCGGGCGGCAAGCCCCTTCGGCACCGTCATCTTCAATGCACGGCCGCCCGGCTCGATACGGAGCGTGATCCGGGTTGCCCGATCATGCTGCTTGATCGTCAAGGGCATCAGACGGCCGGCGACATCCAGCGTCCGCTTTTCGGGCGGCGACGGTTTTTTCGTCGTACGGCGGATCTTCGGAAGCGGAAACATAGGGGTTTTCTATACGATTCGGGAGAAATCCGGGCAAAGAAAAACCGGCATCGTATCCGATGCCGGCCGTAGATTCTTTGTGATCACGCCTTACGGCGTCTGGTATTCGGCGACCGGGCCATTATCGTCGCGTCGGTTGTTCTTGCGCTCGCGCATAAAGCGATCGAATTCTTCCTGATCCTTGGCGCGACGAAGCTCGCGCAGGTAGGAATCGAATTCCTCACGCATTTCATCAAGCTTGCGGCGCTCTTCTTCCATGCGATCGAGCTCGGCCTTGCGCCAATCGTCAAAGGCGACGTTGCCCGTCGAGAAGTGCGGGCGGTGACGGCCATGCGAACGGCGGCAACTTGAAAAAAAGCCATCCGTTGCCTGGTTAACGTCACGCTTGAAGCCGCGCAGACGTTCGCCAAAGATGATGTAGGCAAGCATGGCCAGCCCCAGAGGCCAGAAAACCATGAAGCCGAGGATCATCAAGGCAACGGTAGCCGGAGTCCAATCCGGGCGAAGCAATGCTGACTGGTTCATCGTGCGGTATCCTCGCGTTCAGCACCCGACACGATGCCGAGTGCTGAAAAAACAGATGGTTACCACTGAACCGGCCTTCAAGACGATTTAAGGTTAAATCGAACAAGACCTTGAATCAATGGCATTAAATCAGCGTTTTCTAACTCACGCCGATTTGCCGCCCTTGATGACGCGCTGGACCGGTGGCTTCTTGGCGCGAGAATGCTGGCGCGTGAAGCTGACGATGCGGGGCGCGATCTCGCGGCGGAAGCGGGAACCGTTGAAGACGCCATAGTGGCCGACATCCGGCTGCAGGTAATGCATGCGCATGTGCTCAGGGATGTTTACGCAGATGGTCTGGGCTGCATGCGTCTGGCCGACACCGGAGATATCGTCGTTCTCGCCTTCTACGGTGAGCAAGGCCACGTTGCGGATGGCCGAGGGATCAACGCGCTTGCCGCGATGCATCAACTCGCCTTTTGGCAGCGCATGCTTCATGAAGACCTGATCGACGGTCTGCAGATAAAATTCCGCAGTGAGGTCCATGACGGCGAGATATTCGTCGTAGAAATCGCGGTGCTTTTCCGGTTCGCCGTCGTTCTTCACCAGATGCATGAAGAATTCTTTGTGGGCGATCAGATGCCGGTCGAGGTTCATCGACATGAAGCCGGAAAGCTGCAGGAAGCCCGGATAGACAGATCGCATGAAGCCCGGCTGTGGCCAGGGCACGTTCATGACGACATTATCGGCAAACCATTCGAGCGGCCGTTCCTTGGCAAGATTGTTGACGGCTGTCGGATTAATGCGGGTATCGATCGGACCGCCCATCAGTGTCATGGACGACGGCGCGAGCGGATCCTTGGCCTCTTCCATGATTGCGGCCGCGGCCAGCACCGGCACGGAGGGCTGACAGACCGCGACAACATGGGTGTCATGGCCGAGGAAATGCAGCATCTCGATGACGTAGTCGATATAATCGGAAAGGTCGAAGGTGCCTTCGGTCATCGGCACCATACGTGCATCGATCCAGTCCGTGATGTAGATATCGGCGCTGGGCAGAAGGGCCTCGACGGTGCCGCGTAGCAGCGTCGCATAATGGCCGGACATCGGCGCGACGATGAGGATGCGCGGGTCGCCGCTGTGGCCAGCCGGAACATCGCGAGAGAAATGCAGGAGACTGCAGAAGGAGCGCGCCCAGACGACTTCCTCGCGCACGGAAACCTTCTTGCCGTCGATGACGGTCTCATTGAGCCCGAATTCCGGCTTGCCGTAACGGCGCGTCGTGCGCTCGAACATTTCGAGACTGGCCGAAATGGTGCGCCCCAGCGGGGTCTGTGAGAAGGGGTTCAGCGGATTGGAATAGGCAAAACGCATGATATCTGCTGCAGCGCGGAAAGGAGCCAACGCTGCATGGTTCAATTCATAAAGCTGGTAGAACATGGAGGGCGCCACCTTTCTCTATCCGGCAAAGACGACGCCAATTGAAGGGCACCGGACTCTTTCCGTTAACGCTGGCACATCAACGTAGGCTAACAGGTTTTTGTTGCACAGCAACATAACATTACAGTTTGAAAGAAAAATGCCGGAAAATTGATCTCCGGCATTATCTTGGCGCACAAAGTTTAAGCTTTTCAGCAAGAAAAGTCGTTAACGGTCTGCTACGAAGAGCTGCTTCTGGGTGCCGAGGCCTTCAATACCGAGTTCGACGACGTCGCCGTCCTTCAGGTAACGCGGCGGCTTCATGCCCATACCGACACCCGGAGGCGTACCCGTCGAGATAACGTCGCCCGGATGCAGGGACATGAACTGGCTGAGATAGGACACGACGAAAGCCACGCCATAAACCATGGTTTTCGTGGAACCGTTCTGCATCGTCTGGCCGTTGACCTTGAGCCACATGCCGAGGTTCTGCGGATCGGCAACTTCGTCTTTGGTGACGAGCCAGGGGCCGATCGGTCCGAAGGTGTCGCAGGATTTACCCTTGGTCCACTGGCCCGAGCGCTCGGTCTGGAAGGCGCGCTCGGAGACGTCGTCGGAAACGCAGTAACCAGCAACGTGATCCAGCGCTTCGGCCTCGCTCACATATTTCGCGGTTTTGCCGATAACCACGCCAAGTTCGACTTCCCAGTCGGTCTTTTCAGAACCGCGCGGGATCAGCACATTGTCGTTGGGACCAACGATCGCCGAAGTCGCCTTCATGAAGATAACGGGTTCGGGCGGAACGGTTGCACCGGTTTCAGCCGCATGGTCGGAGTAGTTCAGGCCGATGCAGATAAATTTTCCGGTGCCAGCAACACAAGCACCGATGCGGCCGGGCGCCAGTTCCGGCAGGCTCTTAGGGTCAAGGGCCGCGATTTTCGCAAGACCTGCCGGCGTGATCGCCTCGCCGCCGATATCGGCCACGTGAGCGGAAAGATCACGGATCTTGCCATCGGCATCGAGCAGGGCCGGCTTTTCGCGGCCCGCTTCTCCAACGCGCATCAGCTTCATGAATGTCCTCCTCAATGGAAAGTAGATGCGCCACCTATGAACGAATTATTCATCGGTGTCATTATGACTTGCCACGGAAGCGGTACGCCCGCTTAGAAAATTTCCGCCAATGATGGACCAACCGGAACAATACGCGTGGGGTTGAGGCTCTCGATCGAATAATAGCCGCGCTTGATGTGATCGAAGTTCACGGTCTCGGCAATGCCGGGCCAATCCAGCATCCGCCGGCAGAAGGACTTGAGGTTAACATAGTCAGAGAGACGCCGCAGATTGCATTTGAAGAGACCGTGATAGGCGACATCAAAACGCGCCAGCGTGACGAACAGACGGATATCGGCCTCCGTCGGATGGTCGGCAAAGAGGAAACTGCGTCCTTCAAGCTGCGGTTCTATCCAGTCGAGGCAAGCGAAAACCTCGGCAAAGGCCTCTTCATAGGCAACCTGCGTCGTTGCGAATCCGGTGCGATAAACGCCATTGTTCAAGGACGAATAGATACGCTCGTTGAAGGCATCGATTTCACCCCGTCGAGCGGCCGGATAAAGATCGAGACTGCCGCGGGCAAGATCGCCAAAGCCGCTGTTCAGCATGCGCAGAATGTCGGAGGATTCATTGTTGACGATCGTTGCACGTTTCTTGTCCCATAGAACGGGGACCGTTGCTCGCCCGGTAAAATGGGGATCCGCTTTTGTGTAGATCTCGTGCATGTAGGTGACGCCGTTCAGCTCATCCGAAGTCGCGCCGGGATAATCGCCAAAACGCCAGCCCTGCTTGCTGAGCGCCGGTTCGACGATCGAAACCGAGATGACGTCTTCGAGCCGCTTAAGCTTGCGGCCGACCAGCGTGCGAGAAGCCCAGGGGCAGATATAGGCGACGTAAAGATGATAGCGTCCGGCTTCCGCGGCAAAACCGCCCTCACCCGTCGGACCAGCGCTGCCGTCAGGTGTCACCCAGTTGCGGAAGCTCGATATCTGGCGGACGAAGCCACCCTTCTCATCCTTCGCCTGGACCGGCTGCCAGTCTTCGGTCCATTTCCCATTCACCAGCATGCCGCATCCCCTGATCGATCGGATTTGACGCTGCTTTACCGGGAGTTCCTCGCGCGCGTAAGGCCAGTTTCTGGAAACAGATTGTGCACTGGCCGTGACCAAACTTTGCTTGCCAAGCAAGCGAGCACGGAAATATCACTTAAGTGATCTCCCGCAATGGAATCCCCCGTCCATCGCCAACTTCCGGAAGCCAGCATGACCAAAGCCAATAGCCGCGAATCCGAATATCCAATCGATCCGATGTTTCTCGACCGTTGGTCGCCCCGCGCCTTTACCGGCGAGATCATCGAGGAAGCCCAGCTTCTGACGCTTCTCGACGCCGCACACTGGGCGCCGTCCTCCGCAAATATGCAGCCGTGGCGGTTCCTCTACGCCTTAAAAGGCTCCGAGCACTGGGAAGAATTCGTGAGCCTGCTCAACGAAGCCAACCAGGAATGGGCAAAGAACGCTTCAGCGCTGATCTTCGTGGTCTCGCGCAGCTTCAACGGCGCGCGCAGCGAGGGACGGTCAAGCTATACGCACTCTTTCGATGCCGGCACGGCCTGGGGCCATCTTGCCATGCAGGCCCGCATTTCCGGCTTCCATGCCCATGGCATGGGCGGCATCAAGCATGACGAGATCAAGGAAAAGCTTGAAGTCCCCGATGGTTACCGCGTTGAAGCCGGCATTGCCATCGGTCGCATCGCCGACAAGAGCATCCTTTCCGAGCGCAACCGGGAGCGCGAATTCCCGAGCCAGCGCAAGCCGCTCTCGGAGGTCGCCTTCAACGGCCATTTCATCGGCAACGATTGATCGCAAAATAAAAAGCCCCGCAAGCCTGATGGCTGCGGGGCTTTTTCGCGACTGATTTTTGGTCAGATATCGAGGTTTGCGACGCTCAGTGCATTGTCCTGGATGAATTCGCGCCGCGGCTCGACTTCATCGCCCATCAGGCGCGCAAAAAGGCCGTCGGCATCGGTCGCATCGTTGACCTTGACCTGCAGCAGCGAGCGAACGTTCGGATCGAGCGTCGTTTCCCAGAGCTGTTCGGCGTTCATTTCGCCGAGACCCTTATAGCGCTGCATCGTCAGGCCCTTCCGGCCGCTTGCGAAAACTGCATCGAGAAGGGCGCGTGGACCGGAAATTTCGACATCGCCATCCCGTCGGCTCAGCGCCGGCGGCGTCTGATAGATTTCCTTCATCCGCGGCGTGAGTTGGTCGATAAAACGGGCATCCTGGGAGCCGATCAGCGCCATATCGAGCACGATGACCTCCTTGACGCCGCGAACCATGCGCTCGAGGCGGATACCGCCCTCGCTGGTGAGGCTGCCTTCCCAACCACGCTCGGTTTCCTCGGCGATGATGTCGAGACGCTTTGCCACCTCGATTGCCAGTTCCTGGGCACGTTCGGCATTGCTGACGGTTTCGGCATTGAGCGCGCCGGCGATTGCCGCCTGTTCGACGACCGCACGATTGTAGCGCGAATGCAGGTTGTCGAGCAGCGCGCGCAGGCGCAGGGCATCGTGAATGACCTCATTCAGATCCTGGCCGACACGGACTTCGCCGCTGGCGAGCTTCAGCGCCGCATCTTCCAGACCCTGGCCGATCAGATAATCTTCCAGCGCTTTTTCGTTCTTGACGTACTGGACCGACTTGCCACGCGACACCTTATAGAGCGGCGGCTGGGCGATGTAGAGGTGGCCGCGCTCGATCAGTTCCGGCATCTGGCGGAAGAAGAAGGTGAGCAGCAGCGTGCGAATGTGGGCGCCGTCGACGTCGGCATCCGTCATGATGATGATCTTGTGGTAGCGCAGCTTTTCGACATTGAACTCGTCCTTGCCGATTCCGGTGCCGAGCGCAGTGATGAGCGTGCCGATTTCCTGGCTCGACAGCATCTTGTCGAAGCGTGCACGCTCGACATTCAGGATCTTGCCGCGCAGCGGCAGGATCGCCTGATTTTCGCGCGAGCGCCCCTGCTTTGCAGAACCGCCTGCCGAGTCACCCTCGACGAGGAAGACTTCAGACTTGGCCGGATCGCGCTCCGAGCAGTCGGCGAGCTTGCCGGGCAGCGAGGCGATATCGAGCGCACCCTTGCGGCGCGTCAGTTCGCGCGCCTTGCGGGCGGCTTCACGGGCGGCGGCGGCTTCAACGACCTTGCCAACGAGAATCTTCGCTTCGCTCGGATGTTCCTCGAACCAGGTATTCAAGGCCTCATTGACGAGGCTTTCGACGACAGGGCGAACTTCCGACGAAACTAGTTTGTCTTTCGTCTGCGATGAGAATTTTGGATCCGGTACCTTGACCGATAGGACTGCGGTCAGACCTTCGCGACAATCTTCGCCCTGCAGCGTCACCTTTTCCTTTTTCGTAATGCCGGAATTATCGGCATAGGAAACGACCTGACGCGTCAGTGCGGCGCGGAAGCCGGCCATATGCGTGCCGCCATCGCGCTGGGGGATGTTGTTGGTGAAGCAAAGCACGTTCTCGTGATAGCTGTCGTTCCACCACATGGCCACCTCGACGGTGATGCCATCCTTCTCGCCGCGGATCGCAACGGGCTTTTCGACGAGCGGCTTCTTGGCGCGGTCGAGATAGGAAACGAAGGCCTCGAGGCCGCCGTCATACATCATCTCTTCCTGCTTGATGTCGGAATGGCGCTTGTCCGTCAGCAGAATGCGGACGCCGGAGTTGAGGAAGGCCAGCTCGCGCAGACGGTGCTCAAGTGTGCCGTAGTCGAACTCCGTCATGGTGAAGGTTCCGGTGCTCGGCATGAAGCTGACTTCCGTGCCGGTCTCGTTGCCCGCTTCGCCCGTCACCTTCAACGGAGCATCCGCAACGCCGTGGGTGAAGCTCATCTCATGAACCTTGCCCTGGCGACGGATCTTCAGCTTCAGCCAGACGGACAGTGCATTGACCACCGAAACGCCGACGCCGTGCAGACCACCCGAAACCTTATAGGAATTCTGGTCGAACTTACCGCCGGCATGGAGCTGGGTCATGATGACCTCGGCTGCCGACACGCCTTCGCCGCTGTGAATATCGGTCGGGATGCCGCGGCCGTTGTCCGTCACGGTCACAGAGCCATCGGGATTGAGCGCAACGGTGACGATGTCGGCATGGCCGGCCAACGCTTCATCGATCGCGTTATCGACGACTTCATAGACCATGTGGTGGAGGCCCGAGCCGTCGTCGGTATCGCCGATATACATACCGGGGCGCTTGCGCACGGCATCGAGGCCCTTCAGGACCTTGATGGAGTCTGCGCCATATTCGGTGTTTACGCCGTTTTCCGTCGCGGGTGCATCGGTCATTCTGTCGAGGTTTTCCCTGTTGTCGTAAGCAACGGCGCGCCTTGCGAATCACCGGCTTTTTCAATGTCGAATATAGGTTTTTTGCAGCGAGTTCCCAATGGCAAGGCCCTAAAACAAGGCATAAATCAGGGGATTATGACGCTTTTCCGTCCCCTTTGCCGTCATTTTCAAGAAGCGCCGATAACCGGGCGATATCGGCGCTGTCAAGGCTGCGAATTCGCTTGGCCAGACGATTGGCAAATTCGGTATATTCGGGCGGCAGGCCCGAGGTATCGACGACCACGCGCGGATCGGAAGAGCCGGCAACGAGGAAGAGTTCTTCGGCCTCGTCCCAGATGATGTTGAAGTAGCCGGCGATGCGCTGCAGCAGATCGAAGCTTGGCACGCCGCGCTTTCCATGCTCGAGCGCCGAGAGATAGGCAGGCGAAACATTGAGCGCCGCCGCCATCTGTTTCTGCGTCACGCCCTTGCGGGCGCGCAGCTTGCGAACTGCTTCTGCAAACGGCGTCACGATGTTTCCCCGGCCCGCCGCGAGAGGCGGATATAGAGGGCGCCCGCGCCACCATGATGTTGGGCCGCTGGCTCATAGGACGAAATCAGAAAACGGAATTCCGGCTTGGAGAACCAGAGCGGCACTGCGCGCTTCAAGGCGCCTTCGCTGCCCATGGAGCTGCCCTTGCCTGTGATGACGAGGACGTGCCGCATGCCGCGTTCATGCGCACGGATCAGGAAATCGAGCAGGAAGGAATGCGCTTCGCTCTGGACCATGCCGTGAAGATCGATCCGTGCTTCCAGCGCCAGTTTTCCTTTGGCGATCTTGCGCTTGACCGGCCGCTCCAGCGGATGGTGGACGCCCGAGGGCTGTTTTACAGGCGGCTGGGCTACCGGTTGCTGCGGAAGTGGCGTGGCCGTCTTCTGCTTTTCCGCCTTTTCCTGTTCGGCTGCCGCTTCGGCCTCCGCCAGGAAGGCGTCGAGCGAAGTCAGTTCATCCGTCTTGCCTGGCATGGGCCGGGTACTGCGGGCTACCCTTCCCCAGAGGATTCTCTCGTCTGAGCTGAGCTTGCGGTCCTTCGCCATCAGAGGAACCTCGCTGCAGCAGCATTTGGGATGAGAATTGCGAAATCGGCATCGTTGCGTACCGTTCCCGCCAACTCGCCTGCAGCATGGCCCGAACCGGTGAAAATGTCGCCGCGCGCGGGGCCGACAATTGCCGAACCAGTGTCCAGCGCCAGCATCAGCCGTTGAAACGGCTTACCGGAATCGAGATGCGTCAGGCTTTCGGAGCGGATGAAGAATGGAAAACCGAAAGTATGGATCAGGCGGTCGACGGCGAGCGAACGCCCCGCAAGCAGCGGCACCTTCGCGGCGGCGATCGGTCCGGCATTCGGATTGTCCACCGGTGCGTCCCGGAAGAAAATATAGGATCGGTTATGCCAGAGGACTTCGTCGACTTGGTCCGGATGTGTGGCAAGCCATGCGCGGACCGACTGCATGGAAATTTTCGCACGGTCGATCTCGCCACGGTCGATCAATAGCTTGCCGATCGCCGAAAATGGGTGGCCGGCTTTTGCGGCGTAGGTGATGCGGCCGATCCTGCCATCCGGATAGCGCAGACGGGCAGCGCCCTGCACGTGGACGAAGAAAAGATCGACCTTCGATTTCGCCCAGGCGATCTCAAGACCACGGCCCTCAAGATAGCCCTGATCGATGTCGTGGCGATCCGGATAGGCATCGATCAGCCCAGCACGCAAGCGTCCAAATGCGTAGGAGCCATCAAACCGCCCGGGACGATTTTGATCATCGAGATCGATAAGATCATCCGGGCGCCGGTAGATCGGAAAACGGAAGGTCGCATCCTGTCTGTCGGAAACTTCGATTTCGGGTTCGTAGAAGGCGGTGACGAAACCACTGACGCCGTCGGTCCGGACAATCCGGAATGGCTGGCAGTGCTTTTCAAAAAAGCCACGCGCTTCCTTCGCCGAAGACGGACGAAAAGTCTCTGCTTCCTCCAGCAATGGAAGGAGATCGGCTGAACTCAGCCCCAGCGAACCGGTACGATAAGGTTTGGTTTCGGAAATATGCCGGCGACAGGTAGCCATGACTTCAAAAAGGCTGGAGGGATCATCATCCCTCCAGCCTTCCATTGCGTCGAAACTGACTGCCTGAAGGGCAAAGCCGGCGGCGTCAGTCATGTTCCGATTCAGTCGCGACGAGTTTCCAGTTGGGGTCGCGCGATCGCGTATCGCGAGCGAACGTCCAGAGATCGTTGACCTCCGCGACATTCTCTGCATCACCGTCGATCAGCGTGTCGTTCTTGTCGTAGGAGGCAGAGATCAGCTGACTGATGATGCGCACGGTGATCTGCGCCTCGCTGCCCTTGGTCTCGGCATGGGTGATCTCAGCCTTGTCGATGCCCACGAAAGTGGACTTCATCTTCTCGCCCTTGTTTTCGCGATCGCTGATCGCTGCGTCGAAGCCGTCATAGACTTCTCGGGAGAGGAGGTTCTTCAGCGATTTGCGGTCACCATCAGCAAAGGCCATGACGATCATCTCGTAGGCCATACGGGCGCCATTCAAGAATTCCTTCGGGTCGAAGGAGGGATCGGCTCTGTTGAGCGCGCGCAGCGATTCGTTCAGCGGCGTGCCGGCCGGTGCGAAAGCGTCGATGGCGGAAAAGCGGTCTTCCTCTTCCCCATTCACATCGCGCCGCGGCAGGGTTACGACCTTGCCGGCATCGGCGCTGTCGTTCTGCGCGGCATCCCGTGGCGTATAGAGATCACGCGGCGGCTTCTCATTTCCCGTGCGGCGTCCGAGAACGGATCGAAGCTGAAAGAAAATCAGCACCGCCGCCACCAAGAAAAATAATGTGATGAAGTCGTTTGAACTCATATCCCGCCGTTCACTGTTAACATCCCTGATTTCTACCCCCATATAGTCCGGCTATACGAATGATTCAAATCATGGCTGGTATCTTCGCCAGTGCCAAGAGGAGCCCGAGCCACTCGGGGTAAAGAGATGCGTTTTTCCATGCTGCCGGTTTTCGCGCTGCTTCTGCCGCTTGCCGAGATCGCTGGCTTCGTAATTGTCGGCCGCGCAATCGGACTTGCCGCGACGCTGGCGCTTGTCGTACTGGGCTTTGTCGTCGGCTCCTTCCTCTTGCGCCGGCAGGGTATTGGCATCCTGCGCCGCATGTCCGCCGAAGGGCGCAGCGGTACCGTGCCCGGGCGGGAGCTGCTCAATCCGGCGATGACTGTCATCGCCTCGCTGCTCTTCATCATCCCGGGCTTTCTGTCGGATATACTGGCGATCCTGCTTCTTATCCCGCAGGTTCGCAATCTGCTCTGGCGGTCGATCGCAAAGCGTTTCGTTGTCGTTGGCGCGAGCGGCGACGGTTTTTCGGCTTCCTCGCGTTCGGAATTTCGAGGCCGGCCAGGCAAGCCGGGCGATTCAAAGGTGGTCGATCTCGATGAAGAGGACTATCATCGGGAACCGAACGGCAAGTCGCCCTGGTCTGGCAAACGGCTGGGAGACTGATATGGCGGCGCATTAACTGCGCCGGACGCCCAGGGTTGTAAGCCTATTCCCGAAATGTTAGATGGCGGCACCATTCAATGCCCCTCGAGGAAAATCCCATGGCAGACGATAACAGCAGCAACGGCGCAGCGAGCCCGACCCTTTCGATCCTTGCCCAGTACGTCAAGGATCTTTCCTTCGAAAACCCGGGCGCACCGCGCTCGCTTCAGGCCCGCGACAAGGCACCGGCGATCAACATCAATGTGAACGTCAATGCCAATCCGCTGTCCGAAACGGATTTCGATGTCGTGCTTTCGCTGATCGCTGAAGCCAAGGAAGGCGACAAGACGGTCTTCCACACCGAGCTCGTCTATGGCGGCGTCTTCCGCGTTGCCGGCTTCCCGCAGGAGCACATGCTGCCGGTTCTCTTCATCGAGTGCCCGCGCATGCTCTTTCCGTTTGCCCGCCAGATCATTGCCGACGTCACGCGCAATGGCGGCTTCCCGCCGCTGATGATCGACCCGATCGATTTCGCACAGATGTTCGCACAGCGCGTTTCCGAAGAACAGGCCCGCTCCAAGGTTCAGGCCGTTCCGAACTAAGCCGGTTTTACAGGCTCTCGAACTCAAATGCCCGGGCAAACCCGGGCATTTTTATTTTCAGTTGAGCTGATCGTATTTCGACCAGACGGCCTTTTGACCAAGCTTGGCGATGAGAGCGTCATGTGCCTCAACTTCCGCTTTGCTCAATCGCGGCGCCAACGACCGCGGCCTCTCCATGATGGCAGCGACCACGACTTCTTCCACCTCGGCGTCGCTTTTGCTCCGGCTCGCAGATCCCGCAACGCCGAGGCCCAGTGCAGCCTGCCGGCCGCCGATCATCTCGATATAGACTTCGGCGAGAAGTTCGGAGTCGAGGAGAGCGCCGTGTTTGGTACGGTGCGAGTTGTCGATACCGTAACGGCGGCAGAGAGCATCGAGCGAGTTCGGTCCCATTGGATGCTTTCGGCGGGCAAGCGAGAGCGTGTCGACGACGCGATCCGGCAGGATCGGCGGAACGCCGAGCCTGGCAAGCTCGGCATTCACAAAGCCCATGTCGAAAGTGGCGTTGTGGGCGATCCACTTGCCGTCGCCGAAGAATTCCAGAATCTGCTCGAAGACATCGGCAAAAGGCGGCTTGTCCTTCAGGAATTCGTCGGTGATGCCGTGGACGGCGAGCGCATCGGGATGAACCTTCTGATCACCCGGATTGACGAAGAGGTGGAGCGTCCTTCCGGTCGGAAAATGATTGAAGAGTTCAATACCGCCGATTTCGATGATGCGGTCCATGCGGTTGTCGAGGCCGGTGGTTTCCGTATCGAAAATGATCTCACGCATGTGGGACTTCTTCCTTCGCTATCCGCTTCTTCAAGTCGGCGACGATATCTGCCACCTGTTTTCTTGTCGTCTCGATGCTGTGGCTGCTATCTACGATGTAGTCGGCCCGACGGCGTTTTTCTGTATCTGATATCTGGCGGGAGAGAATCATATTGAATTTTTCTTCCGTCATGTTCGGCCGCGCAAGCACCCTCTCCCGCTGAATCTGTGGATCGGCGCTGACGACGACAATAACATCCACCCTCTGATCGGCGTCGGTTTCGAAAAGGAGGGGAATGTCGAGCAGGACCATATCTGCTCCCGCTGCCTCCTGCCGTGCTAGGAATTCACTCTCCCGCTTGCGCACCAAGGGATGAACAATCTGTTCGAGCCGCTTGAAGCCAGCTGGATCTCGAGCGAGTTGCCGGCCAAGTTCCTGACGGTCGACGGTACCGTTCTTCATTGTGCCGGGGAAAGCTGCATCGACCAGAGGTGCCGCCTCGCCCGCATAAAGATCGTGCACAACAGCGTCAGAATCGTTGACCGCGACACCGGCTTCGGCAAAGAGCTTCGCCGCCGTCGACTTGCCCATTCCGATGGAGCCGGTGAGGCCGATCTTCAGCATCAGTGTTTTTCCATATCCGCTGTTATCAATGCGCGCAGCGTTTCATCAACGACAGGCCGCCTGCCGAACCATTTTTCAAATCCCGGGACCGCCTGGTGCAGGAGCATGCCGAGGCCATCGACGATGGCAAAACCTTGTTCCTCTGCCTGTGCAAGGATCGGTGTTTTCAAGGGCACATAGACGATATCCGTGACGACTGCGTCCGAAAGCATTGGCGAGAAATCGATGGCGGGTGCCGCCTCTCCGTCCATGCCGAGAGAGGTGGTGTTGATGAATAGGCCCGCCCCGGTCATTACTTCGGCGAGTGCTGCGGTCGGATGAGCATGGACCTTCGGGCCGAAGCGGTCGGCCAGTTCCTGCGCCCGCTCGACTGTGCGGTTGACGACGTGGATTTCTTTGAAGCCGCGGTCGCGGACCGCCTGAATGACAGCGCGACTTGCACCACCGGCACCGAAGATGACGACCCGGTTATGCCGGTCCCAGCCGGGATGGCGTTCATTGAGATTGGCGGTAAAGCCGCGGCCGTCCGTGTTCGTCGCAAGAAGTTTTCCATCCTCCAGCCACAGCGTATTCGATGCGCCGAGTTCTTCCGAAAGCTCGTCCGGTTGGTCCGCTAGCTTGAACGCCATCTCCTTGTGCGGGATCGTGACATTGCCGCCAACGAAACCGGCACTACCGTTCCTTAACGAGGCGATGAAATCTGCAAAGATTTCCGGGGCAACCTCATGCGCCCGATAGCTGCCGGGCAGATCGAGGGTCTTCAGCCAGTAGCCGTGGATCAATGGTGAGCGTGAATGCTTGACGGGAAAACCCGTGACAAACGCTTTCGGCCCATGTGTTTCACGTGAATCATCCATCGATCGCATCCAGTTCCCGGAGTTTTGCAAGGAGAGGCAACATCGGCAGACCGAGGATCGTGAAATAATCTCCGTCGATCTTCTCGAACAGCTGGATCCCTTCCCCCTCAAGCTGATAGGCACCGACGCTTGCCAGAGCCTTTGGTCCCACGCGCTTGAGATGGCGCGCAATAAAATCATCGGTCAGCGGACGCATCGTCAGTTCCGCATGCGCCACGTGCTGCCATAGGACTCCGCCATCTCTGACAATCGCAATCGCGCTGTTCAAGCGGTGTGTTCTGCCGCCAAGCATGCTCAGATGATTGGCTGCATCCGCCATATCCTTCGGCTTGTGAAAGACCTGAGCGCCAAGCGACATCGTCTGATCGGAGCCGATGACGAGTGCACCGCCGAAGCGCCGGCTGACCTCATCCGCCTTTGCTTCGGCAAGAACGAGCGCCACCTGATCGGGCATGGCGCCCGATTTTTCCAGAGGAGCCTCGATTGCCCGTTCATCGATGTGAGCGGCATGCGCTTCAAAGGCCAGACCGGCATTTTCCATCAGCATCCGCCGGAATGGGCTCGACGATGCGAGAACGAGCTTTGGTGTCATCCCAGTTCCTCGGGGGCGATTCAGTTGTTCAGCGCTTAACGCAGCTTTGGGCGCAGGGCAACGATCGCCGCTGCCGTTTCCTCGATCGAGCGCCGGGTGACGTCGATCATCGGCCAGTTATGGCGGGCACAAAGAGAGCGCGCATACTTCAGCTCCTCCGAGATTGCTGCACGGTCGGTATAGTGTTCCTGGTCGAAACCCGGCGTCGATCCGAGCAGACGATTTTCACGGACTTGAGAAATCCGATCCGTGGTGGCGATGAGGCAGACGATCAGCGGTTTGGTCGCCGCCGCCAAAGCCTCGGGCAAGGGCACGCCATAGACGATCGGGATATTCGCGGTCTTGATGCCACGGTTTGCGAGATAAATGCTGGTCGGCGTCTTCGACGTACGGCTGATGCCGACGATGACGACGTCGGCATCATTATAATCCTCCGGCATCTGACCATCATCATGGTCCATCGTGAAATTCAGCGCTTCGATGCGCGCGAAGTAGCCGGCATTCATCACGTGCTGAGCGCCGACCCGCCTTCTGGAGGGAGCGCCGAGATAGATCTGGAATGCGCCGATAACCGGTTCCAGAACATTGACGGAGGCCACACCCATTTCTGCGCAGCGTTCATCAATGATGCTGGCAAGCTCCGGATCGACGATCGTGTAGAGAACAATGCCAGGTTCACTGTCGATCGCCTGAAGCACCGGCATCAGCTGCTTGCGGTTTCTAATCAGCGGATAGACGTGTTCGATCGGCTGAGAAGACTTGAACTGCGCCGACGCGGCACGGCCGGCGGAGATCAGAGTCTCACCGGTCGAGTCAGAAATCAGATGCAGATGGAAGAAGTTCGTTCTGTTCTCCACGCTATTTTCCGCTGCCTGTTGAAAAGACTGGACAGCGAAGAGCTAATGGCCCGGCCGGGATCGAGGCAAGGGAAAACATGCCTCCTTATCCACATCCGGAACTTTCGGAGGTCGTTTCGGAGGTGCCTGTGGAGTGTGGGGACGGTGGTCATGCTTCCGAAAACAATGCACAGCTTATCCACAAGATCGGCGACAAAATGAATTCCCGGAACCTTCTGGAATCTCTATTGGATTAGAATTCCCTACCGCTTTAAGCGCAAATATACGAATCTCGGTTCCCGCTGACCCAGCCTGCGTGACAAATCGCGCTGTCAGTGGATGGATTTTAATCCTTGATAGACACCGACTCTAAGAAATAGAAACCTTTTAAAATATCTTTGTATTTTTATAGGGAAGAAGCGCTTGAGCGAAACGCGCCGGAAAATTATGCGGGTTCTTGATGGCGAGACCCTGACGCCCCCACCCCTCTGGCTCATGAGACAGGCGGGTCGATATCTGCCCGAGTACAGGGAAACGCGCGCGAAGGCGGGAAGTTTCCTCGATCTCTGTTATTCGCCTGATCACGCCGTCGAGGTCACGCTTCAGCCGATACGCCGCTATGGCTTTGATGCCGCCATCCTGTTTTCCGATATCCTGGTCATCCCTGATGCGATGAAGCGCAATGTACGCTTTACCGAGGGGCATGGCCCTGAAATGGATCCGATCGACGAGGCGGGTATCGCCGGCCTGGATGGAGAAAGCGTTGTCGATTACCTGCAACCAGTCCTGGAGACGGTGAAGCGCCTGAGGAATGAGCTGGCCACCGAGACAACCCTCCTTGGCTTCTGTGGCGCGCCCTGGACGGTTGCGACATACATGATTGCCGGTCATGGCACGCCGGATCAGGCACCCGCTCGCCTCTTCGCCTACAGACATCCGCGCGCCTTCGAATACCTGTTGATGCTGCTTGCGGATGTCTCTGCAGATTATCTCGTGGCGCAGATCGATGCTGGCGCTGATGCGGTGCAAATCTTCGATTCCTGGGCCGGTGTCCTCGGCGAGAGGGAATTTGAAGCTTTCGCAATCCGTCCGGTGGCGCGCATGATCGCGTCGATCAGGGCGCGGCGGCCGCAAGCGCGGATCATCGCCTTCGCCAAAGGTGCGGGCTACATGCTCAAGACTTACCGGCAGAAAACCGGAGCAGATGCGATCGGGCTCGATTGGTCCGTACCACTTGCCTTTGCGGCCGAGCTGCAGAGGGACGGACCCGTGCAGGGCAATCTCGATCCGATGCGTGTCGTGGCTGGCGGTCGTTCACTGGAGGAAGGTATCGACGACATTCTTCAAGCGCTAGGAAACGGACCGCTGATCTTCAATCTCGGTCATGGCATCACGCCGCAAGCGGATCCGGAGAATGTACGCCTTCTTGTCGAGCGCGTGCGTGGCATGAGGGCTGCGTGATGGAAAAGCAGACGGATCAAAAGCCAGGTGCCTATGCCCGCCGGCGTGCCCATTTTGCGCTCGCCTTCTTCGCTCTTCTGGCTGTCGGGCTCTTCGTCTGGAACCCTGATAATCTCTATCTCTGGATCAAGGCGCTTCACATCATCGCCGTGATCTCGTGGATGGCCGGGCTTTTCTACATGCCCCGCCTTTTTATCTACCACACGGATGCAGAACCTGGTTCGGTTCAATCCGAGACCTTCAAGGTGATGGAGCGGCGGCTGCTCAAGATCATCATGAACCCGGCGATGATGCTGACCTGGATTCTTGGTCTTTATCTCGCATGGTCGGTCTATGATTTTCAGGGGGGCTGGCTACATGCGAAGATCGGGTTGGTTGTCCTCCTGACAATCGTCCATGTCTTTTTCAGCAGGGCCGTGCGGGCGTTCGAGCGGGATGAAAACCGTCGTTCGGCGCGTTACTGGCGCTTCATGAACGAGGCGCCAACGGCACTGATGATCCTCATCGTCATCCTGGTGGTGGTGAAGCCTTTTTGAAGCCCAGGGGTTGCTGAGGTTAAATTTCAGTCATTTTAAGCAGCCCCCTTGCGGGTCGGGTTCCGACTCGCTATTTTCCGGCCATCTCATCTTCGTGGCATGTGTGTAGAGTTCAGTCGCCTGCGAGCCCCTTTCGCAGTACCGAATACGACCCAACATCGCCTTTCCCCTTATAAAATAACGAGTATTGGTCACTTCATGGCTGAAATGAAGCTTCAGGAACTTAAGAGTAAATCCCCGACGGATCTTCTGGCTTTTGCCGAATCGCTCGAGGTCGAAAATGCGAGCACGATGCGCAAGCAGGAGCTCATGTTTGCAATCCTTAAGGTTCTTGCCAGTCAGGATATCGAAATTATCGGCGAAGGCGTCGTTGAAGTCCTGCAGGATGGTTTCGGGTTTCTGCGCTCCGCAAATGCTAACTATCTGCCCGGTCCGGACGATATCTACATCTCTCCCTCCCAGATCCGCCGCTTCTCTCTGAAGACCGGCGATACGGTCGAGGGTCCGATCCGCGGTCCGAAGGAAGGCGAACGCTATTTCGCGCTTCTCAAGGTCAACACAATCAATTTCGATGATCCCGAAAAGATCCGTCATAAGGTTCACTTCGACAACCTGACGCCGCTCTATCCGAACGACCGTTTCAAGATGGAACTGGATGTTCCAACCTCCAAGGATCTTTCGCCCCGCGTGATCGATCTCGTGGCGCCTCTCGGCAAGGGCCAGCGCGGCCTGATCGTTGCTCCGCCGCGTACGGGTAAGACGGTTCTCCTGCAGAACATCGCTCACTCAATCACCGCCAACCATCCGGAATGCTATCTGATCGTTCTGCTGATCGATGAACGTCCGGAAGAAGTCACGGATATGCAGCGTTCGGTCCGCGGCGAAGTTATTTCTTCTACATTTGACGAGCCGGCGGTTCGGCACGTCCAGGTCGCCGAAATGGTGATCGAAAAGGCCAAGCGACTCGTGGAGCACGGCCGCGACGTTGTCATCCTGCTCGATTCCATCACCCGCCTTGGCCGCGCCTACAATACCGTCGTTCCTTCGTCCGGTAAGGTTCTGACTGGTGGTGTCGATGCCAACGCGCTCCAGCGCCCGAAGCGCTTCTTCGGTGCAGCACGTAACATTGAAGAAGGTGGTTCGCTGACCATCATTGCAACGGCTCTCATCGACACCGGTAGCCGCATGGACGAAGTTATCTTCGAAGAGTTCAAGGGCACCGGTAACTCTGAAATCGTTCTCGACCGTAAGGTCGCTGACAAGCGTATCTTCCCGGCCATGGATATTCTCAAGTCGGGCACGCGCAAGGAGGACCTGCTCGTTCCGCGTCAGGATCTGCAGAAGATCTTCGTTCTGCGCCGTATCCTCGCTCCGATGGGAACGACCGATGCAATTGAATTCCTCATCGACAAGCTGAAACAGACGAAGAATAATGGTGACTTCTTCGACTCGATGAATACCTGATTATTAGCCGGATTCCTGAGACTGAGGCTGGTGAGTCGTTCACACGACTGCCGGCCTTTTCTGTTTCGAATTGATTCGGAAACGAACCGATAGGCTGAAGACCATGGAAACGTGGAACGACACCATATTTGCTCTTTCGAGTGGCGCCCCGCCGTCAGGTGTGTCGGTTGTTCGTGTCAGTGGCCCCCAGACCTGCATTATCCTCGAGGCACTGGTTGGTGGGATTCCATCACCGCGAACGGCCGCCTACAGAACGATTCGAACTCGGAACGGTTTTCCGATCGATGCCGGGCTGGTTCTTTTCTTTCCTGGTCCGGCTTCCTTTACCGGCGAGGACTCCGCCGAATTCCAGGTTCATGGTTCCAGAGCAGTTATATCGGCTCTCTCAAGAGAACTGGCTACGTTCTCCGGAACCAGACTCGCAATGGAAGGCGAATTCAGCCGTCGCGCCTTTGAAAACGGCAAGCTTGACCTCGTTGAGGTCGAGGGGTTAGCGGACCTTATAGCGGCTGAGACGGAAATGCAGCGTCGCCTAGCGCTGGAGCAGAGCTCGGGCGGTCTGTCGCGCCTATACGATTCGTGGGCGGAACGAATTACGCGCTCCCGCGCTTTGATTGAAGCCGAACTGGACTTTCCGGATGAAGACGATGTTCCCGGCTCTGTAGCGGATCAGATCTGGGTGTCGCTGGCTGAGCTTCGGCGAGAGATGGAGGATCATCTTTCTCATGCCGAAATGGGAGAGATTGTCCGAGATGGTTTTAAAGTTGTTATTGCCGGGGCGCCCAATGCTGGAAAGTCCAGCCTGATGAACTGGTTTGCGCAAAGAGACGTGGCGATCGTTACCGACATAGCAGGCACGACGCGCGACGTGCTTCATGTCGATATCAATCTGAATGGCTATCTGGTCAAGCTTTATGACACAGCGGGTCTGAGAGACACCGGCGATATAGTGGAGCAGGAAGGTATCAAGAGAGCACAGCTGGCGTTGAACAATGCTGATCTCGTGCTCTTTCTGACTGACATGGGGTCGCCATCACCAATAGATCCTATCGACTTGGAACGCGCTTCATCGCATGTTATTGTCGGCACCAAGCGGGATCTATATCATTCAACCGCTTCATACGACCTTCAGATTTCTACAATGACAGGTGAAGGCCTTCCGGAACTTCGGGACTTTGTTTCTTCCTTCATCGAACAGAAGTTTGAGGGATTGTCTCTATCCGTTCCGACACGGCAGCGGCATAAGGATTCGCTCTCGAAATGCCTGATTGCCCTATCGGCGGCAATCGATCAGGCAGAGCAAAGCCTGGAGATCAGGGCGGAATCTTTAAGACTCGCCGGGGATCATCTGGGGCGCATCACCGGACGGGTCGACGTTGAAGATCTTCTTGGCGTCATCTTTTCGGAGTTTTGTATCGGAAAATGATTCACGTGGAACGCCGGTGGCAGCGGCGTGAGAAGTTTCACGTGAAACCTTTTGTGGAGTAGCGCATGAGCGCCAGTAGTTATGACGTTATCGTGATCGGAGGCGGTCATGCCGGATCGGAAGCAGCCGCGGCTGCCGCGAGGATGGGCGCAAAAACTGCCTTGATCACGCATCGGCGCGACACGATCGGCGTAATGTCCTGCAATCCGGCCATCGGCGGGCTTGGCAAGGGCCACCTTGTTCGCGAGATTGATGCGATGGATGGTCTTATGGGCCGTATTGCTGATGCCGCAGGCATCCAGTTTCGTATGTTGAATAAGAAGAAGGGTGCAGCGGTTCGTGGTCCGCGCACCCAAGCCGATCGTAAGCTCTATCGACTCGCCATGTTGAATGCCATCGAGGCAATTGAGAACCTTGATGTGATCGAAGGCGACGCATTTGATCTGGATATCAAAGGCAATCGAGTCGCTGGCGTAATAATGAAAGACGGAAGGCTCATCGTGGGCCCGTCGGTTGTTATTACGACAGGCACGTTCCTTCGGGGACTTATCCATATAGGAAATGAGAAGACACCTGCAGGCCGCACCGGGGAGCCACCTTCGATGGGGCTTTCAACGACGTTCCTGCAATTGGGTTTGAAGCTGGGCCGTCTTAAGACAGGGACACCGGCTCGCCTGAACGGGAAAACGATTGATTGGGAATCTGTCGGGCGTCAGGCTGCCGATGACGAGCTGGTGCCGTTCTCCTTCATGACCGATCGGATCGTGAATCCACAGGTCGAATGCGGCGTAACGCGAACAACAGAGGCGACGCACCGTATCATCGTCGCTAACCTGCAAAAATCGGCGATGTATTCTGGACAGATCGAAGGTGTCGGTCCGCGATATTGCCCATCGATTGAAGACAAGCTCGTTAAATTTGGTGAGAGGGACGGACATCAGATTTTCTTGGAACCTGAAGGGCTTGACGATAATACCGTTTATCCAAACGGGATTTCAACGTCGCTGCCGGCCGACGTTCAAGCCGCGTTCATCAGGACGATTCCTGGTTTGGAGCGCGTAGAAATATTGCATCCTGGCTACGCGATTGAATATGACCATGTCGATCCAAGAGAGTTGACGGCAACATTGGAAGTTAAAAAACTACCAGGGCTTTTCCTGGCTGGTCAGATTAACGGGACGACGGGTTATGAGGAAGCCGGCGCCCAAGGTCTTGCTGCAGGTCTCAACGCCGCATTGTCGAGTGGCAATTCCAAACCTTTTATATTCAGTCGTACGAACTCCTATATCGGCGTCATGATTGATGACCTGACGACGCGGGGTGTTACGGAGCCGTATCGAATGTTCACGTCTCGCGCGGAGTATCGATTGACACTCCGCGCCGATAATGCTGACGCGAGGCTTACGCCAGGCGCGATCGAACTTGGGTGTGTTTCCAGTGAACGCCAAGCTCGTTTTGCGGCATATCAAGACGAGTTGGAGAGCGGTAGAACGCTCCTCCAGTCTTTATCCGTTACGCCGAATGAAGCGCGTAAGGCAGGACTTAATCTTAATCTCGACGGCCAACGCCGAACTGCCTATGAACTTCTGTCCTATCCCGAATATGCGTTTTCGCAGTTGGAGCAGGTGTGGGGAGATCTGAAGTCCTTCTCCAAGAAGGTTGTCGAGGCTCTGGAGATCGAGGCGATCTATTCGGTTTATATGGATCGTCAGACCGCGGCCATCGAGGCACAGCGGCGAGATGAGGCGCGCTTGATTCCTGAGAGCTTTGATTACAGCAGTCTATCGGGACTCTCGAATGAGCTGAAGAATAAGCTCAACACACAAAAGCCCGCCAACATCGCTCAGGCTCTGAAAGTGGAAGGTATGACGCCAGCGGCGATTTCGCTCTTGCTCGTGCACTTGCGTCGCGGTGAAAGTGTTCGTGGGCAGGTCGCGTAGTCGCTGCAAGGTTTGAGAGTCTTCGGGAATGGAATTAAACGGATTGCGTGTTTCACGTGAAACACAAGAACGTCTGCAATATTTCGCAGAGCTTTTCACGAAATGGGCCAAGGCGATCAACCTCATCGCCCCTTCGACCATGAGTGATATGTGGAACCGGCATATCGCGGATAGTGCGCAGATATTTCAGATCTCCCCTCACCCGCAAACCTGGATCGATCTCGGAAGCGGCGGCGGTTTTCCGGGTGTGATCACCGCGATCTTCCTGGCCGAACAGCAACAAGGTTGGGTTCACCTGGTGGAGAGCAACAATAAGAAGGCGGCATTTCTGCGCACTGCTTTGCGAGAAACCGGCGCGCGAGGCGAGGTGCACGCTATCAGGATCGAAGATGCGCCGGTAGCAATAGCTGCTTGCGACGCTATTTCCGCCCGTGCACTAGCCGATCTCGATAAGCTGATTGAATACGCGGCGCCCTGGATGGTTGGAAAGGAAAATAATCGCGCATATTTTCATAAAGGCCGGGATTACCAAAGAGAGATCCAGAAAGCACATGGCCGCTGGACTTTTGATCTGCTAGAACACAATAGCGCTGTTGAGCAAGATTCTGTAATTCTCGAAATATCAAGTCTCCAGCGCCTGGTTTAACGAAACGGATATTGCGGCAATGGCTGGCGAACGTAATCGGATTATCACCATCGCAAATCAAAAGGGTGGCGTTGGCAAGACGACCACCGCAATCAATTTGGCAACCGCTCTCGCCGCCATTGGCGAGCGGGTGCTGATTATCGATCTGGACCCACAGGGCAATGCAAGCACTGGTTTGGGTATCGATCGACGCAATCGTAAGCTTTCTTCTTACGATCTGATGGTCGGGCAAGCTGGTGTCGCTGAGACCGCGTTGGAAACGGCGGTTCCTAATCTCTTCATTGTTCCGTCGACGATGGATCTTCTCGGAGTCGAGATGGAAATCTCGCAGCAGAGCGATCGCGTCTTCAAGCTCAAAAAGGCATTGTCGTCCCCCGAAGCGGTGTCTTTTTCTTACATTCTTCTCGACTGCCCGCCTTCCTTCAACCTGCTGACAATGAATGCGATGGCGGCTGCCCATTCCGTGCTGGTGCCGCTGCAGTGCGAGTTCTTCGCGCTTGAAGGTTTGAGCCAGCTTCTGGAGACCGTCAACCAGGTCCGCCGAACGGTCAATCCGCAGCTCGATATTCAAGGCATCGTGCTGACGATGTTCGATGCTCGCAATAATCTGGCACAGCAAGTCGTCAACGACGTGCGGACTCATCTCGGTGAGAAGGTCTATCACACACTTATCCCGCGGAATGTCCGTGTTTCAGAGGCGCCTTCATACGGCAAGCCGGCTATTCTCTATGATCTCAAGTGCGCCGGCAGCCAGGCCTATCTGCAGCTCGCATCGGAAGTTATCCAGCGGGAGCGGCAGAGACTGGCAGCTTGAAAGACTGCATGACAGAGTAAGCGAGTTTTGAACATGAATGACGATACATCGAAAAGACGGCTTGGCCGCGGCCTCGCAGCCCTTATAGGTGAAATGGATCAGCCCGTTCCGGCCGAGGCGGAGCGGCCTACGGTCAGCGCCGACCGGATGATCCCTATCGAGTTCGTCACTCGCAACCCTCGCAACCCTCGTCGTTTCTTCGATGACGCCGAGCTTCACGACCTTGCGAGTTCGATCCGCCAGCATGGGATCGTGCAGCCTATCGTCGCCAGAACGCTCGCGCGGGACCGCTATGAAATCATAGCCGGCGAAAGACGTTGGCGGGCAGCCCAACTGGCGGGGTTGATTGAAATCCCTGTTATTATCAGGGATGTTGATGACAAGACCGCGCTGGAAATTGCGATCGTTGAGAACGTTCAACGCTCCGATCTCAACGCTCTCGAAGAAGCGCTTGGCTATGAGCAGCTCATCGCCGAATATGGATATACCCAGAACGATCTCGGTGAGATTATCGGCAAGAGCCGCAGCCATGTCGCCAATTCGTTGCGCCTATTGAAGCTGCCCGAACCCGTTCGGGACATGCTGGCTGCTGGAAGCCTTTCCGCGGGGCATGCGCGTGCGCTGGTTTCGACATCAGATCCCTCCGCACTTGCGCGTACAATTGTTTCCAAGGGCATGTCGGTGCGCGATGCGGAGAAGCTTGCGCAAAACGACATAAAGGCTCAGTCAGAGCCACACGCGCCTGTTCAAAGGAACCAGAAGGATTCCGATACGCTGGCTTTGGAGCGCACGCTATCGGATACGCTCGGGCTTGATGTGTTCATCAATCACAAGGCCAGTGGCGGTCAGATCCGCATCTCCTACAAATCTCTGGAGCAGCTCGAGGAAGTCTGCCGGCTTCTGGAACGCCGCTGATCAGGCTTGGGGGCGTCTTGCCGACTGCAGTGTCGTGGAGAGCAACGTCTGCATGGCTATGCTGTCTTCCAATATCTGACGCTGTCTCGTTTGCAGGACAGCTGCTTGCAGGCGCTTTGTTTCACGAGAGATGGAGTCTGCACTCCAGCTTTTTAACGCCTGCTCTATAATCGGCTTGCGGCGAAAATGAAGATGTCTGCCCAGCGTCTGCATGATTTGAGCGGGCGGCAGTTTCTTGTCATCCATCTCGGCGCGCATCGTATCGAGAAGCTGAAATTGTCTAAGGCAGGCTTGGAGAACCAGAAAAACCGACGTTTTGGAACTGGTGATCTTCTGCATCGCATGCAGGAAACTGTTGCTGTTGCCGCTCAATATCGCGTCCACGGCATCATCGACCGAAATTGCACTGGCGTCCCCGATTATTTCGGTAACGTGATGATCATCGATCGTTCCCATGCCTCGGCAATAGAGCGCCAGTTTGCGAATTTCGTTTCTGGAGGCAATTCTGTCGCCGCCGATCAGCGCGACGAGAGCTTGCCTGGCAACAGGCGTTATGCCCAACCCTTCGGCGGAAAGTTCGTTGTCGATCAGCGCGTTCAGCGCTCGGCCGTCGTCAGCATAGCAGGGGATGGCAACTGCTGCGCTACGAGCAGCCTCGACTGTCTTGCGTAAGGCAGATCCCTTTTTCAGGTCACCTGCTTCGATGATGATGCTGACTGCTTCAAGGGAAGCGCCGGACAGAAACGCGACAGCATCGACGAGATATTTCTCGTTCGCGCCACCCCTTACCCATATCAGCTTTTCGCCGCCGAAAAGACCGATGGATTGGACTTCATCAACCAACCGGCCAGGCTCTTTCTGTAGATCGCCGACATCAAGCTTGGTGACGGAGAACGGATCGTTCTGATCTATGCCCGTCTTTCCAGCGATCATACCGGCGCGCTCGGAAACGAGTCCACGGTCCGGACCATAGATCAGATAGATGCGGTACAGGCGTGCGGATTTCTGCAGAAACCCTTCGAACTCATGGGATTTGATTTCCGCCACGCCACCGCTCCCTTAGCGGCTGAGTGCGGCGGCGAGATCCGCTCCCACGAATTCGGCCGCCTGATTGGCGGCGCGATTTTCCGCATCGAGAATTGCTCGCTGCTTGGCAAATTCCTGGCTCGGGAAGTCAACCAGAGATGTTGCAGAGCGGCTACCGGCCTTGATGATCTGACTGTCCTTCGTCGTCCGCAACGTATAGCTGACCGTCACGGTCGCGCGCCCCGCGCGAGACGTATCCGAGGACTGAACAAGCAAAGTATCGGCAACGTATGACGAAACTTGCATATCAACCATGTAATTCGGCTTATCGACTTCTCCGGCACCGCGGGAAGCCAGGAAGATCAGACGATTGCGAACTACCTGTCCGACACGTGTACTTGCTTCGGAAAAGCCGACGGAGCCGAGCTTTTCGGTAACGCCGGTGCTTTCGGAATAGAGCGGCCGAACCTGGCAGGCGGAAAGAAACGCCGTGGACACAAGGATCGTGACGATGCCGGCGCGGCGCGCAAGCTTGCGGGCGAAATCAGACGACAATGTTTACAATCCTCTGTGGAACCACGATGATTTTCTTGGGTGCCTGACCGTTCAAGGCGCTCTTCACCGCGTCCAATTCCAGCACGGCTTCGGTGACGGCATTTTGATCTGCGTCGCGAGAAATTGTCAATTCGGCGCGCTTCTTGCCGTTGATTTGCACGGGAAGGATCACGTCGTTCTCGACGACGAGCGATTCATCAAAATCCGGCCAGGTCGTATGGGCGATGAGGTCCTTGTTGCCGAGGGTCATCCAGCATTCCTCAGCCAGATGCGGCGTCATCGGCGCGACGAGTTGGATGAGGATCTCAGCCGCATCGCGGATTGCAGCCCGATAGGTTGCATCGCCCTCACCGGCCGCGACCTTTGTCAGCGGGCCTGCCAGTGCGTTGACGAGTTCGTAGATGCGGGCAACCGCCTTGTTGAACCAAAGCCTGTCATAGTCGTTCTGGACCGCCTTTAGCGTCTTGTGGGCGAGCTGCGAGATTGCGAGGGCTTCGCCGTCTTTCGCCGTCTTCGGTTCTACAGTGGAGAGCACTTCAGCCGCTTCCGAAATCAGACGCCACAGCCGCTGTGTGAAGCGGTGAGCACCTTCAACGCCGGCTTCCGACCAGATCACGTCGCGCTCGGGCGGAGAGTCTGACAGAACGAAGAAGCGGGCAGTATCGGCGCCGTAGGAGGCAATGATATCGTCGGGGTCCACGACGTTCTTTTTCGACTTCGACATCTTTTCGATCGAGCCGATGGTGATTTCTTCGCCGCCTTCCAGCAGATAAGCGCTGCGCTTCCCGTCAATCTCCTCGACGCGGATATCGGTGGGGGAAATCCATTCGCGATGCATGCCCGCGCCGCGGCTATAGGTTTCGTGGACCACCATACCCTGGGTGAAGAGACCCTTGAAAGGCTCCTTGACGTCCACATGGCCTGTCTCGCGCATCGCGCGGGTGAAGAAGCGCGAATAGAGCAGGTGCAGGATCGCGTGCTCGATACCGCCGATATACTGGTCCACCGGCAGCCAGCGATTGGCCGCAGCCGGGTCGGTCGGCTGCTTCTCCCAGGGTGCCGTGAAGCGGGTGAAGTACCAGCTGGAATCGACGAATGTGTCCATCGTGTCCGTCTCACGACGCGCATCCTTGCCACATTGCGGGCAGGCGACGTGCCGCCAGGTCGGGTGGCGGTCCAGCGGGTTGCCCGGCTGATCGAAAGTCACATCCTGCGGCAGCTTTACCGGCAGGTCCTTTTTCGGAACCGGTATCACGCCGCAGTCATCGCAATGGATGACCGGGATGGGGCAGCCCCAGTAACGCTGACGGGAGATACCCCAGTCGCGCAGGCGGAAATTGACCTTGCGTTCGCCCTGCGGAGCATTGCCAAGCAGAGTAGAAGACAGCATGTCGGCAACGATCTGGAAAGCTTCGTCCGCCGTCTTGCCATCGAGGAAGCGCGAGTTGATCATCACGCCCTCGCCGTCATAGGCGACATCGCCAATGGTGAAGCTTGCGGCATCGCCATCCTCAGGCATGACGACCGGCACGACCGGCAGACCATACTTGCGGGCGAAATCCAGGTCTCGCTGGTCGCCGGAGGGGCAGCCGAAGATGGCGCCCGTGCCGTAATCCATCAAGACGAAGTTCGCGACATAAACCGGCAGTTCCCAGGAAGGATCGAGCGGGTGCTTCACACGGATCCCGGTATCCATGCCCTTTTTGTCAGCTGTCTCGAGTGCGGCAAGAGAGGTACCGGCACGGCGGCATTCCTCGCAGAAGGCCTCGATGTCAGCATTCCTTCCCGCGGCCTCCTTGGCGAGCGGATGATCAGCGGCGATCGCTAGGAAGGAGGCGCCAAACAGCGTATCCGGACGGGTCGTGTAGACCACCACTTCGGTTTCGCCGGCAGGTGCGGTTTCCGGGACGATCTCCCAACGGATCGTGAGACCTTCAGAGCGGCCGATCCAGTTCTTCTGCATCAGCCGCACTTTTTCCGGCCACTGGTCGAGCGTATCGAGCGCGTCCAGCAGGTCCTGGCTGAAATCAGTGATCTTGAAGAACCACTGCGTCAGTTCGCGCTGTTCGACCAGCGCGCCGGAACGCCAGCCGCGGCCGTCGATAACCTGTTCGTTGGCGAGAACGGTGTTATCGACCGGATCCCAGTTCACCTTGGACTGCTTACGGTAGACGAGGCCCTTTTCCAGGAAGTCCAGGAAGAGATGCTGCTGCTGCTGGTAATATTCGACATCGCAGGTGGCGAATTCGCGGGACCAATCCAGCGACAGGCCCATCGCCTTCAGCTGTGCCTTCATCGAGCCGATATTCTGATAAGTCCAGGATGCGGGGTGTACGCCGCGCTCCATCGCCGCATTTTCCGCCGGCATGCCAAAGGCGTCCCAACCCATCGGATGGAGGACGTTATAGCCGCGGGCACGCTTGTAGCGCGCTACGACGTCACCCATAGCGTAGTTGCGGACATGGCCCATGTGGATACGGCCCGACGGATAAGGAAACATCTCTAGGACGTAATATTTCTCGCGCGGATCGGAGTTATCGGTCTCGAAGACCTTTTCCTCATTCCATTTCTGCTGCCAGCGGGGCTCGGCGTCGCGCGGATTGTAACGTTCGGTAGCCATGTATCAGAATTTCCGGAAAATCAGGGGAGGTTGGTCGAGACCTTCACCATGAAACCAACCAAGCGTCAAGTTTTGCGGGCGCTTCACGCGTTCGATCTTGGCTATGAGGCGATTTCACGGAGAGAAGCCTTGGCAAGCCCACGGCAGCCCAGTAGTGCATTGCCGATGAATTTATGCCTGTTATCGGGACGAAACGATGGAACTTCAAGAGCGGTTGAAAGATGTATGGTCCAGGATTGCTGCAGCGGGGCGGGATGCGGGTCGTCCGGAACGTTCCGTGCAGCTGGTGGCGGTCTCCAAGACCTTTGAGGCCGATACCATTCGCCTGGCGATCGAAGCCGGTCAGCGCGTCTTCGGTGAAAACCGCGTTCAGGAAAGCCAGGGAAAATGGCCCGAACTGAAGGCGGAAACGCCCGGCATCGAGCTGCACCTCATTGGTCCGCTGCAATCCAATAAGGCTGCCGAAGCGGTTGCGCTCTTCGACGTGATCGAGACCATTGATCGTGAGAAGATCGCGCGCGCCATTGCCGAGGAAATGAAGCGGCAGGGCAAGACGCTGCGTCTCTATGTGCAGGTCAATACCGGCCTGGAGCCACAAAAGGCCGGCATTGCACCTGACGATACGGCAGCTTTCGTGAATTTCTGTCGCGATGAGCTCGGCCTTGCCATTGAAGGGTTGATGTGTATTCCGCCGGCGGATGAAAATCCCGGTCCGCATTTCGCCCTGCTCGCCAAGCTCGCAGAAAAGTGCGGCGTCAAAAAACTCTCCATGGGCATGTCCGGTGACTACGAGATTGCCATTGCGTTCGGCGCCACCAGCGTGCGCGTTGGCTCGGCGATTTTCGGCACGCGTTAACAAATGGCGGAAAACGACCTCTTCGAATCAGAGGATTGCTCATGATTCGAAGAGGTATCCGGTGGCCGTTGTTTGGAAAGCGATAATATTCATTAACACGAAAAAAAGTTTAAGACGGCGGTTTTTCCGGTTAATGCTCGGCCACACATCGTTCGCGGCATTCCCCTAAGATACTTAAATTATTGAATAATTTTTGCCGATTTCTCGCGTTTTTGCAAAGCCGGTTGACTGCCGCCGCAAGCCCTAACGAGAGCTTAAATTAAATTTTCAGCAAAGCTAATTGAGGAATTATTAACTATGTTGGGCGCAACCATTCGTTAACGGCAATGACCCAGCTCTCTTGGGTTTTGCATGAAGCGTCGCCGTTACCGGACTCGTCCGGATGACCCCTTTCACTTTGATTGCGGAAAACGGAACATGACAAGCATCCTCACCAACAACGCTGCCATGGCAGCGCTGCAGACGCTGCGCGGCGTAAATGACAGTCTCAAGGATACCCAGGGCCGCGTCTCCTCGGGCTATCGGATTGACAAAGCTGCCGACAACGCTGCCTACTGGTCGATCGCAACGACAATGCGTTCGGACAACAAGGCTCTCGGCGCGGTTTCCGACGCCCTCGGCCTCGGTGCAGCAAAGGTCGACACCGCGTACACGGCCATGGACAACGCCATCGACGTTGTCACGGAAATCAAGGCGAAGATCGTCGCCGCCACGGAAAAGGGCGTCGACAAAACCAAGATTCAGGAAGAACTCGACCAGCTGCAGGAGCAACTGGTGAGCATCGCCCAATCGGCTTCCTTCTCCGGTGAAAACTGGGTTGCCGGCGCTTCGGGCACGAAGAGCGTCGTCTCCTCCTTCGTCCGTGACGGTTCCAATGCCGTTTCGGTCAAGATGACGGATTACGTTCTCGATGCCGGTACGCTGGGTAATGTCCTGTTCGGCATGAACAGCAACGGCACGATCCAGACGACGAGCGGCATCATCGGCACCGCATTCAACGGGACCTATGGCAACACCGTTATCGTCATGCCATCGATTTACGCGCTCGATATCACCAACTTCACGCAAGGCCAGCTCGACGGGGCGCTTTCCGGCGTCGAGCTCGTGCTCCAGGCGATGACCAATGCAGGTTCGCAGCTTGGCTCGATTTCGACCCGAATACAGTTGCAGGAAACCTTCGTCAGCGCCCTGACCGACTCGATCGACTCGGGTGTCGGCCGCCTCGTCGACGCCGACATGGAAGAAGAGTCCTCTAAGCTCTCGGCGCTGCAAACGCAGCAGCAGCTTGCAATCCAGTCTCTGTCGATCGCGAATTCTTCGGCACAGAATATTCTCTCGCTCTTCCGCAGTTAACGTCTGGCAGAAGAACGGTAACAAAAAACCCCGCCATCGGCGGGGTTTCTTCATTTCAGGATATGACGATCTCAGAAGTGATCGTCTTCATCTTCGTCCTTCGGCGTCGAGCGTAGCGAGCTCAGCTTGCGGAAGACGGCATCGGCGTCGATTTCCTTTTCTTCCTCGCGCTCGTAGCTCGGCGTCAGGCGCTCGGTTTCCTGAGCAGACTGCAGCGTCGCACCGAGTTCTGCCGCGGTCGGCAGCGGACGGCCCTTGGAAGCCTTTTCCACTTCCATGTCGAGATCGATCTGGCTGCAAAGGCCGAGTGTGACCGGGTCCATCGGTGCCAGGTTTGCCGAATTCCAATGGGTGCGCTCGCGAATCTGCTCGATCGTCGATTTCGTGGTGCCGACGAGACGTGAAATCTGCGCATCCTTCAGTTCCGGATGGTTGCGAACCAGCCAGAGAATGGCGTTCGGGCGATCCTGACGCTTGGAAACCGGGGTATAGCGCGGACCGCGGCGTTTGGATTCCGGCACGCGGACCTTCGGCTCGGAAAGCTTCAGCTTATAGTTCGGGTTGCCTTCGGCGCGGGCGATTTCATCGCGGGAAAGCTGGCCGGTGGCGATCGGGTCCAGGCCCTTGATGCCCTGCGCGGCTTCACCATCGGCAATCGCCTTGACTTCGAGCGGATGCAGTTTGCAAAACTGAGCAATCTGGTCGAAAGACAGGGCTGTATTGTCGACGAGCCAGATGGCAGTCGCCTTTGGCATGAGCAGCTGTTGAGCCATGGATATAGTCCTTCTATCGTCCGCGCCGGTCGCGGTCCGTGGATTGTCACCACAATGTCCGGGAAATATGGCGCTATATAACCGCACTGTCGCAGAATTGCAATTCTTCAGAAATGAAATGACCTTTGTCTAATTGCCGTCATCAGACTACCTGATATGAATTGCGCAATTCGAGTCCCGGTCGCTGCGTCGAAACCATCGACCGTTGCATAGCCTTGTGAGGAGGAGTTCCCATGTCGGAGAAGATCTATCCGGTTTCCAAACCGGTGAAGACCCGTGCGCTGATCGATCAGGCCAAGTACGAGCAATGGTACGAGGAAAGCATTGAAAACCCCGATAAGTTCTGGGGTAAACACGGCAAGCGCATCGACTGGTTCAAGCCCTATACTAAGGTCAAGAACACGTCCTTTACCGGCAAAGTCTCGATCAAGTGGTTCGAGGATGGCCAGACCAATGTTTCCTATAATTGCATCGATCGCCATCTGAAGACGAACGGCAACCAGACCGCCATCATCTTCGAAGGCGACAACCCCTATATCGATAAAAAGATCACCTATAACGAGCTCTACGAGCATGTCTGCCGCATGGCGAACGTGCTGAAGAAGCATGGCGTCAAGAAGGGTGACCGCGTCACCATCTACATGCCGATGATCCCGGAAGCAGCCTATGCAATGCTCGCCTGCGCCCGCATCGGCGCGGTGCATTCCGTCGTTTTCGGTGGCTTCTCGCCGGAAGCGCTGGCTGGCCGTATCGTCGACTGTGAATCCACCTTCGTCATCACCTGCGACGAGGGCATTCGCGGCGGCAAGCCGGTGCCGCTGAAGGATAATACGGATACGGCCATCCACATTGCCGCCCGTCAGTATGTGGCGGTCAACAAGGTGCTCGTCGTGCGCCGTACCGGCGGCAAAACCGGCTGGGCGCCGGGCCGCGACCTCTGGTACCATCAGGAAATCGCCAAGGTGAAGGCTGAATGCCCGCCGGTGAAGATGAAGGCCGAAGATCCGCTCTTCATCCTTTATACCTCAGGCTCGACGGGCAAACCGAAGGGTGTCCTGCACACGACGGGCGGCTATCTCGTCTATGCGGCGATGACGCATGAATATGTCTTCGATTATCACCCGGGCGATGTCTACTGGTGCACGGCCGACGTCGGCTGGGTTACCGGTCACTCCTATATCGTCTACGGACCGCTCGCGAACTGCGCCACCACGCTGATGTTCGAAGGCGTGCCGAATTTTCCGGACCAGGGCCGGTTCTGGGAAATCATCGACAAACACAAGGTCAATATCTTCTACACGGCACCGACGGCGATCCGCTCGCTCATGGGCGCCGGCGACCATTTCGTTACCCGCTCTTCGCGCGAGAGCCTGCGCCTGCTCGGCACGGTGGGCGAACCGATCAATCCGGAAGCCTGGGAATGGTATTACAATGTCGTCGGCGACAAGCGTTGCCCCGTGATCGATACATGGTGGCAGACGGAAACCGGCGGCCATATGATCACGCCGCTGCCGGGCGCGACCGACCTCAAGCCCGGTTCGGCCACCAAGCCCTTCTTCGGCGTCAAGCCGCAGCTCGTCGATAATGAGGGCAAGGTGCTGGAAGGCGCCGCCGACGGCAATCTCTGCATCACCGACAGCTGGCCGGGCCAGATGCGTACGGTCTATGGCGACCACGAGCGCTTCATCCAGACCTATTTCTCCACCTATAAGGGCCGGTATTTCACCGGTGACGGCTGCCGCCGCGACGAAGACGGCTATTACTGGATCACCGGCCGCGTCGATGACGTTCTAAACGTTTCCGGCCATCGTCTCGGCACCGCGGAAGTCGAATCCGCCCTCGTCTCGCACAATCTCGTCTCGGAAGCTGCCGTTGTTGGTTATCCACACCCGATCAAAGGCCAGGGCATTTATTGCTACGTCACGCTGATGGCGGGCAATGAGGGCACAGACGAACTGCGCCAGCAGCTTGTCAAACACGTGCGTGCCGAAATCGGCCCGATTGCAGCACCCGACAAAATCCAGTTCGCACCCGGTCTGCCGAAGACCCGTTCGGGCAAGATCATGCGCCGCATCCTGCGCAAAATTGCCGAGGACGATTTCGGTTCGCTTGGCGATACCTCGACGTTGGCAGATCCGGCCGTTGTCGAAGATCTGATCGCTAACCGGCAGAATAAGGCTACGGCTTGAGTCCAAGGGCCGCTCCACCGCCAGGAGCGGCCCTATTCTTCCGCGCAGAAAACCTGTGGTTTGCGACCCCCGTCATAGGCGCGGACCAGTCCTTCCGAAAGAAGATCCTGTGCGGGATTGCGCCCATCCGCGAAGGTGACATTGGCGAGAATTCGCCCGAAATATTTGTCGCCGGCGATCTCCCTCAGCTGGATAATGGAGACGCCTGATATCATTTGTTCAAGCGCATCTCGTGCCTCGAGACCGGCCTTCCGGATTTCAGCGCATTTCGAATGGATTTCGGGCGCATCTATGCCGCGAATGCGGACATAGACTTCCATGGTCTGCTGCGGCCAGGGTGTTGCGGCAACCAGTAGCGTATCGCCGTCAATGATCCGTATAATCTTCGCCGATACAGGTCCTTCGATTTCGTCCCGTGCCGCGAGGGCCGGCACAGAAGAAAGAGACAACAGAAGAATCGAAAGCAGCTTAAGCATAATAGGAATAAATTCCGATTAAGCTGCGAAGTCAATGGGAATATTTGCCTAAAAATCGATTGTGCGGCCGTTGATCTCATAGTCACCGAAACGCGAGGGCTCTGCACCTCCCCGTCCACCGATCTCCGGCGGCAGTTCAACGGGCTTAGCGTTTTTGCGGCGCTCCTCGGCTTCGGCCAGCGCACGCTTGGCGGCAGGGGAAAGCATCTTGCGCCGCGGCTCGGAGCCTTCTGGCACCGGGGTTTCCACATTATCGTTATCGGCCGTCTGCATGCTGCACTCCCGCCTGAAAATATTGAAAATGGCTGGCGAATAACCAAATCATAGTGCGTTGGCGCCAGGATTTAAAGCATCCCGCTGCAATCAAGGAGATGGAGACCTCTGATGAACCTCGTGCGTACTGCCATGTTGCTTGCCTTCATGACGGCGCTTTTCATGTTTGTCGGCTTTTTGATCGGCGGCAGAGGCGGCATGATGATCGCCTTTCTCATCGCTGCCGGCATGAATTTCTTCTCCTACTGGAACGCCGACCGGATGGTATTATCGGCCTATCGGGCGCAGGAGGTCGATGAGCGCAACGCCCCGGAATTTTACCGTATCGTGCGCGATCTCGCCCATAATGCGGGCCTGCCGATGCCGAAGGTCTATCTCTACGACGGCCCTCAGCCGAATGCCTTTGCGACCGGGCGCAATCCGGAGAATGCTGCCGTCGCGGCCTCCACCGGCCTGCTTGCCGCCCTCTCGCCAGAAGAAGTTGCGGGCGTGATGGCGCATGAGCTTGCCCACGTCCAGAACCGCGATACGCTGACCATGACGATCACCGCCACGCTTGCCGGTGCGATCTCGATGCTCGGCAATTTCGCCTTCTTCTTTGGCGGCAACCGCGAGAACAACAACAATCCCCTGGGCTTCGTCGGCGTGCTCGTCGCGATGATCGTTGCGCCGCTTGCCGCCATGCTGGTGCAGATGGCAATCAGCCGTACGCGCGAATATTCGGCCGACAGGCGGGGTGCTGAAATCTGCGGCAACCCGCTGTGGTTGGCTTCCGCGCTCGGCAAGATTGCCCGCGGTGCGGCGCATGTGCCGAACTACGACGCTGAACGCAACCCGGCGACCGCGCATATGTTCATCATCAATCCGCTCTCCGGCGAGCGCATGGACAACCTGTTTTCGACCCATCCGAACACCGAAAATCGTATTGCGGCCCTGCAGGAAATGGCACGGGGAGGTTTCGACGTCTCGACGCGGCCGGTTCGTGCTGCTAATCCGACACGCAAATCGCGCTCGGTTCCGAATACGGGTTCCGGCGGCGGTGGCTCGCAACCGCCAAAGGGTCCGTGGTCTTGAATTCAGACGGCAAGAAGAAGCCAGCTCACAAACATAAACCTTCCCCAGAACGCTCAGCGCAGGCGCCGATAAAACCCGGCCTGCCGGCGCGTGCTGCAGCCGCAAAAATCCTTGCCGCCGTCGTCGACAAAAAACTGCCGCTCGATGGCGCGCTGGATCACGAGCATGGAAATCCGGCCTACAAGGCGCTCGGGGAAAGCGATCGTGCTCTGGTTCGCGCCATCCTCAACACCACCCTCAGGCATCTGCCTCGCATCGATGCAGCCATTGCCTCGCTGCTCGAAACGCCGTTACCGGAGGGTGCCCGAGCTTTGCATCATGTGCTTGCCGTTGGTGCTGCGCAGATTCTCTATCTCGACGTTCCCGATCACTCCGCCGTCGACCTTGCGGTCGAACAGGCCAATCAGGATCCTCGCAATCGGCGTTTCGCCAAGCTCGTCAATGCGATCCTGCGCCGTCTTAGCCGTGAGAAGGAGCATATCCTTGCCGAAATCGCTGACATTCCGCCAATGCCAGCGTGGTTCATCGCGCGGCTTGCGAAAGCCTACGGGAAAGAGCGGGCACTTGCCATTTCGGAATCCCAGCTTGAGCCGGCGGCGATCGATCTTACCGTTAAATCCGATGCCGCAAGCTGGGCGGAGCGCCTGAACGGCACGGTGCTACCCACTGGCGGCGTGCGACTTTCCGCTTTTGAAGGCGGTATTCCCTTGCTTGCCGGTTTTGACGAGGGTGAATGGTGGGTTCAGGATGCGGCTGCGAGCATTCCCGCAAATCTCTTCGGTGATCTCACCGGCAAGCGTGTTGCCGATCTCTGCGCTGCGCCGGGCGGCAAGACTGCCCAGCTCATCCTTGCCGGCGGCAAGGTGACGGCGATCGACCAGTCCGAAAATCGGCTGAAGCGCTTGCGCTCTAATCTGGAGCGGCTGGGCCTCGAAGCCGATACGATCGCGGTGGATCTCACGAAATTCGAACCGTCGGAGCGTTTCGACGCGATTCTTCTCGACGCGCCCTGCTCTTCGACAGGTACGACGCGCCGGCATCCCGACGTGCTCTGGACGAAAGGCGCCGAGGATATCACCAAGCTCGCAGCACTGCAGGAGCGTCTTCTGCGCCATGCTATTACCCTGCTGAACCCTGGCGGCGTGCTCGTCTTTTCCAACTGCTCGCTCGATCCGCAGGAAGGCGAGGAGGTCGTGGCGCGCGTTCTCGAAGATGTGAAGGGCGTTGAACGGGTGCCGATCGACACCGAAAAATGGCCCGGTATGAGTCAGGCGATTACACCACTGGGCGAGTTCCGCACACTTCCTACAATGCTGGATATGCCTGATGGTTTTGCGTCGGGCCTCGATGGCTTCTACGCTGCGGTGCTCAGACGCGTCTAAGTTCTATTATATTCCAACTTCATCACAAAATAATACATCGTGGCTAATGAAATCGGTTTTGATTCATCTATTCTTAACCACGAGGGGCAATAGACAATTGATATGCAGTCCGGTCGGCGTCTTGCGAGCATGTATGTTCGGGAAGCTTGGCGGCGCGGTACGCGCCGTGCCGCACTTCTGCGCTTGCGTTTCTTCCGCCATGCCATACCGGTGCCGGAACGCCTGATCGTCGCGCCGACGGATCTGAGAGGCATCGATTCACACGTTGCCGAAGAAATCATGGACGGCCGGTTTCCGCTTGCCGGGCGTATGTTGGAAACCGGCGGCAAATCCCCGTTCACGTTGACGCTTCCGTCGCGCGCTTTTGCGGTCAGGCTTCATAGCTTCGGCTGGCTGCGGCATATGCGGGCCAATAAGAGCGAGCGCGGTTCGGCCGTTGCCCGTGTGATCGTCGATAGTTGGCTCTCCATCCACGGGGGGCGTATTGAAGGCATCGCCTGGGAGACCGACGTCGTCTCGCAGCGTGTCATTGCCTGGCTGGCGCATTCTCCGGTCGTCCTGCAGAATGCCGATCGCGGTTTTTATCGCCGCTTCATGAAGTCGCTCGCCTTTCATATCGGTTATTTGCGCCGCATGGCGCCCTATTCGACTGGTGAAGTCCGCTTCCGCCTGCGCATCGCGCTCGCGACGGCCTCTGTCGCCATGCCAGTGCGTGCCTCGACAGTGCGGCGGGCGGCCCAGGCGCTCGACCGCGAATTCGACAGCCAGATTCTGCCTGACGGCGGCCATATCTCCCGCAATCCACGCGTCGGGCTTGAGCTGCTGCTCGATCTGCTGCCGCTGCGGCAGACCTATGTCAATCTCGGCCACGATCTGCCACAGAAGCTGATCTCCGGTATTGACCGCATGTACCCTGCCCTGCGCTTCTTCCGCCATCAGGATGGAGATCTGGCGCTCTTCAACGGTGCGACATCCACGCTGGCAGACGAGCTGATGTCCGTGCTGCGCTACGACGAGACTGCAGGCCAGCCGTTCAAAGCGCTACCGCATTCCCGCTATCAGCGACTTGCCGCCGGCAAGACGGTGATCATTGCCGATACCGGACCACCCTCGCCCGCCTGCTTCAGAACAGCCCATGCAGGCAGTCTCTCCTTCGAAATGTCCTCAGGCCGCTACCGCTTCATCGTCAACTCGGGATCGCCGAAATTCGCAGGCCAACGCTATGTCCAGATGGCCCGCACCACGGCTGCCCATTCCACTGTGGTCCTGAACGATACGTCCTCTAGTCGGTTCTCTCCCTCGGCTTTTCTGGCCCATATGATGACGGAGCCGGTGGAAACGGTTGCCGCCGAGCGCGTGGAGACCGAGGATGGCCGTGAAGGCATCAAGGCGAGGCATGACGGCTATCTCGATGCATTTGGCGTCATCCATGAGCGGGAGCTGACGCTGAACGCCGCTGGCTCCATCGTGACCGGCATGGACCGTTTTGTGACGGACGACCGGTATCACAGCGAAGGTCCGCTGCGGGCGGTTGCCCGCTTCCACATCCATCCCGCCATCGTGCCGAGGCAGAACGATACGGAATCCGTGCTGCTGACGGCGCCGGATGGCGAAAGCTGGTTGTTTTCCTCTCCCGGCAATGAAGTGCTGATCTCGGAAGATATTTTCTTTGCTGACAGCGCCGGTATCAGCAGCTCGGACCAGATCGAGATCGATTTCGATTTGGCGGAGAAACCTGAAATTCGCTGGTTTTTATCGCGCAAGGGCTAGCAGCTGTTTGCGCCGGCTCCAAGCTGTGGTAACGCGGCCCCATCAAGCGTCCCTTGCCCGGATGTCTCCCGAAGCCCGAACGGAGAAGGTTCATGGCCGTCATTTCCAAGAAAATCCCCGCCCCCGACAAGGTCGAAGTCAAGACCGCGCTGCTCTCTGTCTTCGATAAGACCGGTATCATCGAACTTGCCCGTGCGCTTTCGGCGCGTGGCGTGCGCCTGCTGTCGACCGGCGGCACCTACAAGGCGATCGCGACCGCAGGACTTGCGGTGACCGACGTTTCCGAAGTGACGCAGTTTCCGGAAATCATGGATGGCCGCGTGAAGACCCTGCATCCCAAGGTGCATGGCGGCCTGCTGGCGATCCGTGACGATGTCGAGCATCAGGAAGCCATGAAGGCCCATGGGATCGACGGCATCGACCTGCTGGTCGTCAATCTCTATCCCTTTGAGGATGTTCGTGCGGCCGGCGGTGACTATCCGACGACGGTCGAGAATATCGATATCGGTGGCCCGGCAATGATCCGCGCTTCCGCTAAGAACCATGCCTATGTCACCGTCATCACCGACCCGGCCGACTATGCCGAGCTGGCCGAGCAACTGTCGGCCGATGCCGGCAAGACAGCCTATGCCTTCCGCCAGCGCATGGCGGCCAAAGCCTATGCCCGTACTGCCGCCTATGACGCTGCCATTTCCAACTGGTTTGCTGAGGCGCTTTCGATCGATACGCCGCGTCATCGCACCATTGGCGGCGTGCTGAAGGAAGAGATGCGCTACGGTGAAAACCCGCACCAGAGGGCCGCCTTCTACGTGACGGGCGAAAAGCGCCCGGGCGTTTCGACAGCCGTCCTGCTGCAGGGTAAGCAACTCTCCTACAACAATATCAACGATACCGATGCGGCCTACGAACTCGTGGCCGAGTTCCTGCCGGAGAAGTCGCCGGCCTGCGCCATCATCAAGCACGCCAATCCCTGCGGTGTCGCAACCGGTTCAACACTTCTCGAGGCCTATAAGCGGGCGCTTGCCTGCGATTCCGTCTCGGCTTTCGGCGGTATCATCGCATTGAACCAGACGCTCGATGCGGCGACGGCCGAAGAAATCATCCAGCTCTTCACCGAGGTCATCATTGCGCCTGACGTCACCGAAGAAGCCAAGGCAATCGTGGCGCGCAAGCCGAACCTGCGCCTGCTTTCAGCCGGCGGCCTGCCGGACGCGCGTGCGGCCGGCATCACTGCCAAGACCGTTTCCGGCGGCCTGCTCGTCCAGAGCCGCGACAACGGCATGGTCGAGGATCTGGAACTGAAGGTGGTCACCAAACGCGCGCCGACGGCCCAGGAACTGGAAGACATGAAGTTCGCCTTCAAGGTCGGCAAGCATGTGAAGTCGAATGCCGTGGTCTATGCCAAGGACGGCCAGACCGCAGGTATCGGCGCCGGCCAGATGAGCCGTGTCGATTCCGCCCGCATCGCTGCGCTCAAAGCTGAGGAAGCGGCCAAGGCGCTCGGTCTCGCCGTTCCGATGACACATGGTTCGGCAGTCGCCTCCGAGGCCTTCCTGCCCTTCGCCGATGGCTTACTGTCGATGATTGCTGCTGGCGCCACCGCCGTGATCCAGCCGGGCGGTTCTATGCGCGATCAGGAAGTCATCGATGCGGCAAACGAGTACAATGTCGCGATGGTCTTTACCGGCATGCGCCATTTCCGCCATTAAGCGGAGCAACGGATATGCCCCCGGCTTTGCGGCCGGGGGAATATGTCAGGCGCGATCCGCCGGATAGGGCGTGCGGATCAGCAGCACCAGGCCTCCGGCCAGGAACAGGATCAGCGTCGACATGCCGAGATGCGCCGATCCGGTCAAATAGGTCACAATCGAAAACAACAGCGTTGCCATGAAGCTCGTGGCGCGGCCGGACAGCGCATAGATGCCGAAATAACGGCCCGCTTCTTCGAGGCTGACGCTGCGCGCCAGATAGGAGCGCGATGAGGCCTGCACCGGGCCAAAGGCAAGACCGATCAACAGGCCATAGAGGATATAGGCTTTTTCTGCCATCGTGCCGAAAAGTCCACCGCCGTCGGCGGTCGAAAGCGGCATCAGTCCGAAGAAAGTGTAGCCGGGGCCGGTGGAAATAATGCCGATCGTGGCCAGCAACAGCATGGTGAGGCTGATGATAACAGTCACCTTCGAGCCGATCCCCCTGTCGACGCGTCCGGCAATCAGGCAGCCGAGGATTGCCACGACATTGAGAATGATCCCGTAGATGCCGATCTCGATCGTGGCCCAGCCGAACATGCCCGCCGCGAAGGCGCCGCCAAGGATCAGCAGGCCGTTGACGCCATCCTGATAGATCATGCGGGCGATAAGGAAGGTCAGGATATTGCGGCGCGTCTTCAGTTCGCCGAGCGTATTGCGCAATTCCTTGAGGCCGAAACGCACGGCAAAGCCGAAAGGCAGTCCCTTGCGGGCATCCGGTGTGAAGAAAAACATCGGCAGGATGAAGATCAGATACCAGACGGCCGAAATCGGACCGGTGACGCGCGCATCCTCGCCCGTATGAGGATCGAGACCGAAAAGCGGATCGAGGCCCAGAATGGTCTTGCCGCTTTCCGGGCTGCCGGCCAGCAGTGCCACGACGGCGATCAGCACGATCATACCGCCGAGATAACCAAGACCCCAGGCGGTGTTGGAAAGCCTGCCAACCTCATCCTTGCCGACAAGGCGCGGCATCATGGAATCGTTGAATACGATCGAAAACTCCGCCGAAATCGAGGCAAGGATCATGAAGATGACGGGATAGATAATTGGCGAGCCCGGGGCAGCAAACCAGAGGCAGCAGAGGCTGACGACCTTGATCACAGCGAAGAAGGCGATCCAGGGTTTGCGTGCGCCGGACTGGTCGGCAATGGAGCCTAGTACGGGAGACAGGATGGCGATGATGATCGAGGAGATCGTCGCCATATTGCTCCACATCGTCTGCGCGGAGACGGGATCGGCCGTCAGCCGCGAGACGAAGTAGGGGCCGAAAATGAAGGTGGTGACCACGGTGAAGAAAGGCTGGGCGGCCCAATCGAAGAGCATCCAGCCCCATATGCCCTTCTCCGTGGCTTTCGGCGGCTGCGTTCCTGTCCAGTCAATGCGATTCAAGCGTCCGCTCCTTTTTGGGGCGGACTGTCTCATCTCGCCCGGTCGCGCGCAAGGTCGGTCAGGATGCCTGCGGCAACAGTGATGCGGGCGAGGTTCGGATCGGCACCGTCGCTGAGGCTCGCAAGCTCCTCGACGATGCGGTTGATGCGGATCCTGTCCTGCGCATGCCAGGCCTGGACCGGCTGCTTTTCCTTGCCGTGATCTGAAAGTGCGGAGATCACGATATCGCGACGGGCGCTGGCGATCTGGTCGATGCTGCGGGCAAGCGCGAGGTTTTCATAGTGGTCCGACGTAATGATGCGGTTCCCCGCAGCAAGCAGCCGGCCGACACGGAAGGTCTGGGTGACGGCAAAATAGTTTTCGGCCGCACGCGGCAGCGCCTCGCCGGTCCGTTCGGCGATCTGCATGATTTCCGGCACAAGGGCGAGGGTCGGTAGAGCTGCAATTTCGGCGGCCAGTTTTTCCGGCAGGCCGGCCTGCTGGTACTCCTGCTGGCGCGCTGAGACTTCGGCTGCTGCCTGCTCGGCAAAGGCGGGTTTAAGTTTTTTCAGAGCAGCCTGCAGCCGGCTAATGATTTCCGCCATCCCGCCTCGGGTCATGCCGGTCTTCAGCAGCAGACGTGTCAGCACGGTGAAGTTATTGGTGATCTCCTCGTAAATCCGGTTCTGGACATCGCCGGAAACCTTGTTGTCCAGGGCATCGGTTTCGGCCCATAGCCGGTTGAGATCAAAGCCGTCACGGGCGACGATCGCGGCGCGTACGACCTCAGAGGCAGAGGCCGCTGTGGCATCCATCATGCTCACCGTAAAGCCCGGCCCGCCGCGGTTGATCGCCTCATTTGCGAGGACGGTCGCGACGATTTCCCGCTTCAGCCGGTGGGTGTCGATGTCGGATGCGTTCGACTTCTGCATCTTGGCCGGGAAGTAGTTGAATAGCGTGCTGATGAAATAAGGGTCATCAGGTAACTCACTGGCGATCAGCGCGTCGAAGAGGACGATCTTGGCATAGGAGAGCAGCACGCCGATCTCGGGGCGCGTCAGTGGCCGTCCGGCCGTGTAACGTTCGGACAGCGAGGCGTCGTCGGGAAGCGTCTCGACCTTGCGGTTCAGTTGGCCGGCTGCTTCCAGCACGCTCATGAAGCGGCCGAGTTCCAGGCCGTTTGCCGTTCCTTTGCGGGATGTCAGTGAGATCGCCAGGGACTGCAGGTAGTTGTTGCGCAGCACGAGGCCGGCCACTTCATCGGTCATGCTGCCGAGAAGCTGGTCGCGCTTTGCCCGGTTGAGGCGCTGTTCATGCATGGCGTTTGCCAGCGCGATCTTGATATTGACCTCGACGTCCGACGTGTTAACGCCGGCAGAGTTGTCGATAGCATCGGAATTGCTGCGTCCGCCCTTCAGGCCATAGGCAATGCGGCCCTTCTGCGTGACGCCGAGATTGGCGCCTTCGCCGATTACCTTGGCGCGCACTTCGTCGGCCGTGATGCGGATCGGATCGTTGGCGCGGTCGCCCACTTCCGCATCGGTTTCCGACGCGGCCTTCACGTAGGTGCCGATGCCGCCAAACCAGAGCAGGTCGACCGGGCTCTTCAGGATCGCCGTCATGATCTCGAAGGGCGTGGCGACCGCCTTGTCGATGCCGATTGCGGCTACGGCCTCCGGCGTCAGCGTAACCGACTTTGCCGAGCGCGAAATGATCATGGCGCCTTTCGAGAGCACGGACTTGTCGAAGTCCTGCCAGCTTGAGCGCGGTAGGTTGAACAAGCGCTGGCGCTCTGCGAGCGTCTTTTCCATATCAGGGTCGGGGTCGATGACGATGTCGCGATGATCGAAAGCGGCGACTAGCCGGATCTTCGGCGAGAGCAGCATGCCATTGCCGAAAACGTCACCGGACATGTCGCCGACGCCGGAAACTGTGAAAGGTGTCGTCTGGATATCGATGTCCATTTCGCGGAAATGACGCTTCACGGTTTCCCACGCGCCGCGTGCGGTGATGCCCATTTTCTTGTGATCGTAACCGGCCGAACCACCCGAAGCGAAGGCGTCGTCCAGCCAGAAGCCCGCTTCCTGAGCAAGGGCATTGGCGGTGTCGGAAAAGGTTGCCGTGCCCTTGTCGGCAGCGACGACGAAATAGGGGTCATCGCCATCGAGACGCACCGTGTTATCAGGCGGGACGATGTCGGCGCCGGAGATATTGTCAGTGATGGAAAGCAGCGTACGGATATAGGTTTTGTAGGCTTCCCTGCCTGCATTGAAGACCTCATCGCGGCTGCCGCCGATCGGCAGTTTCTTGGGATAGAAACCGCCTTTGGCACCGACAGGCACGATCACAGCATTCTTGACCTGCTGCGCCTTCACGAGGCCCAGAACTTCGGTACGATAGTCCTCGGCGCGGTCCGACCAGCGCAGGCCGCCACGGGCAACGCGGCCGAAGCGCAGATGCACGCCTTCCACTTCCACGCCATACACGAAGATTTCACGGAAAGGCTTCGGTTCCGGCAGGCCGTCGACCAGATGCGGGTCGAGCTTGAAGGCGAGCATCGCCTTCGGTGTCCCATCGGCATTGCGCTGGAAATAATTGGTGCGCAGCGTTGCATCAACGATATTGACATAGCGGCGCAGGATACGGTCGTCATCCAGGCTCGGCACGTCGGCAAGCTCGGCTTCGATTGCCTGATGCAGTTCGGCGAGCTTCTTGATACGCGCCTTTTCCGACAGCTTCGTATCGAGCGTGTCGTGGAACAGGCGGAAGATCGAAGCGGCGATAACAGGATATTTGTCGAGGGTGGTTGCGATATAATACTGCGAATAGGCGATGCCGGCCTGGCGCAGATAGCGCGCATAGGCGCGCAGCACACTAACCTCGCGGGCCGAGAGACCGGCCGACAGGATCAGCCGGTTGAAGCTGTCATTGTCGATCGTGTCACTGAAGGCTGCGACGAAGGCTTCTTCGAGCGGTGCGCCAAAACGTGCGAGGTCAATGTCCGCACCGCTGCGAGCCTCGAGTTCCATGTCGTGCAGCACGACAATGTTGATGGCGCTGTCGGCGGCCGGAACTTCGATATCGAAGGTCCGTTCGCTCAGGACGTTGAAGCCGAGGTTTTCGAGTAGAGGCACGCGGCGCGACAGCGGCAGCTGTTCGCCGCTATGGAAGATCTTCAGCGAGAGGATGCGGCCGCGTTCATCGTCCTGGCGATAGTAGAATTCGATGCGGATCGGCTCGCCGGCGGCGCATGCGGCGATGTCGGGCAGATCGCCGACCGCTTCATCCGGCGTGAAGGCTTCCTGGAAGGCGTTGCTGACGCCGAGCTTCGGCGCCTTGGGACCGGCGAGCATCTCGAAGCNNCGAAGCGGCTGTCCCAGCGCGCGGTGATCTGGCGGATCGTCTCCTCGAGCTTGGCCTGATGGATGCGTGGCGTCTTACCGCCCGAGCGGCCGATGATGAAGTGAACGCGAGCCACTCCACCTTCCGGGAAGGCCGGATAATAGGCGGAAACACGGCCGTCATAGACGGTTTTCAGATAGGCGCCGATGCGTTCGCGCACGATCGAGTCATATTCCTCGCGCGGCACGAAGATGATGACCGAGACGAAACGGTCGAAATGGTCGATGCGCGGCAGCACCCGCACGCGCGGGCGATCGGCGAGGTCGTTGATCTGTTCTGCAAAGGTCGCGAGCAGCGGGGTATCGATCTGGAAGAGATCATCACGCGGATAAGATTCCAGCGTGTTGTCGAGCATACGGCCGGAGTGGCTCATCGGGTCGAAGCCGAAATGCTCCTTCACCTTCTCGATCTTGGACCGCAGCAGCGGGATTTCGGTGGCCGAAGAGGTGTAGGCAGTCGAGGTGAACAGGCCGACAATGCGCAACTCGCCTGTCACGTTGCCTTGCGCGTCGAACCGCTTGACGCCGACATAATCCATGTAGGCACGGCGGTGGACAATGGATTTCACATTAGCCTTTGTGACGATCAGGAAGTCCGGACCATCGAGGAAGGCGAGAATTTCCGGCGTCGTCGTCACGGCGTCCTTGCCGGTGCGCAGAACAAGAACCTCGGGATTGGAGAGAATGCCGAGGCCTGTTCCCTTGTCGCGTTCGACCTTGGAATCGGGACCCTTGCCGGAATAGACGTAGTCGCGCATGCCGAGGAAGGTGAAGTTCTCGTCACGCAGCCAGGTCAGGAAGGCGATCGCCTCGTCGCGGTCGGCTTTCTTGCGGCTGGCGTTGTAATTCGAAAGCTCTGAAATCACTTCATCGACGCGGGCAAGCATCGGCTTCCAGTCGGAAACGGCAAGCTCTACCTGCTCGAGTACTGCCTTGATCCGCTTGATCAGATCGGCGGCCTGGGAGGGGCTCAGAGGCGAAATGTGAAGCTGGATGTGGCTCACCCGCTTTGCCGGGTCGCTCGGCACATCGGCGGAATAGAGTTCCGGAGCCTTGCCGTCTTCCAGGATCAGGATCGGATGAACTGCCATGTAGATGTCGCGGTAGGTGCTGGTCACCTCACCCATGACGGATTCGTAGAGGAAGGGCTTATTGTGATCCGTCACCGAAAGAATGGAGATTGCAACGCCATCGGGCGTGACATCGGCGACCGTGTCGATGCTGACGCGCGGCACCTTGCCGTTCCAGGCACCGAGCTCGGCTGCCGAGTGTACGGCGGAAAGCGCAAGCATTTCCGGCGTGTAGAGTTCGAGGTCGTCGCCGCTGGCACGGCCGAAGAGGATTTCGGGATCGAGATGGGGTTCGCCGGTCGCGGCCGCGATCTTGCGTGCGCTCTCGATCTGCTTTTCCCGTTTTGGATTGTTTCTGGTGGCCATGGATCATCCCCCCGATTGTTTTGATGTGGGCAAGGTAGCAGAAGGTTCTTCGAAAGAATCCTTAAAAGAGGGCTTCGAAAAGTAGTTTTCGTGCTTTTTTGGCTATGCTGGCGAGAGATTTCGAAAGCTTTTAGGTCGTTTTATGCCGATGGACGGCAAAATCACTTTATCCGGCTTTTTCGTCCCGCTGCACATTTCCACGCTCCCGTGAAGAATGGTTGACAGCGCCTCGTCAAAAAGATCATCAACGGCGGTCGAAATTCGGATTCGGATGCCATGTCGGAAAACGCAGCGGGCGCAGTCATCGTCATCTCCAGCCATGTCGTGCGGGGGTCGGTTGGAAACCGTGCTGCGGTCTTTGCGCTGGAAACGCTCGGCCATCAGGTCTGGGCGCTGCCGACGATTGTGCTGCCCTGGCATCCCGGTCATGGCCGCTCGACACGGCTGACCTTCGCCGAGGCCGATTTCGAGGCGGCGATCGACGATCTCATCCGCGCGCCATGGATCGGCGAGGTCAAGGCCGTCTTGTCGGGCTACTTCGGCAACGCCGCCCAGGCCCGCTCCGTCGCGAAACTCGTTGCATCCTTGCGCGAGAAGAATCCGGAGCTGCTCTATGTCTGCGATCCGGTCATGGGTGACCTCGGCGGCCTCTACGTGCCTGAAGCGACAGCCGAGGCGATCCGTGACCATCTGATACCGCTTGCCTCGCTCGCAACGCCGAACCGGTACGAACTTGCCTGGCTTTCAGGGGCGGCACTCGATGACAACAACGCGGTCATGGAGGCCGCTCTTTCGCTCGGCCCCTCACGCATGCTGGTCACATCGGCGGTGCCGATGATGGCGGGCGGTACCGGCAATCTCTATCTCTCCGGAAGGCATGCCCTGCTTGCCGAACACCGTGTCGTTGAAAACCCACCAAATGGGCTCGGCGACCTGCTTGCCGCCCTTTTCCTCTCTCGCCTGCTCTCAGGCATGGAGGATGAAAAGGCGCTGCAGCTGGCGACCGCCAGCGTGTTCGAGGTGCTGGCGCGCGCTGTCAAGCGCGGCAGCAACGAGCTGATGCTGGCAAGCGATGCCTCCAGTCTTTCGACGCCCATGGCAATGGTGCAGATGCGTCACCTCGTCCATCCTGCCCAGCGGCGGAAAAAATAGGTCTCAGGCTTTTGCAGCGCAGCAGTTGATCTTGGCTCACGCGCGCGCTAATCCAGAGACATGATGAGCTTCCCTAACTCCCTGCTGGACGGTTATCGCAACTTCATGAGCGGGCGATATGCCGATGCCCGCGACCGGTATCGGCAGCTTGCAGAAAACGGGCAGAACCCGACGACGCTCGTTATTGCCTGTTGCGACTCGCGCGCTGCTCCCGAGCTGATCTTCGACGCAGGGCCGGGCGAACTCTTCGTCATCCGCAACGTCGCCAACATGGTGCCGCCCTATGAACCGGATGGCCATTTCCATTCCACGTCGGCAGCGCTCGAATTCGCCGTGCAGGCGCTGAAGGTCAAGAATATCGTTGTCATGGGCCATGGCCGCTGCGGCGGTATCCGCGCAGCCCTCGATCCCGATGCCGAGCCTTTGTCATCCGGTGATTTCATCGGCCGCTGGATGTCGCTCGTTCGCCCTGCCGCCGAACAGATTGGCAGCAACAACGTCATGACGCCGGCCGAACGGCAGACTGCGCTGGAGCGGGTCTCCATCCGCAATTCGATCAACAATCTCAGATCTTTCCCTGATATCAAGGCGCTTGAAGAAGAGGGCAAGCTGGAGCTTCACGGCGCCTGGTTCGACATTTCGACCGGCGAGCTCTGGGTGATGGATTCTGAGACACTCGATTTTATCCGTCCCGAAATCTAGGGATAGACCGCTTTAGCAGTTTTTTAAGATATTCCACTAAGCTGCGCTTGCAGGCGGTATATGCGCGTGGATCAGTTATGAATTTCAAAGTGCTGAAATTCAAGAATATCAGAAGGGCAGTACTAGCCGCCATTCTGCTGCCCTTCGTCTTCATGATTGTCGAAGGAGTGGTGTTGATCCGCTCCTCGCTCATGCAGTACCGCGCGCTCGAAAATGACCATCTCTTTGCCGATGTTCTTGCTCGTGGAGGATCGATTGCTGCCAATGAGATTCTGGCGGAACTCGTCGCGACGCGAACCTACATCAACAATCCGGACGAGATAACCAGAGCGGCCATGATGGAAAGGCGGAGCGCGCTCGAGAACGAACGCGCGCGTTTCAACGCCAGTCTCCCGCCCGTTGAAACACTTGATCTCGGTCTGCAGTCACAGCTTTCCGATCTCCGTCTTGCTTACAGCCGTATCGTTGCGGCGCGTTCGGCGGTCGATCGAGGTTATTACGGCAAAGGCGGCAACCCCGTTCATATCTATGGTCAGGCCGGATTGAAGCAGCTTGGTCTCGTCTCGTCGCTTTCGTCGAGGATCCATGATCCCGTGTTGATGCGCAAATCCAGCGAGCTGATGAGTATCCTGCTGACCTACTACGGTGAGCGGCTGATCGGCAACCTTGGCCAGCGTTATTTCGACCAAACCGACTTTTCCGCCATGTCGCACGAGCAGCTCGTTCAAGGCGAAATGATGCTCGGTAACGGCATGGATCGCCTGCGTTTTCATTCTTCCTCGCCTGTCGTCCGGGAGATCCTTGCCTATAGAGCTCAGCCCGACGAGGTCTGGGCCGATACCTTCACAAAGGCCATGGTTTCCGGTGCGCTACGGCCGGACAAGGCGATCCGAGACAAATGGATTGGTATCCAGAACGAGCGGCTGGATTTCCTGCGGCAGAAAATCGCCTCCGTAACCGATGATATTCATGTGACCGGACAGAAGCTGTCGATGCGCTCGCACATTCACATGACGATCGTGCTTGCGTTGTCATCCGGACTGGTTCTGCTCGTTGCCCTTATTGTGGCGCTTGCGGTTCGGGGCATCCGTCTCGTCGCCCGTGTCACCGAAGAGCGTGAACTACTCATCAACGAGCTGCGCAATGCTGCCCAAACCGATCTTCTGACGGGCCTTTATAATCGCCGTGGCTTCGAGGCTGCCGCTTTGGCGCTTCTGATGCAGGCTGAGTATGGATCACGCTGGATTTCGGTCGTGCTGTTCGATCTGGATCACTTCAAGAAAATCAACGACGTATATGGCCATGACGCAGGCGATATCGTGCTGAAGCACGTAGCCGGCGTCGCGCGGGAAAGCTTTCGCTCCTTCGATCTGCTGGTGCGCCACGGCGGCGAGGAGTTCATGGCATTGCTGCCGGATTCGACACCTGAGGATGCGGCGATTGTTGCGGAACGTGTCCGATTGGCCATCGAGGCTGCTGACATCGCGTTGCCGAGTGGCGAGCGTCTGCGGGTTACCGCAAGCTTCGGCTGTGCGGGGCGTGCAAATGCCGTGAGCAATCGCAATTTCGATGATCTGGTGAAGCGCGCCGATCTGGCGCTCTATGCCGCCAAGGCCTCGGGACGCAATTGTGTCGTTGCCGGGCCGATTGTTCCTTCGGCGGCACCGCAGGAAGAGCGGCGCAAGGCTGCCGGCGGAACCCACGATATCCGCAGTTGAAAAACGCCGCATTCGTATGCGGCGCTCGTATCATTTTCCTATTGAACGTCTCTTCAGTTGCCGTCGATCTGCTGACCGATATAGGCGATTGCCTGCTGATAGACCGTTGCGGCATTCCAGCCCTGGATGGCGACGAAGTTCGGCTCGCCCGGCTGGTAACCGGCGCCGGCACGCCAGCCGTGACCCTTAAGGAAATTGGCGGTAGAGGCCAGCGCATCAGCGCGGGAGCCAACCATATCGACGCGGCCGTCACCGTCACCGTCCGCGCCGTAGCTTACGACGTTGCGTGGCAGGAACTGCGTCTGGCCGATTTCGCCATGGGCAGCACCGCGGGCTTGCGGGCTGAGATAGCCTTCCGAAACGAGCTGCAAGGCTGCATAAAGCTGGTCGGTGAAATATTCCGAGCGACGGCAGTCATAGGCGAGGGTGGAGACTGCGGACATCGTATGCTGGTTGCCCATATAGCTGCCGAAGCCGGTTTCCATGCCCCAGATGGCGATCAGCGGACCGGCCGGAACGCCGAAGCGGCGCTCGATCGAAGCGAAGAGAGCCTGGTTGGCGGCTTTCATCGAACGGCCGCGAGAGATGACGGCCGCACCGCCGCGCTTCTTCATGAATGCGTCGAAGGACAGCTTGAAGCTCTTCTGGCCGCGGTCGGCGGCGATCGTCGGCTTGTTATAGCTGACATTGGCGAAGGCACGGCTCAGGACCGACTGGCTGACGCCATTGGCCGCTGCCGTCTGCTTGAAGTCGGCGACCCAGGCATCGAAACCGGCGCTGGTATTGCCGCATTGGGGACCCTGCGCGAACGCCGGTACCGTATGGAGGACGCCCATTGCCGCGGCGGCCGCCAAAATCAATTTTTTCATGCGCATTGAGAAACCCCGCTCTCGATCTGCATAGCTTTTAAGCCGGGCAAGAGAATGCCAGCCACCGGCGACTTTGTCACGATCACCTTTTAGCGAACGCTTATACGGCGGTATTTGCCCGAAAAAGCCCCGCTCGTCGAGCAGGGGCTTTAGCATATTATGGTTTACAAATGGTATCAGGCTGCCTGCTTGCGCGGCTTGACGAGGCCACGATTGATGAGCAGCTCGGCGATCTGGATGGCGTTGAGAGCCGCACCCTTGCGCAGGTTGTCGGAGACCACCCAGATGTTGAGGCCGTTTTCGACGGTCGCATCTTCGCGGATGCGCGAAATGAAAGTCGCATCCTCGCCGGCGGATTCGTATGGCGTGATGTAGCCGCCATCCTCGTGCTTGTCGATGACGAGGCAGCCCGGCGCATCGCGCAGGATATCGCGGGCCTGGTCAGCCGTAATCTCGTTTTCGAATTCGATGTTGACCGATTCAGAATGGCCGATGAAGACCGGAACGCGGACCGCGGTGCAGGTCACCTTGATCTTCGGATCCAGCATCTTCTTCGTTTCAGCCAGAACCTTCCACTCTTCCTTCGTGTAGCCGTCTTCCATGAAAGTGTCGATGTGCGGAATGACGTTGAAGGCGATACGCTTGGTGAATTTCTTGTTCTCGATCGGATCGGCAACGAAGACGGCGCGTGTCTGGTTGAAGAGCTCGTCCATGCCATCCTTGCCGGCGCCGGAAACCGACTGGTAAGTCGAGACGACGACGCGCTTGATCTTGGCGAAGTCATGCAGCGGCTTCAGCGCAACGACCAGCTGGGCAGTCGAGCAGTTCGGGTTGGCAATGATGTTGCGCTTTGTGAAGAGCGAAATCGCGTCCGGATTTACTTCCGGAACAATCAGCGGCACGTCGGCGTCGTAGCGCCAGGCCGAAGAATTATCGATGACAACGCAGCCCTGCTGGCCGATCTTCGGGGAGACGCGCTTGGAAACCTCGCCGCCGGCCGACATCAGGCAGATATCGGTGTCGGAGAAATCGTAATTCTCCAGATTGGAGACCTTCAGCGTCCGATCGCCGTAGGAAACCTCGAGGCCCTGGGAGCGGGAGGAGGCGAGTGCTACGACTTCATCGGCCGGGAAACCACGTTCGGAGAGAATGTTGAGCATTTCGCGCCCGACATTTCCGGTGGCTCCGGCAACTGCAACTTTGAAACCCATTTCTCAAGCTCTCTTTCTCTTCTCTCCTCTTGTCCGGTGAGGGGGGAAGCGCGATATCATCGCGGCTTCCTGTCCCCAGCCGGGCCGGGGAGAGAGCGGCAGGCCAGAGACGTCAGACGGTTTTCGTCGTCGTTTTGGCCTTGGTTTTGGAAGAAACCGGAACGGCAAAATCCAACCGGGCATTTTCTGCCAGGTTATTGCGCTCAGCGATGGCGTGCTCGTGGCGAACCATGGATATTCCTTTTCCGTCGTTGCTCATAAAAGGTTTTCCACAGGAGTCAAGGTTTTTGCGTGTAGGACGAGAGCAGGAGAAGGACGCTGCTGCGGCGTTTTGTCATCCCTCTGTCATTGCCGGGGGGTATCCCCGACCCGTTGTAATGACTGCAACGAAAAACGGGGGTTTTTCCATGCGTATGCTTCTCGCCGCTTTCGCGGCCACCACGATTCTTGCCGGCGCCGCTCAGGCAGCTTCGGTCTATCCGCTTGATCGGGCTACGATTCTCGCTGGCTCGCCGTTCGACTTCAAGGTCGAGCTCAGCAAGCAGGTCAAGCCGGAAGACGTGAGGATCACGGTCAACGGCCAGGATTACAAAACTGTCCTCGGGGGCGAGGCACAGTTCGTCGAGCTGGAAAAGGGTAAGGAAGACAAGGCTCTCGGTTCCGCTCTCCTGCTGCGCGGCCTGAAGATTTCCGCTCCTGGCGCCTATAAGGTCGAGATCGCCGCCGGCGACGAGACGAAGTCCGTAACCTGGAACGTCTACGACACCGCGGCCCAGCCGAAGGCAAAGAACATCATCTTCCTGCTCGGCGACGGTCTTTCCGTCGCGCATCGCACGGCTGCCCGCATCATGTCCAAGGGCATGACGGAAGGTAAAGCGAATGGCCGCCTGAACATGGACGATCTCGAGCGCATGGCGTTCATCGGTACGTCGGCGACGAATGCCGTTGCAACGGACTCGGCCAACACCATGTCGGCTTACATGACGGGCCACAAGACGGCCGTCAACGCGATTGGCGTTTATGCAGACCGTACACCTGACTCGCTCGATGATCCGCGCGTTGAAACCTTCGCAGAGGCCGTTCGCCGCATGACGAAAAAGTCTGTCGGCATCGTTGCTACGGCTGAAGTCGAAGACGCCACGCCGGCTGCCGTCGTTTCCCATACCCGCAACCGCAGCGACAAGGCCGACATCGTCGGCATGTTGCTCGAAGTCAAGCCGGAAGTCCTCCTTGGCGGCGGCTCGGCCTATTTCCTCGGCAAAGAGGTCGCCGGTTCGAAGCGCAAGGACAATCAGGATTACATCAAGCTCTTCCAGGATGCCGGCTACAAGCTCGCGACCGACAAGAACGAGCTTGCGGCCAATGCATCGGCTGAAGGCAATCTTCTTGGTCTCTTCCATACCGGCAACATGGACGTCACGCTTGATCGTGAGTTCCTGAAGAAGGGCACCGTCGAAAAGTTCCCGAACCAGCCGGGTCTCGTCGACATGACCAAGGTCGCGCTCGACCGTCTGTCCAAGAATCCGGAAGGCTTCTTCCTCATGGTTGAAGGTTCCTCGATCGACAAGATGTCCCATCCGCTCGATTGGGATCGTGCCGTCGTCGATACCATCGAATTTGACAAGGCGGTCGGTGTGGCCCGCGAATTCCAGAAGGCTCATCCGGACACGTTGATCGTCGTCACCGGTGACCACACTCACGGCGTTTCCATCATCGGTACCGTCGATGATGAGAAGCCAGGCACGGAAATGCGCGAAAAGGTCGGGACCTATGCCGAAGCCGGCTTCCCGAACTACAAGGACGAGAATGGCGACGGTTATCCCGATAAGATCGACGTCAGCCGTCGCCTGTTCCTGAGCGCCAACAACGGCCCTGACCATTACGAGACCTTCCGTCCGAAGCTCGAAGGCCCGTTCGTTCCGGCTATCCAGAACGAAAAGAAGGAATATGTCGCCAACGAACAGTACAAGGATGTTCCTGGCGCTGTCTTCGTTCAGGGCAATATTCCGAAGAGCGGCGACAGCGGTGTTCACGCCGTTGACGACGTCGTTCTGCAGTCGGCCGGTCCGGGTGCTGAAGGCTTCCATGGCTACATGGAACAGAGCGATGTCTACCGCGTGCTGGCAGACACTTTCGCTCTCGGCGCCAAGCAGACGAACTGATCCAAGTCGATCCGGCAAGGCCACTTGCTGGCCTTGCCTCTTTCATCGATCATGATCCCGGCCGCTAAGCGGCCGGGAATTTGGTTCCTGGAGATCGCCATGGAAAAATTCTCTTCGCTGCAGCTCAGCAGACGCCAGCTGATCAGTGCTGCCGTCACGCTTCCCTTCGTCGGTTCCCTTGCTCGCGCTGCCGATTCTTCGCTCACTTTCGACGAGCTCTACGGCAAGTTCGGTGTGCTGGGGCTCGAATTCTCCGACAAGGTGAAAACGCTTGCCGGCAAGGACATCAGCATGAAGGGCTTCATGGCTCCGCCGCTGAAGGCAGAGGCACAATTCTTCGTGCTGACCGAAGTGCCGATGTCGCTCTGCCCGTTCTGTTCGTCGGATGCGGATTGGCCGGACAATATCGTCGTCGTTTATCTTGGCGAGAAGCAGACCTTCGTGCAGCCGAGCCAGACGATCGAGGTGCGTGGTATGCTGGAGTATGGATCCTGGCAGGATCCCGAGACTGGTTTCGTCAGCCTGCTGCGCATCCGCCAGGCCGAATATTTCACTGTCTGAGCATCGATGCTGGCTCTCGATATTGAACATCTCGCCGTGACCTTTCCCGGCTTATCGGCGCCTGCGCTCGCGATCGATCATTTGTCGATTGCCGCCGGCAGCCGTATCGCAGTGACGGGCGGCTCGGGTTCCGGTAAAAGTACCTTCGTCAATGTCATCACCGGACTAGAGCGGGTTCGTGAAGGCCGCATCCGCTGGAAAGGCGAGGACATCGCCGCGCTCTCCGAAAGTCGCCGTGACCGCTTCCGGGCCGCCAATATCGGATTGATCATGCAGGAGTTTCACCTTTTTCCCGGCCTGTCTGCTGTCGAAAACGTATTATTGCCTGCGCGTCTTGCGCGTGCCGCCACGTCAGTAATAGTCGAGCGCGCCCACGATCTCCTTGACATCGTCGGCCTTGAACGCGCCGGGCAGAAGATTGAGACCATGTCGCGCGGCGAAATGCAGCGTGTGGCGATTGCCCGGGCGCTCCTGCGCAAGCCCGGCGTTATCGTCGCCGACGAGCCGACCGCCAGCCTCGATGCGGAAAGCGGTGATGCCGTCGGTGATCTGCTGCTCGATCTTGCCATAGCCGAAGGCAGTACTCTGATCGTGGTGTCGCACGATTCCCGCCTTGCCAGCCGTCTCGATCGCCGCCTGACATTCCGCTCCGGCCGTATCATAGACGATTCCGATATTAAGGGAGCGGCCGCATGATCCGCTTCATCCTCGCCGATCTGCGCCGCCTGTGGGCCGGTTCCCTTGTTGTCGTGCTGCTGGTGGCGCTTGCCACCGCGCTCGGCGTTTCCGTCATCCTGCAGGAGCGTGCCTTACGTCTTGGCAGCGCCCGTGCGGCCGACAAGTTCGATCTCGTTATCGGCGCGGGCGGCAGCGAAACCCAGCTCGTGCTATCGTCGATCTTTCTGCAGCCGTCTGCGCTGCCGCTGATGTCCGGCGACGTTCTGGCCAAGCTTGCCGCCGATCCGCGCGTTGAATGGGCTGCCCCCGTCGGCTTCGGCGATTCCTTCTCGGGCTATCCGATTGTCGGCACGACGAGGGCGTTGACGGAAACGATGTCCGGCGGCTTTTCCGAAGGCCAGGTTTTCGCCAGTGAGGGTGAGGCTGTCATCGGCTCGAACGTCGACCTTGCCATCGGCGGCGAGATCAAGCCGATGCACGGCACGATCGAAACCGGCGGCCACACCCATACGGAGCTCGCCTATCGTGTGACGGGGCGCCTGCAGCCGACAGGCACAGCCTGGGACCGCGCTATCCTCGTTCCGATCCAGGCCGTCTGGCATATCCATGGACTGGAAGCGGGCGAAGAGCATGAGCATGACCACGCCGGGGAGGCGGATCATCATGAGGAAGGCGTACACGCGGAAGGTGCCCATGAGGATGCCGACCATCATGCGGAGCCTGATCCCCATGCCGGCCTGAACGAGAGCTGGACCGCGGAAACGCCCGGTCTTCCGGCCATCCTCGTCAAGCCGAAGACAGTTGCCAATGCCTACAAGCTGCGGCAGGACTATCGCAACGGCACGACGATTGCCGTCTTTCCGGGCGAGGTGCTGACCAATCTCTATGCCACGCTCGGTGATGCCAAGCAGATTCTCGTTGCTGTCGCCTCCGGCGCGCAGGTGCTCGTCGCCGCCTCGCTGATCCTCGTGACTGTCATCCATATCGGCCAGCGTCGGCGGCAGATTGGCGCGCTACGCGCCTTCGGTGCTCCCCGCGGCGCGATCTTCGGGATTGTCTGGCTGGAATTCTTTGTCCTCGTCGCCATTGGAGTCGGGCTCGGCTTTACACTCGGCTATGGCGCAGCACTCATTCTTTCCGGCTTCTTCTCGCAAAGCAGCGGCGTCAACCTGCCCGTCAGCTTCGCACGCGACGACGGAACGCTTGCGGTGATCCTTCTCGCCTTCGCCGCTGTCCTCGCCGCCTTGCCGGCGGTGCTCGCCTACCGGCAGTCCCCGGCCCAGGCTTTGCGAGGGTGACGATTGCGGCGCGCCTGTTCCGCCACGGCAAGAGCCATGCTGCAGCAATCCATGCAAAAAATTAGACTAAAGTCATAATCCCAAAGCATCCCTCTTTCTGACTCGTCTTTTCTGTCAAACTCTCGTCAGGCGTGTCGCGGCCAGGGGTATGCTTTGAGGAGAGTAGGCCGCGACCGTTGCTCATCACTCTGTGGAGGACAGACAATGGCAAATGTCGCAAGCGTCGACGGTGCGAAAGCCGGTCCGATGACGGGCGAGGAGAAGAAGGTCATCTTCGCCTCGTCGCTCGGCACGGTTTTCGAATGGTATGATTTCTATCTTTACGGTTCGCTCGCCACCTATATCGGCGCGACCTATTTCACCCAGTATCCGGAAGCGACGCGTAACATCTTCACGCTGCTCGCCTTCGCTGCGGGCTTCCTGGTGCGTCCGTTCGGCGCATTGGTCTTCGGCCGCCTCGGCGATCTCGTCGGCCGCAAATACACCTTCCTGGTGACCATTCTCATCATGGGCTTCTCGACCTTCCTGGTCGGCATCCTGCCGGGTGCTGCCTCCATCGGCATTGCCGCTCCGATCATCCTGATCGGCCTGCGCCTGCTACAGGGCCTGGCGCTCGGCGGCGAATATGGCGGTGCGGCCACTTACGTTGCCGAACACGCGCCGAACGGTCGCCGCGGCTATTTTACGTCCTGGATCCAGACGACGGCAACGCTCGGTCTCTTCCTGTCGCTGATCGTCATCGTCACGGTCCAGTCGATCATGGGCCCGACCGCCTTTGCCGCCTGGGGCTGGCGCATTCCGTTCCTTGTCTCGGTTGTCCTGCTCGGTATCTCCGTCTGGATCCGGTTGAAGATGAACGAGTCGCCCGCCTTTCAGCGCATGAAGGCGGAAGGCAAGGGATCGAAGGCACCGCTGACGGAAGCATTCGGCCAGTGGAAGAATGCCAAGATCGCGCTGATCGCGCTTTTCGGCGCTACCATGGGCCAGGCGGTCATCTGGTACGGCGGTCAATTCTACGCCCTGTTCTTCCTGCAGAACGTGCTGAAGGTCGATCTGCAGTCGGCCAACATTATGGTCGCGATTGCCCTCTTCCTCGCTACGCCATTCTTCGTCATCTTCGGCGGACTGTCGGACAGGATCGGCCGCAAGCCGATCATCATGGCGGGGTTACTCATCGCAGCGGTCACCTATTTCCCGCTGTTCAAGGCGATGACTTATATGGCAAATCCAGCCCTCTATGAGGCGCAGGCGACGATCCGGGCAACGGTGACGGTGGATCCGGCGGATTGCAAATTCCAGTTCAATCCGACCGGTACCTCCAAGTTCACCAGTTCCTGCGATATCGCAACGGCGTTCCTGACCAAGAACTCGGTGCCTTATGACGTGGTGCCGGGTCCGGCCGGCCAGCCGGCGACCGTGAAGGTCGGTGACGACACGATCACCGGTTACGACGCCGTCGCAGCCGGTGCCGATGCCGCCAAGACCAATGCTGCCTTCGAAAAGGGCGTCAATCTTGCCCTTCATGATGCTGGCTATCCGCTGAAGCGCGGTGCTGCCAAGGTGGCTGATGCCAAGCTCGATGCCTTCATCGCCGCCAATCCGGAACTCACCCTCAATGCCGATGCGATACGCGCCGGCCAGAAGGAAACGCTGCCGGCCGACAAACTCGTTGCCGGCAAGCTGCTGACGGCGGATGAAGCGAAAAGTGTCACCGACATGGCCGTCTACACGATCCCTGGCGGTGGTACGTTCGCGATGGTGGCTGATCCTGCTCGCGTCAACTGGATCGGCACGATCGCCGTCCTGTTCGTGCTCGTACTTTACGTGACGATGGTCTACGGCCCGATCGCGGCGCTGCTGGTCGAGCTCTTTCCGACCCGCATCCGCTATACCGGCATGTCGCTGCCCTATCATATCGGCAACGGCTGGTTCGGCGGTCTGCTGCCTGCTACGGCCTTTGCGATGAGTGCAGCCGCCGGCAACATCTATTACGGCCTCTGGTATCCGATCGTGTTCGCATCGATCACGCTGGTCATCGGCCTGCTGTTCCTGCCGGAAACCAAGAACCGGGATATTCACGCGCTGGATTAAGGTACGGCGGATATCCCGAAAACAAAGCCCGGCGCTCGAAAGGCGCCGGGTTTTTCATGCGTTATTTCTCTCATGCGTTCGGGAAGTATCGCTTGGACATCGGCCAGCCATCCGGCGCAAGTTTGAAAAGCAGGCCGTAGCGCGCATAGACGATTGCCGTCAGCAGCGAGAACCAGGCGCCGAAGGCAAGGCCGGCAATGACATCGCTTGGATAGTGCGCGCCGACCATGACACGCGTCATGCCGAGCCAGATGGCACCGGCGATGAAGGGCACCCGGTAACGCGGGAAGAGCAGGGCGAAGGCGGCAAAGAAGGCACCCACCGTGGTCGAATGGCCTGACGGGAAACTTTCCAGCGCTGCATGGCCGGAGAAGGGTGTGAAGGAAAGCACCCCGAGGTCCTGGAAATGTTCGGGGCGCGCGCGGCCGATCGTGCGTTTCAGAAGGTTTGCGAGCAGGCCGGAAAAGACGACGGTCGTAAACAGGTAGGCGCCGATCCAGCTCACATAGAGTGCCTGGGCCCTTGCTTTTGCACTGTTCAAAAGCTTGTAGCCGGCTCTGCCGTGGAAAAAGAGCAGGACGCTGGTGAGGATCAGCCAGGCGGAATTGCCGAAATCGGTCAACATCTCGCCGAAGCGCTGAATGGACTCCGGCAGATGGCCAGCACCGATCGGCGCATCGAAAATCAGCATGGAAAGGATGACGGCGTTCAGCGTAATGAAAAGGCATGCGCGCCACCGCAATGGTGGCATGACGCATCTATTTCTGCGCCAGCGCCTGTCCAAGGAGACTAGAAGTTCCCGCATTCCGACTATCCGTATAACCCTCGGGTATGAGATAGGCGGTAAAAATGCACAGGATTACGACAGAGGGCAGGACTCCAGAGATAATTCTAATCAATTTTGGTAATGGCCCAATTCGTACCCTGAAGATTAGGCGGAGGCGAGTGAGCGTGATAGCGATGGCAAATGCGACCCGTGCGCTGAATGCCAGACCCTACCGTGACATCATTCATAGGAGCGGGGACGCTGGCTTCAACAAAAAAGCCCTCCGCATGAGGTGCGAAGGGCCGAAAAGCGTTTCACGTGAAATATCAGGCAGAAAGGGCCTTGAACTCGTCGAGGATCGCGTCGCCCATCTCGACGGTGCCGACCTGGCGGCTGCCTGGTGCCATGATGTCGCCAGTGCGGATGCCCTTGTCGAGCACGTTGGCGATCGCCTTTTCGAGGTTGTCTGCTTCCTTGACCAGATTGAAGGAGTAGCGAAGGCACATGGCGAAGGAGGCAATCATGGCGATCGGATTGGCGATGCCCTTGCCTGCGATATCGGGTGCTGAGCCGTGAACCGGCTCATAGAGCGCCTTGCGCTTGCCGGTCTTTCCGTCAGGTGCTCCGAGCGAGGCCGACGGCAGCATGCCGAGAGAGCCGGTCAGCATGGCGGCAACGTCCGAGAGCATGTCGCCGAAGAGGTTGTCGGTGACGATGACGTCGAACTGTTTCGGCTGGCGCACGAGCTGCATGCCACCGGCATCGGCCAGCATATGCTCGAGCTGTACGTCTGAATATTTCGCCTTGTGCGTCTCGGTCACGACCTGGTTCCAGAGCACGCCAGATTTCATGACGTTGCGCTTTTCCATGGAGCAGACGCGGTTGTTGCGGGTGCGGGCCATTTCAAAGGCGACACCGGCAATGCGCTCGATCTCGTAGGTGTCGTAAACCTGCGTATCGATGCCGCGCTTCTGGCCATTGCCGAGATCGATGATTTCTTTCGGCTCGCCGAAATAAACACCGCCCGTCAGTTCGCGAATGATGAGGATGTCGAGACCCTCGACCAGTTCCGGCTTCAGCGAGGAAGCGGAGGCGAGTGCGGGATAGCAGATCGCCGGACGCAGATTGGCGAAAAGTTCCAGATCCTTGCGCAGGCGCAGTAGGCCGGCTTCCGGGCGTACTTCATAGGGAACGCTATCCCACTTCGGGCCGCCGACGGCGCCGAAGAGCACAGCGTCGGCTGCTAGCGCCTTCTTCATGTCGTCTTCGGAGATCGCTGCGCCATGCGCATCATAGGCGCAGCCGCCAACGAGGCCCTCGTCGGTGACAAAACCGGCATTCATCGCCTCATTCATGTAAGCGATGATCTTGCGGACTTCACCCATGGCTTCGGGGCCGATACCGTCACCCGGCAGCAGGAAAAGATTGCGCACTGTCATGAAACCCTCCGCGGAAAAACAAGCTGCGGCTTCTTAGACCCCGGAAATGGGCATTTCAAGCGAGAGAAGGGGTGAATCGGTACGCTTGCCTCCGCGTCATGTGATGTCTGACAAGGTTGCTCCCGTGCCTGCAAACGAGCTAGAACGACAGGCCTGCCTTTCTTTCCCTGGATATTCTCCCATGTCTTTTGCGCCCCTTCATCTCGACACTCCTCTGATCCAGACAGCACCCGATTTCAGCGCCAGCGGCAAGCCGCTTTGGTTAAAGCTCGATGCGCTACAGCCTTCAGGCAGCTTCAAGCTGCGTGGTGTCGGCCGCCTTTGCCAGCATGAGGTTCAAAACGGTGCGCGCGAGATCTTCTGCGCCTCCGGCGGCAATGCCGGCATTGCCGCAGCCTATGCCGGGCGGGCACTTGGCGTGCCTGTTACGATCGTCGTGCCTGAGACGACGGCACCTGACGTGCGTCGAACGATTGCCGCAACGGGCGCCAATGTGCTGGTTCATGGTTCTGTCTTCGATGAGGCCAATGCGCATGCGATCGAACTCGCCGAAAGCCGCAAGGCGACCTATGTGCATCCTTTCGACCATCCGCTCCTGTGGGATGGCCATGCGACGCTGATCGATGAGGTGGTGGCAAAGGGTGCCAAATTCGATTGTGTCGTTACCAGCGTCGGCGGTGGCGGTCTGCTTGCCGGCATCGTCGAGGGGCTGAAGCGGAACGGGCTTTCGGACGTGCCTGTCATTGCCGTCGAGACGGAAGGAGCTGCATCATTTCATGCAAGCCTCAAGGCCAATGAGCGTATTTCGCTGCCGGCCATTACATCGATTGCCACCTCGCTCGGCGCGCGGCAGGTGGCGCAGCATGTCTTCGATCTGCCGAAGCATCACCCGATCGAAAGTGTTCTCGTCAGCGATGCCGATGCCGTGGCCGCCTGCCTGAAATTTGCCGATGCGCAGCGCATCCTGGTCGAACCGGCCTGTGGTGCCGCACTTGCCGTTGCCGATGTGCATGCCGGTCTGCTGTCGCGCTTCGACAATCCGCTGATCGAAGTTTGCGGCGGTATCGGCGTGTCGCTTGAAAAGCTCAGCGTCTGGAGAGAAAAGTTTCTCTGAGATCCGGACAAAGAAAAAGCCGGGCGAAAGCCCGGCTCGATCTCAAAGCAATTTGGTGAGGCTCAGGCGGCCCAGGGGTGCGAAGCGGCGTTCTTCTTTTCGAACTCGTCGATCGCCTTGCCCTTTTCCATGGTCAGGCCGATATCATCGAGGCCGTTCAGCAGGCAGTGGCGCTTGAACTCGTCGAGATCGAACTTGATCGAGCCGCCGTCCGGACCGGTGATTTCGAGGTTTTCAAGGTCGACCGTCAGAATGGCGTTGGAGCCGCGCTCGGCGTCGTCCATCAGCTTGTCGAGGTCTTCGTGGCTGACCTGGATCGGCAGGATGCCGTTCTTGAAGCAGTTGTTATAGAAGATGTCGGCGAAGCTGGTGGAGATCACGCAGCGGATGCCGAAATCGAGCAGCGCCCATGGAGCGTGTTCGCGCGAGGAGCCGCAGCCGAAATTGTCACCGGCAACCAGGATCTTTGCCTCGCGGTAAGCCGGCTTGTTCAGCACGAAATCAGGGTTTTCGGAGCCGTCTTCGTTGTAGCGGGCTTCGGCGAAAAGGCCCTTGCCAAGGCCGGTGCGCTTGATGGTCTTCAGATAGTCCTTCGGAATGATCATGTCGGTGTCGATGTTGACGACCGGCAGAGGGGCTGCAACGCCCGTGAGCTTCACGAATTTATCCATGACCTATGCTCCATTTCAGCAAAACGTACTTTCTGACTTTGCATCTATTCCAGTTTCCCGCCGAAATGAAGAAGAATCTTTCGTTGATGGTGGCCACGCGGTGTTTCGCGCGGCCTGCCGATTGCGCGTGTCCCTTTACTTGGACGGTGCGTTCAGGCCCCAGAGCACGCCGAACGGATCACGAAGCTGGCCGTAACGGTCACCCCAGAACATCAGTTCGACCGGCATGACGACTTCGGCGCCGGCGGCCACTGCGCGGTTCCACCAGAAATCGATATCGTCGATCACCAGCTGGATGGCAAAACCTTCATGGCCTTTGAAGGGATGGCCGTATTCCGGATAGGCATCCGACAGCATGAGCGAGCTGCCATTAATATAGAGATGCACATGCATCGTGCGGCCGCTTTCGTCGACCGGCACGAGATAGGCTTCTTCAGCGCCGAAAGCTTTCTTGTAAAATTCCGCAGCCTTTACCGCGCCGTCGACCGTCAGATAGGGAAGCAGGCCGTTCTTGACCGGCGGCATCTTGGTCTGGTTGTTCTCCGTTGCATCCATGCTCGTCCTCCATTCGTTTTTAAAGTGCCGGCTGAATGCCTGGCTGCTTCAAGGACGTAGCATGGGAACGTGAGCCGACAATGTCGGTCAGAATTTTCAGAGAAAATGATCAGAGATCGATGATCGTGCCGCGGCCGTCGTTCCAGATGCGCATCTCGCGCTTACCATCGGCGCGGGCGCGGACGGGAGCGGGCTTCATCTTCATCGAAAGGGCGCGGCCGACCATGAGCACGGTCAGGATGCCGCCAACGGCGAGCGTGACCGAGAAGGTGAGAAGCAGCATGGCCACGAAAACGGTGGCGCCGGCAAGCATGAAGAAGATGGAGCGAATGTTCTGCATTGGTTTGAAACCTTTCTACGGAAAGGAATGTGGTCCTTCTTTTTCCTCTCTGCAAGCCAAGCGTGGCTTTTTGTTGTCTTGCCGGGCTTTGCGAAGCTTGGCACTAATGGTCCATGAGCCGAACACCACCTCTTCGTTCCCTGCGTCTGCGCCGCTCGGTGCTGAGCGTACCCGCCATCAAGGCGCGTGCGCTTGAAAAGACCCATTCCCTTGATTGCGATGCGGTTATTCTCGATCTGGAGGATTCCGTCGCGCCCGAGAGGAAGGCGGAAGCGCGCGACAATCTGAAGGCCTTTTTTGCCGGGTCGCCGCTTGAGGGCAAGGAAAGGATCATCCGTATCAATTCTTTGTCATCCGGATTCGGACTGGCGGATCTGGAACTGGTCAAGGCGCTTTCGCCCGATGCCGTTCTGCTTCCAAAGGTGGATGAGCCACAGGATGTAATGGCTGTCAGCGATCTGCTTGCCGAGGCCTATGCGCCGGAGGAGTTGCGCATCTGGGCGATGATCGAGACGCCGCGTGGCGTGCTGAATGCTGCAGCGATCGCCGAATCCGGCCGCACGCCGGGCTCGCGGCTCGATTGCCTCGTGGTCGGCCTCAACGACCTGCGCAAGGAAACGGGCGTCTTGCCGCAGTCGGGGCGGACCTATCTCGTGCCCTGGCTGATGCAGGTCGTTCTGGCGGTCAAGGCCTATGGGCTCGATGCGCTTGACAGCGTCTTCAACGATTTCCGGGATGACGAAGGTTTCGATGCCGAGTGCGGGCAGGGCCGCGCCATGGGTTTTGCAGGGAAGATGCTGATCCATCCGGCGCAGATTGCAGCCGCCAACGCGCATTTCGGGCCTGACGCGGAGGAGATTGCGGAGGCGGAAGCCATCATTGCCGCTTTCGCTGATCCGGCGACCGAGGGGCTCAACGTGATCAATGCGAACGGGCGGATGATCGAGCGGCTGCATCTTGTCCAGGCCGAAGCTCTGGTCCATAAAGCGCACCTGATTTCTGCAAGAAAGCCCGCCTGATGAAACTCTACCGCTTCCTGACTGGTCCCGACGACGCTTCCTTCTGCCACAAGGTCACGACGGCACTGAACAAGGGCTGGTCTCTGTCCGGCTCGCCCAGCTATGGCTTCAATGCTGCGACCGGCCAGATGCAGTGCGGCCAGGCCGTCGTCAAGGATGTCGAGGGCAAGGATTATCACCCGGACATGAAACTGTCTGAGCAGTAAGCTTAACGTTCGGCCGCCTCTTCGGCGCTCGCCTCGATGCGCTCCATGTCATCGTCGCTGAGGCCGAAGTGGTGGCCGATCTCATGGATCAGCACATGGGTGATGATGTCACCCAGCGTTTCGTCGTTTTCGGCCCAGTAATCGAGGATCGGACGGCGATAGAGGCGGATGCGGTTCGGCATCTCGCCGGTTTCCACGGTAAAGCGCTCCGAAATGCCGCGGCCCTCGAAAAGGCCGAGCAGGTCAAAGGGCGTTTCCAGCGCCATATCTTCAAAAACTTCGTCGTCGGGGAAGTCTTCGATTTCGATGGTCAGATTGGTCGTCAGCTTGCGAAATTCGTCCGGCAGATGACTGTAGGCCTCCATTGCCAGCGACTCGAAGGTGCTGATCGCCGGCGCATGGCGGTCCCGCCAATCATCGCTCTGGTCTATGCGGGCCATAAGTATTCCTTCCTTTGCCGGCCCATATAGAACCTTTATCGCCGATTTTCGAGTGCGGAATCAAAGGCAGGAATAAATTCTTATGAAATGATTGTTGACTCTTCATTAGAGCTCTGGAATCTATAAGAACATAACAGGAACAAGACGAATGGAGAGAACGCCATGGCGCAGACCGCCCTGGCGCGCGAGCGGCTTTTTGCGCTCCGCGAAACCATTGCCCGACTGGAGGGAAAACCCGCGCCGGCGCTTGCCGCGGCGGAACGGGAAGCCCTGGCGGAAGGACGCAAGCGGCGGCAGGAGTGTATGCTGCCACACCTCCCCTTCGGGGTGGAAGCACTCGATGAAGCGCTGGAAGGCGGCCTTCAGCTCGATGCGATTACCGAATTCCGCGCGGCGAGTTCCGGTGATGCAGGGGCGGCGAGTGGACTGGCGATGGCTATTGCAGCGCGACTGCAGAAGCACGAGGAGGATACCGGCAGGTTGCTGCCGCTGCTCTGGATCGGTGATGCCGTCGGCACACTGGAGGCGGGTCGTCCCTATGCTCCGGGGCTGAAGGATTTCGGGCTGAAGCCGGAAAGGTTTTTCCATGCCGCGCCGCGCAAGCTGGAGGATGCGCTCTGGCTGGCGGAAGCGGCCATCGAAAGTGCTGCCTTCTCGGTTGTCGTCTTCGAAGTGCGCGGCAATCCCCTGCATTTCGGCCTGACCGAAAGCCGCCGGCTCAGTCTCAGGGCACGCGCCGTCCGCCGTCCGCTCTTTCTCGTCCGCCAGGCCGGGGAGGAGGAGGCGAGCAGCGCTGTCTTCCGTCTGCATGTCGAGCCGGCGCCGTCTGATCTGCGGTCGTTGCCGGATGGATCAAAATTTTCCGGCAGCATCGGCAATCCGATTTTCCGTCTCACGCTGGAGAAGAGCCGCAATCCGGCCCCGCTCTCCTTTCTTCTGGAGTGGAACCCCCATGAACGCGAATTTTTCCCCGTCGACGAGCCAAGCTTCGCTCGGCCTCCAAGCGAACAGTCAGCGCATTCTGGCGCTCAGCTTTCCGCATCTGCCAACGGACCGTATCGCCCGCAGGCGATGGGGCCTGTCCTGGCGTTCGAAAGGGCGTCCTGAAGCGGCACCCCTCGTCTGTTCCGGCAAGCTCAATAATGCCATGCGGCTGACAGCGCTGGATGAATTCGCCGAGAAGCTGGGGCTGAGGAAGGAACAGGGCGTTGCCGAAGCGCGCGCCATGTTTCCGGCGCTTGATGTCCTGGAGGAGGATCCAGCAGCCGATCGACGGTTACTGGAAGGGATCGCCGACTGGTGCGACCGCTATACGCCGATGGTGGCGCTCGACGGCAAGGACGGGCTGTTTCTCGATATTACCGGCTGCGCCCATCTCTTCGGCGGTGAGGAGGCGCTTCTCAAGGATATTCTGTCCCGGCTCTTCCATATGGGGCTCGATGTGCGGGGTGCGATCTCCTCATCGCCGGGCCTTTCCTCAGCCGTCTCCCGTTTCGGGCAGGGCGGCGTCGTGGAGGATGAAGAGATGGAGCGCATGCTGATGCCGCTGCCTGTCGCGGCCTTGCGGCTGGAGGGCCAGACCGTTGATGCCCTGAGGAAACTCGGCCTCAAATATGTCGGCGACGTCATTCATGCGCCGCGGTCGCCGCTGACCCGCCGCTTCGGGCCAACGCTGCTTCTGCGCCTTGATCAGGCGCTCGGCCGTGAGGAAGAACCGATCTCGCCCCGGCTTCCTGTCGCTAGCCTCTCATCCGAACGCCGTCTGGTCGAGCCGATCGGCACGGAAGAGCAGATCCTCGCGGTTACCGGACAGGTCGCCGTGTCGCTAAAACCGTCCCTGGAAGCGCGCGGTGCCGGCGGCCGGGTGTTCGAACTGGTGCTGTTTCGTGTCGACGGCAGGGTTTTCCGCATTTCCGTCGGTGCCTCCCGGCCGCTTCGTGAACCGAAGCTCATTGCCGGGCTGTTTTCCGAGCGGTTGCAGGTGATCTATGACGATATCGATGCCGGCTATGGTTTCGAGATCTTGCGCCTGAACGTGCTGCGGCATGACCCGTTCAACGAGGCGCAGGGCGATTTCGAGGGCGACCGGCAGGGGGAGATCTCGCTTTCGAGTTTTGTCGACCGTGTCGCGGCCCGGCTTGGTTCGGACTGCCTGCAAAGCTTCCAGCTTCGCGAGAGCCATGTGCCGGAGCGCGCCGTGATCACGGTGCCGGCAATGGAGAGCCTTCCGGCCCGGCGGAAAGCGGAACAGGGCAATGCGCTGCCTTTTCGTGAGGAGCGTCCGCTGCGGCTTTTTGCAACGCCGGAGCCAGTCGAGGTCGCATTTGCCGAAGTGCCTGATGGTGCGCCGCAGACTTTCCGTTGGCGTCGCCTGCAGCATCAGGTGGCGAGGAGCGAAGGCCCTGAACGGATTGCCATGGAATGGTGGATCGATGGCGATGATGCCGAAGCGCGAGACTATTTCCGGATCGAGGATGAGGCCGGACATCGCTTCTGGATCTATCGCCGGGGTCTCTACGGTGAGAACCCCGATCCTCGCTGGTTCATGCAGGGGGTCTTTGCATGAGGCCCGAACCCGCATTTTTCGAGATCGGTGCGAAGACGAATTTCTCGTTCCTGGAAGGTGCTTCGAAGCCTGAAGAGATGGTCGTGCAGGCCGCTTGGCTGAAGCTCGGCGGTCTCGGCATTGCGGACCGGAATTCGGTTGCCGGTGTAGTGCGGGCTCATGCGCAGGCAGAACAGCTCAGAGAGAGATACAGGAACAGGGATGCGATTTTAGCCGAGGCGAAGAAGAAGGGAAAAACGGAGATCATTCTCGACCCTGTCCGGGTTCAGCCGGGCGCCCGTCTCGTTTTTTCGGATGGAACGCCTGATATCCTTGCCTATCCGCAAAACCGGCGGGGCTGGGCAAATCTCTGCCGCCTTCTCAGCGCCGGCAATCTGAAGGACGAAGCTGTAAAGGGAACCTGCATCCTGACGGAAGCGGAGCTTATGGAATGGGGTGACGAGATGATGCTCGCCCTTATCCCCGATCGGGCCGCCGTGAATGATCCTGCCCGCCAGTCGGCACTTGAAGAGTATCTGGAACGGTTTCGCAAACGCTTCCGCAAGGCATTTTTTCTGGCGCTGTCGCCGACCTATGACGGCCGCGACCGGCAGGCTTTTGCAGCGCTTGCCATGCTTGCCGTCCGCAACCGGGTGCCGCTGATTGCGACCAATCAGCCACTCTATCATGACCCCGGGCGCCGGCCGCTTTCGGATATCGTGATCGCCATACGGGAGCATGTGGAGATATCGAAAGCCGGATTCCTTCTGGCGCCCAACGGAGAGCGTTTTCTCAAGGATTCACGTGAAATATCCAGACTCTTTCGGGACTATCCGGATGCGGTCGAGAATACGCGGGTCTTTTTTGGCAAACTGGGCTTTTCGCTGAACGAGCTGAAGCACAATTATCCGCCTGAAAACGATCCCGATGAGACGCCGCAGGAGACACTTGAAAGGCTGACGAGAGCGGGTGCGGTAAAGCGTTATCCTGACGGCGTTCCCGAAAAAGTGGCGAAGCAGATCGACTACGAGTTGAGGCTCATCGGCGATAAGAGCTACGCCTCCTATTTCCTGACGGTTCACAGGATCATTCACCACGCCCGCCATGTGCTCGGAGTTCTGTGTCAGGGGCGGGGGTCGGCGGCCAATTCGGTCATCTGCTATTGCCTCGAGATCACGGAAGTCGATCCTCAAAAGAGCACGCTCCTCTTCGATCGGTTCATTTCAATGGATCGGGACGAACCGCCGGATATCGACGTTGATTTCGAGCATGAGCGGCGGGAAGAGGTCATTCAGTCTATTTATAAAAGATACGGCACTGATCATGCCGGACTGACGGCAGCCGTCACCAGCTATCGCACTCGTTCAGCTGGCCGTGAAGTCGCTAAAGCCTTCGGTCTGTCGGAGGATGTTCAATCAGCGATCAGCAGCCTCGTATGGGGCTGGTCCGAAGATAATCTCTCTGAGCGGGATGCCAAGGCAGCTGGTCTCGATATCAAGGACCCGGTGACACGGAATGTGCTGCAATATGCCTCCGAGCTTCTCAGCTTTCCGCGTCATCTCACTCAGCATGTCGGTGGTTTCGTCATCACGCGTGACCGGCTCGACGAGGTCGTGCCGATCATGAAGACGGCAATGCCAGATCGCTATATGATTGAGTGGGATAAAGACGATCTCGACAACGTCAAAATCCTCAAGGTGGATGTCCTGGCGCTTGGTATGCTGACCTGCCTACGCAGGGCTTTCACGCTGCTTGAGCTGCATTACGACGTGAAGAAGACGCTCGCTGATCTCGGCAATAGGGAGCACGGAGAGGAAGGCAAATCTGTTTACAGGATGATGTGGCGAGCGGACACGCTTGGTGTCTTCCAGATCGAAAGTCGGGCACAAATGAGTATGCTGCCACGTCTTAAACCCGATAGGTTCTATGACCTTGTCATCGAAGTCGCGATCGTCCGGCCGGGACCGATCCAGGGGAACATGGTGCATCCCTATTTGAAGCGGCGCGAACAAGACAAAAAGAACATTCCGATCGAATATCCGAGCGATGAACTGAAGTCGGTTCTCGAGAGAACGCTTGGAGTGCCCCTGTTTCAGGAACAGGCCATGCAGATCGCGATTACCGCCGCAGGCTTTGCGCCAGCGGAAGCAGATCGACTCCGGCGGGCGATGGCGACCTTCAAAAGAACAGGCACGATCGGTAATTTCGAGAAGCGGTTCGTCGATGGAATGGTCGAAAAGAAATATGATCGCGAGTTTGCGCAGCAATGTTTCAATCAGATCAAGGGTTTCGGTGAGTATGGTTTTCCAGAAAGCCACGCTGCTTCCTTCGCGCTGCTCGTCTACGCTTCCTCATGGCTGAAAGCCTACTATCCCGACGTCTTCTGCGCGGCGATGCTGAATTCGCAACCGATGGGGTTTTATGCGCCGGCACAGCTGGTACGGGATGCGCGTGAGCATGGCGTGAAGATCCTACCGGCCGACATCAATCACTCGGACTGGGAGTGCACACTGGAAACGGCGGTCTTCGACCGGGCAGCTGTCGATTTCCGCCATGGCGAGATGCGAGGTGTCATCAAGACCCGTCATGCAGTGCGGCTCGGTCTTCGGCAGATCAAGGGCGTTTCCTCTGATGATATGGAGCAGCTCGTCAAAAAACGTGATGACAAATATCACTCAGTGCGTGACCTCTGGCTGCGTTCCGGCTTGCAAAAGTCCGTCATCGAGCGGCTGGCAGATGCGGATACCTTCCGGTCCATCGGGCTATCGCGACGTGAGGCGCTTTGGGCGGTACGGGCACTGGATGTGAAGAGTGCGACAGAGGAGCTGCCGCTCTTCGAACAGGTTCGTCATATCGACCTCCAGCCCGAGCCTGCCGCAAAGTTGCCGGACATGCTGCCGGGAGAGCAGGTCATCGAGGATTACCGCTACCTGTCGCTGTCCTTGAAGGGGCATCCCGTTTCCTTCCTGCGCGAGGAATTTCGCAAGGCAGGAGTGACGCGCAGTGTCGATCTGCTTCGCATTCCAAATGGACAGAGAGTCACGATTGCAGGATTGGTGCTGGTGCGCCAGCGGCCGGGTTCGGCGAAAGGCGTGATCTTCATGACGCTGGAGGATGAGACCGGTGTTGCCAATGCGATCGTCTGGACAAAAATATTCGACAAATATCGGTCGGTCGTCATGGGAGCGCGGCTGGTGAAGATCTACGGACGGCTACAGAGCCACAGCGGCGTCATTCATACTGTGGTTGAGCATATCGAGGATATGACGCCGCTACTCGGTATCCTTCAGCGTGAGGCGAGACGCTTTGGCGTCAGCGAGCGTTCGGATGAGGTATTGCGTGCAACGCAGGATCATCGGCAGCAGAAAAATGCTGATGCACTGGCAAGGGAGGGACTTGTCAGAAAGATCGCGAATGAAGGATCGCCCGAGAGGGAGAGAAATGGGGATGTCGCCGAGACCGCAAGCGTGATGCCGCGCGGGCGCAATTTCCACTGATACTGCTTCACATAGGGGGTCGCGATCCTTCTCAAGAGCTTAGGCATAGGCTCACCGGCGTGTGATCGTTGGTTGCGGAACAGTGAACGGTTTCGGTTGCGAATTTTCTTGACAGTTCCCATCTTCTTTTGCAGAAAACACGATAGTAAGTGTCATGTTTGGAATGAAGACGTGCTCGTCTGCAGTTGCAATTACATAACCGACAAGGAAATCCGGGACGTCATCAACAATCTTCTCGATGAAGATTGTTGGCAGCTTATCGTGCCGGCGAAGGTCTATCACGCCATGGCCAAACGCGGCCGTTGCTGCGGATGTTTCCCGAACGTTGTCGATATCATCATCCAGACAACCGAAGATTATCATGCCCGTCGCCACTCGACGGAGACGGAAATATTTGATTTCATGTCCCGCTTGAAACAATTCCACGAGGAAAACAGGAGAGCGGACATTGAAAGGCGACAAAAAAGTCATCGAGCGGCTTAACGAGGCCCTTTTTCTAGAGCTCGGTGCAGTCAACCAGTATTGGGTTCACTATCGCCTTCTTGAGGACTGGGGTTACACCAAGCTCGCCAAGAAGGAACGCGCCGAATCGATCGAGGAAATGCACCATGCCGACCGTCTGGTCGCGCGCATCATCTTCCTTGAAGGCCATCCCAATCTACAGACGCTTGCCCCGCTGCGCATCGGTCAGAACGTCAAGGAAGTTCTGGAGGCCGATCTTGCCGGCGAATATGACGCCCGCACTGCCTACAAGAAATCGCGCGATATCTGTCATGACGCCGGCGACTACGTTTCCATGAAGCTTTTCGAAGAGCTGCTGGCAGACGAGGAAGGCCATATCGACTTCCTCGAAACGCAGCTCGAACTGCTCGAGAAGATCGGCGAAGCCAAATATGGTCAGCTCAACGCAGATTCGGCCAACGAAGCCGAATAGTTCGCCATCGGCAATCTTATCTCAGCCGGCCGCCTGAAAGGCGGCCGGTTTCCTTTTGGAACGCATCGGTGAGCTTCGTTCGATGCTCAATCTTCCGGGATCAAGCCGGAAAGGTGGCTGAATTCCGTCACGACCCGTTCATAGACGGCGCGCTTGAAGGGAACGATTAGGCCGGGCAGGTCTTCCATCGGCTTCCATTCCCAAGCGTCGAATTCCGGCTCATGGCCGCCGGGCGGCGGGTTGATGGCGATCTCACTTTCGTCGCCCTCGAAGCGGAAGGCGAACCAGCGCTGCGTCTGGCCGCGGTACTTACCCCTCAGCCCGATGCCGATCAGTTGTGGCGGCAGGTCGTAGTTGATCCAGTCCTTGGCCTCGGCAAGCAGGGTCACGGTCCGCATGCCGGTCTCTTCGTAAAGCTCGCGATAGGCTGCCTCCAGCGGGTCTTCGCCCTTGTCGATGCCGCCCTGCGGCATCTGCCAGAGCTGGGGCGAACCGTCATACTCCGAATTACCATCAGGAATGCGCCGCCCGGCCCAGACAAGGCCCTCGCGGTTGAGGATCATTACACCGACGCAGGGGCGATAGGGCAGGTCCTCAGCTTTTACGGTCGCCTGGCTCATGGTTTTCTCCGGTCAGGGATTCTTGGGGTCGTTGACGAGTGCAGCAACGCCGACAATCTCGATGCCGCGCATGGTCGCTTCCTCGCTCCATTTGGAGATCGCGTCAATGCTCTCGTCGAAGGCCGAGGCAACACCGATTGCCTGGCCGTTGCGGCGGGCGATGCGTTCCAGTTCGTCGAGTTTCTGCAGGATGGTGTTCACATCGACCTGGCTGTCCAGTTGCAAGTCGGCGAAAGCGTAAGGAAGCTCCGTGCCTTTGGCGACCACGGCGGTCTTGGATTGCGCCGAAGTGCCATCGTCGAGAAACAGCAGCCCGCGCTTGCCGATATCCCGCATGACCGGCTCCATGGCCTTGGGATCGGAGAGGAAACGTCCGCCCAGATAGTTCATGATGCCCGTATAGTTGGTGATCTCGCCCATCGCCCGGTGCAGGCTTTCGAGGTTGTGCGCCACAGGCTTCGACGTCAGCAGCGTATCCGGTCCTGGATCATTAGCTGGGTAATCGAACGGCTCCAGCGGCACCTGCAGCAATATTTCATGGCCGCCGCGCCGCGCATCTTGCATCCAGCGCTGCAGGCTGTTGCCACTGGCGGCGAAGGCAAAGGTGATTTCCTCCGGCAATTGCTTGATGGCGCGCTGCGTGCCGGTCTGGCTGAGACCGAGGCCGCTGAGGACGATCGCGATGCGGGTGCCGCGCGTGCCGGACCACGGCCGCGCATATTGATCCATCGGACGCCGGCCATCGGGACCCGTGATGGGCAGCCGGCCGAAGGGTGTCTCTTCGAGCAGATTGTCGTTGGGGATGGCCGCCATGCGGGGATCCTGGCCCATCTGCATGGCATCGACCAGAACCGGGCCGCTACCATCGCGCTGGCGAGGGCTGTATTTAGTGACGACAGAACCGTCGCCTGTCACCATCCGTTCTACATTGGCGCCGGATTGCGGCTCGGAGCGGGGCATGCCGTTTGCTGCCTGATTGGCAGATGCCTGCGGCTCCTGGATCGCGTCGGTCGGCGGCGCGGCCGCTGTGTCCAGCGATGCCGGAGGCTTCGACTGCTCGAGGCCATCATTGCGAAATGCCGTGTAAAGGGAAAAGCCGCCAATCGCGACAAGACAGACGCTCGCGGCAATCTGTCCGATCCGCAATATGCCGGGGCGCTTTCGCGCGGCCTTGCGGTTGCGGCCTAGAGGTGCATGCAGGTCCGTTCCCAATTCGTTGCCACTCCAAAACCGGGAAACAGCAGAAAGTCTCAAGGCCGGGCGGGCTGCCCGGCCTTGAGATCGATGGATTACTTGGCGACGACAGCCTTTTCAGGGTCCGGCGGGAAGGACGGGTCAGTCTTCTTGCCGCGCAGCAGATCGAGCGCGTAGTTGAGCTGGACGTCATCCTTCGGATCCGGCGGGACGTAGGCAACCGATCCCGAACCTTCGTCGGTCTCGCTCTGGCCCTTGATGTGGCCGCGCAGGGCAGATTCGCCCTCGGTCACCATCTTGCCTTGCAGATCGGCCGGAAGGGGCTCTTCCACCTTGATGTCAGGCGTAATGCCGGTGCCCTGGATCGAGCGGCCCGACGGTGTGTAGTAGAGCGCCGTCGTCAGGCGCAGCGCACCGTTTTCGCCAAGCGGAATGATGGTCTGGACCGAACCCTTGCCGAAGGAACGCGTGCCGAGAACCGTGGCACGGCGCAGATCCTGCAGGGCGCCGGCAACGATTTCCGACGCGGAAGCCGAGCCGCCGTTGATGAGGACGATCAGCGGCTTGCCATCCGTCAGATCGCCCGGGCCAGCATTGAAGCGGCGGGTTTCATCCGGATTGCGGCCACGGGTCGAAACCACTTCGCCGCGCTGCAGGAAGGCGTCGGAAACATTGATCGCCTGATCGAGCAGACCGCCGGGGTTGAGACGCAGGTCAAGGACGAAGCCCTTGAGCTTGTCGGCCGGAATGGTCGCCTTGATCTTCTGGATCGCCTTTTCGAGGTCCGGATAGGTCTTCTCGGTGAAGGAGATGACGCGCAGATAGCCGACATCGTCCTCGACGCGCGACTTGACCGCCTGAACGGCAACGACGTCACGTACGATCGTAAGTTCGATCGGCTTGTCGGCGCCCTTGCGGATGAGCGTCAGCTTGATCGGCGTGTTGACGGCGCCGCGCATCTTTTCGACGGCGTCTTCGAGCTTCAGGCCGCGAACAGACTGGCCATCGATTTCCGAAATATAGTCGCCGGCCAGAACGCCAGCCTTGGCAGCCGGAGTATCGTCGATCGGGGTGATGACCTTGACGAGTTCGTCTTCCATGGTGACTTCGATACCGAGGCCGCCGAACTCACCCTTGGTCTGGGTGCGCATGTCTTCGGCGTCCTTCGCATTCATGTAGCTGGAATGCGGATCGAGCGAGGACAGCATACCATTGATGGCGCTTTCGATCAGCTTGTCCTCGGCCGGCGGCGTTACGTATTGTGCACGCACGCGTTCGAAGACGTCACCGAATACCGAAAGCTCCTTATAGGTCGATGCTCCCGCCGCCTCTGCAGGCACGCCTGCGGAGTAAATGACGCTCATCGCGGTCGCGCCCATCAGTGCGCCCACCAGAACAAGAGAAGCCCTACGAATCATTGCGTGCCTTTCCAGTGTCTTTGGCGGTCCACCACGGTCGGGAATCGACCGGTTTACCGTCCTTTCGAAACTCAATGTAAAGCGTTGGCCGATCTGTTTCCAGCGCCAATGCTGTCGCGCTTGCCACTCTTTTCGCGCCCATCACGGCCAGAGGCTCGCCGGAGAAAACGAATTTTCCCTGACGGGTGCTGATCGTATCCATGCCTGAGAGAACCAGGTGATATCCGCCGCCAGCGTCGAGGATGATCATCTGGCCATAGCTGCGGAAAGCACCGGCAAAAACCACCAGTCCATCAGCAGGCGCGGTCACCACCGTTTCCGCATTGGTCGCGACCGTCATTCCCATGGCCTCGTGTCCGGTACCGTCGGCATCGCCGAACTGGCGCAGAATATCGCCTGCCACAGGCAGCTCCAGTTTCGCCTTCAATTCTCCGAAGGGATATGCGGGCGCAATGCGGTTTTTATCGGGCACTCCGCTGTCGGCCAGGGCCTTCGCCTGGGCGCGCTGCTCGTCCGTCAGGAGCTTGTGGTTCTCCTCTGCCTGCCTGGCGGCGGCTGCGGCATCGCGCACGGAGGCGATTTCCGTTTCCATCGAAGCGACGAGGCTTTCGAGCGTCGTTGCCTTGCTTGCCAGCTCCTGAGACCGCTGCTTTTCGGCTTCCAGTTCGGCGGCATTGGAGCGGCTCAGCTTGTCGTTTTCGGCAAGCAGCAGATCCATGCGCCGCTCCTCCTCCAGGCTGTTTGCCATAGTGGTGGTCAGGCCTTCCTTCTCCTTGGCGCTTGCCGTCTGCAAAGCCGCGAGATCGGCGAGATCGGCTGCCAGCTTTTCAGTCTCCTTGCGGATACCGGGAACCACGGCGCCGAGCAGAATGGCGCTGCGGACCGAGGCAAGCGCATCATCGGGTGTCACGAGAAGGGCGGGTGGCGGGTTGCGGCCCATGCGCTGCAAGGCGGCGAGAACCTCGGCCAGGAGGCCGCGGCGCTCATGCAGCGAGCGGCGGATGCCATCTTCCTTGACGCCGAGCTCGGCGAGTTTCTTCTCGCTGTCGAGAATCTCGCCTTCCAGGGATTTCCGGCGGGTGGCGGAATCGATCAGTGCCTGTCGAATGCTTGCCGTGCTCTTTTCCAGATTGTCGATGCTGCTCTGAAGCTCGCTCGCCTTGTCCGAGGAGAGACTGATCGTCTTCGACAGCTTGTTTAGCTCGGCCCTCGTCTCGTCGCGCTTCTTCGCAAGTTCGGCGGCAGGATCAGGCGGCGGCTGTTCGGCTGATGTGACCGAGGCGGCCGGTTCGGCTGCTGCGGGCGGTGGCGGCGCATCCTGCGCCTGCACGGCAAAGGGGTTTCCCGAAATGGCAATGACGGCCGCACCGAGCCCTGCGGCAACGGCCGGCAGAAACAGGCGGGATCGCTTGGGGGCAGCTCTCGTCATGCGTGTCGGGGTTTACTCGTTCAAATCGCCCGGAACCTAAGCTGATTTGGGGCTGTTGACCAGAAAGTTTGAATGAGAAGAGGCCCTGAGGCAAAACACGGCTGCGTGAGTGTTTTGGTCTGCATCAGACGCGATGATAAGGGTGGCCGGACAGGATGGTCACGGCCCGATAAAGCTGTTCGGCAATGAGCGTGCGGACGATCTGATGAGGCCAGGTCATCTTGCCAAGGCAAAGGATCATGTTGGCGCGGTCGTAGAGGGAAGGGTCGAGGCCATCGGCACCGCCGATTGCGATCGTCAGGTCGCGTTTGCCTTGATCGCGGTAGCCGGCGAGAAGATTGGCGAAAGCTTCGCTGTCCAGCGCCTTGCCGCGTTCGTCGAGGAGAACGAGGATGCTGCCTTCGGGGAGCGATTTCAGCAGCATCGCCGCTTCCTCGCGCTTGCGGGTCTCCGCATTGGAGGCGCGGCTTTCGGCTACTTCGGCGATACGAGAAAATTCCAGGCCGATCGCAGGACCGGCCTTTGCAAAACGGTCGAAATAACGGGCCGCAAGATCCTTTTCGGGGCCGGGCTTCAGCCGTCCCACCGCAAAAAGACCAATCCGCATTCATCCGCTCCTGCTATGCCGCGCTTCCGAAGCGCAATGTGGACTTACCGGCCAGCTATCGAAAGCCGGCCCGGTCAGCTACCACGTCTCAGGCGCCGGGCGAATGCCAGGCTGCCTGTCAGTGCCGCGTTTCCTCGTCCATATCCGGAGCCGCCCACATCTTTTCGATGTTGTAGAACTCACGAATTTCGGGACGGAACACATGCACGATGATGTCACCGGTATCGATCAGGATCCAGTCACCGCCTTCCTGACCTTCGACGCGGGCAGTACCGAAGCCCTCGTCCTTGAGATCAGTCAGAAGATGATCGGCGATCGCCATGACATGCCTGTTCGAACGGCCGGAGACGACAACCATGTAGTCTCCCAGCGCCGATTTTCCGGCAATGTTGATGGTGACGATATCTTCAGCTTTGGAGTCCTCGAGGCTGACGAGGACGGCTTCCAGAGCACGGGCGGCGGCATCGGCGCCACGTTCCGCACCCTTCGGGATAACGGCAAGCGTTTTTCCCTTGGCGTGTACTGTTGTCAGTGCTTTCCCTTTCCTGGAATGACAAACCATGCACAACACGGATCCAGCAGAACCGGATCATGGTTAAGATAGGCATCAAACCATTAATGTTTCAAGACGCGGCGCAGCGCGCGAACGGCCGAAAGCCGCATTTGGCGTCACGAAATCGAGATTTCGACCCTCGGTCGAGATGGAGGTGCGGTGTACAGCGTCTGCGGTCGGGCGTAAAGTGCCGGTGATTTCCGCAAATACCGACCGACATGACCGAAACCGCCAAAAATCCGCTCGCACCTGTCCTGCGAATCACCTTTCCCGATGACGATCGCCTCGGCCACGGCAAGATGGAGCTGCTCGAGCATATCCGCGAGACAGGTTCGATCTCGGCCGCCGGCCGCGCCATGGACATGTCCTATCGCCGTGCCTGGATGCTGGTTGCCGAGATGAACCGCATGTTCAAGGCGCAGGTGGTGGAATCGCAGCGCGGCGGCCAGAAGGGCGGCGGTGCGACACTGACGCCATTCGGGGAACAATTGCTGGCGCGCTTTCGCGACATGGAAAAGACGGTGCGCACCAGCCTTGCCGATGATCTCGCCTGGCTGGAAAACAACCGTAATCTGCAGCCGGACGGCCGGCGCTGATCAGGCTTCCAGCGCCACCGTCTTGATAACGGCGAAAGCCGGCATGCCCGGGCGTAATCCCAGACGCTCGCAGGACAGCGCGGTGATGCGCGAGAGCACGGCGTTGCCGGTGCAATCGAGGCGGATCTCGACGGTTCCATCCTCCGTCGGCGAAATCTGCGTGACTGTTCCTTCCAGAATGTTGAGGGCGCTCAACCCTTCCGGCTTCCGTGTTGCCAGCATCACGTCTCGGGCGGGGATGTGGATGCGCACAGGCTTGCCTATGGCGGGCGCAGCACCCGGAACATAGAGCCTGCCCGCCTTCAGCAGCACTGTCGAAATCCGATGGGCCAAATCGATACTTTCGACTGTGCCCTCCAGCACTGCACCGGCTTCCTTTCGGTCTTCCGGGAGCAGCGACGAACGGCTGAGGATTTCTGCTGCGGGGCCTGCGGCTTCCACTTTGCCGTCGCGCATGACCACGACCTGATTTGCCAGGCGCGCGACTTCGGAGATCGAATGGCTGACATAGACGATCGGAATATCCATCTCGTCACGCAGACGCTCGAGATAGGGCAGAATCTCGGCCTTGCGGGCTTCGTCCAATGCGGCCAATGGCTCATCCATGAGGAGCAGGCGCGGCGAAGAAAGCAGTGCGCGACCGATCGCGACACGCTGCTTTTCGCCCCCCGACAGCTTTGAAGGGCTGCGGGCGAGCAACTGGCCGATGCCGAGCAGGTCGACGACACGATCGAAATTTTCAATGTGTGCGGATCTCGGCGTGAACCAGCGGCCGTAGGCGAGATTTGTCCGGACGCTCAAATGCGGAAAAAGCCGGGCTTCCTGGAAGACGTAGCCGAAGCGGCGGCGGTGCCGGGGAATGAAGATGCCCTTTGTAGTATCCGTCAGCGCCTCGCCGTCGAGCAGGATCCGGCCTTCGGTCGGTCGGGTAAGGCCAGCAATGATGCGGATCACGGAGGTCTTGCCGGAGCCGGAACGGCCGAAGAGCGCCGTCACGCCGCGCTCGGAGGTGAAGGCGGCATCGAGCCCGAAGGCGCCGAGGCGATGTCTTGCTTCGACGATGAGCGTCATTCCGGATCGATCCTCCGGCCGGCGAGATAGGCGAGGAATTCCGAAGCCAGCAGGGCCAGCATCGAAATGGCGATGGAAATGAGGGTGAGCCGCATGGCGACAGCGTCACCACCCGGCACCTGGGTAAAGGTATAGATGGCGGTCGACAGGGTCTGCGTTTCGCCCGGGATATTGGAGACGAAGGTGATGGTGGCCCCGAACTCGCCCATCGCCTTGGCAAAGCAGAGGATCATGCCGGTAATGATGCCGGGAATGATCAGCGGCAGCGTGACGGTCAGGAAGACCAATGCCGGGCTCGCGCCAAGCGTCCCGGCGGCTTCCTCGAGCTTGCGGTCGACGGCCTCGATGGAGAGACGGATGCTGCGCACCATCAGTGGAAAACCCATGACGCCACAGGCAAGCGCTGCACCGGTCCAGCGGAAGGAGAGCACGATACCCAGATATTGATCCAGCAGGCTGCCGATCGGGCCGCGGCGGCCGAAAAGGATGAGGAGAATGAAGCCGGTAACAACAGGTGGCAGGATCAGCGGCAGATGGACGATGCCGTTCAGGATGGACTTGCCCCAGAAGCGGCCGCGGGCAAGCAGCAGGGCGACGAGGATGCCGAGCGGCAGGCTTGCTACCATGGCGACGAAGGAAATGCGCAGGCTCAGCAGGATCGCCGTCCATTCCTCATCGCTCAAGCCGAACATATCCAAGCGTCATCTTCTCCGAAATAGTGAAGGCCCGCCGAAGCGAGCCTTCACGCTAAGCTTTGGGCGCCAATTACGCAATTATTTCAGGATGGTGAACCCCTGCGCAGTGAAGAATGGGGCAGCCTTGTCCGACTTCAGGAAGTCGAGATAGGCAGCAGCATCCGGGTTCTTGCTCTCGGCGAGCAGGGCGATCGGATAGATGATCGGCGGGTGGGAATCGGCCGGGAAGGTGCCGACGATCGCAACGCCCTTATCGGCGGCCGCATCGGTCTGATAGACGATGCCGTATGGCGCTTCGCCGCGGGAAACGAGGGCGAGGGCGGCACGCACGCCTTCTGAATAAGCAACCTTAGTCTCGACAGACTTCCAGACGCCGAGTTTGTCGAGCGCTGCCTGGCCATATTTGCCGGCCGGAACCGACTTCGGCTCGCCCATGGCGAGCTTGCCGTCGCCGATGAGGCTTGCGAGATCGAAGCCCTCTTTGATTTCAACCGGCTTCTGCTTGCCGTTTTCAGCGACCAGAACAAGGCGGTTACCGAGCAGGTTGGAGCGTGTGTCCGCGTTGATCAGCTTTTTATCGGCGACGTAATCCATCCAGTTCAGGTCGGCGGAAATGAAGACGTCAGCCGGGGCTGCATTTTCGATCTGCTTTGCCAGCGCGCCGCTTGCTGCATAGGAGGCAACGGCCTCCTTGCCGCTTTCCTTGGTCCAGGCGGCGTTGGCCGCATCAAGCGCATCCTTGAGGCTTGCGGCGGCGAAGACAGTTACCTTTTCAGAGGCTGCGACAGGCGTCGAAAGCGCTGCTGCACCAAGCCAGATGGCCGAGATCGCGGCGGTTGCCAGTTTCATCCAGTGGTGGCGGCTTTGCATAATTTCTTCACTCCGGGGTTCGAAATATTTACACGAATATAACGGCGAGTAAGCTTTGACCAGAGTTGTATTTCATAAAACATAACGACAGTGGAGACGTGATTTTCCCGCGTCGCCTCTTCACGCATTCGTGAGGTGCATGGCTCCCGTCAAGCCTAGAGTTTGTGAGGCAAAAATATGGCGCTTCTGCTTGGTAAATGACAAGGGATCCGGCCAGCCAGTTAGGATCAACCTGTTTTTGCTGATTAAACTGGCAGCGAATTCGATATTGTTCCAAGGAGGTTTGCATTTCGTGCATTGCTGCAATGCACCAGCCTATATTCACCTTCTGAACAAATGTGCTAAAAGACAATCATCCGACGGCTTCTCCTCCTCCCATAGCCGTCCGATAGGATCGACAACACTCCTCCTCCCAGTTGTCGATCAAGTTTTAAGCCCGACGCACCTCCTCCCGCGTCGGGCTTTTCATTTCCGGGAATTTTCAAACAATCCGATTTATTCCGCGGCCTTGTGCTGATCGCCGTTGCGGATGGCTGTCGAGCTCAAAGTCGAGCGTGGACCGTGAATGAAGGTCCAGGCGGGCGCCGGCTTCTTCCAGAGAACACGGGCATCATCTTCGTCGATGCGGGCAAAGGCAAAGGTCTTGGCCATTTTTGAGGAAAGGTAAGAGAGCGTCGAGCCCGGCCGGTCGATGACAGCGATCGGGAAGGTTCGCGCGATATTCTGCCATTTCTGCCAGCGATGGAAATTTTCCAGGCTGTCGGCGCCCATGATCCAGATGAAATGCACATGCGGATTGCGTGCCTTCACGCGGGCAAGCGTATTGGCCGTGTAGCTCACGCCAGATGCCTGTTCGAAGGCTGTGACCTTGATATGCGGGTCGGTGGCAATGCTTTCGCTGCGCGCTATACGCTCCGAAAGTGGTGCCAGATAATTGCGGCTTTTCAACGGATTGCCCGGCGTCACCATCCACCAGAGCTGATCCAGACCCAGGCGGCGGATGGCGATTTCGGCGACCAGGGCATGGCCCTCATGCGGCGGATTGAACGAACCGCCGAACAGACCGACGATCATGCCGCGTTCGCTATGCGGCATGCGGAGATAGCGCCGGTCTATATGCTCCGTGGTCACGTCAGGGCCGCGTCTGTCCATGACCGCGAACGCGGTATTTGAAGGAGGTGAGCTGCTCGACGCCAACAGGGCCGCGAGCATGCATCTTGCCGGTGGCGATGCCGATCTCCGCACCCATGCCGAATTCGCCGCCATCGGCAAACTGGGTGGAGGCGTTATGCAGCAGGATGGCCGAGTCGATCTCCGTAAAGAAGCGTTCGACGACTTCGGGGTCTTCGGCAAGCACGGCTTCGGTATGGTTCGACGAATATTTCTGGATATGGTCGATCGCGCCGGAAATGCCGTCAACGACGGCAACGGAAATGACGGCATCCAGATATTCGGTCGACCAGTCCTCTTCGGTGGCAGGCTTCAGGCCCGGCACGACTTTGAGAACCGTGGCCGAACCGCGAACCTCGCAACCGGCTTCAACTAGAACCTCGATCAGTGGCGTCAGATGCGTGCCGATGGCGGCGCCGTCGACCAGCAGGGTCTCGGCTGCGCCGCAGACGCCGGTGCGGCGCATCTTGGCATTGACGATAATGTTCTTGGCCATTTCGAGATCGGCGGAGGCGTCGACATAGATATGGCAAAGGCCTTCGAGATGGGCGAAAACGGGTAGGCGTGCCTCGCTCTGAACGCGCGCAACGAGGCTCTTGCCGCCGCGCGGCACGATAACATCGATTGCACCATCAAGCCCGCGCAGCATGGCGCCGACAGCGGCGCGATCGGTCACGGGCACAAGCTGGATCGCATGCTCCGGCAGGCCGGCTGCCTTCAGGCCCTCGACCATGCAGGCATGGATCGCAGCCGAGGAACGGCGCGAATCCGAACCGCAGCGCAGGATCACCGCATTGCCGGCCTTCAGGCAGAGCGCACCGGCATCGGCCGTGACGTTCGGCCGGCTTTCGAAGATGACACCGATGACGCCGAGTGGCGTGCGGACGCGTTCGATCTTCAGGCCATTCGGACGATCCCAGGCGGCGATGACTTCGCCGACGGGATCAGGAAGGGTGGCGATCGCGCGGATGCCTTCGGCCATTTCCGTGACGCGCTTGTCGTTCAGCGTCAGGCGATCGATGAAGGAGGCGAGCATGTCCGTGCCCTCTACATCCTTCAAATCCTTGGCATTTTCCGAAAGGATATGGGCCTTGTTTGCCATGATAGCATCGGCCATGGCGTTGAGCGCCTTGTTCTTGGCGTCGGTTGGAGCAAAGCCCAATGGTCGCGCGGCGGCCTTGGCCTTGCGGCCGATGTCGTTCATCAGCACGTCAATGTCAGGGCTCTGCGCAACTGTATCAAGCATAGCTTGCGTCCTTCTTCTGCCTTTCCGATTTCGAACCGATCTGCGCCGTCATGACCATATCGTCGCGATGGACCATGGCGGCGCGGCCGGGATAACCGAGGATCGCCTCGATGTCTGCGGATTTGCGGCCGGCGATCTGGCGGGCTTCCTCCGCATCGTAGCTGACCAGCCCACGGGCGACCTCGCGGCCGGAGGGGGCGATGATCGCAACCGTATCGCCGCGGGCGAAATTGCCGGAGATGCTGCGCACGCCAGCGGGCAGCAGGCTCTTGCCAGCGCCGAGCGCCGTGACTGCGCCTTCGTCGAGATGCAGCATGCCGGCCGGCTGAAGCTGGCCGGCGATCCATGTCTTGCGGGCGGTGACGGGCGTGCCCGAAGGCGCAAACCAGGAGGAGCGCGCACCGTTTTCGATTGCCGAAAGCGGGCTTTCCGTCTTGCCCGACGCGATGATCATGGCGCAGCCCGAAGTCGTCGCAATCTTGCCGGCATCGATCTTGGTGCGCATGCCGCCGCGTGAGAGTTCGGAGGCCGCGCCACCGGCCATGGCTTCGATCTCGGGGGTGATTTCCGCAATGGTTTCCAGGAATTGCGCATCCGGATCGAGATGCGGCGGGGCGGTGTAGAGACCGTCTATATCGGAGAGAAGGATCAGGAGGTCGGCGCCGGTCATGGTGGCGACGCGGGCAGCGAGGCGATCATTGTCGCCATAACGGATTTCGCTGGTCGCGACCGTGTCGTTCTCGTTGATGATGGGCACGGCGCCGATCTTCAGAAGCTGGTTGATGGTGGCGCGGGCGTTGAGGTAACGGCGCCGCTCTTCGGTATCGCCCAAGGTCAGCAGGATCTGGCCGGCGACGATCTCATCATGTGAGAGGCTTTCGGACCAAGCCCGGGCCAACGCGATCTGGCCGACGGCCGCTGCCGCCTGACTTTCCTCCAGCTTCAGGGCGCCGGAGGGAAGATCGAGCACCGAACGGCCAAGAGCGATGGCGCCGGAGGAGACCACGAGCACATCGACGCCTTTGGATTTCAGCGCAGCGATATCGGCGCACATGGCATCGAGCCATGATTTCTTCAGGCCGGTCTTGCGATCGACCAAGAGCGCCGAGCCGATCTTGATGACGACGCGGCGATAGCGATCCAGCGGCTTGCGGCTACTCATCGCTCTCGTCCTCGTCGGTGAGGATCATGTCGCGATGGCGCAGTTTTGGCGTCTTGGCCGGCTTCTCTACGGTATTGGCTTCGACGATGATGTCGCGCAGCGCGCGCAGCACTTCCGTCATTCCCTTGCCGGTGACGGCGGAAATCAGGAAGGGTGTCTTGCCGCAGGCCTTGGCGAGTTCCTTGGCCTTCTTCTTCAGGGTCGCATCGTCGAGTACGTCGATCTGCGAGAGTGCGACAATTTCCGGCTTGTCGACCAGGTCGTTGCCATAGGCTTCGAGCTCGTGCTTCACCGTCTTATAGGCCTTGCCGACCTTTTCCTCCTGGGCAGAAACGAGATGCAGCAGCACGCGCGTGCGCTCGACATGGCCGAGGAAGCGGTCGCCGATGCCCACGCCCTCATGCGCGCCTTCGATAAGACCGGGAATATCGGCAAGGATGAACTCCCGCTCGTCGATGGTGGCAACACCGAGGTTAGGGTGCAGCGTCGTGAAGGGGTAATTGGCGATCTTCGGCCGGGCGCGTGTCACGGAAGCGAGGAAGGTGGACTTGCCGGCATTCGGCAGGCCGACGAGGCCGGCATCGGCAATCAGCTTCAGATGCAGCCAGATGGTCTTTTCTTCGCCCTCCAGGCCGGGATTGGCCCAGTCCGGCGCCTGATTGACCGAAGACTTGAAGTGGGCGTTGCCGAAGCCGCCATTGCCACCTTTTGCGAGGCAGAAGCGCTGGCCCACCTCGGTGAGGTCGCAGATGAGGCTTTCCTGATCCTCTTCGAATATCTGTGTGCCGACGGGAACCTTGAGCGTCACGTCGTCGCCATTGGCGCCGGTGCGATTCTTACCCATGCCGTGCATGCCGACCTTGGCCTTGAAGTGCTGCTGGTAGCGAAAATCGATCAGTGTGTTGAGGCCATTGACGGCCTCTACCCAGACGTCGCCGCCGCGCCCGCCGTCGCCGCCATCCGGCCCGCCGAACTCGATGAACTTCTCACGACGGAAGGAAACGCTGCCTGCGCCGCCATCACCCGACCGGATATAGACCTTTGCTTCATCGAGAAATTTCATTTTACTTCCAGTACTCGGTGCGTTTGGGCGACCCCTCTTGGCCCATTCGATATAGGCGGTTCAGGCGGAGGTCAAAGAATATCGTGATTTTTGCGAGCTATAACATACAGTACGGCTTCGGTCTCGATGGCAGATACGATCTGGAACGCATCGCCAAAAGTCTCGAAGGCGCTGATGTCATCGCCCTGCAGGAGGTGACGAGAGGTTTCGTTCGGAACGATTATGCCGACATGCCTGATATCATTGCGGCCTTGTTTCCCGACCATTTCTGGGTCTATGGACCGGCCTGCGACATACATGTCGAGGCGCCGGAAGGCCAGGTTTCCCCACCGCGCGGCACCCGTTTCCAGTTCGGCAATATGGTTCTGTCGCGCTGGCCCATCCTGTCGACGCGAACGCTGCTTCTGCCGCGCAGCCGCACGGTCGACAAGATCAATTTGCAGCGCGGCGCGACGGAAGCCGTTATTGCCATCCCTGATGGTGCTGTCCGCGTCTATTCCGTCCATCTCGACCACGTTTCCATCGACGAGCGCATTGCGCAGCTCCACCATCTCGGCGACCGCATCAATGCGTTCACTCAGGAGGGTGCGTCGCTGACCGGAGCCTGCGAATTCGGGCTTCCCGAGCCGCCGCTCCCGGAGGATTACGTGATCATGGGCGATTTCAATATGGAGCCGGAATCGCGGGAATACTGCACCTTCGCCGGCGCTTTTGACGGGTTTTATGGTCGCACGGCGCGGATCGGCACGCCGATCGATGCCTTTGCGGCGCTTGGCGCCTATGGGCCCGGCAGCTACAGCTGGATGGATCCGGAAGATCACGGCAAGCGCATGCATATCGATTACTGTTTCGTCAGTTGCGGCCTCAAGGACCGGTTGAAATCCGCTGTCATTGATACGAATTCCCTGGGTTCCGATCATTTTCCCCTGAGGGTCGAGATCGGCGATTGAAAGGACGCCGCCTTGAGCGCAGCGTCCTTCTTATGTCAGGCGACCTTTTTCTGTTGCAGAGCACCTGGCTGCAGCACGGTTTCGATATGGGCGACCATGGTGTTGCGGGCGAAAGAGTAGATTTCGCTGCAGCCGGTCATCCGGAAACCGAGCTTCTCCTGCAGCCGGAGCGATGCAGGATTGTCGGCAAAGACGCCCGAATGAACCGGAACGTCAGGCATGCGCCGCGAGAAACGCTCCAGCACGGCTTCCGCCGCCTCGCTCATATAGCCGCGCTGCCAGTAGTAGCGGTTCAGCCAGTAACCGAGGTGCCAGCGGCCGTGACGAAGTTCTATCGACACATTGCCGATGTGGACGTCGTCATTGCCTGTTATTGCCAGCGCCCAATCCGGCATGACGCCCGATATGACCGGAATCAGCCAGTCCAGCGCATCCTGCCGGTCGTAAGGGGCGGGAACGCGGGCCAGCATGCGGGTGACTGCGAAATCGGAAAGTGATTCCGCAATCGCCGGAGCGTCACTCAGCCTATGGGGGCGAAGCGTCAGCCTCGCCGTTGATATGAGCGGCGCGGGGCCGGGCATCATGGGCTTGGTCCCGGGTCTTTGTAGGGGTGCGGCGTTCATGAGATTGCACCCCAGCTTCTGAGCGACATCCAGGTCTTGCGGTCGAGCCGGTACCATTCGACCGGCACGTTGCTGCCGAGTGCCAGCGATGCGGCAAGACCGGATCCCTGGAACTGGAAGCCGCACTTCTGGATGACGCGGCGCGAAGCGACGTTCATAACCCGGCAGCGGGCATCGATCTGCTCGACCTGCTGCCGCGTCCTGAACACCATGTCGACGAGGGCATGGCAGGCCTCGGTCATATAACCCTGGTTCCAATAGGGTTCGCCCAGCCAGTAGCCGATCTCGACGGTCTTCTCGTCGGTATGCGGCTCTATTCCGCAGCAACCCATGAAGGCGCCATTCTCGGCCTTGGTGATGGCATAGACGCACTTGCCAATCTCGCCATTTCGCGTACGCCAAACAAAGTCGGCGGCATCATTGGCGGTATAGGGGTGCGGCATACGCGATACCATGGTGGCGACTTTGGCGTTGTTGGCGAGATGGGCAAGGGCGTCAATGTCTTCTTCGTAGGGCGCGCGCATGACGAGCCTTTCCGATAACAAGACAGGGCAATCGGTCCTTAACCGCTCCGGCCTCAGCCGTTCCGTGGAAGACCGCTGGTCTTCCCGGGTTGACCGTGATTGGTCGACCCTTATCAATTCGCCTTGCATGTTCAGTCCTCCTGTTTGGACAAAGAAAAAGGGGAGATGGCGCCCCATCTCCCCTGTTTTCTGGACTGAACCTGGTACGGTCAGCCGGGTCGATGAGACGCCGGCTGTTTTTGAGCGCTACCGGCTTATTCCGCTGCTTCCGCTTTCGGCATTACAGACACGTACACGCGACCATTGGCCTTCGTTCGGTAGTCCACATTGCCAGCCGTAAGCGCAAAAATAGTATGATCCTTGCCGAGGCCGACATTGGCGCCCGGATGCCACTGCGTACCGCGCTGGCGAACGATGATGTTGCCGGCTACGACGTTCTCGCCGCCGAACTTCTTCACGCCGAGGCGCTTGGAATCGGAATCGCGACCGTTACGCGAGGAACCGCCAGCTTTTTTATGTGCCATTGGAGTTCTCCTTTAAACCTGAAACCCGTTGATCTTACTTGGCAGCCACGATGTCCGTGATACGGACAACCGTGTGATGCTGGCGATGGCCGCGCGAACGCTTCGAATTCTGACGACGGCGCTTCTTGAAGGCGATAACCTTCTTGCCGCGGGTCTGGTCGACGACTTCCGCCTTGACGGAGGCGCCGGCTACGAAGGGCGCACCGATCGCTGCGTCGGCGCCTTCGCCGATCACGAGGACTTCGGTGAATTCAATGGAGTCGCCAGCGGTGGCTTCAAGCTTCTCGATGGTCAGCACGTCGTTGGCTGCCACACGGTACTGCTTACCGCCGGTCTTGATGACTGCGAACATTATTTTATCCTTTCATGTTCGATCCAGCTCTCCCCGCAATACGCAGGTGGCTGTCTTCTTATCAGTCGAAGTTAAGCAGGGATTTCAGGGGACTAGCCCGGAACTCTGGTCTGCCGGTGAAACCCCGCGCGAGCGCAAGGCGGGCAAGGGGCGGATTACTCCACTCCTATTGCGAAAGCGGGATACGCGAGTGACAAAAAGGTGTCAAGGCAAAAGGATGGAAAAGCTTGAGATTTCGGCTTGCCAGTCTGTCATTTGCTCGTTATGAGAACGCCCGCGCCGAACAAGCGCCGACCAAATATGCGGAGAGGTGGCAGAGTGGTCGAATGCACCGCACTCGAAATGCGGCATACCTGCAAGGGTATCGTGGGTTCAAATCCCACCCTCTCCGCCACGTCCTTTTCATAACCCTTATGAAAAGTGCTTTTTCAGCGCGGATGGCGTGATACCTGTTGTTTACCCTGATCTCAATTCTGCCAATAAGGTCGATTTCAGTTCGCAGAACGTGATCGGCTAGTGGGATATGCTTACGAGTCAGTGCTTTAACCGGCAGTGATGTGGCGCCACTATATCGCTGATAACTAAAAGCTTTTCACAATGCTTGTTTCAGCCTGAGGTCGGCCGCGTCGAAACAGCATGCGAAACCTGCCGATGTCGCAGATCAAACCTCCAGCGCTCACAATATCCGTTCTGCCCAGCGATCATTTATTCTTCAGGAGCCACATTTTGCCTGCCATGGTAATGCCCTGCGCGGAGGTTTCCGGGGTCGCATCTGCGTCCAGGCTCTGCAGAAAGCCGTAATCTCGCAATTCGTTCAACGTGGCCGTTGTCAGGAATTTCACCTTGATTGGCCGCTCCTTGAAACGGTCGGTCCTGGCATAGGTCACGGTGGCGTTCAGATGGGTCCATTTATTGCCGTCCTGGGCAAACAGGTCACCGTCCTTGGCGAGCTTTAAACCCCTGATCTGGGTCGGCGTCAGCGAGACCAGTGGCGCCGGCGCGGTGTCTTTGGTGCTTTTTTCGGTTGTAGTCAAAGTTCGGTCCTTGAATGGTGTAATCGTTTTGAAATGCGGGTCTGTGACATTCTCTGCAGTCGCCTTTTATCGCCGCGCGCAGCACGGACATGGCAGGCTTGGCAGCGGGTTTGCGACCGGCATCTGCGATTTCGACCCGATACGGTTGAAAGCCGGCGGTAGCAGCTCTTCGGCATGGGCAGATTGCGGATCGGCGGCAGTTCAATACCAACGAAAAAGGCCAGACATCCGCCTGGCCTTCTATGCCTTCATCACCATGCCAGTACATCCGTGGTCATGGGGAGTTAAGCCTTAAGCGGCCTGAAGCTGGCCTGCGGACATTTTGCCGGACCTTTGGTCCTGCTCAAGTTGATAGCCAAGCTTCTGACCTTCAACGATCGAGCCCATGCCGGCGCGCTCGACTGCGGAGATGTGAACGAAGACGTCCGCACTGCCGTCGTCAGGCTGAATGAAGCCGAAGCCCTTGGTGGCGTTGAACCATTTAACTGTGCCGGTGGTCATAACAAACCCTTTCATAGCAACGATTAATCTGCCGCCGGGCGACGCACGGCGGTTGTTTCGACTTTTGAGAGGGAAAGTTGATCAAGAAGCGCGAAGCGCAGCAAAAACAAATAACGGCAAACAAAGTATCGATGGCGCTCTATATCCATTACTGGTTATCGCGTCAACCTTTGTTCCTCAAAGTTTTGAATTCGCTACCAGAGGATGTATTTCTGACTCGTTGATCTGGATCTCACTCTAATCGGCTTCGGAGATGGATATTGCGTTCGCGGGTTGGGTTGCGTGTGCGACCGACAAGACCAGCTTTCTCTTCGAGGCGGCAAGCGTCTTGACCGTTCATCCGGGTGCCCGCAACGGATTTACCCCTCAATTTCTCTCGCGAAACTATGCAATCATCTGTGGTGGTGCAACTTTTCAGGGCTTCAAGGGCTGTGATCGCGGCTCTTCCTCCGTGTAAATCTCACAACGATTTGAAAAGAGCTTTTCACTCAGAAAATCGACGAGGACGCGGACCTTGGGTGAGAGGTGCCGGTTGGATGGCCAGAGGAGATGGAACTGGGCAGGGGCGTCTATATGGGCGTCCAGCACGGTGCGCAGCCTGCCGTCGGCCAGTGGGTCGCGCGCGAGAAAATCCGGCATGCAGCCGATGCCCATTCCGCTGACGGTAGCGCCGCGCAGCGCCTCCATATTGTTGCACGTCAGTACCGTTCGCGTTCTGATTTCCGGATGGTCAGGGGAGAGACTGAGCGGCCAGGGCTGCAGCTTTCCGGAATTGGGAAATCGGAACCGGACGCTCCGATGGCCTTCGAGATCACGGAGGCAATCGGGGGTTCCGTGTTTCTCCAGATAGGCAGGCGCGGCGCATAGCAAGAGTTGAAACGGGCGCAGCGCACGCGACATCAGTCTTGAATCGGGCAATGTCCCACTGCGGATTGCAACATCGACGCCTTCTTCGATCAGGTCGACAATCCGGTCGTTGAAGTCGAGATCCAGTTCGACTTCCGGGTAGAGGTTCACGAATTCCGGCAGGATCGGCAGGATCAGATGGTAGCTGACCAGCGGCACACTGACGCGCAACCGTCCCCGAGGGGTCGCAACAGCCTGAGCGAGCGAGGCCTGGGCATCTTCCAGGTCATCAAGGATACGCCGGCAACGCTCGTGGAACAGGCGGCCTTCTCCCGTCAGCCGCAAGCTTCGTGTCGAGCGCTGGAACAGGCGGACGCCGAGCTGTTGTTCAAGCGCGGTCACAGCCTTGCCGACAGCGGAGGCGGAAAGGCCGAGAGCACGCCCGGCGGCGACGAAACTTCCGAGATCCGCCGTTCTGACAAATGCCGTGAGGCCACCCAGCGGTTGGTCCATATGCAGGTCCATTCGAGCGGTTTCTTCCTTTATATGCGGAACAAACCATAGGTTATCGAAGAATTATCCGCAATTTATGCTGCTTTCCGCAATCGAAGTCCAGGCGTTTCAGCGCCCCGCGCCCCTCCCAAGCGCGTCCCACCCTCGAACCAGCGGAT
>UCCS01000033.1 GCA_900470965.1 Hyphomicrobiales bacterium
CAGCAGAAGGTCGTCATCGCCAAATGGCTGATGCGCGATCCGAAGGTCGTGGTGCTGGACGAGCCCACACGCGGTATCGATGTCGGAGCCCGCGCCGGCATCTACGATATCATCGTCAACCTCGCCAAACAGGGCGTCGCGGTCATCGTCGTAAGCTCCGATCTCGAGGAGGTTCTCGGCGTATCTAACCGCATTCTCGTGCTGGCGCAGGGCAAACAGGCAGGCATTTTGAAGCGTGACGAGGCGAACGACGTCTCGGTCATGGAACTGGCGACAATCTAGGCAAAGACAGAAAGGAAGAGCGGTGTCCGACATCTCTCTGAACGCACCTAAACTATTTGATCTCAGCGGCCAGGTTGCCATCGTGACGGGCGCCGGCAGCGGCATCGGGCAAAGGATCGCCATCGGTCTTGCCCAGTGCGGCGCCGACGTGGCGCTTCTCGATCGCCGCACTGATGACGGTCTTGCCACGACTGCCAGCCATATCAGGGCTGCCGGTCGCCGCTCGATCGAGATTGCTGCCGACGTCACCAGTAAATCGTCGCTTGCCGAAGCCGTCGCCCGCACCGAAGCCGATCTCGGTGCGCTCTCGCTTGCTGTCAATGCCGCCGGTATCGCCAACGCTAATCCCGCCGAGGAGATGGAAGAGGATCAGTACCAGACACTGATGGACATCAACCTGAAGGGCATCTTCCTGTCCTGCCAGGCCGAGGCGCGGGCCATGTTGAAGAACGGCCGCGGGTCGATCGTCAACATCGCCTCCATGTCGGGCGTTATCGTCAATCGCGGTTTGAGCCAGGCCCATTACAATGCCTCGAAGGCGGGCGTGATCCATATGTCGAAGTCGTTCGCCATGGAGTGGGTCGGGCGCGGCATCCGCGTCAACACGATTTCGCCGGGCTATACCGCAACGCCGATGAACACCCGGCCGGAGATGGTACATCAGACCAAGCTCTTCGAAGAACAGACGCCGATGCAGCGTATGGCCAGTGTCGATGAGATGGTCGGTCCTGCGGTCTTCCTGCTCTCGAATGCTGCAAGTTTCGTGACGGGTGTCGATCTGCTCGTTGACGGCGGCTTCTGCTGCTGGTGATGACATGCGTAAGCTGATCGCAGGCAATTGGAAAATGAACGGTCTCGTCTCCTCCCAAGCTGAGATCGAGGCGCTGAAGGGGCTAACGGGCAGTGCGACGTGCGATATCGTCGTCTGCCCGCCCTTCACGCTGATCGACCGCGCCGTGGCGCGGGTCAAGGATACGGATCTCGCCATCGGCGCGCAGGATTGCCACGCGCAGTCGTCGGGTGCCCACACGGGCGAAATTTCTGCCGAAATGCTTGCCGATCTCGGTGCGCGCTATGTCATCCTCGGACATTCCGAACGCCGTGTCCTGAACGGCGAGGACGATGAGATTGTGCTGGGGAAGGCGCTTGCCGCGCATCGGGCAGGCTTGATTTCGATCGTCTGCGTCGGTGAGACACGCCATGAGCGCGACGAAGGCCGGGCAATCGAAGTCGTCGGCGAACAACTGCGGGGATCCGTCCCCGAGGGTGCTACCAGCCGAAATCTTGTCATCGCCTATGAACCCGTATGGGCAATCGGAACCGGACTGGTGCCGACCCACGAACAGATTGAGGAGGTCCATGCGGCGATCCGGCAGATGCTCGAAGAGCGGCTGGGCAGCGATGGCCATTCGGTCAAAATCCTCTATGGCGGCTCGGTCAAGGCATCCAATGCAGAGGCGATATTCGGGCTTCGCAATGTGGACGGAGCGCTGGTCGGCGGCGCTTCGCTGAAGGCCTCGGAATTCGCAGGAATTATTTCGGCAGCCGTTTGAACTCTGAGTGCGGAGACAAGTGTCGCCGGTGCAGATCGGTGCGCTCACGCCGGCGCCGTTGAAAGGAAAAGAGAATGCAACGTTTTGAAAACAAGACCGTCGTCATTACCGGCGCAAGCCGCGGTATCGGTGCAGCGATCGCCAAACGCTTTGCGCGCGAAGGCGCCAATCTCGTCGTTTCGGCCAATGAAGACAGCGTGCATGGCGTGGCAGAACAGATCAAGTCAGATGGCGGCAAGGCTATTTCCTTCGTTGGCGACGTCACTGACAAGTCAAGCGTCAAGGCCCTTTATGACGCAGCCGAGCAGGCATTCGGCGCAGTCGACGTCTCCATCCAGAATGCCGGCGTCATCACCATCGCCCGCATCGAGGATATGACCGAGGGCGAGTGGGACAAGGTCATGGCCGTCAACACCAAAGGCGTGTTCCTCTGCGCCCAGGAAGCGATCGCCCGCATGCGCAAGCACGGCCGCGGCGGCCGTCTCATCAACACGGCCTCCGGCCAGGCGCGCGACGGCTTCATCTACACGCCGCATTATGCCGCCTCGAAGATGGGCGTCGTCGGCATCACCCAGAGCCTTGCCAAGGAAGTCGCCACCGACGGCATCACCGTCAACGCCTTCTGCCCGGGCATCATCGAGACCGACATGTGGGCCTATAACGACCAGGCATGGGGCAAGCTGCTCGGCAATTACGGCCCCGGCGAACTGATGAAGGAATGGGTCGAAGGCATTCCGATGAAGCGCGCCGGTTCCGGCGAAGACGTCGCCGGCCTCGTCACCTTCCTTGCCAGCGACGATGCAGCCTACATTACCGGCCAGACCATCAATGTCGATGGCGGCCTCATCATGTCCTAGCTCTGTTCGACAATAGGAAACGGTGCTTTCACCTCTGCGAGGCAGTTCCCGCGGCGAGATCTGCACCCAACCTCTTGCAGAACAAGGCCTTCATCATCTATCTAAGTAATGTTCTCAGGGCGGGGTGNNAGGGTCAGCAGATCCGGTGAGATGCCGGAGCCGACGGTCATAGTCCGGATGGAAGAGAGCAACGCAGAGGACACCGCTCGGCACGCGGTGTTTCATATGCTTGTTCGCCCAAGGGAAAATGGTGGCTTTTGACAGGCCATGTACGCCGCACACTGCGGCTAACCCTTGAAAGGCAGAGAAGATGGCAATTTCCAAAATCGAAGATGCGATCGTCGCGATTGCGCGTGGCGAGATCGTGGTCGTCGTCGACGATCGTGATCGTGAAAACGAGGGCGACCTCGTCATCGCATCCGAGGCAATCACCCCGCAGGCGATCGCCTTCATGATGAATTATGCTCGCGGCCTCATCTGTGTGGCAATGGAAGGCGAGCGGCTGGACGAGCTGCAGATCCCGCAGATGGTCCCCAACAATACCGAACTTTTGAAGACGGCTTTCACCGTGTCGGTTGACTATATTCCTGAAACGACGACCGGAATTTCGGCGGCTGACCGCGCCGCGACGGTTCGCGCACTCATTGCCGAGACGTCCCGCCCCGAGGATTTTGCGCGGCCCGGCCATATCTTCCCGTTGCGTGCGCATCCGAACGGCGTGCTTTCTCGTCCAGGTCATACCGAGGCGGCTGTCGACCTCGCAAGGCTTGCCGGCCTGTCGCCGTCAGGTGTCATCTGCGAGGTGGCCAATGATGATGGCACGATGGCACGCCTGCCCGAGCTTGAGCAGTTTGCCGAACGGCACGGCCTCCATCTGATCACAATCGAGGATCTCATTGCTTATCGGGGCGTGAGAGCGCCTGTTAAGGCCGCCTAGTAGGCGTGTCTTGGCCTGGCGTAAAAGAGCCACGGCGAGCCAAGATCGCGTGGGTGCCGTTTGTGTAGTCTGCAACGAGGCACTCGCGCTCTGGCACGGATAAGCAGCGTGAGCTATTAGCTCGACGAAGGCCCGATCACGCGGGCCTTCGATGTTTCACCATGCCTTCAGACGACGAGTGCTAGCGCCGGTCCCTGATCGTCCGTCTTGCGTTCCTGGCCGGCCGTGCCTTCCAGGCTCTCGGAAGCCAGCAGATTGAACTCCCGACGTTCTTTCTCCGATACGATCGCGAGGTCGATGACCTTCTGCAGGTTGGCGGCATGGCGGAAGGTGGGATCGTCCTGCTTTCCGGTTCTGACCGCTTCGGCAAAGCGCTGGTAGTTGGTCAGCACTGACGGCACCTCGATGTCACGCCAGGTGGCGCTTTCAATATCGTCACCGAAGCAGCCCCGAAGATCTGAGCCGTCAGGACGATGGATGACTTCGAGGCTGCCTTTTTCGCCATAGATGCGCAGCT
>UCCS01000022.1 GCA_900470965.1 Hyphomicrobiales bacterium
GCTGGCGGCGGGCGAGGGCGCGGTAACGCGCCCTGCCTGCTTCGACCTCGATCGGGGCGACGGCGATCTCTGCCATCTCGCCTTACTTTCCGGCCTTGGCGTCGACCCAGTAACCCGGCTGATAGGCGACCGGCAGGAACTTCTCGTGGAATTCCTTGAAGGTCGCGTCCGGGTCGAGATCGGCAAAGAGGTCCGGATGGAACCACTTGGCCATCTGCTGCACGGCGACGAACTGGTAGGGGCTCGTGTAGAACTGGTGCCAGATCGCATGCACATTGCCATCGGCAACCGCCTTGGAGCCGGTGAAGGCCGGGTTCTGCACGAGGGCATCCAGCGCCTTGCGGCTATCGTCGATGGTGGCGGCAGCGGCCGGACCGACATTGACGAAATCCTTGGCATCCTTGGTCTGGCTCCAGTTCGAGCCGGTGACGACGACGACGTCAGGATTGGAAGCGACGACCTGTTCGGCATTGATCGAGCCGGTATAGCCCGGCAGGAAATCGGAGCCGAGATTATGGCCACCAGCCCAATCCACCATCAGGCCGAAATTGTCGGGGCCGAAGGTGCCGCAGCACTCGACGAGGCCGGCGGCGCGATACATGAAGACATTAGGCTTCTTGGGGTTAGCTTCCTTCAGCTTGTCGGTGACGCGTGCCATCTGCTGCTTCCAGTAGGCGGCGACGGCCTGGGCGCGGTCCTCATGGCCGAAAAGCTTGCCGAGGATCTCCAGGCTCGGCTCGGTATTGGCGAGGATGTGCTCGCGGAAATCGATATAGACGATCTTCACACCGATCTTGTTCAGCGTGTCCTCGAGCTTCACCTCGTCGGCGGCCTTCTTGTTGCCGATCGGCAGCAGCATGACATCGGGGTGAAGCGCCACAACCGTCTCGGTCTGCAGCGTGCCATCCGTCAGGTTGCCGAGGAAGGGCAGGTCCTTACCCCTAGGGAATTTCTCGACATAGGCGTTGAAGCCATCCTTGTCGGTCGTCCAGAGATCATTGCGCCAGCCGACGATCTTGGCGAAAGGATCGTCCTTCTCGATCGGGGCGACGGCATAGAGCATGCGGCCTTCGCCAAGGATCACGCGCTCGACCGGCTTGTCGAAGGTGACCTCGCGGCCCGCCACATCCTTGATGGTGAAGGGATCGGCAAAAGCCGAAAGCGGCAGCAGGCCCGCAACCGCAACTGCGGATACCGCAAGCAATTTCATAAATTTCATCTGGAAACTCTCCCCGTCCTTGGTAATGTCCCGAGGCATAGAAAAATTGACTTTTGGAATCAAGTTTTATGTTTTAGAGCTTTTCCAAAGTAGTGCCGTGCCGAGGTGAAGATGATGGACACGATGAACACAAATTACTCTATTCGCGATGAAATCCGGGACTTCTGGTCGGAAAGGGCGGCGACGTTCGACGAGAGTGTCGGCCACGAAATCTTTTCCGAAACTGAGCGTAGGGGCTGGCAGCGGCTGATCCGCAAGCATCTCGGCGAGGGGCAGGAGCGGGCAGCACTCGACCTTGCCTGCGGCACGGCGGTCATTTCCCACCTCATGCATGGGGCGGGCTTCAAGGTGACGGGGCTCGACTGGTCGGATGCGATGCTGGCGCAGGCGCGTGCCAAGGCGAAGAAGCGCGGCACCGATATCCGCTTCGTCTCGGGCGATGCGGAAAACACCATGGAGGCCAAGGAAAGCTACGACGTGATCACCAACCGCCATCTCGTCTGGACGCTGGTCGATCCGCCCTCGGCCTTCCGCGAATGGTTCTCGGTGCTGAAGCCGGGCGGCAAGGTCCTGATCGTCGACGGCAACATGGGCAAGGAGACCTGGGTCAAGGGCCTGCAGAAGGTCTGGACGAAGTTGACCGGCAAGGCGCCGGCCAGCCACATGAAGCCCGAGATGATGGCTCGCCATCAAGCCATCCGCTCGCGCGTCTATTTCCCCAAACAGATGCCGGCCGAAGCGATCGTCGAGCTGCTGCGCCAGGCGGGCTTCGACAATATCGTCGTCGACCGCAAGCTCTCCGATATCCACTGGGCGCAGGCGCGCAAGATGCCCTTCCTGCGCGGGCTGGAGCGCATGGTGCAGGACCGCTTCGCGATCTGCGCGACGAAGCCGGTCGTTTAAGCCTTCACCAGACCTTCGGCCTGAAGCGCCTTTTGAACGGAGGGGCGGGATTGCACCCGCTCGTACCAGGCTTGCAGGTTCGACAGGGCGTCGAAGTGGATATCCGCCCTGTAGTAGGAGGCGAGCCATGGCGCTTGTCCCCAGCCTGTGAGGGCGAAGAGATAGGCATCGGCAACGGTGAAGGCCCGGCCGGCAATATAGGGGCGGGTGGCAAGTTCGGCGTCGATATGGGCATAGCGCTTTTCGAGCTTCGGTTTGGCCGTCTCGACATAGGGGCCGGCAAGCTGCGCGTAGAGCAGGGGAATGAAGCCCTTGTGGATTTCCGAGGACAGGAAATTCAGCCATTGCTGCAGCCTGTAGCGCTCCATCGTGCCATTGGCCGGCGCCAGGCCGAGCTCCGGTTTCAGGTCGGCGAGGTACTGGACGATCGCCGGACCTTCGGTGAGGATGGCGCCGTCATCGAGTTCGAGGGCGGGAACGTAGCCGAGCGGATTGATTTCTTCGAAGTCTTCACCCGCGCCAAACGTGTGCTTTCTGTTATCGACAGGCACGAGCTCGACATCGATGCCGAGCTCGTTGAGGACGATGTGCGGCGAGAGCGAGCAGGCGGCCGGAAGATAGTATAATTTCATGGTTTTCCCTTTTCGATGTCCACCAGGATTCTGGTTCGCGGCCAATCTAGAAGGGTAGGATATTTTTTGAAGAAGGCACTATATTGTGGTGTAGGTACATATTTTATACCAGAGGAAATTCCGCATGAAGGAAAGCGTCACCAACTGCACCGTCGAGGAGGCAATGCGGCTCTTGGGCGGCCGGTGGCGGCTTCTGATCGTCTATTTCCTGCTTGATGGTCCCCGGCGCTTCAACGAACTGCGTCGCTGTGTGCCGGGTATATCGCAGCGCATGCTGACGCTGGACCTGCGGGCGCTGGAAGAGGCGGGGCTGATCAAGCGTACGGTGTTTCCGACGGTGCCGGTCACGGTGGAGTATCGGCTGACCGAGGATGGCAAGCGGCTCGTTCCTGTGGTGAAGGTGATGCAGGAATTTGGGAAGTGGCTGCTGGAGCGGGAGGACGTGGTGGAAGTGTCGTAGTCGTCGTGGCGCAGGCGCCGCCTTTGGGAAGGCCACGCGGCCCCCAACTTCCCTCATCAAGCCAGTNNACTGGCTTGATGAGGGAAGAGAGGAGGAGGGCGCCGGTGCCCAAAGCCAACCTTCTGCTTCCACCGACTAGTCCGACGCCACCTCCTCGATCTCCTCCGGAATAAAACCACCCGTCTGTCGTCTCCACAGACGCGCAAAGAGGCCGTTGCCTTCAATCAATTCTTCCGGTCGGCCTTCTTCGATGATGCGGCCGTGGTCGAGCACGACGATGCGGTCCATGCTCGATATGGTGGAGAGGCGGTGGGCGATGGCGATGACGGTTTTGCCTTCCATCACCAGGTTCAGACGCTCCTGGATGGCGGCTTCGGATTCGCTGTCGAGGGCCGAGGTTGCCTCATCGAGCACCAGGATTGGTGCGTTCTTCAAAAGTACGCGAGCGATCGCCACGCGCTGGCGCTGACCGCCCGAGAGCTTGATGCCGCGGTCGCCGACATAGGCCTCGTAGCCCTTGCGGCCCTCGCTGTCGGCGAGGTCGGCGATGAAGATATCGGCGCTCGCCATCTTCGCGACACTCTCGATCTCCTCCTGCGTTGCCTCCGGGCGGCCGTAGCGGATGTTGTCGCCGACCGAGCGGTGCAGCAGCGCAACATCCTGGGCGATGACGCCGATGGCGCGGCGAAGGCTCGACTGGGTGACTGAGCGGATATCCTGGCCGTCGATGAGGATCGCGCCGTCCTTGATGTCGTAAAAGCGCAGGAGCAGGTTGGCGAGTGTGGTTTTGCCGGCGCCCGAGAGGCCGACAAGGCCGACTTTCTCGCCGGGCCGGATCGTCAGCGACAGATCATCGATAATGGCCTTGCCGGATTTGTAGGCGAAGCGGACATGTTCGAAACGGACTTCGCCCGACGTTACAGCGAGCTCCTTCGCATCCGGCACGTCGGTGATGGTGGGCGGCGTCGTCATGACCGGCATGGCATCCTTGATGGTGCCGATCGCCTGGAAAATCTGCTGGCCCATTTGCAGGAATGTAAATGTGTGACCGGATAGCCGGTTGAGAACATAAACGGCGGCAGTGAATTCGCCGATCGTGACGAAGCCATCAACGAGCCCGGTAAAGCCGATCGATAGGATGGCCAGCCAGTGCATCATGTTGAGGACGACGACGATGACCTCTGCGGTCCGATAGATGCGCTGTTCGCTTTGTTGGGCCTTGATCGCCTTGCTGATGATGCCTCGGATAGCGCCCGCCTCGCTGTCTTCGGCGGCGAATTGTTTCACCATCTGCATATTGGCGTAGAGATCAGTAATGGCGCCGGAAATCAGGCTGCGGCGCTTGGCGGAGCGGCGTGCTCGTTCGGTGAAGACAGGCGCCAGCCTGACAGCGAGCAGCACGTTGAGCGTGATCCATACGATGGTCGGCAGCGCAAGCTGCCAGGAGAGTGCGCTCAGAAGGATGACGGAGCCGACCATCTGCATGATGAAGCGCGGGATGGACTGGAAGGCCGATATAACCTGCTGCTGGACGGCGGAAGCCACTTGCTGCAGACGTGAGGCGACCTGGCCGGCATAGAGATCGTGGAAGAAGGCGAGATCCTGCCGCTCCACCGCTCTGTGGCCCTGCCACTGAATGGCCGCCGGCATGCCGATGCCGAGCGTATGCGAATTCAGCGTATTGACGAGGAAGGAGCCAATAGGGATGCCGGGGAAGAGCATCAGGCCGAGCACGATCAGCAGCGGCCGGTCATTGTGCAGGAAAGCGGAGGCACCCTGCTGCGTGACGCCATCGACGATGACCGACAGGCCCCAGACAATCGTCAGATTCATGGCCTCGATCGCCATGGTGCAAAGTGCGAGCGTGATCAGGATGCCACGAAACATCGAGACGAAGTGCAGCAGCACAGTCACCGGCCCCTTCGACGGCAGCGGACGGTAGGGGATATCGAGCGGCCGGATCAGCGTTTCGAAGGGACGGTAGATCGCATCTGAAATCGACATAATCGACTTAGGCCTCTCGGGTGCAATATCAGGAGGAGGGCGGCGTATCAGGCGACGCGGGCTGCATGGAATCATCTTCCGGCTGCAATCTCAATTAGAAATTTTGGAAATCTTTGAGATCACAGGGCGAAGTATCAACTTGACCGCCGCGCAACGCTGCCTTGCTGGAAGTGCTCGTCGGCAGCGTCGATCTGCACCCAATGGTGCTTTGACTGCTCGAAGATCGATTTGGCAGGGGCGAGGAATTGGCTCCCGTCGGTCAGCGCTCCCAGGGCGACGCCGATCATTGAGGGCAGGTTTTCGGCCTTCCAGTAGACCGATGAGCCGCAGTTCGGGCAGAAATAGGTATGCACCTTTCCGCCGCTTGCCGCATCGCGGGTGTATTGCTTGCCGAAGCCAGACACGGTGACGGCTTCGGCCGGATAGAAGGCGCCGGCGCCGAAGGGGGCGCCTGTTCGTCTCTGGCATTCGATGCAGTGACAGGCGATCACCGCATTTGGTTTCTCCGGCAGCGCCAGTCTGAGCGCGCCGCAGCTGCATTGGGCATTGGCCATCGGGAGACTCCTGTTTTGCGAAGTTTGGGGAAGGTTTCGGAGTTTTATGGGGATATGCCGGGGCACTGAGCTGAATTCGCTCACCTTGAAATGACGGCAGTGCCATCAGCGGCGGCACCTTTCCGGAAGGGCCATAAGCGAGAGATCAAGCCGAACACGCCAATAGGAGGCCATGCTCGAAGCGATTTCTGCTCGGAAAGCCGATGCCTGTGGAACAGGCCCGGCTGTTGTTCGAGGGATCAGAGCAGTCGGCCGCCCTGGCGTCGTGATCTTACGGTTGCAGGGCCTGTTGTCTCAGCCGCGGCGAGCTGCCTCTATTGCCGCGACGTCGATCTTGCGCATGGTCATCATCGCGTCGAAAGCGCGCTTTGCCTCCGCCCCGCCTGCCTGTATCGCTTCCATCAGGGCGCGCGGGGTTATCTGCCACGAGACGCCCCATTTATCCTTGCACCAGCCGCATTCGCTTTCCTGGCCGCCATTGTTGACGATTGCGTTCCAGTAGCGGTCGGTCTCTTCCTGATTTTCCGTCGAGATCTGAAAGGAAAAGGCCTCGCTATGCTTGATCGAGGGGCCGCCATTCAGGCCGATGCAGGGAATGCCGGCGACCGTGAATTCCACGACCAGCACCTCTCCTTGCTGGCCGGCCGGATAGTCGCCGGGGGCGCGATGAATGGCGCCGACCTTGCTATCCGGAAAGATCCCGGCGTAAAAGCGGGCGGCCTCTTCGGCGTGCTTGTCATACCAGACACAGATCGTGTTCTTGTGCATCGCGCGGTCCTTTGGTGTTTTCCCCTGATGGCAGTGACATAAGGGACAAAGCGGTTTTCTCCAGTCCAAGCGCGCCATTTTAAAAAATTGCGGCTGCTATCCCCAGAACCATGATTTGTTGACCTCCGTCCTCGCCTCTGATGGGGTGAGGCCGATATCGCGGAGCGCGTCGTCGGACAGGCAGGAGAGCGTCAGCCTTTCGCGGCGCTTGTTCAGGTAAAGGCGGATGCCCATCAGGCAGCGGCGTACGACGCCACCAGTTGGGGCGCGATCTAGAGTTCTCGATATTTCCACGTTAGTCGTCATCAGGCATCTCCAGCACTCGTCTTGGACGCCTCAAAATGGACTGGCACATGCCCGCAAGGAAGCTTATGGTTCTTATGCAATCCATAAGGAATTCTTCTGATGCTGAATCTCGACCAGCTTTCCGCCTTCGTCAGCGTCATCGATCTCGGCAGCTTTACGGCTGCTGCCGAAAGAGCGGGGCTGACGCAGCCGGCCGTCAGCCTGCAGGTGAAGCTTCTGGAACAGAGGATGGGTGTTCGGCTGATCGAGCGGGTCGGCCGCCGGGCGCAGCCATCTGCGGCGGGTGTCGAACTGCTGGCCCATGCGCGCCGGATCCTCGGCGAATGCGCGTCGGCCGAGGAGGCGATGACGCCTTACAGGCAAGGTGCGGTGGGGCGCGTGCGGATCGGCAGCGGCGGCACCGCCTCGATCCACCTGCTTCCCCGCGCGATCGCCGCCGTCAAGAAACGCATGCCCGGTCTGGAAATTGTGGTTCGTGTCGGCAACACCGACGAGATGGTCCGCGATCTCGAAACCAACGCGCTCGATATCGCCGTCGTGACGCTGCCGGCGTCCGGCCGCTCCATAGAGGTCGAGCCCTTTTATGAGGACGAGCTTATCGCCGTGGCACCCAAGGGAAGCACGATGCCGGAGGGCGGCCTGACGGCTGATTTCTTCACGAACAAGATCATGATGCTCTATGAGGGCGGCAATACGCGCCGGGCCACCGACGAATGGTTTGAGGCTGCGGGTATCAGGAGCCAGCCGACGATGGAATTCGGCAGTGTCGAGGCGATCAAGGAACTGGTTGCTGCCGGGCTGGGCTGGTCGGTGTTGCCGGGGCTTGCCCTGAAGCGTGACCGGGGCCGGTTCGTGACATCACCCGTTCAGCCGCCACTCGTGCGCCAACTCGGCATGGTCATCCGGCGCGACAAACATCTGACGCGGGGACTGCGCGAGGTGATGAAGTGCCTTCGCGCATTCGAGGCGTAACGGCTTTTGACTAAGCTGTCATGCGGCAGCTCCGAGAGCGCTTTGCTCGGCGCAGATCCGATCGATCAGGGCATCGAAATCGCCCTTCGGTGGGCGGCCCTTCGCGAAACGCTGCTTCAGGTGCATGATCGGCTCTTCCAGAATTTCGTCCAGGCTTGTGGCGCAGGTGAAATCGCCGGCTACACTCTTGACCTTGGAATTATCGAAAATCGCTGTCCAGGCCTTGTCGCCAGTCAGCGGGCCGATCCATTCCGGATTATACTTGACTAGCGTGTCTGTCGGCACATGGACGATCTTCGCCTCGACGCCCAGCAACCTGGCGATCGCCTTCTGGATGTGATCCCAGATATGGGCGTGGTCGTTGGTGATGTGGAAGATATCGTGCAGCGCCTTCTGCTTGCCGAACAGGCCGACGAAGGGCACGGCGAAATCGACCGAACGGGTCAGCGTCCAGGGCGTATGGCCGTCGCCAGCAACGATGGTCGGCTCGCCATCCAGCATGCGCCGCGCCATGACGTCGCTATCGCCCATCATGATGGGCAGGCCGGTGCGGACGGTGTGGCTGGGACGCACAATCGTCCAGGCGAGCTTGTCCGCCTTCTTCAGCAGCTCCTCGCAGGCGATCTTGGCCTGGCTATAGGGCCAGTAGGGGTTGATTGCCGGTGTTTTCTCTTCTGTGATCACATAATGGCGGGCCGGCTTTTCATAGACCGACGCTGACGAGATGAAGATGTACTGGCCGCAATGGCCGGAGAAGATCTCGATATCGCGGGCGATCTGATCCGGCGTGAACGCGATGAACTGGGCGACGACGTCGTAATTGGCCTTGGCGAGATTGGCATAGGCTGATGATCCCAGCTCGCCGACGATGGAGGTGACGCCAGCGGGCAGGGGATCGCCCCTCAGGCCGCGGTTAAACACGCTGACATCATGGCCTTGAGCCACGGCGCGCTCGACGCAGGGATAGGAAATCTGGCCGGTGCCGCCAATGAAAAGGATCTTCAAAGCCATAAGGGATCTCCGTGTCGGATGGGGCAGGATTATCGATAATCTTCATAGCGCGAAAGCGATGGGCCGTCTTCTGCAAAATGGCCGGCATGGTGACGCAGCAGGCATTTGCGTGTCGGCAACCGGTTTGCAGGCCCTCTCAGGGCGCGACCATCAGCTTGCCGATCTCCTGGGCCAGTTGATCCTGGGTGTAGGGCTTTCCGAGCTTGGCGACGTCAAGCTCCAGTCCAGGCGGGAGTTCGGCATATCCTGATGCAATGAGGATCGGCAAGCCGGGGGCTATTGTGCGGGCGGCTTTGGCGAGGTCTCCGCCCGTCATGCCGGGCATGGAGTAATCGGTGATCATCAGATCGAAGCCCGCGCCGCTGCCCAGGCACTCGAGAGCTTCTTTTCCCGAATGGGCCTCGACCACTTCATGACCGAGATCGGTGAGCATATCGGCAGAGCTCATGGCGATCAGGATGTCGTCGTCGACGAGCAATATGCGCTTCGGGCCGGAGACCTTGTCTGCGTCCGCCGGCATCGCGTCATCAGGCTCGGTATGGACACTGGTCGATGTGGAGACGGGGATCCAGAGTTCAGCGGTCGTGCCCTTGCTGGGCGTGCTTTGAAGTTTCAGGTCGCCTTTCAATTGCAGGGCGAGACCATGGATCATAGAGAGCCCGAGGCCAGTTCCCTTTCCGAGCTCCTTTGTCGAAAAGAATGGCTCGATCGCCTTTTGCAGCGTTTCCTTGTCCATGCCATAGCCGTGGTCGGCGACAGTCAGGACGACGTAGCTGCCGGCGGCAAGCTCATCGGTCGGCGCAATCTGCTCCGCCTCCTTCAGCTCGATGCGGATCGTGCCTCCGTCTGGCATCGCGTCGCGGGCGTTGACGGCAAGATTGAGCAGGGCCAGCTCGATCTGGTTGGCATCGGCCGAGACGAGAGGAAGATTCTCGGGAACCGTGGTTTCGATCAGGACGGTGGAACCGACGGAGCGCTTCAGGAGATCCGCCATGCCGAGCACCAGGGCGCGCATGTCGACCGGGTCAATGCGCAGGTCCTGTCGCCGCGCAAAGGCCAGCAGTCTCTGGGTGAGGGAGGCGCCGCGTTTCGCCCCCTGCAGGGCGCCGTCGATCAGGCGGGCGGCCCTGATGTCGTCTCCGACATATTTACGCAGCAGTTCAAGGTTGCCGAGGACGGCCATCAGCAGATTGTTGAAGTCGTGCGCCACGCCGCCGGTGAGCTGGCCGATCGCCTCCATCTTCTGGGCCTGGCGAAGCTGCTCTTCGGCGCGCTCGCGCTGGCTGACTTCCGCCATCACCGCGGCATGCGCCCGCTCCAGCTCGCGCGTGCGCTCGGCGACCTTTTCCTCCAGTATTTCATTGAGCTGCCGCTGGTGCTCCTCGGCCTTCAGCCGCGCCGTGATGTCGGCGGAGACACCCACCATCTTGATCGCCTTGCCGGAGCGATCCTTATAGAGCTGCGCGCGGATTTCGGCCCAATGAACGGAACCATCGCTCCAGATGGTCCGGTATTCGATGGAATAATCCGCGCCGGTTTCAACAGTCTTGCTTACTGCCGCCTCCATGCGCTCCCGGTCTTCGGGGTGAACGGAGCTTAGCAGATCCTTGTAGGTAAACGGGTCTTCGGGACGGCGGCCGAAAATGGCCTTGCAGGTCGACGAGGTCGTCAGCACGCCTGACGCAAGGTCGAGTTCCCATGCGCCGAGCCGCCCGGCTTCCAGCGCCGTCTGAAGCCGGCGCTCGCCTGCATCGAGGGCCTCCATGCGCAAACGCGCATCGTACTGCCGCCGGCGTCCGCGCATGGCAGAGCGGGCAACGCTGATGAAGGTGGTTGCGTGGAACGGGCGTTCGACGAAGCTGACATTGCCAAGGACCTCTGACAGCCTGGCGGCTGCGGGATTGCGCTCGGGACCGCCGCCCCTGTTTGTCAGGATAATGAAGGGCAGATCGGACCAGCTCGGCTGCTGCTCGATCCAGGCGGAGATGGCGCGCAGATCGGCGGAACGCAACGCCTCTTCAGTGACGACAGCAAAGGCGACGTCGTCATTAAGGCTTTCGACCAAGGAGGATAGATCGGTCGTCGCTTTTGGTTGTACGCCCGCTTCCTGCAGGAGCGAAGCTGCAATCTGCGCATCACGCCCGATTGGAGCGTGGATCAGGCCGATGGCATCGCTGTTAGGAATGGTGGCCGTCCTCGTCTGAGGTTTCAAGAAGCGGCTGTCTTTCTCCGATGAATGTCGGAACGCCGCGAAGCACGCCCTGGAAACCGGAGAGCGGCTCGCCGAGGGTCAGCCCTTCATTGGTGATGTGGAATTCTCTGATAGTCTCTTCGTGGCTGCCGGTGCGTTTCTTGATGACGGAAACCGCGCGGCGCACTTTTCCGAGCGCCTCGAAATAGCGCAGCAGGACCACGCTATCGGCGAGATAGGTAACATCGACCGGTGATTTCATGTCGCCAACGAGGCCGTGCTGGGCAACGGTGAGGAAGGTGTTGGCGCCCTGGCGGTTCAGATATTGGAGAAGCTCATGCATGTGAAGGATGAGCGCGTTTTCCTCCGGCATCGATGCCTGATAGCCGTTGATACTGTCGATGACGACGGTCTTGGCGTCGTAGCTGGCGACCCGATCCCTGACACGTTGCGCAAACTCTCCGGGCGACAGCTCGGCGGCATCCAGTTGCTCGATATGGATCAGTCTGTCGTCGTGCATCTTCTCCAGATCGATACCCATCGATCTCGTGCGCGAAAACAGCAGCCCAAGCTCTTCATCGAAGATAAAAACAGCCGCCTTTTCGCCGCGCTTGACCGCCGCATCGACGAACTGCAGGGTAAACAGGCTCTTGCCCGTACCTGCCGGGCCGATCAGCAGCGTGCTGGAGCCGCGCTCGATCCCGCCGCCCAGGAGATCATCGAATTCCTTGATACCGCTCGAGAGGGTCGTTCGCTCGAAGCCCTTCTTGTGCTCGATTGCGCGCAGCCTTGGAAATACCGCCACACCGCCGGTCTTGATGACGAAGTCGTGGTATCCGCCGCGAAAGGACTGGCCGCGATATTTGATGACCCGCAGCCGCCGACGCTCCGAGCCGTAATCGGGTGCAAGCTGTTCGAGATGGATCACGCCATGAACGACACTGTGAACGGTCTTGTCGAGATTATCTGACGTCATGTCGTCGAGGAGCAGGACTGTGGCATCCGACCGGGCAAAGAAATGCTTCAGCGCCAGGATCTGCCGGCGATAACGTAGCGAGCTTTGGGCGAGAAGCCTGATTTCCGAGAGGCTGTCGATGACGACCCTCTGCGGCTTTATCCGCTCGAAGGCCTCGAAGATCAGCTTGGTGGTCTCGCCCAGCTCCAGGTCCGACGAATAGAGGAGGCTCTGCTGCTGATCGGCGTCGAGCAGGCTTTCGGGCGGCACGAGTTCGAAGATTTTTATGCCGTCGCCGAGTTCCATTCCATGCGAGGCGGCGCTGTCGCGCAACTCTTCCTCCGTTTCGGAAAGACTTATGTAAAGGCAGCTCTCACCGAGATCAGCGCCTTCAAGTAAAAACTGCAAGGCGATGGTTGTTTTTCCGGTGCCGGGCGAGCCTTCCAGCAGGAATACATGACGACGTGTAAACCCGCCGAATAATACATCGTCCAGTCCTTCGATTCCGGTCTCCGCCTTCTTGCTCAAAACTTGGTCCATGCCGTCTCCTATATCAGCCAAGGAGTTAGGGCAGGAGGCTCAAGGAGCAAGACTGCTGATGACGTTGATTTGCGAAACGGGATTCGTCCCGATCGGTAACCGCGCCGGCGGCGTCGACGGCGGAAAGGCTTGGAGCCGCCGGTCAGGCGCCGCTTTGCGGCAAGCGCCGGCGGACGATGCCGGCGTGGAATTTTGCGCCGTAAAGGAGCCCGTCATCGTTGAAATCGAAGGTCGGATTGTGGAGCGGCGCGGAGACCTCGCCATTGCCGAGGAAGACGAAGCAGCCGGGAACGACATCAAGGAAACGGGCGAAATCCTCCGATGCCGTCATCGGTTCCTTTCGGAGCTCGATGCTGCCGGGCTCGAAGATGTCGCGGGCCGCCGCGAAGGCCTCTTCGGTAAGGGCAGGGTCGTTCAACAGGGGGATGAATTCCCTTGTGTAGGTGACTTCGGCCGAGAGATTGTAGGTCAGTGCGGTGCCTTCGGCGATGATGCGCATCTGCCTTTCTATTTCAGCGCTGACGTCGGGGTGGAAACTTCTGGCATCGCCGAGAATGCGTGCGATGCCGGGGAGGGCGTTGCGGGTGCCGTCGGTCAGGAGCTCGGTCACGGAGACGACGCCGATATCGGTTGGGTCGAGGCGGCGGGAAACGATGGTCTGCAGGTTCAGGACCAGAGCGCAGGCGGCGACCAGCACCTCGTTCGTGGCGTGCGGGCGGGCGGCGTGGCCGCCGGTGCCCTTGAGCACGATCTCGAAATTATCCTCCGCCGACATGAAGGCACCGGGACGCGTCTGGAAATGACCGACGGGAAGGCCCGGCAGGTTGTGGATGCCGTAGATCTCATCGAAGGGGAAGCGCTCGAAAATGCCGTCCTCGATCATCGCCAGCGCGCCCTTGCCCCATTCCTCGGCGGGCTGAAAGATGAAGCGCACAGTGCCGTCGAAACCGCCGTCTTCGGCGAGCATTCTGGCCGCACCGAGCAGCATGGCGGTGTGGCCGTCATGGCCGCAGGCGTGCATGATGCCTGGGTTGCGCGAGGCATAGGGCCGGTCGGCCTGCTCCGGAATGCGCAGGGCGTCCATATCGGCTCTCAGTGCAATCGAGCGGTTGCCGCCGCCGCGTTTCAGCGTGCCGACGACACCCGTGCCGCCGATGCCTTCCGCGACATCATCGAGGCCGAATTCACGGAGCTTTTCGGCGACAAAGGCCGAGGTCTGCTTTTCCTCGAAGCCGAATTCCGGGTGGGCGTGGAGGTGGCGTCTCCAGGCGCGCATGTCGGAGGCCAGTCGGTCGAGATCCATCTTTCTATTCCTCCTGCGCCAGTGTGCTGACGACGTCGAGCAGGATGTTGGCGCCTGCGACGAGATCGTCATGAGAGGTGAATTCCCTCGGATTATGGCTGATGCCGCCCTTGCTAGGCACGAAGATCATGGCTGATGGCGCGATGCGGGCGATCATCTGGGCATCGTGGCCGGCGCCGGAGGTCATGCGCTTGCAGGGCAGGGCGCGTGCCCTGGCGGCTGCCTCGATCGTGGCGACGATCCTCTTGTCGAATTTCACCGGTTCGAAGCGCGCGAGCCGCTCCACCGAGATCGTAACCTGCTCTTCGGCCGACAGGCTTTCGAGGAAGCGGGCAAGGGCTGCCTCTTCCTCTCTCAGCCGATCCTCATCCGGGTCGCGCAGGTCGACCGTGAAGATCGCCCGCGAGGGGATGACGTTGATGGCGTTCGGCTGGAATTCCAGGCAGCCGACGGTCGCGACCGTCGGCGTGTTCGACGCCATGGCGCGCTCGCGCAGGAAAGTGATGACGCGGGCGCTCGCATGGCCGGCATCGCGACGCATCGTCATCGGCGTGGTGCCGGCATGGTTGGCGTCACCTTCGATCGTCACGCGCTGCCAGGAAATGCCCTGCAGGTTTTCGACCGCGCCAAGCGGGATGCCCTCGCGCTCCAGCACCGGGCCTTGCTCGATATGGAGTTCGATATAGGCGTGGGGCTTCAGGAAACCCGGCTCTTTCTCACCGACATAGCCGATGCGTTTCAGCTCGTCACCGAGCAGTGAACCGTCGGTTCCTGTTGCCGCAAGCGCCGTTTCTACATCAAGCCCGCCGGCATAGACGAGCGAGCCCATCATATCGGGCGCGTAACGCACGCCTTCCTCATTGGTGAAGGCCGCGACGGCGATAGGGCGGGAGGGGGTGAAGCCTGATGCCTTCAGCGTCTCGATGACCTCGAGGGCCGACAGCACGCCGTAGCAGCCGTCATAGATGCCGGCGTCGATGACTGTATCGATATGCGAACCGAGCAGCAGCGGCGGGCGATCCTCTGTGCCAGCGGGCGCCCAGATGCCGAAAATGTTGCCGATGCGGTCGATGGCGAGTTCCAGTCCGGCGGCCTCGATCCAGGTGACGAGGCGATCGCGGCCGAGCTTGTCCGTGTCGGAGGCGGCAAGGCGCACCAGCCTGCCATCCGCATCGCGGCCGATCGCGCCGAGTTCGGCGATCCGGCCGAGGAGCCTCGATGCATCGATGGAGATGTTGCTCATGCTGCACCTCGCGTCAGGACCGCGTCAGGCGAGCGGCCGACGATCTCGTGATATCGGCCGGGGTCGGTGGCGCCTTCCGTGTTCACCGCGAAGATGCGCGAATCCGCGCCGAGGGAAAGGGCGGCTTTCGCATCGGGATCGGCGAGCGCCTTCATCAGGCCGGCAAGGCCGACGCCGCCGCTTTCGCCCGAGACGATGGCGGGATCGCTGCCCAAGGGGTTGGCAAGCTGCCGCATGATGGAGATCGCATCCTCCTCATCGACGGTCATGAAGGCATCGGCGGTGCGCGACAGGATGCGCCAGGCGACGAGGGAGGGCTCGTAGCATTCCAGCATCGCCATGACGGTCGGTTCGCCATGGGCAATGGTGACCGGATGGCCGGCACGCGCGGTTTCGAACAGGCAGGCGGCACGGGCGGGATCGACGACGGTGAAGACCGGACGCTGCGCGCCCAGCACAATCGCCAGATGGCCTGCGACGGCAGCGGCGATGCCGCCGACGCCGGACTGGATGAAGACATGGGTGGGCGGCTGCGGCATCTGTTTCAGCGCCTCGCGCACCAGCGCTGTATAACCCTGCATGACGAGGCCGGGGATGCGCTCATAGCCGGGCCATGAGGTGTCGGACACGATGGTCCAGCCGCGTTCTTTCGCGACGCGGGTGGCTTCCTTCACGGAGTCGTCGTAGCTTCCCGCCACCCGGATCATTTCTGCCCCAAAGCGGGCAATCGCGGCGACGCGTTCGTCGCTTACACCGGCATGGACAAAAATCGACGCCCGCGCACCAACGAGGGATGCACCCTGGGCGACCGAGCGGCCATGATTGCCATCGGTGGCGCAGGCAAAGGTCATGGCTTCCGCGAGTTTTCGCACGTCCGGAGAGTGCAGTTCGGCCATGCCGATCTTGCGTCCGAGTCTTGCCTCGGCGGCCTCCAGAACGAGGCGAATGACGGCATAGGCGCCGCCGAGCGCCTTGAAGCTGCCGAGCCCCAGGCGTTTTCCCTCATCCTTCACATGGATCGCGGCAACGCCTGACGCGGCTGCCAGCGCCGGCAGGGAGACGAGCGGTGTTTCGGCATTGTCGTCGCGGTGGCGCAGGTGGTCTTCCACGCCTGCGGCAGCGGCAATGTCGAGCGTATCGGCATCTGCCGTTTCGAGCTGATGTCGATAATCGCTTGTCGTGTTGAGGATGAACATGAAGGCCTCGCTGCTCTGTTATGGAAACATATTGCAGAGCCGGCGAAAATTGCGCTGATATTAAGAGCCGTTTTTGCAAGTTTGTTTCATGAGGGCCGCCGCCCATGCCTGTCTCTTCGACATCCGCGCTCGATGCCTTCGACCGCAAGATCCTTGAGATCCTCCAGCGCGACAATACCACGCCGCAAAGGACGATCGGCGAGGCCGTCAACCTGTCGGCGCCATCCGTGCAGCGGCGCATCAGGCGGATGACGGAGGAGGGCGTCATCAAGGCCAATATCGCGGTGATCGATCCGGCCGCCGTCGGCCAGGCGATCACCATCTTTGTCGAGGTCGAGGTCATTAGCGAAACGGCGGAGCAGATCGAGGCAGCCAAACGCGAATTCGCCGCCGCCCCGGAAATCCAGCAGTGTTACTACGTGACGGGGGAAGCCGACTTCGTGCTCGTCATCACCGTGCCCGCGATGGCCGATTACGAGGCGCTGACGCGGCGCCTGTTCTTCGGCAACAACAATGTGAAGCGGTTTCGGACATTCGTCGCCATGGACAGGATCAAGGTAGGTCTCAGTGTTCCTATCTGAGGAGGCTCCGGGCCAGTGGATCGCGCCTAGACCCGGAGATATTTCGCCGTCACACGGCAATTGCCGCCGCGCCTCGCGTGCGCCTCAGCAATTGGCGCAGTGACAGGGCGTGCAGGACGAGAGACGTGGGAACGGTGAAGGCCGGAATGATGGCGGTTGGGTAGGTGCCGGTCGTCAGATTGGGGTGATCAAGGGCGAGCTGCTGCAGGGGGCCGGGCGTGGTAAGGGCGCCCATCGTGACCGCGACGACCAGATCGGCTATGCCGAAGAGGTTCCAGAACAGAGCCGCCCGGGTGCTGCCTGGCCGGCCGCTTGCGAGCACTGCCGCTGTCGGCAAGGCCATCAGTCCGGTGATCACGTCACCCGTGCCGGCAGGAAGGGCGAAAACGCCTGGCGTCGTCCCGGCCAGCCAGTTGGCGAGGAACACGCCGCCGATCACCCTGTAGGCCTGGAGGCCGATCAGCCAGTTGACGGGCATAACATCGAGCAGCACGCCGATCCGGTCTGACCGCGACAAAAGCGTGATCACGATGGCCGTCGGCACGACGATCATCAGCGGCAGCAAGGGGATTGAGACTGCTCCCGGCAGGAGAAGGCCATCTGCGACAATAATCCAGGCCGCGCCGTGCCAGAGGGTGAGCGGAACGGCGATCGCCAGCCAGGTCCATGTCCGCTCCGACGCGGTGAGGGAGGTGCGCGACAATCCTGCCCAGGTTCCGCCGAGCACGATGAGGTGCACTGCGATGCGCGCGACGATGATGGACAGGTCCGAGCGTTGAAGCTCCGGTATTGCGACAAGGGCAGCGAACCAGAGGCCTGTTGCGACTGCGCTGCCGGCGAATGCAAGTGTCGGGCTGGTGAAGTTAGCGGTGGTGTTCGGCGCCAAGGTGAGATCCTCCCGTTTTGGCAAAACCGGTGATGCATTGCAGCAATCGGCGCCCGATCCACATCGAGCTTCAGGCCTGCGCTGCATTCATTCGGAGGCGTGTCACGCTCCAAAGATATGGTAACTCTTATAATAAGAGTAACTGGTCAGGCAAGCGAATTATCCGCCCGGTTTGTCGCAGGGCGGTTGTTTGCCGGGCTTTCTTGAAACGGCCGTTCCGGCAAACTAATGTGGCTCTCATGATCAGAGGAGCCAGGCGATTTCACGGGCTTCGGAAAGGGTTCGATGCGCTCGAAGGGTTTCGATGGAATGGTATGCTCGATCGCCGGCGTCATGGCGGCGATCGGCGATCGGTGGGGTATGCTTATCTTGCGCGATCTTGTCTGTGGCCTCAGCCGCTATGAGGATTTTCGCCAATCGTCTGGCGTGACCAATGCGACGCTCAGTGACCGGCTGAAGCATCTGGAAGCCAATGGCCTCATCGAGCGGCGGCGCTATCAGGTGAACCCGGAAAGGTTCGAATATCTCCTGACCCGGAAGGGCTGGCAGATCGCGCCCATTATGCCGGTGCTCGCCCAGATCGGCGACAGCCTCGGCATGTCAGGTGCTTCGGGTCCGCCCATGACCTTCGTCAATCGCAAGACGGGTGCCGAGATACGCTGGGGTTTCATCGATCAGAAGACCGGCGAACCGGTGAGCCCGGTGGATCTCGACATCAAGGAAGGGGCTGGCGCGGATGACGCAGTTCGCTGGCGATTGTCCCACGCCGGGGCGCGCCGTCAGGCGCTCGATGATATTCTTGCTGCCTCGGGCGACGCAACGGATGTACAAAAATCGGATTCGTGAAGTCCATCAGCAAGCGGGAGGTGCCAATTCATGCTGATCATTTTCGGCGGTTTGCCGGGTTCGGGGAAGACGACGATTGCGCGTGCCCTGGCGAAGGAGCTTGGGGCCGTCCATCTGCGTATCGATACGATCGAACAGAATATCCGGGCCTCGGGCATGTTGAGCTCGGAGGTCGGCCCGGCAGGTTACATGGTCGGATACGGGATTGCCGAAGATAATCTCACGCTTGGCAACATTGTCGTCGCGGATTCCGTCAATCCCTTGAAAGTGACACGAGACGCCTGGCTGTCGGTCGCAGCGCGATCAGGTGTGCCGGCCGTTGAGATAGAGATCATCTGCTCGGACCGGAATGAACATCGCCGACGGGTGGAAACGCGGGTAAGCGATGTTCCGGGGTTGGTAAAGCCTCGCTGGGAAGAGGTGACTGCACGCGACTATGAGGATTGGGGGCCAAGCCCTATCGTTATCGACACCGCGGAGCAGGGTGTGGATGAAGCCGTTGCCGAATTGATGTCGAAGCTTGGGTCTGGCCGACGCCAGTAACAACGAGGGCGCGGGTTCGCCAAGGGCCTGCTTGATTGACCTTGAACCGCGTCAGGGCGCTAATGAACCGGTATCGTCACTGCTGCTTGCAGGCAAGGAGGACGCGATGCTGCTCAAGGGGGAACGTACCTTCGTCGTGCGCGACACGGGAGGGTTTGTCGTGCATGTCAACATGCCGGGATGGATAAAGCCGAAGCCTGGGGATCATGGGCATGGGCCGCTGGCGATGGTGGTCGAATCCATTCTGCATCCGGGGCGGCTGATCGCCATGCACGAGCATCGCAATGACGAGATCATATCCTGGGTGCCTGAAGGCGTCATGCGCCATGAAGACAGAGCCCGTGGCCGGCTGGTTTGCGACAGCGCGCATCTGATGGTGATGAATGCCGGGCGCGGCTTCTGGCATTCCGAGAAGACGCTGGCATCCGACCCGCCGCTGCGCATGCTGCAGATCCTCGTGCGGCCCGATGCTATCGATCTCGAACCCGGCATCCAGTATGGGGCAATGCCCGAAATCACGCCCAATCGCTGGCGGCACCTTGTCGGGCCGGAAGGGGGCGATGCGCCTTTTTTCGTGCGCAACCGGATCGATTTCTTCGATATCCGGCTGGAGGCGGGTGTGCCGGTGGATTTCCCGCATAGGCAGGGGTGCGACCTGTATTTCTATGTGTTCAGCGGCGCAATTCTCGCCGGTGGGCAGGCGTTTGGCGAAGGCGAGCAAGGTCTGCTGCTGTCGGATGAGATGTTGACCGTGGAGGCAACGAGCGCCTGCGTGATGGTGGCCTTCCTGCTCGATCCCCAGTCTCCCGTCACGAGGCAGGGGACGATGGCCGACACCAGGAAGATCCCGCCGCCTGTCGTGATCCGTCTCGTGAAACGGTGGCAAGGGTTGAAGCGGTTGTGGTGGCGGAAGTGAAGGATAGGGGCGGGCCTCAGCTCCAGTATTTCACCGCATAGACAACCGTCATGACGGCGCCGGTGAGGATGACGAACCAGCGGACGATGGTGGCAGGCAGCACGCGCACGAGGTAACCGCCGAGATAGCCGCCCACCAGGGCGCCTGACAGCATCGTCAGCGTCTCGGGCCAGTGGACGGCACCCTCAACGATGAAGATGAGGACGGCTGCCATGCTGACCGAGGTCGCGAGCAGGTTTTTTAGCGCCTTGACGCGGCGGATGTCGTCGGGATCGGCAATCGAGAGAACCGCCGTCAGGATGACGCCGAGGCCGGCGCCGAAGAAGCCGCCATAGATCGACGAGAGGCCGAGGACGGAAAGGCCGAGACCGCGCGAGGGCTCGGCATCGCCGCGCCTTGCCTCGGCCCAGGCGGCGATGCGGGGCGAGAAGAGGAAGAGCAGGGTGGCGATGCCGATCAGGGCTGGAACCGGGAGAACGAAGAGCCGCTCGGGCAAGGCGAGCAGCAGCAGTGCGCCGATGGCACCGCCAATGAGACAGACGAGGACGGACGACCAGAGTTTTGCATCCAGCGGCAGTACCTTGCGGCGATCGGCGAGGACGGCGAGCAGATGGCCCGGCACGATTGCCACCGCATTCGAGGCATTGGCGATGACGGGCGGCAGGCCGGCGGCGAGCATGGCGGGAAAGGTGAGCAGCGTGGCGCCGCCGGCGAGCGCATTGATCACGCCACCGGCTATGCCTGATACAAACAGCAGTAAGACGATCCCCGATGTCATTGGTTTGCTCCCATCTCCCCGATGTATCTTTCGATGCATCAGGGGGCATTGCGAGGACAAGCCGCCGATGACTTCGAGCCGTTCGCGTTGCGAAATATTCCGGGAGATGACGCCACGAGTGACGCGCGGGGCGCGTCTCACCCGTTTGGGCGACTTGCACACGGCGGGTGCTCGCGTTGCCATGCGGAAGCGGTGGCTTGGGTTCGGCATTGTCAATCTTGGGAGGGGAAGATGCATGGTTTTACGGGAAACCCCGGCGTGGCTTGTGGCTGCGGCGGCTGTGATGATCAGGGGCGCCGGCGCTTCCTGTGCAGCGCGTTGGGAGGTGTGGCGGTAGTAGCGGCCGGGGCTGCGATCTTATCCGCGGGGCCGGCATCGGCACAGAGCACCTTGGCGCCCGATGATGCGCTGAAGGCGATGATGGACGGAAACAGGCGCTTCATCGACGGGCGTCTCCAGTCTCTCAACGAGGACCTTTCGATCCTCAAGGCGAAGACGGCGGAAAAGCAGGAGCCTTTCGCGGCGGTGCTCTCCTGCGCCGATTCACGCGTGCCGGTGGAGTTTGTCTTCGACCAGAGCATCGGCCAGCTTTTCGTCGTGCGTGTTGCCGGAAATATCGCCACGCCCGAGATCATCGCCAGTCTCGAATATGGCGTTGCCGTTCTTGGCGCGCGGCTTCTGATGGTCCTCGGTCACAGCAATTGCGGGGCAGTGAAGGCGACCATTGACGGCAAGGCCGTGCCCGGCCAGATCGGCGCCCTCTATGCGCCGATCTGGCCGGCGGTGAATGCCGCAGGTAACGATCTTGGGGCAGCCATCGATGCCAATGCCAGGATGCAGGCGACACTGATCAGCCGAAGCTCGACGGTCATCGCAGGGGCTGCCAAGGAGGGCAAACTCAAGGTCGTGGCGGCGCGCTACGATATCGCCAGCGGCGTGGTTTCGCTACTTGGCTAGTGGGTGCGCTTTCTTGCGGAATGGGATAGGTCTACGCCGATCAGCGCGGAGATCGTCATGTCCGGTGACACACTTGCCCGTTCATTCGGCCGGCAAGCCTTTGGACTGAGCCCTGAAAACTATCACTTGGCCCGGCCGCCTTATCCGCCGGCGGTGTGGGATGTGTTGCGGCAGCGGGCCGGGTTGCGATCCGGTATCTCGATACTGGAGATCGGGGCGGGAACCGGGCTTGCCACGGAACATCTTCTTGAACAGGAGCCGCAGCGGCTTCTGGCTGTCGAGCCGGACAGGCGGCTTGCGGAGTTCCTGCGTGCGCGGCTGCATCGCCCCGAACTCGAGGTAGTCGAGCAAGCCTTCGAAGAACTGGATGAGACGCCGCAATCCTACGATCTCGTGGTGAGTGCGACGGCATTTCACTGGCTCGATGCCGTCCCGGCGCTCAGGCGTATCCATGCGCTGCTTCGCGATGGCGGCGCCGTCGCTCTGATCTGGAATGTCTTTGGCGACAGTATCAGGCCCGATCCCTTTCATGAGGCGAGCGCGCATCTCTTTGTCGGACATCGCCCAAGCCCGTCTGGCGGAGGGACGACGCAGACGCCTTACGGGCTCGACAGCGAGGCCCGGCTTAGGGATTTCGAGGAGGCCTCATTCCACTGCGATCCGCCTGTCATGTTCGAGTGGACGCTGACGCTTGATCCGCCCGCGGCGCGGCGGCTCTACGCGACCTATTCAAATGTCGTGGCATTGGAGGCGGAGAAGCGCGAGGCGTTGCTGGACGCGCTGGAGGATCTCGCACGGAGTGATTTTGGCGGCGTCGTCACCAGAAATATGACGACGTCGATTTTCATCGCCAGGCGGAAATAGGGCTGGGCGTCTTCTGCTGGAAGGGCGAGGGAGGACGGCGTCCGTCTTCAGCCCATTGCGCTGACGGGCGGGTATCGAAACTCCCGGACAATTCTGGCGCACGGCCGCAGGCCCATGATGGCGCGCAGGCTCGCGTCAGATCAAATCGCCGGCCCCGGCCGGATGCGGCTGCCGTCGGTGAAGCGCGAGAGCCGGAACCGGTTGAGATCGTGGCCGGGCGCGTTGCCCTGGATCAGGTCGGAGACGACGCGGCCGATGCCGGGACCGATGCCGAAGCCGTGGCCGCTCATGCCGGTTGCGACGAAGAGGCCGGTGATGGCCTCAACGCGGTCGACGATGGGCACGATGTCGGGCATGGCGTCGATCATGCCGGCCCAGGCCGTCTTCAGGCGGACGGTTTCGAATTGCGGGAAGAGGCGCTGGAAATTACGGCTGATCGCTTCGAGGCTGGATTGTTCGGGGGCGGGGTTCAGCACGCGCATCCGCTCGAACGGGCTCTCGGCATCCGCTGTCCAGTTGCGCGGGGTCGACCAGCTGTCCGGGTAACCTTCGGGGGCTGCAGGTGAATAGCGGGTGCCGAAGGGGTGGGCCATGAGCGCCGGCATATATTTCATGGCGTGGCGGAACGCGTCGGGGCCGAGATAGAGGCGGTGGCTTGCCGGCGCCAGCGTGTAGCCGCCATCCTGCCTGCGGCGGAAGGCGACATCCGCTCCGCCTGCAGCACCTGCGTGGATTTCTGGCAGGGGCTCGGTTGCGGCGACGGTTGCGCGCACTGCAAGCTGCGGGATGGAAACGCCGTGTTTTCTGAGGAAGAGCGACGACCAGGCGCCGCCTGCGACGAGCACTGTCGAGGTCTCGATACGGCCGGCCTCGGTCCACACACCGCTTACCTCGCCGGCGGAGATATCAAGGGTTCGCGCCGCGCAGTTTTCGATGATCGTGACACCCAGACGGGCGGCGAGCCGGGCAAGGGCAGGGACGGCGAGCCATGGCTCGGCGCGCAGGTCCGATGGCGTCTTCATCGAGCCGGCAAATTTGCGGGAGATGCCTTTGAACAAGGAGGCCGTCTGCCCGCTGTCGAGCAGGCGGGTGTCGAGATCGTAGGCGCTCGCGAGCTTCATGAAGGTTTCGAAGCCGGCCATCTGCTTGTCGGAGTTGGCGAGATAGGTGACGCCGGTCTCGTTCAGGCCGATATCCTCGCCGCATTCTGCCGCGAGCTCCTTCCACAGGCGGCAGGCTTCGATGACGATCGGCAGCTCGTCGGCATCGCGGCCCTGCTTGCGGATCCAGCCCCAGTTGCGGGAGGACTGCTCGGCAGCGATGCGCCCCTTCTCGATGAGCGTCACGGAGATCTTGCGCTTGGCCAGAAACAGCGCCGTCGTCACACCGATGACGCCGCCGCCGATGATGACGACGTCGGATGTCTTTGGAAGCGGGCCATGATGCTGGATGGGATCGTTTAGGGAGAAGGGGAAGGCTGGCAAGCTATGCGTCCTGAAGGGCTGATCGATAGGTACGAGTGCTAGAGGCTCCGGGGTGGCAATTCAAGCTGATGTCATCGCGGTTCTGGGCTTGCCCTTGGCCGATCAAGGAGAAATTCGTTACCGACATTGCTGCCATGCCGCGACGGCAGGTTGCACAGCCGGCGGGGGAAGTGCTAGGCGAGTTTGCCGGGAAGCTTGGCCTCAGGGGGAGGCCCGGCTGCTTTGAGCTGCAAACCACGGTTGGACGATGACGACCTGCATTTATGTGATTAATCTCGACCGGTCCACGGATCGGTGGAATGCATTGTCCGATCGGGCCAAGGCCCTGCAGTTCGACCTTATTCGCATTGCCGGCGTCGATGGGCGGGAGATTGCCGCAGATCAGCGGACGGCCTGTGATGAGCGCGCCTTTCAGCGCAACAATGGCCGGACCATCCTGCCGGGCGAGTATGGCTGCTACCGGAGCCATCTGAAGGTGCTCGCGGCTTTCTTGGAAACGGGCGAGGCCGCCTGCATCATCGTCGAGGACGATGTCATTTTGTCTGCCGACCTCATTGCGCGCGCCGAAGCGGCACTTGCGGCGGTGCCTGGCGCCGATGTGATCAAGCTCTTCAATCACCGTATCGTCGGCTTCAGGCCTGTCGCCACCTCGGCTATCGGCGATGAGATCGGGCGGGTAACGCATGGTCCGCAGGGGTCGGCAGCCTGCTATGCGGTGACGCGGATGGGCGCCCTGAAGCTTCTCAAGACGGTCGGCGTCATGCGTTTCCCCTGGGATATCGAACTGGAGCGCGGCTGGGCATCCCGAGCGCGGGTCTACACGACCCGCCAAAACGTGACTGTCGTACAAGAGGGCGGCTCGAATATCGGGACGCGATCCGTCTACAGGGCCACCAAATTTCCCTGGTGGAGGCGATTGCCGACCTATGCGATCCGCATCGCTGAGACGGTTCGCAGAATCAACTATGCATTGAAAAAATAAGGCGCCGGGACGGAAAACCCGGTTTTCAGGGCGGCTTTGTCGTTGCCCTTAAAGTCCATCTCAAGACTTTTTTTGGCACTTTAGCAGGCTGTTTTATCGGTGTTACGGTCGTGCATAATACTGCCGCAATTTTTCCGGAGTTACTTCAGTAAGTTACCCCAAAAATGGTCGTTCTGTGGCGTAAAACTTTACGATTCTGTATAGTTACACAGTCTTGTTTGCGCCGGATCTCCGATGTAGATCATCGCCGAAACCTATCGAGAAGTGTTCCGCCAACATATCAACTCGGTCGGACATCGATCTGAGGTGTATCTTGAGTGCTCGAAATGATTTCGCGGGTGAGTTGCACTCGCGTGCCTATGAGGCTGCCGATCCCGTAGCGTCTCATAAGTTGAAAATCCTACATGTCTTGTTCTCCTCCAGAGTGGCTGGATCGGAACGATACTGCGCTGATCTCGCCAACGGGCAGGCTGCTCTTGGACATGAGGTTCACGTTGCCGGACGATACGGTTCGCCGATTGCTGGTCTGCTCTCGAAAGAGGTTGTTTTCCACGGCTTCGCGATCCCGTTTCTGCGGGGCCTGAGGCTGCGGCGGCTGATGGACAGGACAGGCATCGAGATCGCGCATGGGCATCTCAGCCATGGCTGCAAGGCGCTTGCCGCAGCGCCTGACAGCGTCGCCAGGATCGCGACCCTGCATGTCGGCTACAAGGCCAAGCAGCACGCCTGCCTCGAGGGTGTGATCTGCGTCAACACCGCCCAGTCGACGCGGCTCGGCACATTTGACGGCCAGTCGACACTGATCTCCAACTGGCTGCCCGATGTCAAATCGGCCGAGAGCTTCGACCTGCGTGCGCAGCTGAATTTGTCGCGCGAAACACGGCTCGTCGGCAGCGTCGGGCGTCTGCATCTCAGCAAGGGATATGATGTGCTGGTGTCTGCCTTCCGGCAGTCGGCACCCGGCAATGCCGCTCTCGTCATCGTCGGCGAGGGGCCGCATCGCGCCGCGCTGGAAAAGCTCGCCAAGGGCGATAGCCGCATCCATCTGCTCGGCCATTGCAACAATGTGACAGCGTTTCTGCGCAATCTCGATCTTTTCGTTTCGCCGTCCCGCGAGGAATCGGCGGGGCTTGCGATCCTCGAAGCCATGCATGAGGGACTGCCGATCATTGCTACGGCGGCCGAAGGCCCGTCGGAATATCTGCGCGAGCATCCGGTCACGCTGGTGGCACCCGGCTCCGTCGAGGGGCTCACCGAGGCGCTTGCCGATGTGCTGCGGGAACAGCCTGTTGTCCGCCTGTCGCGCGTAGGCTACGACTTGGCTCCTTTCTCTCGTCCGGCAGGTATTGCGAATGTTCTCGATTTCTATTCCCGGGTTGCCCGTGGAGCCGCAGTCCAGGCTGCGCCCGACATCGATCAGCCGCGGTTGATCTATGCGTCTGAAGCCCAAGAGTGATTTCTGGCAGGTCGGCATCGTGCCCGCAGCCGCCGAGGCGCTGCTCGATGCCGAGACTTTGGCGGATTGTTCCGATCGCATCACATGGCTGCCCGATCCGGGGCCGTGGCGATATCTCGCCGATCCCTTCGCCGTGAAGAAGGGCGACAGCCTGCACGTCTTCGTGGAAGCCTATGACTACCACACCAAGCATGGCTTCATCGAGCGCCACGAACTGGTGGGGCCGGACCTGCAATGGCGCGGCAGGGCGGTGGTGCTCACCAAGCCTTTTCATCTCTCCTATCCCTTCCTGATCGAGCAGGATGGCGAGGTGCTGATGATGCCGGAAAGCCATAAGGCGGGGGAGGTCGCGCTTTACCACGCCCGCTCATTCCCCGATGGCTGGGTGCGGGAAACGGTGCTCCTGGCCGATTTGCCCGCTGCCGAGGCCTGTCTCATTGAGCATCAGGGCAAGTGGTGGATGTTTTACACGCTTGTCGGCGCCGGCGCGCGTGACCAGCGCGAACTGCATATCGCCTTTGCCGACAAGCTGACCGGCCCGTGGAAGACCCATCCGCAAAATCCGGTTCTGGTGGATCGCTCCGGCGCCCGGCCGGGCGGTACGCCCTTTATCGGCGCCGATGGGCAGATCATCCTGCCGGTTCAGGACTGCAGCGTCAGCTATGGCGGCGGCCTGCGCTTCCTGCGCTTCAGCCTGCTCAGCGAGACGCATGTGACCTGCGCGCATCTGTCGGCGCAGTTGACGGGCGGTCTCGCCACTGCCGATTACTCCGACGGCCTGCACACATTTTCTGCCTGCGGAGACCTGACGCTGATCGATGTGAAGCGCATCGACAGATCCTTCGGCCGCCATATCGTCAACCTGAAGCGCAAGCTGCTGCCGAAGCCCGCCTTGTCCGCATTGGGGTGATATCGGCCGTTTTGCCCTCGCAATCTGCGCCGACACGGGTGAAACTGGACCCCAGCGGATTCGATGCGGAGGAACGGTCGGGATGCCTTGCCGGCGAGGGCGACAATGGTCTGGAGATGAGCGATGACGAAGCCGATGCTGTCGTTGCAGCTCTATTCGATGCGCGGGCTGGGAGATCTCGGCACGCAGCTCGACAAGGCGGCGAGCGCCTGCTTTGGCGCCGTCGAGCCGCTCGAAGGGCATTTGCGTGACGCCGATAGCCTGCAGGCCGGGCTTGTCAGGAATGGGCTGACGGCACCATCAGCCCATGTCGGACTGGAGGCGCTGCGCAGCGAGCGGCAGCGCTTTGTCGATGCCTGCCAGCAATGCGGCATCGGGCAGCTCTTCGTTCCGCATCCGGCGCCTTCTGCGATGAAAGAAACGAAGGCGGCATGGCAGCGGATCGGCCATGAGCTGGGTACGCTTGCTGAGCAGATGAAGGAAGCGGGCATCGTGCTTGGCTATCACAACAAGATGGCGGGCTTCGACCGTACCATTGGCGGGCGCTACGGGTTCGAGCTGATGTTCGATGCGGCCAAGGGCAGCCCGCTCACCTGGCAGGCGGATATTGCGTGGCTGGCGCGCGCCCAGCCGAATGCGGTCGAATGGATCAGGCGCTATGCCAGCGTGCTGGTCTCGGTGCATGTAAAGGATCAGGCGCCTGATAATGTCGATCCGGAGGAGGGCGGCTGGGCCAATGTCGGCTCCGGCGTGCTCGTCTGGCCGTCGCTGTGGCATGCGGCTGTCGCAAGCGGGGCGCGGCTCTTCGTCGTCGAGCACGATAATCCACGGCAGCCCTTCGAATTTGCGGCGCGCAGCTATGCCTATCTCAGCCGGTTTGTGACGTAGAACACCGGCCTTTGCCTGCCGCTGATCGCTGAAAATGTGGGGAAGGGATGCGGCCGGGAACAATCATCATCCCTGCTATGCCTTTAGATATGGCGCAGGGGGGACTTGCGGCAAGCCCCTAGAGAGCGCGTAGAACGCTCAACCTGATCAACAGCATCGGGAGATGAGCATGCGTGTATTGCTATCCACATACGGATCACGGGGAGATGTGCAGCCATTGGCGGCGCTGGCGGTTGCCTTGCAGACAACAGGCGCCGAGGCGGTGGTCTGCGCGCCGCCGGATGCGGAATTTGCCGGGCTGCTTAATCGACTCGGCGTGCCGCTGGCGCCGGCCAACGCGCCCGTGCGGCAATGGGTGAGCGAGGTGATGAAGACTGCAGAGCGCAACACGCGGGAGCGTTCGGCCGATGGCATTTCGGAGCGGGCGGCCGGGATATTGGCAGGGCAGTTCGAGGCGCTGTCAGCGGTTGCGGAAGGATGCGATCTCATCGTCGCGGCAGGGCTGTTTCCGGCGATGGCGGCGGCGCAGCTGGTGGCCGAGCGGGCCGGCATCGGCTATTTCGGGGCGACATTCTGCCCGATCTTCCTGCCGTCGCATCATCACAAGCCGCATGAATTCAAGGGCCGTCCGCATCCGCCCGGCGTGACCGACAACAGGGTTCTCTGGGACTATGATATCGAAACGAAGAACGTGATCTTCGGCGGAGCCTATAATCGGCTGCGTGCATCGATGGGCATGGCGCCGGTGGACAATGTGCGCGATCCGGTTCTGACCCGCCGGCCGTTGCTTGCGGCCGATCCGGTCATCGGGCCGCTGCTTGCGACGGATCTGATCGACGCAGTGCAGACGGGCGCCTGGATGTTCGATGACGACCGGCCGCTGCCGGCGGCGCTGGAGGCCTTTCTCGATGCCGGCGAGCCGCCCGTCTATGTCGGTTTCGGCAGCATGCCGATGCATGCGCTGAAGGATGCCGCGGGCGTGATCCTTGCGGCGATCCGCGCTCACGGGCGGCGTGCGGTGCTGTCGCGCGGCTGGGCCGGGCTGGTGCCTGATGATGGCGCAGGCGATTGCTTCGTCATCGACGAGGCCAATCATCAGGCGCTCTTCCCGGGGGTTGCGGCGATCGTCCATCATGGCGGAGCAGGGACAACGGCAGCGGCAAGCCGGGCGGGCGTGCCGCAGGTGGTCGTGGCGCAGATTGCCGACCAGCCCTATTGGGCGGGCCGCGTTGCAGCACTCGGCATCGGCGTGGCACATGAGGGGACGATACCGACGCCTGAGACCTTCTCCGCCGCGCTTTCGGCGGCGTTGCAGCCTGATATGCGTAAGCGAGCTGCGGCCGTCGCCCCCACGATCCGAACCGATGGGGCGATGGTGGCGGCAAGGCTGCTGCTTGCCTCGGCCGGCACATAAACGGGGATCGCGGTCAATCGCGCGGCAGCCTGCCGAGCAGCAGCTGGTTTCCCGTGCGGTTGCCGCAACCGATGCATTTCAGGCGAGGGCCGATCCTCGCCAGCGATATGTCCTTGCCATAGCGGTAGGCGAGCATGCGCCGGTCGATCCTCGTCTCGTGCTGGCAGGCCGGGCAGCGGGCGTGGAGGACATACCATTGCGGCAGGGTGGCGAGCGTCTCCCTGTCGGTTGCGACCTCCTCATGGCTGGCGACGAGATCGATGCTGCGGCGGTGTTTCATGTCCGGTCAAAGGAGGACCTGTCGAAGGTGGGCCGCCAGCCGCGGGTCATGCCCCGGCTCATGGCGCCTTCGGCAAGCGCAAGCTGTTCGCGCAGGTGGCGGCAGTCCTGCAGAAGCGTGGCGATGGCGGCCTTGGCATCCTCGTCGTGCCAGGAGAGCACAGCCTCGACCTCCCAGCTCAAATCTTCGTTTCCGATCACATCACCATCGGTTTTTGGGGCCAATTGCGGACGCATGTTCTCATTCTCCTTGCAGAGCATTTCAGTTCAGGATTGTCGGGATGGCGACCGCAGCGCCAGGAATGTTCTTATTATGTTCTCATTCTGGCGGGAGTCAAGGGCTGTGGTCAGGCTGAGCGCGGAGAAGAGAATTGGATCGGGCGCGGTTTGCGGACATCACGTGATTGGGGCAGGATAGGCTCATCGAAACAGGCAGGGATGAAACGGTGCGCTGATGCTGATCGGCTCATGTCATTGCGGCAAGGCGGGCTGGACGCTGGAAGGCGATCCCGGTTCGATTACGGCGTGCAACTGCACGCTCTGCCGGCGCTATGGGGCGCTCTGGGCCTATGATTACGAGGGCGAGCGGATCAGCATGAACGGCGAGACCGGCTCCTATACCCGGACCGGCCGGGAGACGTCGTCGCTGGAAATATTGTTCTGCCCGACTTGCGCCTGCGTGCTCAGCTGGCGCGGCCTGAGGCTCAACAGGGATGGGCGCCGGCGCATGGCGGTCAATTTGCGCCTGGCGCCGCCGGATCTCGTTTCTGATCTGCCGATCGATCATTTCGACGGGCTGGAAACGTTTGACGACCTTCCGTCCAAGGGACAGTGCGTGCGCGATCTCTGGTTCTGACGGACGCAAAACCGCTGCACAATTTTGCTGGAATTGCGCTAGACCAGTCCGTGACCTCCGATAAAGATCGCCGCGCACAGGATCAAAATCGCGGCGACCGCATGGAATCGGGAAAACCTATGCCCTCCATGCGTTGGAGCCTCTGCACCATAGCCGAGGCTGCGATGGTCTTCTTCGAAGTTTGACAGCAAATCGCGCATTTCATGCCCCCCCCAAGTATCTGGCCCAAACATCTGTCAGGCCAAGGGAATCAGCATGCGCTCGTTCTGATGATTTGGGCAGATCGCCAAAGGTTCAATCACCTTCCGGTGGATACCTAATCACCCAGGGAAACGGCCGGTGAAACCGGCCGTTTTGAGATATGCGGCGCGCGCGCCCGTCAGACGAGCAGGGAGCTGTTTACCAGGACGTCGGTATTGTCGAAGAACGTCTTGTTCACACCGATGAAAGCAATGTCCTGGGCAGCATGGGTCGTGCCGGCGCCATCGGCGTCGTAGGACAGAACACTGGTCGCGGAATTGTAGATCAGCTCGGTGCCACCCTTGGTGCCGCCAGCGCCCCACTTGTTGACGATTTCGAAAGAGGCGGCATCCACCACGCCATTATTGTCCAGATCGAGGCCGGCGAAGGCAGGGCCGAGCTGGATCTTGTCGTCCGCATCGAAGTCCCAGACGAAGTCCTTGTTGGCCGTGCCCATTTCATCGAAATGGAAAGTGTCGGCGCCGCCCTTGCCGTAGAGGCTGTCGTTGCCGGCGCCACCGGCGATGAGATTGCTGCCGGCATTGCCGGTGATCATGTTGGCAAGGTCGTTGCCTGTCGCGTTGATATCCGCCGTGCCGTTCAGGCGGAGGTTTTCGACAGGTCCCTGGTCATGCAGATCCACGCTGACCGTCGTCCAGATCGTATCTACGCCGCCATCGGGAACGGTGAGCAGCGGCCCTGAATAAATCGCGACGCGATCACCCGTATCATCGAATATGTAGGTGTCGTTGCCCGTCGTTTCGAAAAAGGTGTCGGCCCCGCCTTTGCCATCCAGCTTGTCGTCGCCGGCATTGCCGATCATTCGGTCAGCGAAATTTGAACCGATGACAGAGACATGTTCGACGTCCGGTTCGATGAAGAACTGGCCTGCATAACCGCCGTCAGCGTGGGTCAGGGCCAGGATGGATGTGTAGGTGCCCGGACCGATCTTCGTGAAATCGACGTCAAGAGCTCCCATCGGCTGAAAGTTGAGGTAAGCGGAATCCGTTCCGGCCTCGCCGAAAAATGTGACATCGATCTGGCCGAGAAAGTCGTGAGGAGGTGCAAAGATCAATTTGTCATTATCCGCTCCTCCGAAAATATCGCTTGATGTCTCCAGGAGGTCCGGCAAGTCGAAAGTCGACGTCGCGATGCGAAAAGTGTCGTTGCCCCCATAACCCGAGTAAATATCACTGTTCTCAAAGATAATTCCTGCCTCTGGAATTATTATGAGAGTAGAGCTCCTCGTCCGGAACACATCATCTCCAGGCGTGCCGTTATATTCGCCCATGCGTCGTCCTCCGTTTTGCTGCGATCTCAGGATATTGTTGGACGATTCTTTTTGAGGCAAGTGAAACTACCATGACGGTCACTCGCTTCTCTCACCTGGCATTCTATCAGGTTATAGGGCGGATTGCTACTTTGGATTGATTTTTTGTGGCGGGAACCCGTTCTCGATGAGGGCGGATCATGCAGGTCGGTGCGGCCATGCTCCGCGATGTTGGCCTAGCTGACCGAACAATCGGTCTGTGACCCCACCGCCACCGATATGTCGGAAGCATGCTGGCCGGAGCTCGCGAGGACTAAAGTGCTGCTGCCAGCGGAGCGGCAAGTATAATTCTTTCGATGTTACCTGTTTTATCCGCTCCGCCTATTTTACCACCTTTTTGCTGTGTGGGTGATAATAGTAGATCGGCTAATTTTGCGATAAAAGTAAAAATAAGGAAATTATTCTATGTCGTGCATGCAGAATAATTCTGAAGTTTTGGCTTTTTAAAAGCTAACATCGAAGGGAAGCTATGAGGATATACTGTCTGATCATTGCGCTTCAGCTCAGCCTGCTGATGTGGGTGGGAGCCTACTATAGCGCTCGGGGATTTTATCTCACATTCAGCGCCTCGCATTCCCAGACTGTTGCCTTCGCTTCACCCGCCATCGGCGCGATCCGTACGGACGCCCGGTGACGATGACTCTATGACAAACCAAGAACAAGAAAAAACACCACCATGAGACCGCTAAATTCCCTCCTGATCGTCTATCTTGGCCCGCCGCTGATGGCAGCTGCGCTTCTTCTGTTCACTGTGTCGTGGCTCGGGGATAAACCATTCGACCCAGGTCAGGATACGGTGACCGCCGTGCGAAAAGGCGGCAGGATCGGCAGCCAGAGCGAGATGTTTCGCTGATCGGGGCGTCACGCCGTCATCGCCAACGAAAAAAATTGAGAAGGGCCGTCAAGTGGGGCCTGGCGACCCTTCTCCGGCTGGTAGGTGCAGCATCCAGCGGGGGCAAAATACAAGCAGCGGCTGTTTCCGATAGTGACTGCGGTCACAACATGGCAATATTTTCTAGCGGAAGATGAACTAAGCAGCTTTGCGTGCATTGCGGGCGCCGTCTCTACCCTGGTGCTAGTCGACGAAGATAGGGTTCTAAACCTGCGTATGATAGAGAAAATCGTCTCCTGATCTATCTTCCTTCCGGCAGGCGCGGACTTCCATAACCACAGGAGAACCAGATGTCGGGATGTAAGCATGTTGCAGCCGTTCGATCCGTAGAGCCCAGGACGCTTGGCTGCGAGGAATGCCTGGAGGACGGACAGGAATGGGTCCATCTTCGGCTTTGCCGGGAATGCGGCCATGTCGGATGCTGCGATCAATCCATAGGCAAGCATGCGACGGCCCATTTCCACGCCACGGGACATCCCATCATAGAAGGCTATGATCCACCTGAAGGCTGGGGCTGGTGCTATCTCGACGAGACGATGGTGGAATTGCCGGATCAGACGCCGCAGCGCGGCCCGATCCCGCGCTATTATTATTGAGCGTGCCGACATGAGCTCCGACAGCCTCGAAACCCGCCGTCACCAGATGTTTCCGGTGCTGAGTGCCGCACAAGTTCAAATGGCGACACGCTTTGCCAGCAGTGGCCCGCATTCCTTTGCCCCCGGCGAGATCGTGTCCCAGATCGGTGACAGGCATTCGCCCGCATGGTTGATCCTCTCCGGCCGCCTCGATGTCTTTAGGCACGACGGGCTGTCGATGCCGGAAGCGCTGATCACGAGCCATGGCACAGGGCAGTTTTCGGGAGAGGTCAGTCAGCTCTCCGGACGGCCCGTGCTTGCAGGCGGACGGGCCGGGCCGGAAGGATGTGTGGCGCTGGCGTTCGATGCCGCGCATCTGAAGGCTCTCATCATAGGATCGGCCGATATCGGTGAGATCATCATGCGCGCCTATATCCTGCGGCGTGTGGAACTGATCAATTTCGGCGGCGCCGGTTCGGTTCTGATCGGCAATCCCGGAGAGCCCAATCTGGTTCGCCTGCAGGGCTTTCTGACCCGAAGCGGCTATCCCCATGTCGTGCTCGATGCGGCCTCGGACCACGAAGGCCGGGGCCTGGTGGAGAGGCTGGGGATACTGGCGAGCGAACTGCCGCTCATGGTCTGCCCCAACGGAACGGTACTCAAACATCCGACAGACGCTGAAGCTGCCTGCTGCCTCGGCATCACGCCGGAGCTCGATCCGGCAATCGTCTACGATGTGGCGATCGTCGGAGCAGGTCCATCGGGTCTGGCGGCTGCGGTCTACGCGGCATCGGAGGGGCTCAGCGTCATCGTCATCGACGCACGATCGATCGGCGGGCAGGCCGGCAGTTCCTCCCGCATCGAAAACTATCTCGGTTTTCCGACCGGAATTTCAGGTCAGGCTCTCGCGGGCCGCGCCTTCAATCAGGCGCTCAAATTCGGGGCGGAGATCGCCTTGCCGCTCGATGTCGACGAACTGATTCCGGCCCCGGCCGGCAAACGCAAAACCGACCCCATGGTATTGCGGATTGGCGGAGACAGGACGGTCAAGGCGCGAACCGTCGTCATCGCCTCAGGCGCCAGGTACCGCAGGCCTGATATTCCCGACATAGCGCGCTTCGAGGGCGCCGGCATTTCCTATTGGGCATCCGCAATCGAAGCGAAACTATGCGAAAACGACGATATTGCCCTGGTTGGCGGCGGCAATTCGGCTGGCCAGGCGATCGCATTCCTGGCGCCGCGGGTCCGGCGTCTCCACCTGGTGATCCGTCGAAGCCTGACCGAAACCATGTCCACTTATCTGATCGATCGCATTGCGGCGCTGCCAAACGTGAAGATGCATCTGGGATGCGAGCTGACAGCGCTGTCGGAAGATCTTCATGGTCGCCTGGCGGCGACCATCACGGATCTCAGGGCGCAGTCCCGGAAGAACTACAATCTTCGCCGCGTCTTCATGTTCATCGGCGCCGACCCGAATACCGACTGGATCAAGTGCCGCATCAAGACGGATGACAGGGGGTTCATCAGGACCGGTACGACCTTCAGCCCTGATGTCGAAGAGGAGCTGGGAAGGCGCTCCCTGCAACTGGAAACCAGCCTGCCGAACGTCTTTGCGATCGGTGATGTCCGGGCCGGGTCGACGAAGCGGGTCGCCGCAGCCGTCGGCGAAGGGGCTGCCGTCGTCAGCGATATTCACGCGGCGCTGAGACAGGCCGCGCTTATGAAATGACCTGCTGCCCGGGCGGCACCATTGCAGTCAGTGGCCACCGGCTTGAACGCCAATCCTTGCCTTGAACCAGGGTCCAGAAGCTCTCGGCAATGTCAGTCAGGCGAGCCCGTGGTCTGATCAGCACGATCTTGACGTCGACAGCCCAGTCGTCCGATCCGGCTGAGGTCAGTCTTCCAACGGGTCCCATCTCGTCGGCTGCCAAGCTCTCCGGTATCCAGGCGACACCTTTTCCTTCGATGGCAAGCGCCTTCAGCGCCATGGCCAGATGGGAAGTGAAGACTGTCGAAAGGTGCAGCCGATCTGTGTGGGCGGAGAGGGCGGACGAGAGGATCCGGCCCATTCCGGATGTTTCTTCGAAGGCGAGATGCGGGATTGTGCGATCCCTTGCCTCCGAGATGCTGTGGAGCGGCCGGCCATCGCGGTCCCGCCCGCCGACGGGGATCAGGCGGTCGGTCGCAAGCTCCACATGCCTGTAGGCATTCCTGTCGAGACGGATCCTGCTGTTCTGGTGGTCGTGGCAGAGCAGGAATTGGGCGCGGCCTTCCGTCATGATCCGCTCGCACTCGTTCATATTGTCCGAGAGGAGGCGGATCGGCATCGACGATGCCTCGTGGCCGAGGGCCTGAATCCAGCCGGGGAAGAAGATGAAGGAGAGGGCGTGGGTGGCGGCGAAGGTGACGGTCGAGGTCGCCGCACGCATCTGCTCGAGATCACTGATAACGCGCTCCAGCCGTGCGGCGATATCGTTTGCCGCCTCCAGCATGGCTTCGCCCGCAGGGGTCAGCTTCAACCTGTGCGTCGAGCGATCGACGAGCTCGGAGCCGCACCAGTCCTCGAGGGATTTGATGCGGCGTCCGAAAGCCGGCTGGGTGATGTGGCGCTTCTCTGCTGCTCTCGAAAAATTCAGCGTTTCGGCAAGAGCCTGGAGATCGGCGAGCCAGGCGGTTTCCACGATGGTTCATCCGTTTTTCTGATGCCTAGGGAGCATTGAGAGAACGGCATCTCTCTGAATATTTCAAGCTAATTCATCGGTATTTCGATGAGGCGAGAAATTGGCAGTGCCGATCCGGCATTAATGGAACCCGGATCGGCATTGGACGAGCAGGGCGTATTTCTCCTAAGTAATCCTATGCGAGGGCAACGGCCCTCAGATCCGGACTGGGAGACAGCCATGCGTATCATCGATGTCCGCGAAGTGACGAAGCCGATCGCTTCGCCGATCCGCAACGCCTATATCGATTTCAGCAAGATGACGGCGAGCCTGGTGGCTGTCGTCACCGATGTCGTGAGAGACGGGCGGCGCGTGGTTGGCTACGGCTTCAACTCCAATGGCCGTTATGGCCAGGGCGGCCTTATCCGCGAACGTTTCAGGGATCGTATTCTGGAAGCGGCGCCGGAAAGCCTTGTGAACGATGCCGGCACCAATCTCGATCCGCACAGAATCTGGGCGGCGATGATGAAGAATGAAAAGCCTGGCGGCCACGGCGAGCGCTCGGTCGCGGTTGGCACGATCGACATGGCGGTGTGGGATGCCGTTGCCAAGATCGAGGGCAAGCCGCTCTTCCGGCTGCTGGCCGATATGAAGGGCAGGGAGGCTGACCCGAAGGTCTTCGTCTATGCGGCCGGTGGGTACTACTATCCCGGCAAGGACAACAGCGCCTTGCGCAAGGAGATGCGCGGCTATCTCGACCGCGGCTACACCGTGGTCAAGATGAAGATCGGCGGTACTTCGATCGAGGAAGACCGCGGCCGCATCGAATCCGTTCTCGAAGAGATCGGTTCTGAGGCGCAGCTTGCCGTCGATGCGAACGGCCGCTTCGATCTGGAGACCGGCATCGCCTATGCCAAGATGCTGCGCGACTATCCGCTCTTCTGGTACGAGGAAATCGGCGACCCGCTCGATTATGCGCTGCAGGCGGCCATCTCCGAATTCTACGATGCGCCGATGGCAACCGGCGAGAACCTCTTCTCGCATCAGGACGCCCGCAACCTGCTGCGCTATGGCGGCATGCGTGCGGATCGCGATTACCTGCAGTTCGATTGCGCGCTGTCCTACGGGCTTGTCGAATATCTGCGCACACTCGACGTGCTGCGGCAGTTCGGCTGGTCGCCCTCGCGCTGCATTCCGCATGGCGGCCACCAGATGTCGCTGAATATCGCGGCTGGTCTCGGCCTTGGTGGCAATGAGAGCTATCCCGATCTCTTCCAGCCCTATGGCGGATTCCCCGACGGCGTTCAGGTGATCGACGGCCACATCACCATGCCGGAGCTGCCCGGCATCGGCTTCGAGGGCAAGTCAGACCTCATCAAGGTCATGCGGGAGCTGGCGGAGCAAGGGTGAAGAGCTTGCGATCGCTTGATAGGCTCTACGCTGTGGATCAATATCGCTTCACCACTGACATAGCCTTTATCGGCCGCAGCCAGGTTTCCAGGCGGCAAAGCAGCCTTCCGGAAGGCGGCCTTGAATCATGCTTCAGTCGATTTCGGAACTGCGGCTGGTAGGGGATTCATCGATCGAACTTTCTGGAGCGGATGAAAAGCAGTTTTTCCGCCCCATGAGATGAAGACGCCTGACGCCCTCCGATAAGCCAATGCGTTGTCATAGTAGCAGTCGTCGGTGAGGATGTCATATCGGGACGAAGCGTACTGAAAGGCGAGCGCGGTACTTCCGTACCCGACACCCATCGCCAGAACTATGGCGAGCGGCAGAATGAGCAGCGGCAGCCTACGCTTCTGAATATCTGCCAGCCACAAGCCTCCCGCTGTCACAAGACCCAGGATAGCAGAAGCAGCAATGAATATCGGGTCTGTCGAACCCAAGCCTCCGTAATAATAATCGACGTAAAATGACTCACCAAACGTCATCACTGCAGTCAGAAAGACGGCAAATGCAACTGACAAAATCAGCACGCAGATGATGCGAACACGCACGGGCTTTCCTTAGTCAAAACTGACTTTTGATCGTTAGACCGATAATACGATCCGCTGAAGCGTGCTACCGATTACACGCTTTGCGTGATTTTGAGGTTAAAAATACATCACTGAGGGTTGGAGCAGGAGCCGGTAAGTTCAATCGCGCGTTGGCTGATTTATGACCTGCTTGTCGGCGACACCTAAGCTTCCGACGGCGGAAACTTTGCAGCATCCAGATAGGTGCAGAACATGAGCGTCAGTTGCGTCCGCAATCCGCCGTCGATGAGAAGTTCTGACATATCCCGCTCGAAGACGTTGCGGACGGTGCCGCAGAGCACGTTCAGCATCATCACGTTGACCGTAGAGAGATTGGCGAATTTCGCATCCGAGGCGGTGGTGAACATGGCTTGGCTCGCCGCTTCGATGCGCTGCGACATGGCCTCGACGATCTCGGCAACGTCCACTTCGGCGGCGGCGCGGTAGAGGGCGATCGTGACGTCGCGGCGCTCGATCTTGACCGCGATATAGGTGCTGACGAGCGCATCGGCCATCTCGGCATACCGAGCGCCGCGATGGGCGAGGCAGGCCGCTTCCACGCGTTCTGCCAGCATCGTCAGGTAGCGCTCGTTGACGGCGTGGAACAGGGCCTGCTTGTTCGGGAAATACTGGTAGAGGGAGCCGACGGAGACACCGGCTCTTTCCGCGACACGGGTGGTCGTCAGATCACCCGGCCCATCGGATATCAAAACCTGAATCGTCGCTTCGAAAATTGCCTCGACGGTGTTCACCGACCGCGCCTGACGCGGTGATTTGCGGGCATTTGCAGCTGATGTCTGGGCGGAAACCATATGCGAATTCAAAACCTGAAGAATCCTTCTTATTTTCAATCTGCTCGCAACGAACAGGATTTTCAAGGATCTTCAGATGACAGACAGCTCCAGCCGCATCGCGCTCGTGACCGGCGCGAACAAGGGTATCGGATATGAAATCGCCAGACAGCTCGCCCAGGCCGGCGTGACAGTTATGCTCGGCGCGCGTGATGCCGAGCGCGGGCAATCGGCGGCCGAGGAACTCGCCTCGCAGGGGCTTGATGTGTCGTTCATCCGGATCGATGTCTGCGACACCGGGAGCATCGCTGCCGCCGCTGCCGAGATCGATGCCGGGCACGGCCGCCTCGATATTCTCGTCAACAATGCCGGCATTGCCGACTATACCGACGGCGCTCCCGGCAAGGCCTCGCTGGAGGCCGTGCGCCGCGAGCTGGAGACCAATTTCATCGGCGCGCTCGCGGTGACGCAGGCGATGCTGCCGCTCTTGCGCAGGGCCGGGGCAGGGCGCATCGTCAACATGACCAGCAGCCTCGGCTCCCTGATGCTGAACGGCGATTCAAGCTGGCCGTTCTATGGCGTTCGCCTTATCGGCTACAATGCCTCGAAGGTGGCGCTGAACATGCTCACGGTCCAGCTCAATGCCGAGCTCAGCGATACCGGGATCACCGCTATATCCGCTTGCCCTGGCCTTGTGGCTACCGACCTCAGCGGCCACCGCGGTGATCGCACGCCCTTGGAGGCTGCGGCTTTTCCGGTGCGAATGGCTTTGCTTCAAGGGCACGACCTCAAAGGCATTTGCCAGAGCGAGCAGGGGGCTATCCCCTGGTGACAACCTTCTCATTGGCAATTGACGGAAAGCGTGTCTGCTACTGACGCATTGTGTGAGCAAGTTCAGAGGGATAGAAATACATACATAGGTGGTGGCCGGCTCTCGTCAGTCGAGGCACAAGGTCAAACGCGGAGGTTCCGTCGCCGATCAGGATCGCAGGAGGCGAGTTTCGGATGGTGATGTCTTATCGGCAGGCGGTGGCTGCCGCCGAAGATCTGGTACGAACCGAGCCGCGGATCGTGTTCATGATGTGCGGTTTGGCAGGTTCCGGCAAGACGACCTTTGCACAGCGGCTGGAGGCGCTCGGATGTGAGCGTTTCTCGATCGACGAAGAGGTCTGGCGGCATGACGGGCGTTTTGGCGTCGATTATCCGGAGGCTGCCTATGCCGATCTGCAGGCCGCCGCGGAAACGCGGCTGAGGCTCCGCCTTGAAGACCAGCTCATGCGCGGCACGAAGGCAGTGATCGATTTTGCCTTCTGGAATGGGGCGGCTCGCACCCGCTACCGTGGGCTTGTCGAAGCCCGTGATCACCGGTGCTGCATCATTTATCTTCAGGTGGAGGAAGCGATTTTGCGCGGCCGTTTGAGAGAACGCTCAGCACGACGTGATGCAAATGCCGCGTTTCCGATAACGGACGAGCTGCTCGCGAAATATGTTCAAGGCTTCGATATTCCGAGTGAAGAAGAGGCATGGATCGTGCAGGCGACATTCTATTGAGAAAGTTTCCCTGCGAGGGCGCGACCAAAGTCGCGCCCTCGCAGGGTCAGGCGTCGATCGCGGCCGCGGCACTGGCGACAAAGTCTGCGACCACTTCGGGCTGCGACAGTATGGGGACGTTGCCGCTTTGCAGGACAAGCGTCTCGCCCTTCATGTGCGCGGCGGAATCGCGTTCCACGGCCGGCGGGATCGTTTCGTCTTTGGCCGCAACGAGGTACCAAGAGGGCTTGGAACGCCATGCGGCCCGGCTGATCTTGTCGCCAACGCTTGCACGGCATGCCGATAGCGACAGCAACGGATATTGCTCAGCCGATGCCATAAGCAATAGGGGGTGCAGAGACGCGATTGGCGGCCTGCCTGTCTGCGATAGCTCTAGCGGCCATGAAAGTCCAACACACGTCACCCCAATTCCAGGTGACGGGCTTCATGGCGTTTTTTGCCGAAGATAACAGGCGCTGTAACGTAGAATTGTTGCGCGGTCGCCGGAGCGTGCAGAGACAAAAGGAAGATTGTTTGTATAATGTGACGCGATTTTCTTCGCTATTTTATTTTCTGATTTTAGAAAAGTCTCTAATTTCGATATATAATATTTATTATACGAGAATAATCGAAGAACGTGCTATGATTTGTTTTTCTATCTATGAATTTGACTTTCGGCCGGCACCCATCGAACAGGCGGGGAACCTGCTGCAGAAGCGCGGATCATAACGTTCGTGCCGTCGACCTCCCAGGAGGCAATGGCCGCAAAGAACAGCGTCTCGGCCAGGCGCGGATAACGAAAATGATTGGCGAGATAGATATGCAATCGGCACGATATGGAAATAAGGATCTGAGGTTCGCAAGGCTCCACGCCGTGAAGGCGGAGCAGCTCATCACCGGCCAGGAAATCGTCGTTAAAAGGCTGCGGCTGACGGGGAGGCCGCTGGATGTCGAAAATGCGCTGTTGGGCAGGCTCTACGATCGCAAGAGACGCGTTATCTACCACTTGAAGCGTATCGAAGATTCCCTCGATGTGACATCGCAATCCGAAGTGACACCGTAATCTGGGATCAATGCCGGCGGCTGATCGGCCATATGTCGTGGTCCGGTGCCGGCCGGTGCATTCGACGGGAGAACATCATGTCGGCCGGCACTGTTGCTGAAATCTCCGACGAGGCAATCGGTTCCGGCGCGAACAGGTACCTCGGCAAACCTTTCGAGCTCTTAACCGAGCGCGAACGGGCAGTCTTCCGGCGACTGATCTCCCGGCACGCGATTGCCCATGATTCCAATCAGTCCTTCGATGCAAAGCTGACACCGTCGCAGCGGCTGGCCGACAAGGTGGCGGAATTCGGCGGTTCGTGGACCTTCATCATCCTCTTCGGGATCGCCCTTGCAGTATGGGTCGCCGGCAATCTGCTGGCCGCAACGCGCGCCTTCGATCCCTATCCCTTCATATTCCTCAATCTCATCCTCTCCATGCTGGCAGCCGTGCAGGCGCCGGTCATCATGATGAGCCAGAATAGGCATGCCGCCAAAGACCGGGTGGATGCCGCGCACGACTACGACGTCAATTTGAAGGCTGAGATCGAAATCATGGCGCTGCATGACAAGCTCGACGAGCTCAGAAATACCGATCTGAAATCGCTCGTCGCCCAGCAGCAGGAGCAGATCGCACTTCTGACGAAATTGATGCTCGGCCCGCCGGGTCAGCAACGGCAGGACCTTTAAAGTACCGGAGGCTAGCATGCAGCTGCGAGAAATGACCGATAATGCCTGCATCGAGTTTCTGGCGAACCACATGTTTGGCCATCTCGGGTGCAGCGGTGAGCAATATCCCTATATCGTTCCCATTCACTACGCCTATGAAGGACGCCGGCTGTTCATGTTTTCCATGCCTGGCCTGAAGATCGACCGTCTCAGGGCAAACCCCCTGGCCAGTTTCCATGCCGAAGAGCTCGGCCAGGACAGAAAGTGGAAAAGCGTCCTCGTTCACGGTCGTTTCGAGGAACTGACGGATACGCCTGCGCGCCGAGATGAACGCATCCATGCATGGTCGCTTCTGGAAAAGCGTGCCTTCTGGTGGGAGCCCGGATCTTTCAATTTCGGCGCCGATACGGATGAGCCTGTGGACGGGCCGATCTTCTTCAGCCTTTCGATCGAGGTGCTCTCTGGACGGGAGACGATCTGACGGTCCCGCGCGGCATGTTTCGCCTGCGGGCCGGGGACGCCCCGGCAACCAAGCCGGATCGATAACTCATCAGCCATCAACATCTGACAGGACGAACAGCGGGTCGGGCCGAACGCACAGATGCGATTGACGGACCGCAAAATTGCGGTTAGCTCTTACACCCATGAAAATCGCAATGGTTCTCGCAGTGGTGATATCGCGCATGGGCAGGACGGTGTAACCGTCCGGCATTAGCCACCCATGCGCCGAACACAAGGTCCCTGACGGGGCCTTTTTTATGCCCCGTCGCACCCCCAATCACCTCATCAACGACGGAACATTGCTATGACCGGCGATAAGGCTAGCTTTACCCAAAATTCTCCCGAGACTTCCGCGAATATTCCCTCTGGCCGCCTGATGAACGGCGGCGAAATCGTTCTGCAGGCGCTGCGCGACAATGGCGTCGAGCACATCTTCGGCTATCCCGGCGCTGCCGTGCTGCCGATCTATGACGAGATCTTTCAGCAGGATGAGATCAAGCATCTGCTCGTACGCCATGAGCAGGGGGCCGGCCATGCCGCCGAAGGTTACGCCCGCTCGACCGGCAAGGTCGGCGTCATGCTGGTGACCTCTGGACCAGGTGTCACCAATGCGGTGACGGCGCTGCAGGATGCGCTGATGGATTCCATTCCGCTCGTCTGCCTGACCGGGCAGGTGCCAACGACGCTGATCGGCACGGATGCCTTCCAGGAATGTGATACGGTTGGTATCACGCGGCCTTGCACCAAGCATAATTTCCTCGTCGATCACATCGATGATCTGGCGAAGACGATCCATCTCGCCTTCAGGATCGCGACATCGGGCCGGCCGGGGCCGGTTCTGGTCGATATGCCCAAGGACGTGCTGTTTGCGAGCGGGCTTTATGTCGGGCCGGAGGAGATATCGGTGCCGGCGCGCTATCAGGCGCAGGCGGGCGGTAATCGCGAGGCGATTGCGGCGGCGGTTGCGATGATGGCGCGGGCTGAGCGGCCGGTGCTCTATACCGGCGGCGGTATCATCAATTCCGGGCCGGAGGCCTCGCACCTGTTGCGTGAGCTGGTGGCGCTGACGGGCTTTCCCATCACCTCGACACTGATGGGGCTTGGCGCCTATCCCGCGTCAGGACCGAACTGGCTGAAAATGCCGGGCATGCATGGCTCCTACGAGGCCAATATGGCGATGCATGATTGCGATCTGATGATTGCTGTCGGAGCGCGCTTCGACGATCGCGTCACCTCGCGCGTCGACAGGTTCTCGCCCGGTTCGAAGAAGATCCATATCGATATCGATCCATCCTCGATCAACAAGAACGTCGCCGTTGATATCGGGATCGCGGGCGATGCGGCCGCGATACTTTCGGAGATGATCGAAGCCTGGCGGGCGCTTCCCGAAGCGCCTGAGCGACGGCGGCTCGCGGGCTGGTGGGCCGAGATCGAAGAGTGGCGGGCGCGAAACTCCTTCGCCTATGAGAGGCGCCGTGAGGAGATCATGCCGCAATATGCGCTGGAGCGGCTGCATGCGCTGACCACCGATCTCGACCCGATCGTGACGACCGATGTCGGCCAGCATCAGATGTGGGCGGCGCAACTCTTCGGTATCGAGGCGCCGAACCGCTGGCTCACTTCTGGCGGGCTCGGCACGATGGGATACGGGTTGCCGGCGGCCATCGGCGCGCAGATTGCCCATCCCGGGCGGCTGGTTCTCGGCATTGTCGGCGATGGCTCGGTGCAGATGACGCTGAAGGAGCTTTCGGCGGCGATGCAGCATCAGGCGCCGGTCAAGATCTTCATCTTGAACAATGCGCAGCTCGGCATGATCCGGCAATGGCAGCAGATCCTGCACGGCAATCGGCGGGATCGATCCTATTCCGCCTCGCTGCCGGACTTCGTCAAGCTGGCGGAAGCCTATGGCGCGGTGGGCTTGCGCTGCGAGAGGCCGGATGAGCTGGATGCGAAGATCAGGGAAATGATCGCCATCGACCGGCCTGTCCTGTTCGACTGCCGTGTCGCGGCGCTCGAAAACGTCTATCCCATGGTTCGCAGCGGCCGGCCGCATAATGACATGCTGTTTGGCGAGGATGTGCGTGCGGCGGAAGCGGAGGGCGAATTCGGCTTCAGCCAGGGGCTCGTCTGATCGTCTGCAATGGATTGGCCGGTGTCGTAGGATACCGGCCAATCAATCCCGGTCAGCCGGCGCCCCGAGCGGGTAGAAGTGGCGGTAGGGGCGCGCTTCATCAAGTGCGCGGGCATAGCTCGGGCGCTTGAGCAGACGGGCGCGATAGGCGCGGGCATCCTGGAAATGCTCGGGGATCGGATGCGCCCAGTCGGCATAGAGCAAGGCCGGGGCGGCCGAGCAATCGGCGAGACTGAAGGTCTCGCTGGCCACCCACTGCCGGCCCTTCATATGCGCGTCGAGAATGCCATAAGCGGTTTCGAGCGCCTGGCGCCAGCGGACATAGCCGTCATCGGGCTCGACCTCCCGGCCGAGAGCGGCATTGACCATGCGCTGCTGGGGATATTGCAGGTAATTATCGAAGAAGCGGTCCCACATGCGCACCTTGATGGCTGTTGCCGCATCCTTGGGGATGAGCGGTTGGTCGCCGGGGCTGAGCGCGTCGATGTATTCGATGATGCTTGTTGCTTCGAAAATGAAGTCGCCGCCGTGCTCAAGGATCGGAAAACGCTTGATCGGCCACTTTGCCGAAAACTCCGAGGTGATCGGCTCGCTTCCGTCGAGAAGCTTTACCTCGAAGCCCATGTTCTTCTCGTAGAAGGCGGTCTTCGCCTTCTGGGAGTAGGAGGAGAGCGGGTGCAGGTAGATCACCAGCGGCATGGCGGCGGACATGGGCAAGCCTCACTTCGAGAGCACGACGTGTGTGGCGAGTTCCGTCATCTCGTGGGATTTGACGGAGAAGCCGAGCGCCGGCAGATCGATACCCTCGAACATGGCTTCACCCTTGCCGAGGACGACCGGGGAGATGGCGAAATGCATCTCGTCGATCAGGCCGGCCTTGAGATATTGCCTGACAGTGCTGACTCCGCCGCCGATCTTGACGTCCTTTTCGCCGGCCGCGGCCTTGGCTTTTTCAAGCGCTTCCTCGATGCCGCCGGTGATGAAATGGAACGTGGTGCCACCTTCCATGAGGATCGGCTCGCGGGCGTAGTGGGTTAGGATGAAGGTGGGCGCGTGATAGGGCGGGTTCGGCCCCCACCAGCCTTTCCACTCTTCCTCAGGCCATTCGCCCCTGATCGGGCCGAACATATTGCGGCCGAGGATGAAAGCGCCGAAGCCCGCCATGCCTGCCGCACCATACTGGTCATCAACGCCAGTCGTGCCGTCGTCCTTGCCGATCATGGTGCGGAAGGTGCGGGTGGGGAAGAACCATTGGTGCACCGCCATGCCGCCTTTGCCGAGCGGATTGTCGATGCTCTGGTCGGGACCGGCGCCGAAACCATCGATAGAAAGGGAAAATGCAGCAACACGTACACGTGCCATGTCAGCCTCCATCTGGTTGCATTTTGAAATCAGTTGAGTTGTTGCATAACTGATCCTATGATGCAACTGGTTTTTCTCATGGAGTCGGATATGAATATCGAAATACGGTCGGGCTGCCCGATCAATCTGACGATGGAGGTGTTGGGCGATCGATGGAGCCTCGTCATCATCAGGGATATCATGTTCGGCAATCGCCGTCACTTTCGCGAGTTGCTGACGCAGTCGGAGGAGGGTATCGCCTCCAATATCCTGGCGGCACGTCTCAAGCGGCTGATGTCCTATGGGCTGATCACCAAGCTCGACGATCCCTCCCACAGCCAGAAATCCATCTACAGCCTGACGGAGGCCTCCATCCAGCTCGTGCCGATGTTTGCGATGATCGGCGCCTGGGGGCGAAGGCATCTGCCGGTCAGCGAGGATCTCAGCATCCGCGCGGAGTTGCTGGAGGAGGGCGGGCAGCCGCTCTGGGACGAGTTCATGGAGGATCTCAGGAGGATCCATATCGAAGACCCGATCGGCGGGGCGAATGGATCAGTCAAATCGCCGGTTCTGGCGCGACTGACGGCGGCCTTTCTGGAGGTGCGCGCCAAGATGAATGCGGCAGGATAGGTTTCCGTCCACCGAGGTTCAGGATGATTTTGCCGGCCAGGTGGACAGCGCCTGATCGGCAACGGCGTTCAGCATGTCGCGGCTGAAGCCGGCTTTGGCCTGCACCGCCATGCCGTGGGTCATTGCCATCACGAATGCCGCAAGGGCTTCCGTGTTCACCGTTTCCGGCAAATCACCTTCCGCCTTTGCCCGCTCGAAGCGCTCATGAAGCTGTGCCTGGCCAGCGGCGCGGAAGTCGATCAGCGCCTGTCGCACGGGTTCGGTTTCATCCGATCCCGCCACGGCGCCATTGATGCCGAGACAGCCCGTATGATTGGGAAAACGCGTATTGAGATCGACCGCATTGTAGAGGATGTGGGCTGCGACCTGGCGCGAGGTGGGGAGTTTGAGCGCTTCCGGAAGATAATCCAGATATCGCTCGGAATAGCGATCCAGCGCCCGCCGGAAGAGCGCTTCCTTGTTGCCGAAGGCGGAATAGAGGGCGGGTCTTTCGACGCCGGCAGCCTCTGTCAGGTCAGCATAGGACGCTCCCTCGTAGCCCTTGCGCCAGAAAACGCATAGCGCCGCATCGAGCACTTTCTCCATGTCAAATTCGCGATGGCGTCCCATCAGATCAACTCGGCCAATTTCATAATGATCGTTATTAAACCACTTGACAGGCTTTGTCTACATTTCATACCAATCGTTACCGTAACAGTCGTTACGGAAAAAACTACTCTGCCTGTCGATAGGGGCGGGTGGTGCTTTGACGGGTAGAAAGGACACTCATGTCTGAGATTTTGAAGGGAAAGGTCGCGCTCGTGACCGGTGGGTCGCGCGGGCTTGGTGCTGCGGCAGCTGAAGCGCTGGCGGCGCAGGGCGCGGATGTTGCGATCAGCTATGTGGCTTCTGCCGCCAAGGCGGAAGCGATTGTGGAAAGGCTGCGGGCCAGGGGTGTGCGGGNNATCCTCGTCAACAATGCGGCAATCGCTGTGCAGGGCAAGACAGTCGATGATCCCGAGCTCGATGTGGTCAACCTCGATCGCCAGTGGCAAATCAATGTGTTGGGCACGGTGGCGGCCACGCGGGCGGCGGCACCTGTCTTGTCTGATGGCGGCCGGATCATCTTCATCGGCTCGCTGTTCGGCACGCGCGTGCCGTTTCCCGGCGTTGCCGATTATGCCGGTACGAAGGCTGCCCTCATCGGCTATGCGAAAGGCGTCGCGCGCGATCTCGGCGGCCGCAACATCACCGTCAATGTCGTCCAGCCCGGCGTGATGCCGACCGACATGTCTGCCGAAGTGCTGGGAGACAGCGTGCCTGACGCGCTTCTGGACCTGCATCCTATCAGGCGCATTGCAACGCTCGAGGAAGTCTCGGCGCTCATCTGCCATCTGGCGGGGCCGCATGGGGGTTACATGACCGGCAGCGTGATCGATGTGGCCGGCGGCCTTGGAATCTGACGACAAGAGGTAGGTTGCGCCTGCGGAACTGAAAGACGTCCCGCAGGCGGCAAGTTCGGCTCAGGCTGCGAGAGCGCTGTAATCCATCGCGTCGAGATCGGCGATCAGCCCGGGTCCAACAGGCTTCCAGCCGAGGATGCGGCGAGTCTTTTCGCTGGAGGCGGGGAAGTCCAGGCCGGCGAACATGCCCATCCAGCCGAAATGCTCGGATGCCTTGTCCGGCGCGATGGAGACGACGGGCAGTTTCAGACCGCGGCCCAACGCCTCGGCGATCTCGCGCATTGAGACACCTTCCTCCTCGACGGCATTGTAGCGGGCGCCGGGTTCAGCACGTTCGATGGCAAGCCGGTAGAGCAGGGCGACATCCAGCAGGTGGCCAGCGGGAAAGCGGTTGCGGCCTTCGCCGACATAGGCGGAAACGCCCTTTGCCTTTGATATTTCGATGAGTGGCGAGACGAGGCCCTGCTTGAACGTGTTGTGGACCTGGGGAAGGCGCATGACAGACACGTTGACGCCGGCATCCAGAAGCGCGTTGCCGGCAAGTTCGGAAGCGATGCGCGGGTTGGGATGCTCGATATTGAAGACATCCTCGCTCGCGAGCTCTCCGAGATGGGCATTGCCGATGCCGGTGCCTGATGTGATGAGCAGCGGGCGGTTCGAGCCCTTGAGAGCCTCGCCCATTGCGGCAATGACGCGGCTGTCCTTCTGGCAATTCTCGACGAAACGCGAAAAATCATGGTCGAAGGCCGTATGAATGACGGCGTCGGCCTTTTCGGCACCGCGCTGGACGCTTTCAGGCTCTTCCAGCGTTCCCTTGTGAACTTCGACGCCTGCCTCTTCGAGCGCTTTTGCGCCGGCATCCGAGCGGGTCATACCAACAACATGATGGCCTGCCTTCAGGAGTTCGGGGACGATGGCCGAGCCGATGAAGCCGGTGGCGCCGGTGAGGAAAATGCGCATGGGTATCTCCTTGTTTCAAAGCGTGCCGTTGCACGCTCTAAGTCCTTGTTTTTTCGCATGTCGTGATTCGCAAAACCGCTTCACACTTTTGCGCGACAGGCTTTACAGACCCCAATATTGCGCTATGTTTTATGCTGTTAAAGTAGTGACGTTATCCTATTATAATTGATAACAGGGACAGTATGAGCACCGACGGCAACGCCCTTGGCACCTTCCTTCGCGACCGCCGCTCGCGCCTCGATCCGGCCGTGTTCGGATTCTCGGGCCGCCGGCGCACGCCGGGCTTGCGACGCGAGGAGGTGGCGCAGCGCGCCAATATCAGCCCAACCTGGTACACGTGGCTGGAGCAGGGGCGCGGCGGGGCGCCGTCGTCCGATGTTCTCAACCGGATCGCAAACGGGCTGATGCTGACCGAACCGGAGCGCGAGCATCTCTTCATGCTCGGCCTCGGCCGCCCGCCCGAGGTTCGCTACCGCGCCGTCGAAGGCATCAGCCCGCGCCTGCAGCGTCTTCTCGATACGTTTGAAGTCAGCCCGGCGCTGGTGCGTACCGCGGCCTGGGACATCGTTGCCTGGAACCGCGCGGCCACCATTGTCATGACCGATTACGGCAAGCTCGCACCTGAGGACAGGAATGTCCTGCGTATGCTGTTCTGCAACCCTGGTGTCCGGAACGTCCAGCATGACTGGGAAACAGTGGCCCGCTTTGTCGTCGGCGCCTTCCGGGCGGATGCGGCGCGCGCAGGGGCTACTTCGGAGATTGCCGAACTGGTCGAGGAACTCTGCCGCGCCAGTCCGGAGTTCAAAGCGATCTGGCAGGAGAACGAGGTGATCGCCCATGGCGAAGGCACCAAGCGGCTGAGACATCCTGTTCTCGGCAATATCGAGCTGGAATATTCGGGTTTTGCCATCGACGGCAGGCCGGATCTCAACATGGTCGTCTACAATCCTGTCGATCCCGATGTGATCGAGTGTATTCGCAGGCTGGTAAGGGAGAAGAATGGCCGTCCCTGACCAGGCGTAGCGGTTTCAGGAATTATTCCTGCGCAGCGTAAACACCGTCAGTTCCGAGGGCCGGCCGAGCCTGAGCGCAAAGCCGGGCCAGAGCGCGGTGCCGTTGTTGACATAGAGCTGCATGCCGCCGACCTGGTAGTGGCCGGAGACGAAGCCGCCATTGGCGCGGGCGACCAGACGATCGAGGCCTAGCACCATGCCGCCATGGGTATGCCCTGACAGCTGCAGTGCGATCCCCGCCTTGGCCGTCTCGGCTGCCATTCTTGGCTGATGGTCGAGAAGAATGATCGGGGCCTCAGAGGGCGCGTCTTTCAGGGCCGCGGCAAGATCGGGATTGGGCATCGATCTGCCGAAGGCCGCAAGATCCGTCACGCCGGCAATGACGATGCGGCCCGCCTCGCGCTCGATGACGGCGTGCTCATTCATCAGCATGCGCATGCCAAGACTGGCGTCGTGCTCCATCCAATCGTCGTAGCCGAAATAATATTCGTGATTGCCGGGGATGGCGAAGATGCCATCGGGCGCTTCGAGCTTCGCCAGGGGGGCGACATCCGCACGGCGTTTTTCGAGGCGGCCGTCGATGAAATCGCCGGTCACGACGATCAGATCGGTTTTCAGATCATTGGCCTTCTTCACGAGCGCTTCGGCCCAGGACGCCGGAAAGAGGCGGCTGAGATGCAGGTCGGTCAATTGCAGCAGGCGGTAGCCGTCGAAGGCGTCGGGAAGATCCCGGATTGCTATCTCGACATTCTTCACGGGTGGAATGCGCACGGCTCCAGCCACGCCGAATGCGGCCAGGCCGAAGGCCGCGAGCCCAATGATATAGCGGATCTCAGGGGGCACGACGGGAAATTGTCCCTCGACGAGAGCAAGGACAAGCGAGACGGCATCCAGCGCGATCTGGAAGACGGCCAACAGGAGCGTCGCACCGAAGAGGAAATTCAGCACGATAATCAGCGGGCGCGGATATTCGGGCGCGAAGACGGAACCTGACGAGATGCGGTTCAGCAGCACCTGCTGGGAGGCGACCAGGAGCACCCCGGCAAGCAGCGCCTTGGCAGGCCATATCCATGGCAGGGGCAGGATGAAGCGAAGGAGGACAACCAGCCATGGAAGCCCGAGAATGAAATGGAACATTAAATAGGCCTGTGATTATCGATGCTTATCGGAGGGAATGAAGAGATTGAATCTGGTGTCTCCGGCGTCCTGCGCAAGGGGCTAGTCGTTCTTCATGTCCGCCAAGCTGACGCCGCCCCGTGCGCGAGCGCTCAGCCTGCCTTCTGCGCCTCAGTGAACAACCAGCCGATCACGGTTTCCCGCGCAGGAGATTTCCGGTAGCGGGGCCAGACGAGGTAGATGTCCGAAGGGCCGCGCAGTCTGGCTTCGAAGACACGCACCAGCCGGCCTTTGGCCAGATCGTCGGTGACGAAGCCTCCGTTGGCGAGAACGATGCCCTGTCCGGCAATCGCCGCCTCGATGGCGTGCGAGGTCTGCGAAAAGCTGATGCCCTTGAAGGAGGGGCTGCGGCTGTTGGTGAGATGGCGCTCGACGAATTCCGGCCAGAGATTGTGGGCATCGTGCAGCAGCGGATAGGCCGCAAGCTCCTCCGCCGTGCGCGGTGCATTCCGGCCGGCAAGCAGCAGCGGGCTGCAGACGGCAATGACCTCCTGCTCGAACAGGAGCTCGGCATTCAGGCCCGGCCCGAAGGGCGGGCGGCCATAGCGGACCGCGAGATCGACGCCATCGACGACGAAATTCGAGATGCGCTCGGTCGCCAGAATATGCAGATCGAGATCGGGGTGCAGAGCCGTGAAGTCAGGCAGGCGCGGGATCAGCCATTTGGAGGCGAAGGTCGGCGTCGTGCTGATGGTGAGCTTGATCGCCTGTGGCTTCAGCTCGTCCGTTGCCCGCGCGATGATCTCGAAGGCGCGTCTGATATCGGCGATGTAGCGTCGGCCTTCGGCCGTCAGCGCCAGCGTGCGGGGAAGCCGCTCGAACAGGGTCAAGCCAAGCTGCGCTTCGAGCCCGCGAACCTGCTGGGCGACGGCGCCCTGCGTCACGCCGAGCTCTTCGGCGGCAAGCCTGAAGTTCAGGTGGCGCGCCGCGACTTCGAAGGCTCTGAGGCCATTGAGGGAGGGAAGCTTTCCCGGGATATCGCTCATCGAGTAGTTTTTCTACTGCCATAAAAGAGGAGAACTGGTTCGCGCTCACGTGACGGAGATGGTATCGTGCGTGCACACATCGATCAACGACGATATCACTTCAGGAGGGCACCGAAATGTCAGTAGAAAAAGTGGCTGTTATCACCGCAGGCGGCAGCGGCATGGGCGCCGAAAGCGCGAGACGCCTTGCGGCCGATGGATACAAGGTCGCAATCCTGTCTTCCTCCGGCAAGGGCGAGGCGCTGGCCAAGGATCTCGGCGGTGTCGGGGTCACCGGTTCCAACCAGTCGAACGACGATCTGAAGCGGTTGGTCGATGCGGCGATGCAGGCCTGGGGGCGCATCGACGTTCTCGTCAACAGCGCCGGGCATGGTCCGCGCGCAGCGCTCAATGAGATCACCGACGAGCAGTGGCATACGGGCATGGACGTCTATCTGATGAACGTCATCCGCCCGGTGCGGCTGGTCACGCCTGTCATGCAGGCGCAGAAGAAGGGTGCGATCGTCAATATCTCGACCGCCTGGGTCTTCGAGCCGTCGACCATGTTCCCGACCTCGGCGGTCTTCCGCGCCGGCCTTGCCGCCTATACCAAGCTCTTTGCCGATACCTATGCGGCCGAGAACATCCGCATGAACAATGTGCTGCCCGGCTGGATCGACAGCCTGCCTGCGACCGAGGAGCGGCGCGAAACCGTGCCGATGCAGCGCTACGGCACGAGTGCGGAAGTGGCCGCGACGATTGCGTTTCTGGTGTCCGATGGGGCGGGGTATATTACCGGCCAGAGCCTGAAGGTCGATGGCGGGTTGATGCGGTCGGTTTGAGGGCGCGCAGCTTACGCTCGATGGCGGGCGGCTGGTCGTCGAGGGCAGGGTAGCTTGAACTATTCGGCTCTCAGCCTATTGTCAGGCGGTGGACATTGCGCCCATGCCCGCGACGATCGAGAAGGCTAGATGCCATGAACAAATTCACCGTAACCATCACGCGAGAGATCGAGGCCGATAGCGCCGAGGAGGCCGCGCTTCTCCTCTATCAGGAGCTCGCCAAGGATGCGGCGCCGCTTCGTTATCTGGTCGCGGACGAGACGAAGAGGACGAGGACTGTGACGCTGGATCGGGCAAAGGCGGACGAATTCGCCGCTGTCGATCATACTGCCGATCCGGGTAACTGGTAGGCGTGATGGCAGGGGGCTGAACCGCGCCGGACACCAGCCTGAACCACGTTGGGCGTCGATCATTTTTTCTCGCCGAGATACCGAAACAGTGTCTCTTTCCATGCCTCGTCGTGAATTGCTTCGAGAATGGCGACATCGATGGGTTTGCGATAGCGGCTGCCGGCCGGCATCGCCATGCCGTAATTCTGCGTTTCGAAGACGGTGTCCAGCACCTGCACACTGGTGGGAAACTGCTGTTCGGCCGTCCAGGCCAGCAGCGGCTTATCGTAGACGAAGGCATTGATGGAGCCTGATGTCAGGGCCCGGAAGCCATCCTGCACATTGGCGAAATCCCGGTGCCTGATGCGTTCTTCATGGAGAAATCCTGTCGTCGCCGATCCCGACACGGCGCCGACGCGCACCCGCGGCAGGTCTTCTGAACCATTGACCAGTCCTCTGATCTGGCGCGTCGTGAGCGCGGAGGTGACGCTTGCGGTGAAGACGGCGATAGTAATGATCGACATGACCATCCAGAGGATCGCAAGGGTTCGTCCTCCGAGCGTTTTTGGGCCGCGATGACCGGTACTCGCCTGCGTCATCGCTTCTGCCGACCACCAGATGCTGGCGCCGAGTCCCCTGGCCGCGCCGCCGCCGAAATCCTCGTTGTGGCGGTGTTCGAACAGCCAGATCAGGGCTCCGACGGCCAGCGAAATGCCGATGAGCGCGCCGACGGCCTGCAGGAAACCGAGGGAGGTCATCGTCTGGGTGATCTCGTACCAGACGGAAACGCTCTGGACGGAAACGGCGATGCCGAGGCCGGTATTGTAGAACGGCTGGGTGAAATCGACATTGCGTTCCCGGTCGGCGGTGATGGTGATGGCCGCGACCGAGAGGTCATAATCCCCGCGCTTCGTGGCATCGAGCAGGCTCTGGACCGAGGGTTCCTCGACCAGCCGGTATTTGACGCCAAGCTTTTCGGCGACCTGCTGCCAGAGATCGATTGATAGGCCGGTCCAGGTGCCATCCGGCGCCTTCATCGCGAAGGGCGGGGCTTCCTTGGTGCCGACCACCAGTTCGCGGTTCGGAAATTCAGGCGGGGCGGCAAGTGCCTGATGGGACAGACATCCGGCCAGGCAAAGGAAAAACGCCAGCATGGCGACCGGCAGAGCGCGATACTTGCTTATGCCTGATAAGGGCGCGGTGGTCTTTGCTATAACACCTTTCCCTTCCTGCATCAGGCGGACTGCCGCTTCGTACGTGGATCATCCTGAACGGCTGACGGCATCCGGCAAGTACGCAACGGTAAATGCAACAATCATTTACGGTGGCAGGCATTGGGCCCAGCCTGGCTTTAGGTCTCGGCGAAATGGCGACGCATGGAGAATGGGCGTGCCGCAAGTGCGGCCGTCAAGGCCGCCGGCAGGTCAGGATGAAACGGCGGTAGACCAGGGTTCTGAGCTTGTTTCTGAGGTTGGCATTCTTCCTCTGCGCCCGCGCGATCGGGGCGTGGGAGTGTAGTTCGATGCCTGTAAAGCCCGCCGATGTCAGAAGCGGCAGCAGCATGTCGGGACGCAGGCCGGAGCCGAAGGGCAGGGCTGACATGATGCGGGCGTGGCGGGTGCTGAGCGCGCCGTCATAGTTGCTGTCTGCACCGATGAGGCGGTCGACACATGTTATCAGCAGGCTGGCGATGCGGCCGGTCGGTTTCGGGCTTGCCCAGTCGCCGTCGAAGACGAGCAGCAGGCCGCCTGGTTTGAGGATGCGGAACCATTCGGCAAAACTTTCTTCCGGCCGGGTCAGCGTCCAGACCAGGTGGCGGCAGATGATCGCGTCGTAGTGTGCATCCGGCTCCAGGGTGTTTTCGGCGTCCGCCAAGATGAAGCGCAGGCGCTCTTTGCCGGCGTGTTTGGCGCGGGCAACCTTCAGCATCGCTTCGGAGAAATCGAGCGCGGTGACGTCATGGCCGAGATCGTGGATCAGGCGGGTCACTTCGCCAGTGCCGCAGGCAAGTTCCAGCACGCGCTTGGGCTCAGGGCCGAGGGCATCGCGGATCGGCTTCTGCCAGGCATCGGCCTCCGGGCCGGGGGCGATCTTGTGGCCGAAGGCGAGGTCGAAGGTTTCCGAACGTTTCGACCAGTAGTCGCGGATCTCTTCCTTCAGATCGAAATTTACGCCATCCATCTCTCAGCCCATCCGATACTGGATATGTGTGCGGCCATGCACGGCCGATCTTTCGATATGGGCGCGCACGCCGAAGACGCGGGCGATCAAGGCTTCGGTGAGCACCTCCTCGGGCGTGCCTGCGGCCACGACTTCGCCCTTCTGCAGCACGGCCAGGTGATCGCAGAACATCGCCGCCAGATTGAGATCGTGGAGCGCGATGATGGAGGTGAGGCCGAGTCTGGCGACCAGCGCCAGGATATCGAGTTGATGCTGGATATCGAGATGGTTGGTCGGTTCGTCGAGCAGGAGTTCGCTCGGCGTTTGCGCCAGGGCTCTGGCGATATGCACGCGCTGGCGTTCGCCGCCTGACAGTGTCTGCCACAGCTGGCCGGAGCGCGCGGTCATGTCGACGCGGGCGAGCGCTTCCGCAACGGCGGCATCGTCATCGGGTCCCCAGGAGGAGATGAGGCCGCGATGCGGCGTGCGGCCGAGGCGGACGATATCGCGCACGGTGAGCTGCGTGTCGGTCGTCGACTGCTGTTCGACGAAGGCGATGCGGCGGGCAAGGGCAGCGCGTGAGAGGCCGGAGACATCGTCGTCGCCAAGGCGGATGATGCCGCTTTTGACCTGCCGCAGCCGGCAGATCAGGCGCAGCAGGCTCGATTTGCCGGAGCCGTTCGGCCCGAGCAGGCCGAGCACCTTGCCCCTTTCGACTGATATGCTGATGCCATTGACGATGATGGTATTGCCGGCGGCATAGGTGACCTTGTCGACTGATATGCTCATGCGCTTCTCCGCACGCGATAGAGGATGATGGCGAAGGCCGGTGCGCCGAAGAGCGCGGTGACGACGCCGATAGGCAAGATCTGTTGGGGAATGATGATGCGCGAGACGATGTCGGCGCCGACCATGAAGATCGCTCCGCCAAGCGCAGTCGTCGGCAGCAGGCGGCCATGCGCGGGGCCGACGAGGAAGCGGGCGGCATGGGGAATGACGAGGCCGACGAAGCCGATGGAACCGACCATGCTGACCACGCCTGCCGTCATCGCCGCTGTCACGCCGAGCAGGGTGAACTGCACGCGGCGCACGGCGATGCCGAGGGAGGCTGCGGCATCCGTGCCGAAGGCGAAGGCATCGAGGGCGCGCACATGGGCCAGGCAGACGACGAAGCCGATCAGCGCCACCGGTACGGAAAGATAGACATCCGGCCAGCGCACACCGCTGAGCGACCCCAAGAGCCAGAAGAGCACGCCGCGCGCCTGTTCGGCATTGGCCGAGGTGGTGACGATATAGGAGGTCAGCGCGTTGAAGAGCTGCGAGCCCGCCACGCCGCAGAGAATGATGCGCTCGCTGGTGCCGCCCGCGCCCGCCGCCAGAATGCCGACCAGAAGAAAGGCGATGACGGCGCCGATGAAGGCGCCGCCGGAGAGGCCGAGCACGCCATAGCCGAGGCCTAAGATCATGACGCAGACGGCGCCGGTGGAGGCGCCGGCGGAAATGCCGAGCACATAGGGTTCGGCGAGCGGATTGCGCAGCAGCGCCTGCAGCACCGTGCCGCAAAGCGCGAGCGACGCACCGGCGCTTGCCGCCACCAGCGCGCGGCTGAGGCGGTAATCCCAGACAATGCCCTGATGGATGCGGCTGAGTTCGAATGCCGTGCCGAACAGGCGGTTGGAAACCGCCTTTGCCGTGGTGGCGAGCGGGATCGATATCTCGCCGATCGATACGGCGAGGCTGACCATCAGGCCGAGCAGGAGGAAGGCGGCGATGGTGAGCGCGGCAAGCGCCCACCATTTCCTCTGTGGCAAGGCAGCCTGGCTCACTGCGCCAGACCGGAGGCGGCGATGCCCTTTGCCAGGATTTCGATGCCGTCGATCGTGCGGATCGTCGGGTTCATCGACTGCGCGTCCATCATGATGAAGCGCTTGTTTTTGACGGCATCGAGCTCCCTTGTGACCGGATCGTTTTCCAGGAAATCCACCTTCACCTTGGGATCGTCGGCGGCATAGCGGCGGCGGTCCATGGTGGCGATGACGATGACGGCGGGATTGGCCTGCGCAATCGTTTCCCAGCCGACGAGGGGCCATTCCTCTTCAGTCGTCACGACGTTCTTTGCGCCGAGCGTCTTCAGGATATAGGCCGGCGCGCTGTTCTTGCCGGCGATGAAGGCATCGCCTTTCACCTCCTTGCTGGAGAACCAGAAGACGACGGGCAGGTTCTTGGCTGCCGCGCCTGAAACGGAGGCAACGGCCGCGGCCTCGCGCTTCTTCAGGTCGGCGATCAGTTTATCGCCCCGGTCCTTCACGTCGAAGATTTCGGAGAGTTCGGCGATTTCCTGATAGATCAGGTCCATCGTGAACAGCTCCTTGCGCACGCCGTCTCCGCCATCGGTGTTGATCTTGGCGACGCAATCGGCCGGCGCGATATAGGTGTTGATGCCGAGGTCTTTGAATTGCTCGCGCTTGCCGACGGAGCCTTGGGCGCCGACATGCCATTCGAATTCGGCAGCCACCAGATCGGGCTCGGCACCGACGACGGATTCGAAGCTCGGGTCGTTGTCGGCCAGGCGTCTGATCTTGCTGTTGGCCTCGGCATATTGCGGCAGGACCGGGCCGACCCAGACGGCCGTGCCGGCGATCTTGTCGGCAAGGCCGAGCGAGAGGAGCACTTCGGTCATGCCCTGGCCGATCGAAACGATCTTGGCCGGTGCCTTCTCGAAGGTGACTTGCTGGCCGCAATTGCTGAGGGTGAGGGGATATTGGGTGGCGGCGAAGGCGGGTGCTGCAAGGCCGGCCAGGCAAAGGCTGGCGAGCCCGAACGCAAGGGAAAAGCCTGGAATAATCTGGCGCATTGGAAACTCTCGATCGGAAGGAAAAGGGCCAGCAGACGCCGGCGCGCGCAGATGCGTGAGCCAAACGTGGAGGAGGGCTAGCGGCGGGTGGTCCAATCGGGACGGATCGCGTGCGGCAAGCGGCAGGAAATAAGGTCAATCATATCTGCTCCTTGTCCAGGCATCCCCGCCTGGCTGATTGGATTGCGATTGACGGCAGGTCTCCTGGCTCGCGGATGTCAGCCGGTCATCTGCCTTCCCGCGCTTGCGCGCAGTGGCACTTGGAGTGACCAGCTCGCCGGTGATGTCCTGGAATGAACGACGAGGCATTCATTCCGGATATAACCGGCAATCCGCTTACAGTTGCGGGGGCAGCCACGGTCTTGGTCCCTTTTGGGTCGTCCGCACCGTGTTCCCTATTAATCCCCTCGAAGTTCTCCTCGGGGAACCGTCTCCCCCGACTTAGGACGTCACCATGGGCAACGTCAAGCAGGGCCAGCGAGAAGTATTGTTTGCGGAGGGAAGGCTGTCGTTTCGCAAATCCGGAATGACAGAAATTTTACCTCATGCTAATGTAGAATCCGCTGATGGGTGGAGGAGCAACCATGAGTATTTTCGACGGTTTAGGCGGTGTTCTCTCTGATGTGCTTGCCGGCAGGCAGGTCGATTACGTCGCGGTTGCAACCAGAATATTCGACAATGCCGGAGGGCTGCAGGGCATCGTTTCCCAGCTCAATTCGGCGGGCCTCGGCGAGCAGGTCTCATCCTGGATCGGCACCGGCCACAATCTTCCCGTATCGGCGGAACAGATCCAGGCGGCCTTGTCGTCCGATCAGCTGCGCGATCTCGCCGCCAAGTTCGGCGTCAATGCCGATGATGTGTCCAAGCTGCTTGCCGAGCATCTGCCGAAAGCCGGCGATGCGGCAACGCCCAATGGAACCGTTTCATAGGCTTCAAAGACTTGGGGTCTCAAAGATTTGGGGCCTCAAAGACGTGCATGCCGTGAACTGCCCCCAACACGAGGATATCCCATGATTGCGAGATTGCTTGTGCCCGCTTCCGCCGGAGCGTTGATTGCCGCCGCCTTCTTCGTTTCTCCGGCCTCCGCGCTGACCATGAAGGAATGCAGCGCCAAATATCAGACGGCCAAGGCCGATGGTTCGGCCAAGGACATGAAGTGGAACGACTTCCGGGCGAAGTTCTGTGGCGCGGATGCGGCCGCCGAAGATGCTGCCGATGACAAGGCAGTGGCCGCAACGACGGACAAGGAGCCCGCAAAGCCGACGGTCAAGGCCCCCAAGGGCGTGACCATGCCGAAGGCGATCGACAAGAAATACGCCAGCGAAACGCCTGCAAAGGGCCGGCTGCATACCTGCGTCGACAGCTATCATGCCAACAAGGATGCCGGCACGCTCAACGATCTGAAATGGATCCAGAAGGGCGGCGGCTATTGGAGCCTTTGCAATACGGCATTGAAGGCCGGTAGCTGAGGTTTAGGCTGGCGAGGGCGGGGCGCATGGCTATTGCGCTCCTACCTCTGCCACATCCTCTCGATCCGTCAGGATGCGGTCGATCAGCCCCCATTCCAGGGCCTCTTCAGCCCTCATGAAGCGGTCCCGATCCATCGCCTGCTCGAACTCTTCATAGGATCGCCCGCAATGCTCGGCATAGAGGCTGGTCATGAGCTGCTTCGTCTTCCTGATTTCCTCGGCATGGATCAGCATATCGGACGCCTGGCCCTGGAAGCCGCCGAGGGGCTGGTGGATGAGGATGCTGGCATTCGGAAGGGCATATCGCTCTCCCGGCTGGCCGGCCATCAGCAGGAAGGAGCCCATGGAGCGGGCCGTTCCCATGCAGAGCGTGTGCACCGGCGCGCGGATGAAACGCATCGTGTCGTACATGGCAAAACCGCTGGTCACGACGCCGCCCGGCGAATTGATGTAGAGGTTGATCGGCTTCTTGGGATTTTCGGCCTCCAGGAACAGAAGCTGGGCGCAGACGAGGGCGGACACGCCGTCGTTGATCTCGCCGTTCAGAAAGATGATCCGCTCACGCAAGAGGCGGGAATAGATGTCGAAAGATCGCTCCCCTCGGGAGGATTGTTCGACGACCATGGGGACGAGTTGCATCGCTTCGCGCATTGGCGAACTCCAATCTTTCAGAATTGATAAGCGGGAAGGCCTGCCGCGTCAGGCGGCGAGCATCATAGTCTGGCTGTTGCTGTTGGCGACCGATCTCGTGAGACGCTCGAAAGTGGCATCAGTCAGCTCGTGGACAATCCGCAGGCTGGTTCCGCCGGATGCATTCGCGGCGATCGTGAAGGTGACGGTGCTTTCGAGATAGGGTGGGGCATCGTCGCGCAATCGGTAGCGGATTTCCTTGCCCGGCGTCTCCGCGAGCGATTGCGGATCGACAAGCGCTTCCTTCGGCAGCCATTTCTCCCGGAATTCCGCAATGCTGATCGCCCGCCAGACCTTTTCCGGCGGCGCATCCAGCTCGTATCTCTGTTCGAAGCCGGTTTGTTGCTTGGTCTGTATCTCGGTCTTCACCTCGTTCATTGGTCCATATCCTTCAGCAAGAGCTTGAGAGCATCGATGCGGGCTGGCCAGTAGGCGCGATATTTCGCCAGCCATTGGGCGATGAGGGTGAGCCCCTCGGGATCGACCTCGTAATTCACGAAACGGCCCTCCTTCTGTTCGCGCACCAGCCGTGCCGAACGCAGCACGGCGAGATGCTGGGACATGGCCGGCTGGCTGATATCCATGCCCTGGCGAAGCGCGCTGGCATTCATGCTGCCATTCGCCAGCTTCTCGAAGATCGTGCGGCGGGTCGGGTCGGCGAGCGCCCGAAAAATGTCGTGTTCCATCATGACAACACATAAGCATACACTTATGCGATTCGCAAGTGTGTCGTATGGGCAGGTCACTCCGCCCGGTGCAGCTTCTGCCGGGCTACATCCAGAATCTCATCGGCCATCTCTTCATCGGTCACAATACGCGCCAGCGTGAGCGCGCCGACCAGCATGGCGAAGGCGGCCATTCCCTTGCGGCGGCTGGCCTTGGTACCGGCGGGGCCGGAGCTGAAGACGGAGAACATGTCCTCGATCACTTTGGTGGCCGCTTCTCGCGCCTCCGGGCCGGAGCGGGCGAGCTCGCTGCCGAGGGAGGAGATGGGGCAGGAGGGCACGGCCTTGCCGCCGGCCCGGGTGGCTTCGATATAGGCGTTGACGACATCGTCGAAGCTGGCCTCGTCGCGCACTTTGCGCATGCTTCCGGCGACCTGATCTCCAGCCTTTTCCAGCGCTTCGGCGACCAGATGATCCTTGCTTTCGAAGTGGCGATAGAAGCCGCCTGGCGTCAGGCCGGCAGCGGCCATGATGTCGGCGACGCTTGCTTCAGCAATGCCCGAACGCCTGATCTCGTCGGCTGCGGTGGCGACAATGGTCTGGCGCGTCCTTGCCGCTTCCTCGTTTGATTTTCGCATTTCCGGTCTCCATGCGCCTTGACAATTTAGATTTTACCCAACATCTAATTAGATGTCACTCGTAATCTAAATTTCAAGGGCGGGCGATTTGTAACGGGCGAGCCTTGTGGTTCGCTCCGGTGGAATCCTGCGCCCTTTTCACAACTGGAGAAGACCATGTCCAAGACCTATCTCGTGACCGGAGCCACAGGCAAAACCGGCAAGCATACGACCCGCATCCTCCTGGAAAAGGGCCATAAGGTACGCGCGCTCGTGCATAAGGAAGATGCGCGTTCTCAAGCACTCGCTGCGGCAGGGGCGGAGGTCGTGGTCGGTGACCTGACCGACCACGATGCCGTCATCAGCGCGGTCGCGGGCGTGAACGCCGCCTATCTCTGCTATCCAATCCGCCCGGATCTCATCGATGTGACGGCCTATTTTGCCGATGCCGCACGGCGGGCAAAGCTCGAACTCATCGTCAACATGTCGCAAATTTCGGCGCGAGAGGTGGCAAAAAGCCATGCTGCCCGCAACCATTGGGTCGCCGAGCGCGTGCTGGACTGGTCGGGTGTGCCGACCGCCCATATCCGCCCGACCTTCTTCTCCGAATGGCTGACATTCCCCTGGGTGAGCAATGTCATTGCCAATGAGGGCGTGATCGAGCTGCCCTATGGCGAGGGAAGGCATGCACCTGTTGCTGGCGAGGACCAGGCGCGGCTGATTGCGGCCATGCTGGAAAACCCGGCCGAACATGCCGGCAAGATCTATCCCCTGTTCGGCCCGGTGGAGCTCAGCGAGGCGGAGATCGCAGCAAGGATGAGTGAGGTGCTCGGCCGCAAGATCGGCTACCGGCCAGCGACTGCCGAAGCCTATACGGCGCGCCTGAAGAGTTTCGGCCTTGACGATTTCATCATCCAGCACTTCCTGTGCATTGCCGAGGACTGCCGCAACGGCGTCTTTGCGGGCACCAATGACATCATCGAGCAGTTCACGGGAACGCCGCCAATGACGGTGGAGGCTTTCGTCGAGCAAAACCGCACCGCCTTCGATCGCGCTTAACTCGGGCAACCGGCTGGCCTCAAGGCCCAGATGGAACTGGCGCATCTGACCGACGTGGATGCGTGTAGCGGGATTTCGACGGATGGGGCGACCTTGCTTCCGTCCCATCCGTCACCATTCAATCCGGCTGCCTGAGCCGCTATGATCCGTCGTCCGGTCATGAATGTCGCATTGAGCTTTGCGCGAGATGCCGCTATCACGGATTCGATGCTGAGGTAGGGGCCTCAAGGCGCAGGGGAACGATGCAACATCGTCTGGACAGGATCGAGCAATGGCTGGTGCGCATTCTGTGCGCCATCGCGCTCGTCTTCGTCGGTCTTGCGCATCAGGTTCCAGCAGCTGCCGAAGATGCTCTGAGCCCTGCGGCGCTTGCCCAATATGTGCTGCCCGACGGCACGCTTCCAACGCTCTGCGTCACCGTTGTCGACGACCACGGCAAGGAGCATGGCAAGATTGCGCATCTCAATCCGTGCGAAGCCTGCCGTATCGGCGCTTCCGTCGTGCTGCCGCAGCCTGCCGATATCACCGGTGCGCGCATCGGCTTTACGTTCAAGGTGGAGCTGCCGCGCCGCGTCGAGGCCTTCCATCGCGAGCTTTTTCCGCCGAATACCGGGCCGCGCGCCCCGCCTGCAAATCCGATCCTTGCCTGAACCCGCGTCGTGGCTCTGGCCGTGATGCGTCTTGCAATCATGGCCGGGCCGCATTGACGCCGCCGGCCGAGGATTCGGATCCACTTCCATGTCTATCACCACTGCCACTGAGGCAGCAGAGAACGCCGTACCAGGCGTTTCGCTCTATCGCGCCATCTGGCGCTGGCACTTCTTTGCCGGCCTGCTGGTCATTCCTTTCCTGCTGAACCTTGCCATTACCGGCTCGCTCTATCTCTTCAAGGACGAGATCAACGATACGGTCTTTGCCTATCGTTATATCGTCGAGCCCGCCGGCGAGGCGCTGTCGCCGCAGAAGATTGCCGACATCGCGGCGGCTGCCGTTCCGGGCTCGGTTGCGAGCTCCTACAAGGACCCGGCCGGGCTCGACCGGTCGGCGATCGTGACCGTGTCTTCGGATGCCGGCCAGACGCTGGTTTTCGTCAATCCCTATGACGGCAAGGTGCTGGATACGGTGGGCTCCACCGAGGAGTTCAACTATGTCGTCAAGCGCATCCACAGCCTTGCGCTGTTCGGCGGCTTGCCCAACAGGCTGATCGAGATCACGGGCGGTTTTGCCATGGTGCTGGTCGTGACCGGCATCTATCTCTGGTGGCCGCGGCGGCAGACGGGTGGGGTGGTAACCGTGCGCGGCACGCCTTCGCGGCGGGTCTTCTGGCGCGATCTCCATGCGGTGACCGGTGCCTTCGCCGGTATCCTGATCTTCTTCATGGCGATGACGGGCATGCCCTGGTCCGGCTATTGGGGCGCCAATGCCAACGCCTGGCTGACGAGCCACGATCTCGGCTATCCGGTGCAGCTGTGGGATGCCGTGCCGAAATCGCAGAAGGTGACGGAGGATATCCTTCCCAAGGCCGGCTGGATCGTCGAGAAGGCACCGGTGCCGCTGTCGGAGATTGCGGCGGCGCAGTCGATGAAGCCGATCGGGCTCGATCGGGCGGTGGAGATTGCGCGGGGTCTCGGCATGGCGCCGGGCTTCGATCTTGCCATTCCCGGCAGCGAGACGGGCGTTTATACGGCGGCGGTCTATCCTGACGACCTCACCAATGAGCGCACGCTTCATATCGATCAATATTCCGGCAAGCCGCTCATCGATCTCTCCTTCGGCCAGTATCCCTTCCTCGGTCGGGCGATCGAATGGGGTATCAATGTGCATCAGGGGCAGGAATTCGGGCTCTTCAACCAGTTGCTGATGCTCGCGACCTGCCTCGTCATCATCCTCTCCTGCGTGACCGGCATCGTCATGTGGTGGAAGCGGCGGCCGGCTGGGCGGCTCGGCGTGCCGCCCATGCCGCCGCGGCGCTCGGTCTATCTGGGGCTCTGGACCATCGTGCTCGCCTTCGCCGTTACCTTTCCGATGAGCGGATTGGTGATCCTGCTGATGATCGCCTTCGACCAGGTGGTGATCCGCTTCGTGCCGCCGCTGAAGCGCGCCTTTGCCTGAGGAGGGGATGATGATGAAGACGATTGTTTCTCTCTTCGTGGGCCTGCTGATTGCGACGGCTGCGGTGGCGCAGGAGCCGACGATCAGGATCGACCATGCGGCCTCGCATTCCATGGTGCCGGGCGCCAAGGTCGGCGACGGCTACCTGACGATCACCAATCGCGGCAGCGAGCCGGACCGACTTGTTGCCGCAAGCTCGAACCGGGCGAAAACCGTGCAGCTGCACCAGATGACCATGACAAACGGCATCATGACCATGCGTGAGCTGAAGGGCGGGCTTGCCATTCCGGCCGGGCAGACGGTGACGCTGGAGCCCAATTATCATCTGATGTTCCAGAACGTCGAAAAGCCCTTCAAGCAGGGCGAGACGATCCGGGCGGTGCTGAGCTTCGAGAAGGCTGGTGAGATCACGGTCGATTTCGCCGTCGGAAAGATCGCCGGGCCGCTGGACGATGTCGGCGGGGCCAGTGACATCGACCATGGCGGCATGGACCATGGGGCGATGGATATGCCTGGCATGGAAGGCATGGACATGTCGGGGCCGCCGCCGGAAGAGGCCATTCCCGCGACGCTGAAGACGATGTTCGAGCGGCCGGACAAGCCGCTGACCATTCTGCCCGTGGTCGTCAGGAATGACTGGGCGATCGCCGGCTGGCAGCAGGATGGGCGGGGCGGCCGTGCGCTACTGAAGAAGGGCCATCATGGCTGGAGCGTTTTTCTCTGCAGCGGCGATGGGATCAGGGAAGCGGCGCCGCTGGAGAAGGCCGGGCTTTCGGCTGACGATGCCAAGGCGCTGGCGGCGGATCTCGCGGAGGCTGAAGCCAGGCTCGACCCCAAAGTGCTGGCGCTGTTTGCGAGCTTCGAAGGCACTGTCATGATGGCGGGAGAGGCCGGTGACGCCGATCAGGGCGGCCATGAGGGGCATGGCCAATGAGCGCGCGCACCCTTGCCATTTCAGGCTTTGCCGCAAGTGCGGTCTTCGTCGGCGCGCTCGTCGCGTTGATGGTGTCGCTCTATCTTTCGGAGCCGCGCACCGGGCCTTTCAACATGCGTTTTTCTCTCGTCGACGACAGAGGCAATGCGGTCGACCAGTCGATCTTCCGGGGGCATCCGGCGCTCGTCTATTTCGGCTATACCCATTGCCCGGAGGCCTGCCCGACGACGCTCTACGAGGTGGCCGACTGGCTGGTGACGCTCGGCGATCAGGGCAGGGCGCTGAAGGCCTATTTCTTCTCGATCGATCCGGAGCGCGACACGCGAGAGGTGATGCATGATTACGTCACCGCCTTTTCCAGCCGCATCACGGGCATTACCGGTGAGCCGGCGGAGATGAGGAAGGTCTCCGACGGCTGGTTCATCCATGCGTCGAAGCTGCCGAGCGAAGACGGCAATTATCACATGAGCCACACGGTTTCGCTGCTGATGATCGGCGCCGATGGGCGGCTGAAGGGGTTGATTCCGTACGGCACGGATCGGGATGAGGCGCTGGCGAAGATCCGTGATGTGTTGCTCGGCGGAGGGGTGTGAGATGAGAAATGGCATCACACTGCGCACGTCCACGCCTCGCGCGGGGGTGTTGGAAGAGCACGACACCGCTTCTTTCGTCATTCTCGGGGTTGTCCCGAGGATCTACTGCGGGCCGATGCAGATCCTCGGGACAAGCCCGAGGATGGCGTCGAGTAAGAGGATGACGCGGCGAAAAGAGCTACGTCGAACAAACGACAACCCCCCAGCAATAAAACGCAACACAGCCCGGAATAAATCCGCTTCCCCACTGTCTAATCTTGCGAGGGCCAAGCGTGCCATCGCCTGTCCCAACCAAACAAAAGGCATGATCTGATGTCCCGACTGACCCGCATCCTCACCGTCACTGCCCTCGTCAGCATCGCCCTTGCCGGCCAAGCTTTTGCGCATGCGCATCTGAAAAACTCCGCACCGGCCGACAAGGCTGCCGTCGCGTCCCCCAGCGAACTCGATCTCACCTTCACCGAGGAACTGACCCTCAAGTTCAGCGGCGTCACCGTCACCGGGCCGGACAAGACAGAGATCAAACTCGGCGACGCCATGCTCGAGGATGGCGGCAAGGTGCTGATGGTACCGGTGTCTGATAAGCTCGCGCCCGGCAGCTATACGGTCGACTGGCATGTGCTTTCGACTGACGGACACAAGACGAATGGCACGTTCAGCTTCACCGTAAAGCCCTTATGACACCTGAAACCGCCAACATCGCCTGCCGTTTCGTCTTCGACGGGGCTGTCCTGTTTCTCTGGGGCAGCGCCGCCTATCTGTGGCTGCTCGTGCCGGAGGGCTTGAGCGGCTGCATCTGGGCGAAGCTCCGGGCCGTGCGTGTTGCCGCGTTGGCGCTGGCTGTCATTGCAACAGTGGTGCTGCTGCCGGTGCGCTGCGCCATGCTCGGCAATGGCTGGGCGGATGGGCTGGACGGGGATGTGATGATATCAGTGCTGACAGGAACCTCTGTCGGCACTGCCTGGGCCTGGCAGGCGGTGTTTGCCGCACTTCTCCTGGCGGTGACATTGTTGCCGTTACGGCAGAAGGTTGCCGTTACGGCTGTCGTCTCCGCGCTTCTTCTCTGCGGCCTGTCGCTGACCGGCCATGCGGCCATGAATGACGGGTGGCTGCGGGCGCTGCACCGGGCGAACGACATGGTGCATGTGCTCTCGGGCGGCGCCTGGGTTGGGGCGCTGATGCCCGTGGCGCTCGTGCTTTCCCAGCTTGGTGACAGCACGAGGGGGGCGGATGCCCTGACAGCGCTGATCCGTTTCTCGACGGTGGGGCATGTGGCAGTGGCGCTGGTCATTTTATCCGGCGTTGCCAATAGTCTGCTGATCATCGGCGGCTTGCCGCTTGACTGGAGCGTTCCGTATCAGCGGCTGCTTTCCCTGAAGATCGCGCTTGCCTTGCTGATGATGCTGATTGCCGTCGTCAACCGTTATGGGCTGGTGCCGCGCATGGGGCGGTCGCACTTGGCCGGGAAAGCGCTGGCGGCGGGGACCGCGGGGGAGATCGTCATCGCCATTGGCGTTGTGGCGCTCGTCGCCTGGTTCGGGACGCTGGAGCCGTTTCCGGGTTAGGGCGCTGCTTAACGCCACCTTCCGGAGCTAAGCCGGAAAATGCTCATCCATCCATAAACGGGCAAGGACGAAGTCGAGGTCATCTGGAGCCCATTCGCGGCGATCAGGCTGCCGCGAAGCCTTCCATTCTCAAACGCGCTTGGTTGGCTCTCTTATTGCTGCCTGCTCGATGCTCAGTTGGCGGCGGAGTTTTGAGAGCTCTTCATGCTTGACTTCCTTGATGTTCGGGGAGGCCATTTCCGCGTCCAGTTTCTTCAGACTTGCTTCTATCTCGGCAGATCTGACTTCGTTTTCACTCTTTTTCCGGAATTCGATCATATCGCGTCTCCTTGGGTGGCCGATATCAGGCAGATTTGAGCTCTTCTTGGTGCACGAGGTTCGCATGGCGACCGCAACTATTCCGGTTCGAATTCCATCGATGCCAGACGTTCGATCCTTAAAAAATTTAAATAAGATCCAAAAGATTTTAAACAAGTGGGCCGCACCGATCCGCAGTCATTCAAGGCCCGATGGAGATCACGCTCTCGGATTCTACCAAAACACGAATCTCACTAGCACTCTCAACGCAAGACTGCTAAAACGGTTCATCGGGATTGGCCATTCGGCTGCGATCCCGTCGAGGAACCCCACAATGACAGAGATTAATTTTCGGCCGTTACACGACCGCGTCGTCGTGCGCCGGATCGAGGCTGAAGCCAAGACCAAGGGCGGCATCATCATTCCTGACACGGTCAAGGAAAAGCCGCAGGAAGGCGAAATCGTCGCCGTCGGCACCGGCGCTCGTGACGAATCCGGCAAGGTCGTCCCGCTCGACGTCAAGGCCGGCGATCGCATCCTGTTCGGTAAGTGGTCCGGCACCGAGATCAAGATCAACGGTGAGGATCTGCTGATCATGAAGGAAGCGGATGTGATGGGCATTATCGCCTGATCGTCGACCGCATCCCTATTCTGTTTTATAGTGATCATTGGGCGATCAGCCCGGGAGGTTTCCATGTCTGCCAAACAAATCATATTCGGCCGTGATGCGCGCGAAAAGCTGCTGCGCGGTGTCGATATTCTCGCCGATGCGGTGAAGGTCACGCTTGGTCCGAAGGGCCGCAACGTCGTTATCGACAAGTCCTTCGGCGCGCCACGCATCACCAAGGATGGCGTCGCCGTCGCCAAAGAGATCGAACTGGATGACAAGTTCGAAAACATGGGCGCGCAGATGGTCCGCGAAGTTGCTTCGAAGACCAACGACATCGCCGGCGACGGCACCACGACCGCCACGGTTCTCGCACAGGCCATCGTTCGCGAAGGCGGCAAGGCCGTTGCAGCCGGCATGAACCCGATGGACCTGAAGCGCGGCATCGATCTTGCCGTTGCTGCTGTCGTCAAGGATCTGCTTTCCAAGGCCAAGACGATCAGCACGTCGGAAGAAATCGCCCAGGTCGGCACGATCTCGGCCAATGGCGAGACGGATGTTGGCCAGTACATCGCCGATGCGATGCAGAAGGTCGGCAACG
>UCCS01000180.1 GCA_900470965.1 Hyphomicrobiales bacterium
TGCTCGATGCCTGCGGCTACCGCTTTCGCGCTGGCCATCGCATTCGCCTTTCGCTTTCGACGGCCTATTGGCCGATGATCCTGCCGCCGCCGACTAATCCCGGCCTTGTCATCGATACGGCCTCAATCGAGCTTGCCCTGCCGATACTTACCGATCATCGCCTCATCGCCGTGAAGGAGCCGGATAATCCCGATCCACTGCCGAAATATATCGAGCATGCGCCGGCGGAAACCAAAAGGCAGGTCATCAGGGAGCTTTCCGCCAATCGAACAGAATACCGCATTCACGAAGATACCGGCCTTTTCGAGCATCCCGACACCGGTCTGTCGACACGGCAGCTGCGGGATGAGACATGGTCGATTTCGCCGGATGACCCGCTCTCGATGACGGGGCAATCTACCTGGACCTGCGACATGCAGCGTCCCGGCTGGTCCGTGACGACGGTTGCGACCGCATCGATCGGTTGCACGGCAACGCACTGGATCATCGCCGCCACGGTCTTCGCCCATGAAGGCGGAATAAAAATCTTTGAGAAGGATTTTGGCGAGACGGCAATCGCTCGCGATCTGATGTAACCGTCAGCGCGATGCGAAGAGCCGTGCCGCCTCGCATACCGCCTTGAAGCCGGCCCGGGCACCCTCGCTCATATGGCGGGCACGTAGCCACGCATGCACCATCTGCGGTTCCTCGCGGAACCAGACTTCCACGCCGGCCTCCGCAAGCCGGGCAGCGTAGGTGCGCCCGTCGTCTCGCAAGGGATCGAACCGCGCGACCGTGATGAAGGCGGGTGCAAGCCCCTCGACAGAACCCGCATGAAGCGGCGCGGCCACAGGGTGGCGCGACGGAGCCTGCAGGACGTCGCGATAATAGGCGACATCAGCCGTGGTCAGGCCAGGTGCATTTGCCATTTCCACATAGGAACCCTTCTGCAGGTCGCCGCCCAACGCCGGATAGACGAGGACCTGACCGGCAACACCGGGTAGCGCCTCCTCCAGCGCCCTGATGGCGAGCCCCGCCGCCAGATTGGCGCCGGCGCTATCGCCGATGATGACGACCTTGCTGCCAACGGACGACAGAAGGTGTTTCAAGATGAGGAAACAATCCTCGCTCTGCGCCGGCCAGCGGTACTCGGGTGCCAGCCGGTAATCGACGGAAACAAGTTCAGCGCCGGCAAAATCGGCGATTTCAGCACAGATCGAGTGATGGCTTTCGAGCGAGCCGACAACGAAGCCGCCGCCGTGAAGATAAAGGAGAACAGTTGATGTCGTGATTGTCCGCGGCCGATACCGGCGGATCGGTATACGCAGCACCATGCCATCGGCATAGACCAGCCCCTGCGGCAGAAGGTGGTCAAACCGCGCGCAGAGTGCATCATACCATTGCCGTTGCTGCTGGATCGATGCTTCGACCGCGTCCGGTGGATAAAAGCCTTCGCAAATCTCCAGAAATTCCAGAATGCCCTCTTCGGTGGGCATCGGTCGGGCGATCGACATGAAGATCCTTCCGCGTGCTCGCAAGATGCTGTCGAGGCGATGGCCAGCCAGCCAATACCGCATCATGCACGCACTCCGCCGCGACGCCTGTCTTGCCGCGACCCTTGGTGTCGCCGGCAAGTCTGTCGCTGGAAAACAGGCCCCGCGCTTGTCCGGAACAACCGATGTCGGCGAGGCGATAGTGCGCAGTCACTCAGTCGGCTATCGTCGATGTGTCAATTGCGACCCACGCCGCCAAGAGGATCACTCATGCGACGACCAGTGCCGGTTCTGAAGAGGATAATGGATCCGATCGGCACTTGCGCCGCCGACAAGACGGTTCCGTCAGGCGTTCGCCAACTGGTGGCGGACACATCCGTAAGCCCTTCCGCCTAAAAGCCATCGAACACGAGCAGCAGCAACATATCATGGCCCGTCCCAATATTCTCATCATCATGGTCGACCAACTGAACGGCACGCTGTTTCCGGACGGGCCGGCCGACTTCCTGCATGCACCACATCTCAAGGCACTCGCGGCACGTTCGGTCCGCTTTGCCAGTAGCTATACGGCCAGCCCTCTGTGTGCTCCGGCGCGCGCCTCCTTCATGTCGGGTCAGCTGCCGAGCCGAACGCGCGTCTACGACAATGCGGCCGAATTTGCCTCGGATATTCCGACCTATGCGCACCATCTCAGGTCCGCCGGCTATCACACCAGCCTGTCGGGCAAGATGCATTTCGTCGGCCCTGACCAGCTGCACGGCTTCGAGGAGCGCCTGACGACCGATATCTACCCGGCCGATTTCGGCTGGACGCCCGATTACCGCAAGCCTGGAGAGCGGATCGACTGGTGGTATCACAATCTCGGCTCGGTCACCGGCGCGGGGATTGCGGAAATCACCAACCAGCTCGAATATGACGACGAGGTCGCCTACAATGCCAGCCGCAAGCTCTACGACCTGTCACGCCGGCAGGACGAGCGTCCCTGGTGCCTGACCGTTAGTTTCACCCATCCTCACGATCCCTATGTCGCCAGGCGCAAATTCTGGGATCTCTACGAGGACTGCCCGGCCCTTGACCCGACTGTTCCGGCACCGCCTTTCGACGAGATGGATCCGCATTCGCAGCGTCTGCTCGAAGCCTGCGACTATACGGCCTTCGATATTACCGCCGAGCAGATCCGTCGGGCCAGGCGCGGCTATTTCGCCAACATCTCCTATATTGATGAGAAAGTCGGAGAAATCCTCGAGGTGCTGGAGCGGGGGCGGATGCGCGACAATACCGTCATCCTGTTCGTCTCGGACCACGGGGACATGCTCGGCGAGCGCGGCCTATGGTTCAAGATGTGCTTCTTCGACGGGTCTGCGCGCGTGCCGCTGATGATATCGGCACCCGACTGGCAACCCGCCTTGATCGATCAGCCGGTCTCCACTCTTGACGTCACACCGACGCTCGCATGCCTTGCCGGCCTGGATATTTCGGCGATCGCCAAATGGACGGATGGCGAAGATTTGGCAAAACTGTTGAACGGCGCGAAAGCTCGCGGTCCGGTTTTGATGGAATATGCGGCAGAAGGATCGATCGCACCGCTGGTGGGCATTCGCGCCGGACGCTTCAAACTGACGGTCTGCGAGAAGGATCCGCCCCTGCTGTTCAACCTTCAGGCCGATCCCCACGAGCTCGTCAATCTGGCCGGAGATCCGGCCTATGCGAACACGCTGGACACGCTTCTCGATCAGGCGAAGCTACGTTGGGACCTTGCAGCTTTCGATGAAGCGGTTCGAGAAAGTCAGGCTCGACGCTGGGTCGTCTATCCGGCCTTGCGCGAGGGAGCCTACTATCCCTGGGATTATCAACCCCTGCAGAAAGCCGCCGAGCGATATATGCGCAATCATATGGATCTGAACGTGCTGGAGGAAAACCAGCGGTTTCCTCGGGGCGAATGACGCTCCGGCACACCATGGGGCGCCACATGTGTCCGCCGGCCCGACCACCCGCACTTTCGTGATACATCCGCTTGCGGGCTGATCTGCACCTTCCTCAGGCGCGCAACCATCTCTGCGACGGGCCATCTTTCAATGCGGCGTTTGTCGCCATCAATCCCGATCCAAAGCCTTGCTCAAACTTCGGTTTCCAGGATTTCGATCGTCGACAGCAGCAGCATGCGCGCGCCCGAGACAACATGATGCGGCGCCGCATATTCGGCTTCATTATGGCTGAGGCCATCGCGACAAGGCACGAAGATCATTGCCGCGGGCGCGACCCGGTTGACGAACAGCGCATCGTGGAAAGCACCTGACAACATTCTCCTGGTTGCCAGTCCGCCTTTCACCGCGGCCCTGTCCAATGCATCCAGCACCTTTTGAGGAAAGTTGGCCGGCGGCATATTGAAGGTCTGCCTGAGCGCAACCTGGCAACGTTCTGCTTGGGCTCGTTCGCTAAAGACTTGTTCGATGGTCGCGCTCAGCCGCTCGATCTCTGATGGATCCGGGTGACGGATGTCGATGGTGCATCGCGCTGTCTGCGGGATGGCGTTGATGGCACCGGGTTCTACGGCGATACGTCCGACGGTAAATCGGGCACGATCGTCCCGAGGCATGATACTGGCGTAAAGTCCGTCGAGAGCCGCGATCATCGCGCAAAGCGGATCTCGTCGATAGTTGAGCGCGGTCGTCCCGGCATGGGCGGTCTGGCCCGAGACTGTCACTTCCAGCCACCGCGTCCCCTGAATGCCGGTGACGATACCGATAGGGATATCCTCTTTCTCCAGAGAAGGTCCCTGCTCAATATGCACTTCGAGATATGCGTAAGCAGGAAAGCCGAGATCGCGCATCGCGGCCTGCGGAAGACTGGCAAGGGTTGCTCTCAACTCGTCGTCAAACCTTGCGCCATCGGTTGCGATGAGGTCGGACCATGCAAGCGGAATTTCGCCTGCCGAGAAGGCTGATGACCCCATGCAGCCGGGTGCGAAGCGGCATCCCTCCTCGTTGGTCCAGGCAACCACCTCGATCGGCCTTCCGGTTTCAACGCCCGCATCCTCAAGGCTTTCCAGGACCTCGAAGGCCGTCAGTGTTCCGAGCGCACCATCAAAGCGGCCGCCGGAGGGCTGACTGTCGAGGTGGCTGCCGATAAGGAGCGGCGGTTCCGCCTCGTCCCTGCCCGGGCGGCGGATGAAGAGATTGGCGGCGGGATCCTGGAACACGCCGAAACCGCGCGCCTCTGCCAACTCTGCCAGCAGCAACCGGGCCTTTCGATCCAGTTCCGTCATAGCCTGGCGATTGACGCCGCCGCCCGCGGTCGCGCCGATCTCGGCAAACCGATCCAGGCGTTCCAGCAGACGTTTTCCATTGATAACGGGATTGCCAGTCATGGCGCGGGCTCTCAGGAATAGGCTGCGTCGTGGAAGTCGATCTCAAGGCGTTGGGCACGGCCGAAAATGGCGCTCAATCGCTTGCGTTCGGCAATATCCATTGTCTCGCCAGCCTCGTCCAGCACCGCCTTCAGCCAACGCGCCTGCGCTTCGAATTCCGGTTCGGCATGAAGCCTGACCCATTCCTTGAGAAGTGGATCGCTGATGGCCATCCGGTCGGCCTCGGTCGACCAGGTCCAGTACATCCATTCGGCGGCAAACATGGCGGCGATCGTATCGAGGAAACCGCCGTCACGGGCAATCGCCAGCATTCCCTCTCGGAACGCAGCGACATCGGCTCGGCCGGTGTCATGGCGGGCGGGGTCGATGGCGCGAGTTGCAAAGGTCTTCTCGAAATAGGCAATCTGCTGGTTTGCAAGCGCGTCCAGCACACCGATCAGCCAGCGCTTCTCCTCGATGGTGCCGGCCTTTGCGGTCGCATAGGAGAAGATCGCAATCGCCGTATCGACGAAGGCACTCTCGAAGACCAGATATCGTTCGAAGGCCTCATTCGGGAGACGGTCAGCCTTGATGTCTTCGACGAAGCGGTGGTGGACCATGGCTTCAAAGACGTCGCGGTTCTCGTCGAGCATCTGTTCGGAGAGAGATACCATGATCGTCACGACTCCAGACGGGGTTTTGCGGCTTCGACGAAGGCTGCGACACGGGCCGGCTCCACAGGATTCCACCAGACGCCACCCTCCTTCAGCGAAGAGGCGACGATGACGCCGTTGGTGCGCTTGAGGATCTCGACGATATTATCCTTGGTCACGCCCGAGCCGACGAGCAACGGTAGATGGGTTGCAGCACCGATTTCCTCGATCTCCTCCATCGTTGCACTGTTGCCCGTTCGCTGGCCGGTAGCGATCACCACATCCGCATCGAAGAAGGCCAAATCGCGGGTCAGTTCATCGATCGTCCGGTCGGCAGTGATGGCGTGTGCCCCATGCTTGACGTGGCTGTCGGCAAACACCTTGATATGTTCGGCACGCAGCAGCGAGCGATAGCGCATGGCCTCGGCTGCACGGCCCTCCATGAAGCCTTCATTGGCGACATAGGCGTTCGCCCACTGGTTGACGCGGATGAAGCGTGCGCCGCCGGCGGCCGCAATCGCGAAAGCGGGGATCGGCGCATTGGCAAGCACATTGATGCCGAGCGGCACGCCGACAGCACGAGCGATGCGGTCGGTTACAACAGACATGAAGGCCGCAGTTTCGTGGCCGATATCCTCGGGCTTGGAGAAGGGGATGTCGCCGTGATTTTCGACGATCAATCCATGAATGCCGCCTTTGACAAGCGCCTCGGCATCGCGCATGCAGGTGTCGTAGATGGAATCCATTGCCGCGTTGCGGTAGCGTGGAGCACCCGGGAAGGGCGGGCAATGGATCATGCCGATCAGCGCCTTGTCAGTGCCGAATATTTCCCGTATGGCGCTTGTGGCCTTATCCGATATCTGCTGCATTTTTCTTTCCCTTCTGAAAGCCCGCCATGCGTGCCTATGTCATCGGTAACGTCGCCATCGACGAAACCATTTCTGTAATGTCCATGCCCGAAGCGGGTGCCTCGATCCTTGGTCGGGAAGAAACCCGCGACCTCGGGGGCAAGGGCGCCAACCAGGCCGTCGTAATGGGCCGCACCGGCCTTCCCACGACGCTTGTCACAGCCGTCGGCGAGGATTTTCGCGCCCAGACGATCCGCGACCAGCTTGCTGGTGAAGCGCTGGACGCCCGATTGTTGGGCAGCCCTCACCGCTCCAGCGACTTCTCCATCATCTTCACGACGCCCGATGGCGAAAACGCCATCGTCACGACGACGGACTCGGCAGAGGCACTGACCCTGTCCGAGGCGCTTGCGCCGCTCGACGATGCGGTCGGCGGCGACCTCGTCGTCCTGCAGGGCAACCTCAGCGAAGACGTGACCCGCGGCATTCTTGCCGAGGCCAGACGCCGCGGCCTGACGACCGCCTTCAATCCATCGCCGCTCAGGCCCTATTTCGCCGAGCTCTGGCCGCTCATCGACATCGCCTTTCTCAACCGGGGCGAGGCCGAAAGCCTGACCGGATCATCCGGCGAGGCCGCAATCCACCGCCTCGCCGAAGCCGGGGTGGCACAGACCGTGCTGACCCTCGGCGGCGATGGGGCAATCCTTGCCAGCGGAAATCAGGTGCTGGCAACCATTCCTGCCCGTGCCACAGAGGTCGTCGACACGACCGGCGCCGGCGACACATTCATGGCCGTCGCCCTCGCCTCTGCCGCACTCAGATCGACCACGCTCGACACCAAAGCCATTCATCATGCGACTGCGGCGGCGGCCATTACCGTCAGTCGCCGGGGGACGCGTTCGGCCTTCCCGACCAAGGCGGAACTCGCCGGCATCCTCGCCGGCGAATGACGCCTACTTCGCCTCTGTCAGCCAGCCGAGGATATTCTTCCAGAGACGCCCATAGCCTTCCCACTCGCAGAAGGCAGGCGAAAGCCAGTGCGGCCCAATATCCGAAGTCCAGGCGGCGGTTCTGCCTTTGCCGAAGCGTCCGGTCACCAGGAGCGGATGGCCGCCTTCCGTATCCGGCAGGCGAGCAATGACTTCGACATCGTCGCGCTCGCGCACTTCTACCTCGTTGACGCCCAGAAGCAGAGGCCATTCACCTGACAGGCCGGCAACCGTGGCGTGATCGGACTTGCCGAGGACAGGCGTCGTTCCCTCCGGAATTTCCACTCGGTCGTCATAGGGCAGACACGTGACCGGCAGGACATCCTCGACCGGCGTACGGCGCCAGCGCGCCTTGCCGTCGATGCCCTGGAACGAGAAATAGCCGCCGACCATCAGCAGACCGCCGCCCTTTTCAACCCAAGCCTTGAGCAGCTTTAACCGGTTGGGAACCGTCTTCGAATGCAGCCAGACCGCCGGGGGAAGCAACAGGGAATTGGCGCCTATATCGGAAAGAATGATCGCATCGAAGGCGTCGATCCCCGCCATATCGAAGGGGAATTTTTCGACCGCTTCATGGGCCGGCATGTAGGTGAGCTCGAATGCACTATCCTTGAGTGCCGCAACGAGCGGTTCGGCGCCGAGATGAAACGTGACGCTTCCGAACTGGTCGAAACCCTTGTAGTGCGTGGCGGAACTAACCCAGCTTTCGCCGACGAGAAGAACCTTCTTTGTCATGATGTTTCCATTTCTTTTATGTCACGGTCAGGCGCTGGCCTGAAAGACGGATTTCGGATTGGCGCGCATGAAGATATCGAGCGTCGCGTCATCGAGACCGTGACGCTTCAGGCGCGGCAGGAAGTGGCGCAGGATATAGGCATAGCCGTTGCCTCCGTAATGCTTGAGCATCATCTTCAGGAAGACGTCGTGGGAGAGCAGGAGGCGATCGGCATGCCCCATCTCGACGAGTTTGACGAGCGCGCGAGCCGCCTCCTCGTCGCTCGGGCATTGCACCTGCTGATCGGCGTAGAAGAAATCCATGCCGATCATGTCATATTCGAGAAACGCGCCGCGGACGGCAAGTTCGGACTGATAGGTGAGATCGTCATGTGACGGGTTCATGTGGCAGAGAACCGTATGCCTGAGATCACCGCCTTCGGAGGCGACGACATCGAGGACCTTATGGCCCAGCCTGAACCAGCCGGGAAGATGGACCATCAGAGGCAGACCGGTGCGCACCTGCGCCTGGGCAGCACCGCGCAGCGACTTTTCCTCCTCGGCGGTGAAATCGGACGACACGCCGATCTCGCCGATCAGGCCGATCTTCACGTCAGTACCATCGGCGCCGACGGTGGCTTCGGAGACGATCTCGTCGGCGATCTGGGAAGCAGACATGCCGGCGACCTTGGCCGGATGCGAGGAACCAAGATAGAACCCGGCACCCATGACGATGTTCAGTCCCGTCGCCCTGGAAATCCGCCGCAAGGCGAGAGGATCCCGGCCGATGCCCTGGCACGTTGGCTCGACGACCGTTCGACCGCCGAGGCCGGCGAAGTCCCGGAGTTCCGTGACAGCCAGCTGCTCATCGTCGAGGGTGATGTTGTGCTTGTTGACGAAAGGATCCTGCCTGAGTTCGCCGAGGATCTCCATGCAGACGAAACCTTCGGCAAGATATTGCCGCTCAGGCGTCTTCGGCGCATGCCACCAGCAGCGGCAATCGTTGAGGATATGCTCGTGCATCAGCGTGACGCCGATCTCCGATACGGGAACCGGCCCCGAGACCGTCATCACCTTCCCGGATCGCACGTGACCCGGTGAAAGCTCATCCGTTGCCATCAGCTTTTCCTCCTGCCGGCCAGGCGGAAGTTTGCGGTGAAGATGCGGGTGTTCAGCCAGATGGCAACCAGAATGATGGCGCCGGTGACGATCTGGGTGAAGAAGGGCGAGATATGCATCAGGATCAGGCCGTTGCCGATGACGGCGATGGTCATCGTGCCGAGCACCGTGCCGATCATCGTGCCGCGCCCACCCATCAGGGAGGTGCCGCCGAGCACGACCGCGGCGATGACCTGCAGTTCGAAGCCGACAGCTGCGTTGGACGAGCCGGAGCCGAGACGGGCCGCGATCAAAAGACCGGCGAGCGCTGAGGCAACGCCCGATACGAGGTAAACCGAGGCGACGATCCATTTGGCCGGCATGCCGACGCGGCGCGCTGCCTCCATGTTCGATCCCACCGCGATGATCTGCCGTCCATATTTGGTGACCGCCATGATGACGTAACCGACGATCGCAACCAGGATTGCAATCAGTGCCGGAACAGGAAAGCCCACTAGCTCGCCGCGCCCCAGGTAGAAGAAGCCAGGCTCGTTATTGATCGGAATGGAATAGCCCTGTGTCAGATAGAGGGCTACGCCACGCAGGATGGAAAGCCCTGCAAGGGTGACGATGAAGGCTGGAATGTTCTGGTAGGCGATGAACCAGCCCTGCAGCAGACCAACGATGCCGCCGAAGGCGAGCATGCCGATCGAGACGACCGGCCAGGGTATGCCTGTCGCAAGAGTAATGGCAGCGACGGCGTTGATCAGGGCCAGCATCGAACCGACGGACAGATCGATCCCGCCGGTCACGATGACAAGGGTCATGGCGATGGCGACGACGAGGATGGGCGCCGCCTGGCGCACGATGTTCAGGATGTTGCCCGTCGTCATGAAGGTGGTGGTCGTCAGTGAAAAGAAGACGAGGCATGCCAGAAAGAAGAAAGCGATCGACAGGACCTGGGCGTTCTCCCCCAGAAAGTCCGCCATCGGTGAGCCCTTGGCGCGTTCGGTGTAGACGGTCAATGTCTTTCTCCCCCGACGATGAGCTTGACGAGATCCTCGAGATTGGTCTTGCCGATATCCCGCTCGGCAACCTTGGTGCCTTCGTACATGACGGCAATCCTGTCGCAAACACGGAACAGATCCTGCAGGCGATGGGTAATGAGGACGACGGATACACCCTTCGCCTTGACCCGGTTGATCAGCGAGAGCACGGCTTCGACTTCGGCAACAGCAAGGGCCGATGTCGGTTCATCCATGATCAGAACCTTGGGCTGGAAGGAAGCGGCACGGGCGATTGCGATCGCCTGGCGCTGGCCACCAGACAGCTTCTCGACCTTGGCGGAGAGACGCGGAATGCGGATTTCCAGCGCATCCAGCATCTTGCGCGCCTCGCTCATCATCTTCTGACGATCGAGGAACGGACCCCTGGTGAGTTCGCGCCCAAGAAAGAGATTGCCAACGACATCGATATGGTCGCAGAGGCTCAAATCCTGGAAGACCATTTCGATATGGCGGCCGCGGGCGTCCGCAGGTCCGGAGAGATGAACCTCCTCACCGTTCAGCGAAATCGTCCCCTCATCCGGCAGATAGGTTCCGGAGATGATCTTGGTAAGTGTTGACTTGCCGGCTGCGTTGTCACCGACAAGGCCAAGGCACTCACCGGGAAAGAGGTCAAGATCGACGCCACGCAGCGCCTGATGCGAGCCGAAAGTCTTGCGGATCCCGCGCAGTGAAACAGCAGGTGTCCGGGCGGACGAGCCAGAGGAATGCGGGGAGGCTTGCGCCTCCCCGGCCCCGGCATAAACAGGCCGGTTGTCCGTCATCATTTGAAGACGGCCCGGTACGGCTCGACATTTTCCTTCGTCACGATCGTGATCGGAACGGAGATGCTCTTTTCGACGCTCTGACCTGCGGTCAGCTTGGCAAGAGCCTCGACCGCGGCTTTGCCTTCACCGGCAGGATCCTGCTGGACGACGGCAACCACGTAGCCGTCGTCGAGACCCGAAATCGCCTGCGCGGTCAGATCCCATCCAAAGACCTTGATGCTGTCCTGCTTGCCCTGGCTCTGGACAGCGGCGATCGCGCCGAGGAGAGCCGGTTCACCGGTTGCATAGATCGCCGTCATGTCGGGATTGCCAGTAATGAGGTTTTCGGCAGCGGCAAGTGCGTTGTCCTGAATATTCTGGCCGTCGACGACGCCAGCCGCCTCAATGCCGTCGCTCTTGACAGCATCCTCAAAGCCCTTCTGGCGAACGTTCTGAATATAGGAGTTCAGGGCGCCGACCACGCCGAACTTGGCTTTGCCGCCCATGTTCTTCTTCACGTAGTCGAGGAAATACGCGCCCATGTCGGCGCCGGCTTTGCCGTTGTCGACACCGATCTGCGATTTCTGCGGGCCGTCGGGCAGGATCGCGTCAATGGCGACAACCGGAATGCCGGCATCCGAGGCCTGCTTGACGGCGGGCATGATGCCGTTGACGTCGATTGCGACGACGATCAGGCCATCGACCTTCTGCTGAATGTAGTTTTCGATGGCGCTGTTTTGCGCGGCCGCTTCATTGTTGGCGTTGAAGATGACGAGCTTGTCGCCAGCAGCATCCGCCGCCTTCTGTGCGCCTTCATTGATCTGGTTGAAGAAAAGGGCCTGCTGGTTGATCTGCACCAGCGCATAGGTCTTGCCTGCAGCCTGAGCAAGTGAGGCTCCAAGCGTTGCACTGGCCAGCGCGGTGAAGGCAAGAGCGGCGGTAAACGCCCGACGTCTGATCTGTTTCATGTTCTCATCCTCTGGTTTTGTTCTCGTTGCTTATTATGGGTCGACGGCGGCGCAACGGAGTTCCGCACGACGATTTCGACTGGCACGAGTTCCTCGGTGGCGAGCGATTTGCTCTCCTGCCAGTTTGTTTCGAGAAGAAGAGATAGCGCACGCCGGCCGATGGCACGCACCGGCTGTCGGATAGCGGTCACTGGCGGCGCAAAGAGGTGCAGCGGACTGACATCGTCGAAGCCGATGATCGACAGGTCGTCGGGGATCGATATTCCTTTCTCCCTCAGGACTTCGATCATGCCGATCGCGATTTCGTCGGAACTCGCAAAGATTGCGGTCGCCGGCATGCCTTCTTCCAGGAAGCGGCGCGCCATGTCCCGCCCGCAGGCGATCGTATATTCGCCGCTGTAGCGCCTAATCGAGGTATCGTCGCCGAAACGCTCCTGCAGGCCCTTGCGCAATCCGTTGAAGCGCCGCTGCGTGCTGATCATCGCATCGGGGCCGCCGACATAGAGCACGTCGCGATGACCGAACTCCGCCAGATGGCGTCCTGCGAGATGGCCGCCCTGGAAGTTGTCACAGAAAAGCTTCGGGACGCTGGCAAGCGGAACGTCTTCGTCGACGACGATGACCTTGCCTGTTCGATTGATGAGAGCTGCGAGATCCCCGTTGTCGGGATGGTTGGTGACGAAAACCAAGCCGTCGACGTGATTGTGCTCGAGTAGCCGGAGATAGGCGACTTCGCGGCCGGTCCGGTTGAGAGTGGCATAGAGCGAAACGGCAAGCCCCCGGTCGTTCGCCTCCTCTTCGACCGCCGCCACCATGGTCGCGAAGAATGGGTTGGCGATATCGGGTACAACCAGCCCGATCGTGTCGGAACGACCACGGCTCAGCCGCCGCGCATGGGGGTTCGGCTGGTATTTGAGGGAAGTGATAGCATTTTCGATACGCTGCTTGGTAAGCGCAGGCAAATCCAGCGAACCGTTCAGCATCCGCGAGACGGTCGTCACCGACACGCCGGCAGCTTTCGCGACATCCTTCAATCCTGGGGTACGTCCATGCGCCATCAGCTTTGTAAACCGCTTTAGTAAAACGCTTTACTTACACTCCATGACAAGGGATTGCCTGTCAAGAGGCGTTGTCAGCTGCGGACGATAGGATTTGGGAGGCCAACTAAGCCGCCTCGTGGAAATGCGCCGCTTCGGTTTCGACTGCGCGCCTCGCCAGCCGTTCGACGAGCCATGAATTCGTGGGCAGGCGAAGGGCTCTTTAAATCAGTTGGTCAGCTTCTGGAGGAATAGGGCGATCTCTTCTTTCTCGAAGTCGCAGACCATTGCGCGCTGCGAAGCCGCCAGCAACGGTCGCGACCGCGCAAAAAATGCGTATCACACAGACGTCGAAGCTGATCAGCCCTTCGTCGGAATTTCCAGACGCACGACGTTTGCCGATTGGATCACCGAGGTCCTCGCCTTCTCGAGGCAGGCCGCCAGATCCTCGACCTTGAAGGGTTTCGGGACGACCGGACGTCCGACTTCCGTACCGGCCTCCAGCCTGTCGCTGTAGCCGGTCATCAGCACGACGGGCAGAGACGCATCTCTGCGGCGGATCTCCTCGGCAAGCTCGATGCCCGACATGCCCGGCATCATGATATCGCTGACGATCGCCTCGATTTCAGGATGACGGTCCAGGATCTCGATCGCCTCGGGTCCACCTGCAGCTATGAAGATCGTCGGCACGATGCCGTCGAGCGCCAGTCGCACGGATTCCAGCGATGCCGGTGTGTCGTCGACGACCATGATCGTACGGGGAAGGCTCACCGAAGGAGCTGTATCCGCACGCGCCGCCCGCGGCTCGTTTGATCGCGGCAGAAGCAAGGTAAAGGCGCTGCCATGGCCGGCCAAACTTGCGACCTTGACTGCACCGCCGCTGCCGGTGGCGAAACTGTGGACCTGCGTCAGACCAAGGCCCGAGCCACCATTCTTCTTGGTAGAAAAGAACGGCTCGAACACCCGTGCCAGATTTTCCGGGGCGACACCTGTCCCGGTGTCGGAAATCGTCAGCGCGACGAACGGCCCCTTCAGCCCGGAATCCTCCGTGGCGGCGTCGAGCACATTGCGGGCTGAAATGGTTACCTTTCCGCCTGCCGTCATGGCTTCGCGCGCATTCGTCAGGATGTTGATCAGGGCAATTTCAAGCCCCGCAGGATCGACGTGAACCGGCCAGGTATCTTCCGGAACCCTGATCTCCATCAGGATCGCGTCGTTGACGGCTTGGCGCAGCAGCGGAGACAATTCGGCAAGCCTGACGTCCAGCTCGACCTGGGAGGCGCCCTGGTTGGAGCGCCTTGAAAACGACAGCAACCTTTGCGTGATCGCCTTTCCCCGAGCGACTCCATCGCTCATATGCGCCAGAAGCTGCGTCACGCGCTGTTCGTCATTTCGTCGTCTCTTGATGCCCTCCACCCCGGACTGGAAAACCATCAGAAGATTGTTGAAATCGTGGGCCGCCTGCCCCGTCAGCTTTCCAAGCGCATCCATCCGCTGCCAATTGGCCATGCTCTCCCATTCCCGGTTTCTGGCGCGCACCTCCCTATAGAAGAGGAATACAGCCGAGCCGGACAGCAGGAGCGTGAAACAACTCGCCGTCACAAGTAGCATGGTGGCCCTGCGCGCCAGCCGCTCATAGTCGGAGACCGGCAGGCCAACCCTTACCCGCCAGGGCGTGTCGGCGAGCGCGACTTCGGCGACCCGAAGCTCCATCCCGTCCTTGAGCGTGGCCGCGCCAATGTCCTGGCCGGAAAAGGTTGCGAATTCGCTGGCCGGATTACCGGCAAGCGCGGGAGCGCCGGTCGATGCCACCAGACGGTCCCGTCCATCGACGATCCAGGCCGACCAGGATCCTGGAAGTCCATTGGCATAAAGCAGTTTGGTCACGATCGTTGGACGGATAACCACCGACAGGACGGCTCTCAAACGATCGCTTCTCTGGATCGGGGCGCGCAACGCAAAGGCCGCCTGGCCTTTCGGCCCGATGGCGATATTGCCGACCAGGGCCGCACCTGTGCGAACCAGGTCGTCGTGGCTTTCCATGTCCACAACGTGCGTATCGACCGACGGATCGAGCGGTGGAAACGACAGAACCACCTCGCCCTTCTCGTTCGAAATCCGGATCTGTTCCCATTCGGGCACCCGATCGCGCAGACGCCGCGCAGTCTCGGCAAAGGCGGCACGGGGAATCGGTGGGTCGAGGCGGGGAGAGTCGGCGACGATCGAGAGCAACTGGATCTGGCTCTTGAGTTCACGTTGAAGAGTGGCGGCCAGCGTAGCTGCCCGGCCGCGAATGTCATCGTCGAGAGCGGCTTGCTGCTCCTTGATGAAGAACCTTCCCATCAGCGCCGCCAGTATGATGACCGGAATGAGCGACGCCGTAATGAGAAGGAGCGCTGGCCGGGTTTTGTTCAACAGACACTCCGGATGTGTTCTTCGAGCCCCATCAAATAATCCAGGGCACGAAACTTGCAATGCCAAGCTGCGAAAAGACTGAGCTTTCCCCCTAAAGATAAGCGGTGACAGCAGAGCCGGTATCGCAACTCGGCTTTCGAATGGGTGTGCTTCGACCCGTCAGACCGTGTCGGCAGCCGGCCTTCGATGCGAACCGCGCACGTCATTTGCCTACGTCTTCCAGATCGCCAGGACAACCGCACACGTTGTCCGCCGTTTCAAATGTCCGGCACTCGGCCTCCCCCACGCCGCCCACATCATCGTGCGGCAATCGACAACAGGGCGGTGAAGACGGTACCTTGCGCCCGCTCGGTCCCGTAGGTCCCATCCATCTGGCCGACGAAGGATTTGATCAACCTGCTTCCCATGCCGGTTTCCGTTGCAACCGGCTCATATCCGACGCCGTCGTCCGCCACTTCAAGCAGGACCTTGCCGTCGGGGCGCTGAAGCAGCCTGATGCGGATATGTCCGTCGGCCCGGCCGACAAAGGCATATTTCATGCTGTTTGTCAGAAGTTCGTTCAGCAGCAATGCAAATGGTGTGGCCTTGTCCGCATCGATCCTGATGTCGTCGATCTCGAAGGTCAGCTTGATTTCGCGATCATGCAGCCCGACCAGCGTGCGAACCAGGTTTGGGACGAACTGCCGTGCAGTGACGCTACTGAACTGATCGAAGCCGTACATTTGTTCGTGCACCGCCGACATGGCGACGATCCGCTCGTTCACCCTCCGGACGGTTTCAGGCCGCAAGCCCTGCAGCCGGATGAGCGCCATCACGGTCTGGAGATTATTTTTCACCCGATGATGAATTTCCCGCATCAGCACCTGATTGGTTCGAAGCGCCTCGGCAAGTTCGGCGGTGTGGCGCGCGTCCGCATGCGCCAGCCTCAGGATCTTCAATCCGCCGATCACGGCCGCGCAAAGGGCCAGAAGAACGATCAGCGCGGCAATCGAAACATCGGTCCAGAAAGGCTTGAGGATTGCCGCGGTGTCGGCCGATGCGATGGCGACGAAGGGTGTGCGCTCGACAATGCGGTATGCCACCAACCTTTCGACCTGGTCGACGGGTGAGACAGACACATAAGAGCCCGACGTTGCCTTACGCATATAGTCGGTAAACAGGACGTAGTTGCCGAGATCGACAGCTTCTTTCGGCTCGGGATATCTGGCGATCAGCTTTCCATCGCGCCTCAGGAAGCTCACCGTCGAGTTTGGCCCGAGCGACGCAGCGTCCCAGATCGATCGCAACATCCCGACATCAAACGCCAGGATCGCGACGGCTTCGAACTTGTCGTTCCGCTCGATGCGCGCAGCCGAGAGGAAGACGTGGCGATCTGTGTTGCGCATGACCGTCATCGCCGACGTATGGTCCTCTGCGCCATTGGCCAAGCGACGGAAAAAGGTCTGGTCGACGATGTCGGCCGGGCTGCTTTCCCGGTCGGTCGAATAAAGTAAGGTCCCGTCCGCGGCGACCACATAGGCGGTTGCAGTGGTCGGCAATTCGGCCGTCGCGGCGTTGAACCTTCGAATGCGCTCCCCGCCTGATAAGGCCTCCGCCGTTCCGAAGGCATCATCCATGCGGTGAAGGGTCTGGCGCGCCAGGGAGTTGATCCAGATCGCGTTGGCTGCAACGATCTTGGCCGTGGCTGTGACCTGATCTTCCCCACGCGTAACGGCGGAGATGTAGCTCGAATGCAGCCAGAAGCCCAAGACAAGCGAGAGCGCAAGGAACATTGACACGATGGCGGCTATCGCAGCCCTGCCGACAATCGTGAAGCCTTTGGTGAGGCCCATCGAATCCCCATGGATTTAACAGGGAGCACTGTCGGATAGCAGGCTATCAGAGTCAAGGATAGGTTGCAGCCGTCCCGCTCCTCCCATTAGCCGCAACCCGATTTAGTGGACCAACACACGCTTTGCGAGCTTGGTGGCCGACGGCTCCGGCTCAGGGTCAGCGTGGAAGGCAAGCGATCGGACGAGTCCGGAAGGCTCGATTGTGAAGCGGCTGACATTGCTGCCTCTCGACGAGAATTATGGTATTCTCAAAATTACGGTTATCCTTGGCTGGGAGGCAGTTGATGGTCGCGCGAAGGGACATGACAAGCGACGAATGGAAGTGGCTTGTGCGGCTCTGCCAGCACGAAGCGGATAGCATTCCCAAGGCGATCGAAGCGAGGTTAACCGAGCTCGGACTATCCGGGCCGAATGGTCTTTCGAACGAAGCGAGAGACCTGGTTCAACATGAATTGTTGAATGAGCGGCGAAATCGGCTGCAGGGCCTTCATTGAGTTATTGATCGACCACAAAGGTGGTACGCGCTCTCTTGCGCGAGGTCCAATCCGCAAGGCAGGACCTTTCTGCGAGCCGACAGGTGCGACAGAGCTTGCGGCAGCATGCGATCTGTTCGCGACAGACAAGATCGGACTGAACGATACAGTCGTCCGCATCGTCACGTACCCAGTCGCAGCCCCACAATAGGAACTATCGCCTCGACCCATCGTTACCTCCGCACAAAAGCGAGGTAACGTCATGAAGAAAATCATAGGACTATCGGCGGCGATCTTTGGATTGATCTCCACTTGCGCCTTTGCGCAGGCACCAGCTGAACCATCGCCGCCTCCACCCGCATCGCCAGAATCCAGTAGGGAAAATCCACCACCTCCGCCGAATTCTTCACGCAAAAACGAAGACCGAGCGGACGCTGATTGGCGGTCGCAGCCGAGGGAGCGCGGCGCCCGGTTCCACATCGAGAACGGCCAGACCAGGATCGACCTCAGGTGCGCCGACGGGGACTCCACGAAGGACTGCGCCGACGCAGTTCTGCAGGTGCTGGAGCATTTGCAAACGTCCAATTCCGGCAACAACGATCGACGCGGCGATGACCGACGTGATCGCTGGGAGCGCGACTAGCAGCTAAAGCTGTCCCTCAGGTGAACGGCGTTTTCAGCCTCGGTTCACCAGGACAGGCGCTAAATCCCTCCGACAATCGGAGAAAAGAAGATGCGAAAACTTCTAGTCACTATAGCCCTTCTCGCAGCCGGAATAACGGCTGGAGCCGCAAATGCCGCGCCTGTCGGCAGCATGACGGCGCCAGCAGCCTCGAACATCATAACCGTCGATTTTGCATGTGGCCGCGGTTATCACCTGAGCCCGCGCGGCTTTTGCCGACCCAATCGGTGGGCACCGCCGCCGCGACGCTACTACGGTTGGGATCGCAGCTACGGTTGGGATCGTCCCCATCGCGGCTGGCGCGAATACAGGCGCTACGAGCGCTGGGATCGCGATCGCGACTGGCGGTGAGCACTCCTTTCGCCGGCCGGAATCTCGATCACCTGCTATAGTTCATGCCGGTGATCGACCGCCGCCGTCATGGCTGGACTACCCGGAGCACCACGAAATTGATCGGGCATGACTATTTGCCCGTATCCCCCGATTGTTTCGTAGCTGCCCGCAACACGCCTTTCTGCAAATCCGCCTCGTCAGCAAGAATGGCCGCCGCCTCGTTCAGCAAGACGTCTTTTGCTTTCTTGCGTGCATTTTCAATGGCAATATCGGCACTCAGGCTGCGCTCGTTTGACTCCAGGCCATCATCTCCACCAGGATCTTCGCCATCGCCTAACTCGGCTCGAGACTTCCGTCGATTTTCTCGAGCGGTCGCTTCCTTGCGACGTTCGGCTTCATTGAGAGAGATAATCCCCTTCTCGCGCTGCGCCTTGAGGTCGGCAATATCCTTTACGAGACCTTGGAAGTCCGGATCGCTCGCAACCCGCCCGTCATGGCGGCTTTGCAATGTCGGCAGCAACTTCGTAACCGTGTCGGCGGGCGTGTAGTTCGCGGGCTTGATCTGCGCCCACGGCAGGGCATTGTCATAACTGGTCTCGCCGAAGCTCGTCGGATCTGAAAGTCCAGGCAAACTGATATCAGGCGTCACACCGCGCAACTGCGTCGTACCGCCGTTGACCCGGAAAAACTGGGCAATCGTCACTTTCAGTTCCCCGAATTCGGGTTTGCTGTTGCGAACCATCTGGTCAAGCTCGACGACGGTCTGAACCGTCCCCTTCCCGAAACTGGGTTCGCCGACGATCACGCCTCGACCGTAATCTTGGATTGCCGCAGCAAAAATCTCTGAAGCCGATGCCGACCCGCGATTGATCAGGACACCCATCGGGCCTGTCCAGACAGGTGCTGCAAACTCAGCGCTTCTGACCTCGACCTTACCATCGCTGCCGCGTTGCTGAACGACCGGGCCATTGCCGATGAACAGACCGGTCAGATCAATCGCCTCGTCCAATGAACCGCCGCCATTGTTGCGCACGTCAATGAGAACGCTATCGACCTTTTCTTGCTTCAGTTCATCGAGAAGCTTGGCGACATCGCGGCTTGCACTTTTATAGTCCTTGTCGCCTTTGTGCCGAGCCTCAAAATCCTCGTAGAATGTTGGCAGAGTAATCACCCCGATTTTGCGCGTGACGTCGCCCACGTTCACGGACAGCACGGTCTTTCTGGCGGCCTGCTTATCGAGACTGATTTTATCGCGCACAAGGCTGACAACGCGGTGTGCGCCATCTGCGCCGGCATCCGCCGGCAGGATGTCCAAGCGCACGACGGAGCCCTTTTTCCCGCGTATCAATTGCACGACTTCATCAAGGCGCGTGCCTACCACTTCTTTTATCGCACCATCCTTGCCTTGACCGACGCCGGTAATGCGGTCTCCGACCGAGAGCTTGCCGGACAACTGGGCCGGACCGCCAGGCACGAGCTCGCGGATCGTCGTGTAGTCGTCGCGCTCCTGCAGTACCGCACCGATACCAAACAGTGAAAGCTTCATCGAGATATTGAAGTCGGCCGAAGCGTTCGCGCCAAAATAGTCCGTGTGCGGATCGATCGACGTCGCATAGGCATCCATGAACAACTGGAAAACGTCGTCGCTTTTATACTGGTAGGCGCGCTCAAGAGCGTTTGCGTAGCGTTTGTCGAGCGTTTCGCGAATAGCCGCGTCGGTTTTGCCGGCGAGTTTCAACGGCAACCAATCGCTTTTGACGCGCTTGCGCCAAAGCTCATTGCTCTCGGCTTCCGACTGCGGCCAGGGCTCTTTGTCGCGCAGTACGGAATAATTTTCCTGCACACTGAAATCGAAGTCCTGCTTAAGCAAATTGCGCGCGTAGTTCATGCGATCGACAATACGCTGTTCATACGCGTTGAAGATCGCAAACGGGATCTTCAAATCCTTCTGTTCGATGGCGTCGTCGATCTCGCTGCGGTCAGACATGAACCTGTCGATGTCGGCTTGCAGGAAGAGCACATGGTCCGGATCCAGTGACTTGATAAACTGATCCATAATTCTGGCCGACAAGGCATCGTCGAGTGCAATGGGCCTGTAACTGTATCGCGTGAGAAGTTGTGCACTCAACTGCGCGGCTTGCGCCTGTTGCTTTAGCGGCGCCAAAACAGGAGGTGATGCGACTTCAGCATAGGCGGACTGCGCGACTGCAAGAAATGCAGCAAGAAAAAGGTATGGTATGCGCATTCAGCTTCGATCCAATTCTTAGTGCCTGTTGTCGATGTGCGATCTAGGCGGGTAATTATGGTTTTTTGGCAACCAAATGGTAAACGGCATGGTTTGCAAAGCCGCGAAAAACCATCCGGCACGATCGGTCGGGAGGCAGTGAAGCCCATCGGGGCTTCAACATAGCACCACGCAAAGCGCGCGGGAAAGCGGGAATTCGCGTCACACGAGGTCGTGACAAGGGCAGCCGCAGGAGCTTCGGGATAGCGGTCCGCAGGGAAGCGGGGCCAACTGCCCTAGGACTTCGCGTTCCGCCTTCGGGCCGCGCTCGCCACAAGTCGCGATCCTCACACCTGCCAACCAGCCAGCACTGCCTCACCTTCTTCAGTTCACCCCGGGTTCGGCAAGTGACCGCCTACCGACGCATGTCGTATTGATATACTGATGCATTAGCGCTTTTAGAACCTCTTTGCGTAGCATGACGTGCCCCCGTCAAATTGGGCCATTCAGACCTGGGATTTTCCACTTATGATCCCCGTTCGGAAGAAGAGGAGAATTCCATGAAGGTGGTGACGGTGGTCGACGGTCCCGATGGCCGCACTATGCTGATCGTGACGCACGAGATGGCGTTTGCGCGCGACGTTTCCAATAAAGTTTCTTCACGAGGGTGTCATCGAAGAAGCCGGCGCGCCTGCCGAGCTTTTCACGCAGCCGAAATCCGAACGATTTCGGCAGTTTCTGTCAGGGCGAGGCGACGCCGTTTGACGTGCGCTTCAGATCCCGTTCGCAGCCTGATATTCAACGCTGACACGTCAATCCGACCACTTGTTTAGTGCTTGCAGGCAAGTGGCAGCAGGTTCATGCTTGTCTTCGCTTTTGAAGCCCGCCAGTAGCGGCTGATCAGCCGAACAAAGTGGGCTCGTCGTGAGACGCGTGCGATGGAATGCGCCGGCTGCGGTTTCGACATTCAAAGGGGTTTTGCTTTCTGTCCGCGATGCGGCGCAAAGCAGCCGCTCTTGTGTGCTGGCTGCGGCTACTCATGTCAGCCCGATTTCGCCTTCTGCCCCCGTTGCGGCGCGTCGCTTGCCAGCAAAATGCAGCCCGTCCTGAAGTCAAGTACCGAGGTGGCGGTACCGGAAAAATCAGACAGCGATGCCGATCGGCGGCCGGTGACCGTGCTCTTTGCCGATCTCTGCGGCTTCACCACTCTGAGCGAGCAGATCGACCCCGAAGTCATGCGGGCGCTGCAGAACGAATTGTTCGAAGAGATGACCCGGGCGGTTGAAACTTATGGAGGCTTCGTCGACAAGTTCGTCGGCGATGCGCTGCTGGCGTTGTTCGGCGCGCCTGTGGCGCATGAGGACGATCCGATCCGAGCGCTTAACGCGGCGCTCGACATGATCGATCGGGCCACCGAGGTCGGCACGCGCTGGCGTTCACGCGCCCGCGTACCGCTGCGGCTGCATATCGGCATCAATAGCGGACCTGTCGTCACCGGCGGTTTCGGTGCGGTTGGCGCAAAGTCCTATTCTGTCACCGGCGACACGGTGAATACGGCACAGCGCCTGCAGTCCATGGCCGGCGAAAACGACATCCTCGTCGGGCCGCTGACCTATCGCCTCACCCGTCATGCCTTTGCCTTCGATAGTCTCGGCGCACAGACACTGCGGGGCAAAAGTGGTAACGTCCATGTCCATCGACTGACAGGGCTCCTGGAAGCGCCGCATACTGCGCGGGGGCTTGAAAGTTTCGGCCTGCAAGCGCCGATGATCGGACGGGACGCGGAACTGTCGCGGTTGCTGACATGCCTCGATCTTGCCTGCGGCGGCACGGCACAGCTTGTTCGCTTGATCAGCGAAGCGGGCATCGGCAAATCACGCCTGGCGAATGAATTCGTGACAATCGCCGGCAATGCCGGCCGTTTCCCGGGCCTCGCCATTCGCAAAGCCACTTGCTCTCCCCTCGGCGAACAATCCTATGGTACGCTTGCCGCCGTGGTGCGGAGCGCCTACAGCGTCGGCGAGCGGGATGATCCCGACAGGACGCGGCAACTGCTGTCGACGGGGTTTCGCGCGTTGGATTTCACGCAGGAGGAAGTCGAGGGGCTTTTGCCGCTCTTCCTGCATGTCCTCGGCCTCGGTGACCCCGACGGCGCGTTGCGGCATATCGAGCCGGAGCAGCTGCGGCGGCAGATCTTCTATGCGGTCCGCACCGTCTTCGAGCGGCGGCTGGGACAGGGTCCGCTGCTGCTCGTTATCGAGGATCTGCATTGGGCGGACGCCGCCTCGCTGGAAGTGCTTCGCTTCATGATGGACCGGCTGGAGCGCAGCCGGCTGATGCTGCTTGCGATCTACCGGCCGACATCGCAGACCGACCCGCTGAATTCCGATCGTGTCAGCGTCACCGTGCAACGCCTTGGTCCGCTCATGGCAGCCGACGGGCAGAAGCTGCTTGCCGCGTTTTTCGGCGAGGCTCACGGAAAGCTGCCGGTCTCGATGCGAAAGCGCATCCTTGAGCGGGCCAGTGGAAATCCGCTTTTCATCGAGGAAATCCTTCGGGGACTGATCGACATTGGCACGTTGCATCATGACGGTCAGCACTGGCATGTTGCGGCCGAAGACATGGATGTCGATATCCCGGTCAATCTGCAAGCGCTGCTGCTTGCCCGCGTCGATCGTCTGCCGCAGGAGATAAGGCGGTCGGCGCAAGAGGCGGCGGTGGTGGGACCGAAGTTCGATACCGCGCTCCTGCGCACCGTCGCCACCGATCCGGCCGGCATCGATGCTGCATTGGATTACCTCTGCGACGCCAATATCATCGAGGAACTGCGCGGCCCCGATGCCGCTGTATCGCCGGGCTATCGATTCAGCCAGACGCTGATGCATGACGTCATCTACCATAATCTCCTGCTGCAAAGACGCATGGAGCTTCATCGACGGATCGGCCAGTTTCTGGAACGCCAATATGGCGCCTCTCCCGACCGGCCCGAGCATCTGGCGCTGCTCGGCCACCACTTCAGCCTAACCACCGAAAGAGCCAAGGGAGCAGCCTATCTGATGGCGGCGGGCGATCTGGCGCGCAAGACCTACGCCAATGACGATGCGATGCGCCTTTACCGCCAGGCGCTTGCTGCCTTCGCAAACGAAGCGGAGGTGACGCCGGAGCAACCGGCACTCCTGGAGCGCCTTGCCGATCTCTGCGGCCCGGCCGGTCTGCGCGACGCTGCCTTGAACCATTACCAATGCGCGCTTGCGATCCATCGCTCCAAGGACGACCCTATCGCCGCAGCTAGGATACTGCGAAAGATCGGCCGCCTGCATCTCGATGCCGGGCGCCGCGATCAAGCGGAGACACATTGCGCCGAGGCTGAAGCACTGATCGCGGCGATCGATGCGCCGGTCGAACATGCGCATCTTCTACAGGAGCGCGGTCATCTGGCCTTCCGCATGGGGGATCAGGCCGCTGCCGCCGAGTGGGCCACGCAAGCCCTACAACGCCTGCAAACGCTACCGATCGACGGAACGACTGAGGCCGGACGGGAGGCAGCGCGCGCGATGGCGGAGGCGCTGAACACCAAGGGTGTCGCACTTGCGCGGCTCGGGCGGCGGCGCGATGCCGTGCAGGAAGTGGAACACAGTCTTTCCGTCGCCGAAAAGGCCGATCTACAAAGTGCCGCCTGTCGCGCCTATTCCAATCTCGGTGTCCTCTACACCATCGTCGATCCGGGCAACGCCATCAGGATCTGCCGGCGCGGACTAGAGGTGGCGACCCGTATCGGCGATCTCGGCTTCCAGGCGCGCCTTCTCGCCAATCTCGCAGTCTCCTGCTGCACTTTCACCGATCGCTGCGCCGCCGAAGGCGTGCCGGCGGCGGAAAAGGCCGTCGAAATCGACCGGGCGCTCGATCAGCGCGATCATCTCTCCGTGCCGCTGATTGTGCTCGCCCAGATTCATCAGTGCCATGGGCAGCCGAAGCTAGCTCGTAAGTATTACGAGGAAGCCCTTGAGGTTGCGAAGGAAATTGACGAGCCGCAATTGCTCTTTCCGTGCTATGATGGTCTGGCGACACTCAGCCTCGAGCATGACGACATAGACGAGGCGGAACGGTATTTCACGCTGGCACAGGATGTATGCATCCGCCACAACCTCGATCCAGCCACGCTCGTCGTATTGCCGTTCCTCGACTGACTGTCCCCGTTGCAACGACTGCAGGAGATCGATGAGGGGAATCGTATCCAACGCATAAAGGGAGGAATGAAAGATGCAGGAGAACCACGTAGCAAAACCATTGCAGCCAGGAGATCGCGCGCCGAACGTAGTGCTGGATGCGATCACCCGCCAGGGCAAGATCGCTATTGACGATTTTCGCGGCCAGAAGCCGGTGCTCGTCGGGTTGTTCCGCGGACTGCATTGCCCCTTCTGTCGCCGGCAGATCGCCGCTATGGCCGAACTCACCAATGCCCTACAGGAGAAAGGCATCGATAGCCTGACCGTCGTCAACACGCCGATCGATCGCGCCCGCCTCTATTTCCGCTACCACCCGCTTCCCAATCTGCTGGCGGCTTCCGATCCGGAACGGGTATCGCACAAGGCCTTCGGCCTGCCGAACCTTCAGTTCACGGAAAACGAGAACGACTGGCCGCACAAAGTCAGCATGAGCACTGTGTCCTCGATGCAGATCGACATGCCGGGCGAGCTTCCGGCGCCCATGGGCGTGATGGAGGCGGTGGAATATCTCGACAAGGCGGATGGCTATGAATTCACCGAGGACGACACGCAGATGATCGCCACCGGCCACGGCCAACTTGTCGGCGAATTTCTGCTCGATCGAGATGGCGTCGTGCGTTGGTGTTTCACCGAAGTCGAGGATGGTGGCCGCCATATGTTCGGCGGCCCCGCCCCGCGGGAGGTGATGTCGGCAGCTTCGAACATGGCAGTCTGAGACGAATTGCTGGTGCGACAAGCGACGACAAGATTATGTCGTCGCTTGAAGGACTGATGGTGACCGATCTTCTGGTTACCGAGAACATGGATGGGGAAAACACAACCATTCATCGTGGCGGATCCCACACCCGCAGTCCTGACAGCCGCTACCACCCGTCGCGTAAAAAGCTGCCGCGCAAACCTCATCCCTGAGGATCGTGTCGCCGCAATAG
>UCCS01000037.1 GCA_900470965.1 Hyphomicrobiales bacterium
ACTCCCTGGGACATCATCGAAGCAGATATCGATCCTCAGGGGAGAAAGTGTTTCCAACTGGTTGCGGATCTAACCTGACTGGGGTAGCGCGCCGTACACTAAACCCTGCGCCATCTTCACCTCCTCTGCACAATCCCGCGTAACCCTCGGACCTTAGTCCGTTTCGGATAGGCGCATTTTTGCGCATGATCCGAAATTGGATCGCAACAATGGGGAGGATACTGTGATCTACGAAAAGCGGAATATTACCGACAGTCCGAAAGAACGGACGCTCTTCGAGAGGGAAGCAGCGGATGCCCTCAACAAGCATTATCGGCGTCCGATCGCTATCTGGTTTTCCTGGCAGCCAGGGCAGAAGCCTAACACCATCGATCTGCGGGCCACTCCCCAGGTACTAACTCAAGCTGAGAGTCGAGGTCCGAGAGGGCTTCCATGATTTGAGAGACCGTGCCGAACGAGCTGCGGGACGATGCCCATGCAAACTCCCGACCCTTTGCGTTGACGTTCGACGGCCGGCTTCGGCTCGCATCGGCTGCGAAGCTCCGCACCGCAACGTCAAACGGAAATGTCGTGCGGTTCCTCAACCGGCCCGAATTCCGGCGGACGAGAGAATGGCGAAGGTCCGAGGTCGAAGCTCGAGAACCAGCCCGGCGGTCCGTATTTTGTTTCGTCGCTCAAATTAGGCGGCGGAAACAGTCCGGCAAACTTCGCATAGGATATCATCACGCCAAAAAATAGCGTGAGGACGAAAGCGACTTTCTTGGCTCGGGAGACATCATCTTTTTGCATTTGTTTGCCTGCTGACAACGACATCGAACCAGTTGGTACGAAAATCGTGTCAGGAAATTGTCGAAACGAATATGTGATTGCAACCGGGGCTCTTAGGTATTGCATTCCGTTGGAACGTCGCCGGAATTTTCGCTCCAACAGGCAACGGACGGAACCTCTCGCGACCATTTCCGTTTATGGCCCATGGCCGGTCAAACGTTCTGGAAAGGTTACCTTAAGCTCTCGCTTGTCACCGCGTCCGTTTCACTGACGCCGGCGACGACGGAGTCGAGCAAGGTGCGGTTTCATGTATTGAATCGCGCAACGAAAAACCGCGTCGAAAGCCGCTATGTCGATAGCGTCACACACAAGCCCGTTGCCGAGAGGGATCAGATGAAAGGCTATCCGCGTGGCGAGGACGACTATGTTCTGCTCGAGGACGAGGAGATCGAAGAGGTGGGGCTGGAAAGCACGCGCACAATCGATATCGATACTTTCGTGCCGCGCGGGTCGATCGACTGGATCTGGTACGACAAGCCGCATTTCCTGGCGCCGGAAGACAAGGTCGGCATTGAGGCCTTCTGTGTGATCCGCGAGGCGATGAAAGCCAACGATGTCGTCGGCATCGCTCGGCTGGTGCTTTACCGGCGAGAGCGTGCGGTGCTCCTGGAACCGCAAGGCAAGGGCATCATTCTCTGGACGCTGCGTTATGGAGACGAGGTGCGCGAACCGGCCGCCGAACTCGATATGAAGGCGAAGGTCGATAGCGAGTTGCTGACCCTGATGAAAAAGCTGGTCAAGGAAGAGACGAAGGAATGGAGCCCTTCGATGGTACAGGATCCGGTTCAGAAGCGGCTGAAAGCGTTGATCCGCAGCAAGGAAAAGAACCTCAAGAAGGCTGCCCCGGCTCGCAAGCCTGCGCCGGTGAAATCGACGGGCAATGTCATCAACATCATGGATGCGCTGAAGAAGAGCCTGGCCGCTGAAGGCGGTAGCGGGAAGTCGCGATAATCTTAAAAAGTCCGCCGGGTTGAAAGTGAAACCCTATCGCTTCCGCTTCTGCAATGGCTTCGCCGCCGCAAAGAACCCATCCCAAGGATCCTTGCTAAGCGCATCGAGCCGCGCCGGCGTATTATCGACGGTGAAATAGGCGGGGCCGATTTCGGTGGTCAGTTCACTCCATTCCAGCGGCATGGAAACGGCCGCACCCGGGCGAGCGCGCGCGGAATAGGCGGCAACGGCGGTGTTGCCGCGGCCGTTCCGGAGATAGTCGATAAAGATCTTGCCGCTGCGCTTCGCCTTGGTTGCGGTTGCAAGATAGCGCTCGGGATCATCTTGCGACATGCTGTCTGCCAGCCATTTGGCAAAGCCCTTCACATCCGCCCAACAGGCCTTCGGCTCAAGCGGCGTCACCACATGCAGGCCTTTGCCGCCGGATGTTTTGACAAAGGCTGCAAGGCCTTCACCTTCGATGCGCACCTTCAATTCGTAAGCGGCGGCTATCACATTTTCCCATGGCACATCCTCGGCGGGATCGAGGTCCATGGTGACCATATCGGGTTTTTCCCAATTATCCGTCGTCGTGCCCCAGGGATGGATTTCCAGCGCGGCAGATTGCACCAGCGCCACGAGACCGTCGAAATCGGTAATGCGCAGTAGCTTCTCTCCACCCTTGTCTTTGGGGTCGGTAATTTCCTCGATATGGTCGTTCATGCCTTTCCAGGCATGTTTCTGAAAAAAGCGCTGATGGCCGGAAATCCCGTCGGGCAGGCGCAGCAGGGCAAGCGGCCGGTTGACCACATAGGGCGCCATGAGGTGCCAGACCTGCGCATAATAATTGGCGAGGCCTTCCTTGGTGACGCCCTCATCCGGCCAGTAGATGCGGTCGGGATGAGTGAGCGGCACCGCCGATTTCGGCAGGTTTTTCGTGGTCGTCTTTTCCATCTCGCGCACAACGTCCTTTGCCGGCTTGTCCTCCCGTAATCCGCGGAAGGCCGCGTGGCGCAGATTACCATCCGCGGACCATGCGCGGAACTCCACTTCGGCAACGAGCTGCGGCTTGACGTAATGCAGGCAGCGCCGTTCCTCGACGGTCAGCGTGTCGTCGAAGGAATTCTGCTTCATCTCCATCGCAGAGAGCCGATCGTAAAGCATCTGCGCCGTCGCGACCGTGAAACCAGTGCCGACGCGGCCGACATGCTTCAGCGCGCCATCCTCGTAATAACCCATGGCGAGCGAGCCGATGGCATTCTTCATCGCGGTCGAGGGCACATAGCCGCCGATGACGAATTCCTGCCGCTGCGAGCATTTGGACTTGATCCATTCACCGTTGCGGCCGGAAATATATTTGCTGTCGCGCTGCTTGGAGACGACGCCTTCGAGGCTGAGCCGGCAGGCGTGATCCAGCACCAGCCCGCCGTTCTCGTTGAAATGCGTGCTGTAACGCAGCTTGCTGCTATCTTTGGGAACCACCGTCTCCAGCAGATGTTTGCGTTCGAGGAGGCTTACATCGAGCAGGCTGTATCCGTCGAGATAGAGCAGGTCGAAAGCATAGAAGACGAAGCGGTCGTAACGACCTTCGCTAAGGTCGTGCTGCAGGGCGGAGAAGTCCGACGCGCCGTTATCGCGCTCGACGACGAGTTCACCATCGATGACGGCCGTTTCGACCGGCAAAGATGCAAAGGCATCGACAAGGTCCCTGCCGAATTTCTCCGTCCAGTCGAGACCGCCGCGTGTGAGCATCGTCACCCGCCCATTCTCAATCTTCACCTGCAGCCGGTAACCGTCGAACTTGATCTCGTGGATCCAGCCCTCACCGGCCGGTGGCTTGGGTTTCAGCTTGGCGAGCGCCATCTCGATGAAGTCCGGCATATCGGCGTTTTTCGCGCCCTTCGGCCAATCCCGCTCTTGTGGGGCAGGGGACTTTGCCCTTCTCGCTGGCGGCGCCTTGGCCTTTGCGGCAACGGCCTTGCCACCCTCCGGTCTGGAGTGCCAGGTGGCATCGGGATATTCCGCCACCTCTTCGAGTTGCCGGCCGGTCTTGGCGGATTCGGGGCGCTCTTCGAGGATATCGGCTTCGCCCTCACGGCGGGCTTCTTCGTCGTCGCCCTTGATGAGCAGCCAGTTTTCGCGCTTCTCGCCGGGTTTTCCATGCATGCGCACCAGATGCCAGCGCCCCTTCAGCTTCTCGCCGTCGAGTTCGAATTCCATGTGCCCCTTGCGATAGGCCTTGTGCGGATCGCCGAGCGGCGTCCAGCTGCCGCGATCCCAGACGATGACCGTGCCGCCGCCATACTGTCCCTTTGGAATGATGCCTTCGAAATCGCCATAGGAGAGAGGATGATCCTCGACATGGACGGCAAGGCGCTTGTCTTCGGGGTTAAGGCTCGGTCCCTTGGTGACGGCCCAGCTTTTCAGCACGCCGTCCATCTCAAGGCGGAAATCATAGTGCAGGCGGGTGGCGTCGTGCTTCTGGATGACGAAACTGTTGCCTGTCGCCCGGCCTTTCCGGCCGCGCGGCTCCGATGTGATCTTGAAATCGCGTTTGGCCTGATAGGTTTCGAGCGCCATGATCAGCTCGCTTTTCTGCTGGTTCTATCAGAGGTCTTGCGTGCGGCAGGCTTCTTCGCCGGCGCCTTGCCGCCCATTTTCGCACTTTGGCGCAGCGCCTCCATGAGATCGACTACCTTGCGCTCCGGCTCGCGCTTGCGTTTCGGCGGCGCCCGCCCTTCGATCTTGGCTTTCACCAGCTCGACGAGCGCGGCCTCGTAGCGGTCGTGGTATTCACTCGGGTCGAAACGGCCCTCTTTGGTGCCGATGATATGGCCGGCAAGCTCCAGCATCTCCTTGTCGAACTTGATATCGGGAATGTCCTTGAAGACGGAGCTTGCCGAGCGCACTTCATAGTCGAAGTTCAGCATGGTCGCGATGATGTGGTCGTCATGCGCGCGGACGAGCAGCGTTCGGTTGCGGCGGAAGAGCACGGCTTCGGCAAGGGCTGCCACCTTGCCGTCAAGCATGCCTCTGGCAATCAATGCGAGAGCTTCCGCGTCATGGTCGTCGAATGGTGCCAGATAGTAGGGGCGGTCGAAGTAGAGCTTGTCGATCCCATCGAAGGGAATGAATCCCTTCACGTCAAGCACCTTGTCGCTTTCGGGCATGATCTCCGAGATCTCATCGCCTTCGATGAGGATGTAGTCGCCGCTCTCCATCCGATAGCCCTTGACCTGATCGCCGCGCTCCACCGGTTTGCCGGTTTCGCTGTCGACGAACTGCCGCTCGACGCGATGACCGGTCCTGCGGTTGACGATGTTGAAAGAGACGCGGTCGGAAGAGGAAACGGCGGTATAAAGGCCAACGGCGCAAGCAAGGTCGCCGACCTTTAAATGGCCCTTCCAGCTTGCGCGTCCCGCCATCGCTTCCTCCGTTCAGAGCCTGCTGTTGCTTTTGTCGGTTTCGATCTGCTGGAATTTCCAGCCGCTTCCATCCGGCGCCGGATAGGCGAGCAGCGCATCGCCCTTGCCGATCTTCTGGCGCGCGGCTGCGTTTCTTGCGCGATCCATCGCCTGTTCTGCCGTGGCATAGGGTTCAGACAATGTATCACCGAGCTTGTAGGCCCAGCCATTGTCATGCGGAACGATCTGATAGGTGATGTCGGCCATGTGCTTTCCTCCTTGTCAGCCGTTCTGGTCATTCATTGCCGGGACGAGCGGCTGCGCCGCTCGTCAAGCGCGATGATCTTTTCAAGCGATGCTATATCCTCGCTGGTGACGACAGGAACCGGATCGGCGGCGATCGCCTCCAGTACTTCCTTGGATACCGCACCGTTGCGGATTGCCCATTCCAGCGTCTCACGTGTCTCCCGCTCGGCCTTGAGCTGGGCATAGAGCGCGACGATCAGCCGGTCGCGCGCATCCATACTGCTGCGTTTGCGGTCGATCTTGCGGATGCCGGGCATGGGAAAGTCCTGCCTTCATGAGGTTTTTCAGGTGAAAAAACCGCTGAACAGAGGAAAGGTTCCGCTGAGCGGTGCAACGAAAATCAAAATCGCCGCATTGCGGGTTTGCGGCCGAGACACTATCTGAAAGCTCTATTCAATAGAGGATTACAATATGGCCGATCTCAAGGCGCGTCCCCGTCCCACAGGTGCAAGTGCCGTTCTTGGTCGTACCGGTTTTCCGCACGTTACGTCGGTCACCGGCGGTGAGATCGATATCGTCACCAGCCCATCACAGCCGGGCTTCAACCCGCTCGACCTGCTCTATTCCTCGCTTTCGGCCTGTCTCGTGCTGAGTGCCCGCATGGCGGCAAGCCAGCTCGGCGTCCTCGACAAGATCACCGAGATGACCGCTGATGTGACCGGCGAAAAGGCGGCGGAAGGGCTGTCGCGCGTCGCCAAGTTCAACATCATCTTCTCCATCAAGGGCGATATCGACGAGGAAACGCGCCGCAAGATTGCACATATGGCCGAAGACGAAATCTGCACCGTCAGCAACACCATCAGAGGCACTCCGGATTTCGCAACCACGATCTCCGGCTGATCGGGTCGCCGCAGGTTTCTGCATGAAAATTATAGACAATGGGACCGGAGCATTGCGTGGCCTCCGGGCTCCACCTATGCTCCGGCATCGATTGAAATGACGCCGGCTGAGATGCAGTTCCAGACAGAACCTTCGAACGAACAGAAATCCCAGCGGCCGCTCGTCGCCATCATCGGCGGCGGCGTTTCCGGGGCGGGTGTCGCCTATCATTTGCTGAAGCTTGCCGGCGCCGATGCACCCGATATCGTGGTCTTCGAGCCGCGCCCCATGCTGGGCCGTGGCCTTGCCTATGACACCGTCGATCCGGCGCACCGCATCAATGTGCCGGCCGCCAAGATGAGCCTGCAGCCCGATGATCCGGAGGAGTTCCAGCGCTGGATCGAGGCGAACAATGCCGTGCGCGACGATCCCGAGGCTGCGCGCGAGAACGGCCAGCTTTTCCCGCGCCGGCGCGTGTTCGGCGATTATGTCGGTGCACTTCTGAAGCCCTTCCTGAAGTCGGGTGCCATCACTCATCGCCGCGCCACAGTGACGGCCATCCGCCGCCAGCGTGATAGCTGGGTGATCCTCGACGATAAGGGCGGGCGCACTGAGACCGATATTGTCGCCATCGCCACCAGCCATCCGCCGCCGGTGGCGCCGGGCAGGCTGGCGGCTATTCTTGGCGATCATCCTCGTTTCGTTGCCGATACCACGAAACCAGGTTCCCTTGAGGTCGTGCGGCCGCAGGACAGAGTTCTCGTCATCGGCAACGGGCTGACGGGGGCAGACGTGATCGCTTCGCTTGCGCGAAACGGCCATGAGGGTCCTGTTGTGGCGATTTCTCGCCGCGGCCTGCGCTCTCGCGGCCATGCCGCGGTTCTGCAGGAACCCTTTGGCGATTTCATCGCCGATCCCGCATCCTCGGCAGTCGCGCTGTTGCGCAAGATCCGGCTGACCATTCTCCAGGCAGCCGAGCAGGGCTCGAGTTGGCATGCCGTCATCGATCAGGTGCGCTCCCAGGGGCACGATCTCTGGCGCGCTTTGCCGGTCGCCGAGCGGCGGCGCATCGTCCGGCATCTCAGGTCCTACTGGGATGTTCACCGTTTCCGCATCGCCCCGCAGGTGGAGGCGGTGCTCGATTCAGCAATCGAAGCCGGCCGGCTGGAAGTGCTTGCAGCATCCGTCGCCGATGCCAAGGTCGAGGGTGAAACGATCCGCATCACCCTGCAGCCGCGGCATGCCCGCGAAAGAGTGGAACGAACGTTCGATGCCGTCATCGTCACGACCGGTCCCGCACATGGTGGTATTTTGCAGACGCAACCCTGGCTCGGTGAACTCGAGCGCGAAGGCTATCTCGTCCTTGATCCCACCGGTCTCGGACTTGCTTGCTCCGAGCGTTCCGAAGCGCTCGGAGCGGATGGTCAGGCGATCCCCTCGTTGCTCATTTCCGGTCCGCTTGCGCGTGGAACCTTCGGTGAATTGATGGGATTGCCGCAGATCACCGAACATACGGTCTTCGTTGCCCGCGAGATCACAGACAAACTGAAAGCCGCAGCCGCGAGATAATTGGCGACCTATTTCTGATCGATCTGTCGTTCTCTGACTGTCTTCGAGGCGCGACTCCTGATAGTCGCTGCGTCAGTCGCGGCTGAGATCGGCCGCGCAGAAAGCATCGAGATCATGTCGCAGGCCGCTTCCTCCGTTTCCGAAACTCCATCTTCCAGCCGTCTCCCGCTAGTCGCCCTTATTATTGGCGGCGCGGCGATCGGTGGATCGCCGATCTTCGTGCGGCTTTCCGAGGTCGGGCCGATGGCAACGGCCTTCTGGCGTGTGGCACTGGCGCTGATCCCGATCTTCATGTTCTCGCTTCTGCGCAAGGATACCGGCCCCAAGCCGAAGAGCCTTGCCGATTGTGGCATGCTGATCCTGCCGGGCGCCGTGTTGGCGCTTGATCTGTCGGCCTGGCATCTGTCGATCACCATGACCTCGGTTGCGAATGCGACACTGCTCGCAAACCTTGCGCCGGTCTTCGTGACCGCCATCGGCTTTCTGTTCTTCGGCACCAAGGTTACCCGCGTCTTCGTGCTCGGCCTCATCCTGGCACTGGCCGGCGTGGTCGTGCTGAAGGGCGGGCCTGCTGCCTTTGGAAATGGCGACCTGCGCGGTGATGGCGTCGCCATGATCGCCGCCTTCTTCTATGCCTGCTACATCCTGGCGATCGGCGCGCTGCGCAGTCGTTTCGATACGATCCGTATCATGCTGTGGAGCACAGCCTCTGCCGCAGTCGGCGTCTTCCCGCTTGCGTTCTTCTTCGAAGGCCACATGCTGCCGGCAAGCCTTTACGGCTGGTCGGTGGTCTTCGGCCTTGCCTTCGTCAGCCATGCCGGCGGGCAAGTGGCGATCGCCTATGCGCTTGCCTATCTGCCGGCAGCCTTCTCCTCGCTGACGCTGCTTCTCCAGCCGGTCGTGGCGGCCATCCTCGCCTGGGCGCTGCTCAACGAATCGATCACGGCAATGCAGGCCTTGGGCGGCCTGATTGTTCTTGCCGGTATCACGGTCGCACGGCGCGGATAATCCCGTTTAAAGGAAGCTTGACCATTGGCTGATAGATCTGTCCCGGAGTTTGGGCAGGATCGGCCATGGCGAACCTTGATCAGGTATTTTCAGCTGAAGTTCAAAAGGCGGAAAAGCCGCAGGAAGTCGCTGCGCGGCAGGCTTCGACTGCGCCCTTACTGGCCTTCATGGCCCTTGCCGCCATCCTTGTCGCTCTCTTCAAATTTCCGCCGCTCCTCGATTATGCAAACCACTATGCCCGTATGTGGCTGCTTGCCGGCGGCATAAAGGAAGCACTCTTCCCCGAAATCTACGCGATCGAATGGAACCGCACTTTCACCAATGTCGGCATTGATCTGCTCGCCCGCTTCATCGGTCCCGTCATCGGCGTCTCACTGCTCGCCCGCGTCCTGCTGTTCCTGGCGATTGTCCTGCCGCCGCTCGGTGCCATCGTACTGCATCGGCGCCTGTTCGGCGGCAGCTATTACTGGCAGATCGGCATGCTCTATCTCGCCTGGTGCGCCACGCTGGTCGGCGCTTTCATCAATTTCCAGATAGGCCTCGGCCTTGCATTGTTGTTTGCAACGTTGGACCACCGCCTGGAGTCCGGGTCTGCAGTCAGGCTCTTCTTATGGCGGGTGGCCGTATCGCTGCTGCTCACCGTCGTCCATATATTCTCTGTAGGCTTTTTTCTGGCGATCGTCTGCGGACTGGAATTTTCCTGGCGCTTTGATGTCCTCAAATCTCGTTCGGCGGTCCTGCACCTTGCCGGCAGGCTCGCAGCGGCAATGATCGCCTGCCTGCTGCCGCCGGTCGCGCTGGCGCTGACCGCCGACCTCCCAGGCAGTCATGTGGGCGGCATCGTGGCTGCTTGGAACGACGGCCCGGTGCTGCTGGTTTTCAATCTGCTGTCGGCCGTCTGGACCTATGTTGCGCTCGTCGATGTAATCTTCTTTGTGCCGATTCTACTCGTTTGCAGCAGGGCGATTGCCACGAAAAACATGCGCATTCATGCAGGGCTCGTTATCACCGTGGCAGGCCTTCTTGTGCTATCCATCCTTTCGCCACGGCATGCTTTTGGCACCGGTTGGATAAGCTGGCGCTTCCCCATCATGGCCGCCCTTGTCGGCATGGTGATGATCTGCCCTTTTCAAAAGATCGGCCGCCGTCGGGCCGTCATCCTGTTCCTCGCCTTGAATGTCGCTGTCTTTGGCCGGACTGCCTGGATCGGTTTCAACTGGTGGCGGGGACAGGCCGACGTTACGAGCGTAGCGAAGGTGCTTGAAGCCATTCCCTCGGGCGCCGCGATCCTGCCGTTGCAGCACGATCCGGCCTTTGCCGAGATAAAACTCGATCAGCGGCATTACGCATTCACCGAGGATACGTTTCGGCATCTGCCGACATTGGCGGTTCCACTGGCGCATGCTTTCGTTCCGACGCTCTTCAGCGCGCAGGGCAAGCAGCCTCTTGCCGTCCTTCCATCCTGGTCAGATCGCTCGGTACCGGAAGGAAATCTCTTTTCAACCGGCGTTCTGTCCTGTCCAGGTCTGATGGCGGAGGACGCCAGCTTCACGCCCTATCTTGTCGACTGGCGCAGCAAGTTCGATTTTATCCTGGTCGTCAACGCCGACGTCGTCGATCAGAATGTCGGCGACGTCATGCCGGCGGGTACCCATCTCCTGAAAGACGCCGGTTTTGCAAGGCTCTACGGGATCGATCGCAACGCGCCGACGGCAGGGGATGCCGTTCCGGCATCATGCCCAGACAGCTTCCACCGGTAGCTTATTGGGTTCCCTGCAGTTTGCTTTCCTGCAGCAGCCACTTTTGAATGATCGGCACGTCGGCATCGCCGAGATCATGACCGCCGGGGATGACGTCGGAATCGACGGTTGCGCCCGACGTCTTCAGCCGCTCTTCCAGCTCGCTCGCATATTTGCCGTAGGCATCCATCTTGCCGCTGATGACAAGCAGGTCCGTGCCCTTCAAGTCGGCATGCGGATAGGCGCTGAGCACCGGCATGGAGCGCAGAAGCACAGCCTTGTGCACCAGGTTCGGGTGCAGGTAGAGCAGCGAATTCAGAAGGTTAGCGCCATTTGAGTAGCCGACATAGACGATCTTCTTCGGATCGAGACCATAAGATTTGACCGCACCTTCGATGAAGGCGGCGAAGGCTTCGGCTTCGTTCTTGATGTCGTCCTGGTCGAAGGAGAAAGGCGTGATGCGCTTGTACCAGCGCGGGAAGCCTTCCTCGGTCGCGCGCCCACGCACGCCGAGAAGGGTGGCGCGTGGCGCGACCTTGTTCAGCAGCGGCATCAGTGTCGTCTCGTTGCCGCCGGAGCCGTGCAGCAGCACGAAGACGCTGCCGTCGGGATCGGGCGGCGTATAGAAACGATGGACGAAGGGCAGGTCGCGATAATTGATGCGCGGCTGGCCGGGCATGGAAAACTGCGGCAGCACGACCTTCAGGTCGCTGAGATTGGTGATCGAATCCTTCGGCGGAATGAAAAGCTTGGTCCCGAGTGTGGCTTTCGGTTCATCCACCATCATGCCCGGCTGGTTGGTGGCAAGCTCTATCAGCGTGCCGCCGGGCTCGCGGGCATAGAGCGAGCGGAAGTATTTGCGATCATGCAGATTGGTCGCCGATGCATTTTCTTTTTCGAGCACCTTGTGGACGGCAAGGACGGCTGCGTCGTCATCTGCGCGGAAAGCCACATGGTCGACCGTGCCGGTGCCCGGCGCGCCGGACCAGAAGCCACGCGCATCGCGCACGTCGATGATATCGCCGGACTGCGAGACGAGGCGGTCGATCGTGCCGCGATTTGCCTGGAACCTGTAGCCGAAATGGCTTTCGATGAAATGGCGGCTTTCGTTCGGCTTTTCGGTCAGCATGGTCGCACCGCGCACGCGCTGCACGGCATGCTCGATCGGCACGTCGCCACCGTCCCAGACGGCCGGTGATTTCAGATCCCTGGCCCCGGCAAGTTTGACGATGACATTATCCGGGTCCTTCAACCGCAGCACCGGCTCGCCGAATTCATCCGCGGGGCCTTCCGAGCGGAAGCCGAAGCGCATGGCACGCGTCAGCCAGTAGCCGATACTGGTCGGATCGATCGCCAGCGACATCTCGTTGATCTGGCCGTAGCCAGCGCGGCCGGGCGCACCGTCCTCCCAGACGAGGAAGGTGACGAGCGAGCCCGGACTGCCCTCTGCATCGCCATAGAAGAGGTGAAGCTGTGTGGCGTCCTCGAAACCGGCCGTCTGTTTGACGAGCCGCATGCCGAGGAATCCGGCGTAGAAATCCACATTCGCCTGCACCTTGCGGGTGATCAGCGTGATATGGTGTATGCCTGAAGCCATGGATGAAAGCCCGAATTGAAAAGGCGAGGCCAGGAGCGCGAGTATGAGGGTCGTTGCTAGCGTCATACCGTTGCCAATGACCTTTTCTCTAATTTTGTTCCGCAAAAAGCACAAGTGCGTCACCACGCGGCAGGAGCTCCAGCGTGTCGACTTCCTCCAATGCTTCTTCGAGTTGTTGCAGCGTCGGCGGCTTGATCATATAGGCGAGCGCGCCGAGGTCTTTTGCCCGTTGCATGTCGCTTTCGTCGCTTGACGTGCTGAGCACACAGACCGGAATCCTATTCAACCGATGATCGGCTGAGAGCGCGTTCAGCACTTCGAAACCATCCATGATCGGCATGTTGATATCGAGCAGCATCAGATCGATCTGCGGCTCGCCGGGAACGCCGGCGCGCTGCTCCAGAAGCCGCATCGCCTCGCGGCCGTTGGTCGCCACATGCAGGTTGAAGTTTACCTTCTCGCGCCGCATCAACTTGATCTTCAGAAGCTGGATATCGGCCGGGCTGTCTTCCACCAGCAGCACTTCGGCGAGCCTGCCGCGGCTTTCGCTCGTATGGTCGGATGCTTTTGCCGCCTGTGGCTGTTCGCTGGTGACCGGCTGATCGCCTGATATCTTCGCGAGCGGTACTTCGAGCAGGAAGGTCGCACCCCTGCCGGTCTTCGCCTCGCACCAGATCGATCCGCCATGCAGCTGCGCGATGCGACGGCATATGGCAAGCCCGAGCCCTGTGCCTTCGATGCCGCGGCCGACGAGGCGCTTGAAGGGTTGGAAGATCAGCTCACGATGATTAGGGTCGATTCCGGGCCCGTTGTCACCGACCGTCAGGCGGCATATCCCCCTGTCTGCTATGGCCGAAACGCGCACTTCCGGAACGGTATCTTCACAATAGCGGATCGCATTGGAGACGAGGTTCTGTAAAAGCTGGATCAGCAGCGTCGCGTCGCCCATCACCTCCGGCAGCCGACCGCGGATGATGATCGCCTGCCGGCTTTCGATCTGCTGATGCAGATTGTGCTCCACCTGATCGAGCACGGCCGACAGCGAGATCGGCTTGAGCTCGAGCTCGCTCGAGACCTCCAGCTTCGTGAAGCCTGAGACCTTGACGATCAGGTCTTCCATGTGATCGGCGGCGCTGAGGATATAATCGAGAAGTTCGCGGTCCTCGGCCGGCAGTTCGGCCGAGCCGTGCAGAATGCGGCTAAAAGATTTGATCGTTCGCAGCGGCTCTTTGAGATCATGCGCCATGGCGCGGGTGAAGATTTCGAGCGACTGCCGCTTCTGCTCAAGCTTTGCTTCCAGTACACCATGCATCACGGCATTCTGGATGCAGCGATGCAGCGTCTCGGGCGATAGCGCATCCTTGGTGAGATAGTCGCGCGCACCGCTTTTCATCACTTCAACTGCGACGGTTTCGTTGCCCTGGCCGGTCAGCATCACCACATTCGCGGCCGCATCTTGGGCGAGGATTTCCGAGAGCACGCCAAGGCCGTCGCGGCCGGGAAGCGAATAGTCGAGCAAAATACAGTGAGGGTGCCTCTGGCTGTTGAGGGCGAGACCCTCGTCGCCGCTCTCGGCCTCGATCACGGTATAGTTCGTGCCGGAGACCCGCGCCAGCATGCGGCGATAGACTTCCCGGTCGTCTATATTGTCATCGATGATGAGAACGCAGCAGTCTTCCGCCAAACGTCAGTCCTCTAGGGGCAGGATTGCGATTTCGAACCAGTATTCCTTGAGCCGCTGGATAGCGGCGAACAGTCCGTCAAGATCGACCGGTTTCTGTACATAAGTGTTGGCGCCGAGCGCATAGCAGCCCTCGATGTCGCGCTCGTCGTCCGATGTCGTGAGGATCACGACCGGGATCTTGCGCCAATGCGCATTGGACTTGATCGCCTCAAGTGTCTTGCGCCCGTCGAGACCCGGCATATTGAGGTCGAGCAGGATGAGGCCGGGCTTCGGCGCCATGGTGGCGAGCACGTCGAGCGCTTCCTGACCGGAGGCTGCCCAGCGGATGGGGTTGCGCAGATTGGTGCGCTTGAAGGCCCGCATCGTTGCTTCGAAATCGTCTTCGCTGTCCTCGACGATGAGGATCGGTTGCGTGTCACGCTGCAGCATTCTGGCCCTCGCGCTTCCTTCCCAAAGTAAAGTAAAATGTCGTGCCGATTCCGACGTCCGACTCCAGCCATATCTCACCATTGTGACGCCCAATGATCTTGCGCACGAAGGTGAGCCCTGCGCCGGTGCCGTCCTCGGAATCCTGCGATTTTTCAAGCCGTTTGAAAATGCGGAAAATATCCTCGTGGAATTCTTGGGGTATGCCCTTGCCGTTGTCCTTCACGTAGAAGACGTTGCGGGCCGTCGTCCCGTCCTTGCCGGCATAGCGTTCCAGATAGCCGACGCTGATGAGCGGCACGGGTTTGTCGTTATATTTGATGGCATTGGTGACGAGGTTGCGGAATACCTCGGTTAGCCGCGGGGCATCGCAGACGACCTCCGGCAGCATCCCGTCGATGACGACCTTCGCATGCCGCTCCTCCAGAAAAAGCTCCATGGTGGCGACGACGTCGCGGATGATCGAACCGATATCGGTTCTTTTGACCGCGAGCTGCTGGCGACCGATGCGCGAGAAATAGAGAAGATCGTTGACGAGCTTTTCCATGCGCTGACTGAGCCGGACAAGCCGGTTAAGCCGGCGCACGCCGTCTTCGTCGAGCTTCTCCTCATAATCTTCCAGCAGGAAACGCGAATGATTGTGCAGGCCGCGCAGCGGTTCCTTGAGATCATGCGAGGCGATATAGGCGAACTCATCGAGATCGTGGTTGGAGCGTTCGAGATCGGCCGTATATGCCTCGAGCTGCGCAAGCGTCGTCTTCATCCGCTCCTCCTGCCGCATGCGCTCGCTGATATCGCGCACGATGCCGACGAAGGTCTTGCCCGAGCCGCCGACGACAGCGCTGACCGAGAGGTCGATTGGGAAGACCACGCCGTTCTTGCGCCGGCCGGAGACCATGCGCGTCGTGCCGATGATGCGTTCCTCACCGGTGCGCCGGTAATTGCCGAGATAGGCGTCATGTTCGGAATGATAGGGCTCCGGCATCAGCATCTTGATATTGTTGCCGATCACTTCCTGCGGCGTGTAACCGAACATGGTCTCGGCGGCTGGATTGAAGCTCATGATCCGCCCCACGTCGTCGATGGAGATCACGGCGTCAGGCGTATTGCGCACCAGCGCGCTGAAGCGGATGCGCTCGGTTTCCAGATGCTGGCTGTTGCGCATGAAATAGAAGACGAAAATGGCAATCAGCCAGAGCGTTGCTGCCGTGATCGAGCGATTGGTGGCTTCCCGCCAGTAATCATTCTCAGCATGGTTGACGGCGAAAAAGCCAAGCAGGATCAGAACAGTGCAGACGAAGGCGAATAACATCGGCGCGTTGCGATTACCGAACCAGAGCGCCGTCAGCACGAGCGGGACATAGAGAATACCGTTTGCCACGCCAAGCGGCGTATAGAGATCGACGATGAGGCCGGTAAAACAGATCGATGCCGGTATCCAGAGGGGGATCTGTGCCCTGTTGGTTGGCAACATCCACCAGGATCTGGCGAGAAGCCCGCAACCGAAAGCCACCAGACCGATAGCCGTAGGCAAGGCCATCGCGGCATAGGGACCCCAGCGATATCCCTGTTCGGCATCTGTGACGTATCCGGCAAGTGCGATCATGCCGAGTGTGATCGCGATATAGCTGGTGAGTTCCTGTACAAGCTGGCCGCGCGGCTCCTTCCCATAGAGCGCAAAGGGAATGGAAAGATTGGTGATCAGGAAGATCAGCGCTGTGTTCGGCCCCATGCCGCCGCCGATCTGTTCGACAAAGGTTGGAGAGATGAAAAACTGCGTCAGGAACACATCGACATTATGTATCGTGCGGCCGAGCGTGATGATCTCTGTCAGGCGCACCGCGGAAAGCAGGGCGGCAAGGCCGCAAGTAATGACGGGCACGATGCGGTTAGGCTTGCCTGTCTCCATCGACGTGGCAAGCCCGATACCCGACAGCACGAAGCAGATGGCGGTATTGAATGCCATGGACGGAAAGCGGGGCACGATCGAGATGATGATTTCGACCTCCAGCAGCCATCCGGTCAGCGCCGTCAGACCAAGCAGGACCAGCAGGTAGCCGATGACGAGCGCGACCATGCGGTAGCGACCGCTTTCCGCCCCGTCTCGTCCTGATGTAGCAGCATCCCGTACCTGCATCACCTCTCCGCCATGTCCTTGTTGGCGAGCCATCTTTTCCGAAATCGCCGAATACTCAATAGGCAGATTGTTGCGCAAAACATGCTTTTTCGACAGTAAATCTCTAAAGGTCGATATCGAATTTTAGTGAAGTGGCGTTAATGTCTCAGTGAAGGACAGTGCAGAACATCAGAAACAATATCCGGATTGTGGTGCCAGATGTCGATCTTGTTTTACGTCGACGATAGCAGGGATGATCTCTTCTATCTCGACTATATCCGAAAGAAACAACAGGCGGATGTTGATCTATTCTGCTTTTCCACCGCACAGGCTGCATTCGAGGCGCTTGAGGAGCGTCTGGAAAGAGGCGAAGGCGTGCCGGATATACTGATCGCCGATCTCTACATGCCTCTCGACAGCGGCAGCGGGCTGATCGCGCGGCTGCGACAGGATGATCGCTTTTCCACCATGCAGCTCGGCGTGTGCAGCGGTTCGGATGCGGTGGAGGACCGAGAACGGGCACTTGCCGCCGGTGCCGATTTCTACCTTGAGAAGCCGCTGGACTTTACTAGGATCATCGGCAATCGGTGATTGCAGAAAGCGCAATTTATTTGCATGCAAAAAGTGCGCGACGCCTGCAAGAAAGCACAATTGACAAGCCTGGCAGTGCATTTCAAACTGCACCCGAAGAGAAGAAAACCAAAAAGCACTGAGAGAGCCGCCCGATCCCTGTTCGCCGCCACGAACGTCAGCCAACCCCTTAGCTGATGGCCCGACCGGCTCTCCCGCGCTTACTTCTGGCACTGTCTTCCGCATCCATGGATGTTGAATACGGAGAGATTGGGATACCTAGGTAAGAGCTACTATTCGAGTAAACTGTCCTACGCATCACCTGTAGTTGAGATGTCTCTGCCTGCGATATCGAAAGTCCCCATTTCGTTATCGATCATCAACTATCTCGCAATTTTTGTAGCTGTTCGCGCTTAAGACGTATATCCCAAGATTTCGGGATCGTCGGAATGAGAATTGGGGAGGAGGAATGGTGGGAATGACCAGTGCTGCCGCAGTTCCCTTTCATGCCGGTCCGGAACTTAGCCGGGCTATCAATCGCACGGATTTTTTTCGCCTGCTGAAGGCGGCCGCACAGCATTACAATTTCGACAATTTTACCCTGGCGCGCATCTCGGAGGCTGCAACTCCTTTCGGCGAACGCGATGTCGTCATCACCAATGTCGCCGAACGACGCATGAGCCTCTTTGTCAAAACTCTCAAGGAAGCGCTCGGAACTGCCAAGGCGCGGACGGCGCAGTTTTTGACGACGCCGGTGCATGGAAAGAGTGCGGCGATAGAAGGCTACCCGCCAGACCTCGTCTTCAATGAGTTCAGCGGCAACACATTCCTTTTCATTCCACTGTTTACGCCGGAAGGACGTCGCTACTGCCTGGTGCTCGCCGGCCAGCGTCCGGAGCCGGACCAGGGCGAGGTGGCGGATATTCTGCTCGATGCCATGCGCATCTTCGACAAGCTGTATGAGGAAATCCTGACGCAGGAAATATCCGGTCGGCTCACGCAGCGCGAAACCGAAATCGTCAAATGGACGAGCGAAGGCAAGACCTCTGCGGAGATCGCCATAATCCTCGGTCTTTCGGAACATACGGTCAATTCCCATATTACCGCCGCCGTCCGGAAGCTCGATGCCGTCAACCGCGTTCATATGGTGGCGATCGCGTTGCGAAACGGTCTGGTTTCGTGAGTTGGTTTCATTTCGGGGAAAGCTGAAACGATGAGTGCGGAAGCAACGCGCAGGAATGCGGTAAAGGTATTATTCGTCGATGACGAGTTTATCGAATTCCGTTCGCTCAAAAAGAAGATCGCCGATCTGTCCGAACCGCGTGTCGATGTCGAATATTCTCAATCGATCGGCGATGCGTTGGACAAGATAAAGGCCGCTCGCTTCGATCTCATCCTTCTCGACAACCGCCTGTTGCCGAATGCGGATTTTCGCGAGACCGTACCTGAACTCAGGGGCATCGGCTATACCGGCCCGATCGGTGTCGTCTCGACCGATATATCTGGTAACTATTTCCAGGAATTCCCCGATTACGGCGTCGATTTCCGCATTGGCAAAGATGAGATCGACGTCCAGACGCTACAGCACATCATCCGGGAATACGTGACCTATGATGTCCCGGATTTCTGGAAGGATGATTACAGCATCTGACCGGAAAGCCTGATGCGTAGATTCAAAGAGTTAGAGCGTCCTTTGTGCGTCCGAATGGACGCACGGCGCTCTA